>PLUM01000114.1 GCA_003165465.1 Acidobacteriota bacterium
GCCTACCTACTCTTCACCCTGGGTTTGATCGGCACTGGAATGTTGGGCGTGCCGGTCCTCGTGGGATCATGTGCTTTCGCGGTGGCGGAAGGAGCAGTGTGTCGTGGCTCAATGGCCGACAAGCCAAGAATCGCGCGCAAATTCTATGCCGTCATGGCCGTTGCGATGGCGTTGGGCTTCGTGCTGAATTACATGGGGTTCAACGCGGTGAAAATGCTGTTCTGGTCGGCGGTAATCAATGGCCTCCTGGCGCCGCCTCTGATCCTACTTGTCATTCTCCTAACCAGTAGCCACAAAGTAATGGGTAATCGCGTGAATCCGCCACTACTCAGGTACTTAGGCTGGGCGACCTTTGGCGTCATGACTGCGGCAGCGGTGGGGATGATCATTACATCTTGAAATATTCATGTGCGCGCATGGATGGCCTTCGTTTTCTCCATGAACTATAAGCAAGCATCGTATGACACGGCCGAAGAAAGGCGCCTATCCTCTTGCGGGCACATAGGTATTTGATTTAACACTGCCCGGAGGGCAATCAAGCGAAGGTAGGCAGCTTGCTTCCTGCGGTTGTTGACATGTTAGGAGGACGTCTGCTCCGGAGGAGATCTCGCTCCACACCTAGGATCATATCCTTGTAGATATCTATATCAAATATTTCCCCAATGCGGATACGCAGGGCTGCATCCGACTCTCCGATGACCGTGCAGGGCAACACCGTTTGCAATTGTCCCGCGGTCACGTGCAAAACCACCGACTTGCCCAACCAGGATGAGTAAGTGCCAGACCAGTGTAATTGTGTGTTCGGCATAGGTTTGAAGCGACTCTCTTTCTCGACATTCCTCGATCCGTCTGAACCGCGAGCGACGATTATTCTTAACGCTTAGGAAAGAAAGAACCTCTTCTTTCCCAGACGGACAAGAGCCAATTCTCCTTTCCCCTTCCGTAAAACTGGCAGGGGTTTTGTACGCAAAATTCGGAGTCACGGTAAATAAATAAGGACTACTGTAAGAAAAAACATTTCATGTCTATGGTTGATATGATTTCTCATGCTTCTAACCGATTGCATTGCTCCCGACACTTCACCATTCTAAGTCCTTCGAAAAAAGACGTCTGTTCGCTTTTGCACACATTCCTCCAGGCGAAAGAGGCTTCCAAGATCACAGCTACTTACGACAAAGCTGCTCAACTCATTCACGTTAAATGTAGATTGTCGAAAGAGAATCCTTTTGTTTGCTGGCCCCAAACGACAGGGTTTCCCTCCGTGGAGCCACCCAGTCCCGCACATCCACGCCTATAAGCTTGAGAGACCTATCTGTTTCATATTGAACAGATTCAAAGTCCTCGATGTGTCAAATTTATTGTTTGAGCCGTCTGGCCATTGCGGAAGGCGAGGAGGAAGTCCTGGAGCGGACAGAAGCGCAGGACATCGCGTCCACGGAGAAGCGCGTGCGGACACAAAAAGAATTATAAGTCTCTTTCTCAGACTATTGCCGGGGATGCCGAAAATAGCGAGTTGCAAGAAGGGGAGGCGCTTTTGTCCTCTTTCCAATTCATAACAGCAGCAGACCGGAACTACGCACATGACACAACATCCCCCTGATCAGTAAGAAGGTGTCCTAACTTTGGCCCGCCCGAATCCATTCCGAGACCTTTCCTACCTGCTGGCTGTTATCGTCGCAGTTGTCGTAATCGCGACCCTCTACCTTGCGAGAGTAGTCCTGATTCCGTTCGCCCTAGCAATACTCTTTAGTTTCTTACTAACGCCGGTGGTGACCTGGCTGGAATGCATTCGATTGCCTCGAGGGCTGGCTGTCTTGTTCGTGATGGTATTTTTTGTCGCCACGATGGGCTCGGTCGGTTGGATGGTAACGGATCAATTAGTCAATGTGACCAACCAACTTCCGAGTTACCGAACGAACATCAAACATAAAATCGAATCGCTACGTAGCCAAATGGGCCAAAGGTTGAACAAGGCCAGCGACACCATGGCGGAGCTGGACAAAGAACTCGCGGACCAGTCAACTAGCGTTTCAGTAAGGGGAAAAAGCGGCGTGTCGGAATCGCCTTCTATGGCACGCCCCCTTCCCGTAGCAGTGGTTTCGCCACCCACCAATATGCTGGAGTCCGCCCGCAACGTGCTGGGTCCCCTCGGCACTGCCGGGATCGTGGTCGTTTTCACCATTTTCATGCTGATGCGGCGAGAGGACCTGCGCAATCGTTTCATCCGCTTGGCCGGGCGGGGACGCCTGAACCTGATGACACGTGCGTTAGACGATGCTGCGCATCGAGTCAGCCGCTACGTATTTCTGCAGTTCATTATCAATGCTTGTTACGGCCTGGTCGTGGGTGTCGCCCTGCATTTCATCGGCATTCCGAATGCTCTACTCTGGGGCGTGGGCGCAGGAATGCTGCGGTTTCTTCCTTATATCGGGCCTCCTATAGGGGCAATATTGCCAATTCTGTTGTCGTTAGCGGTGTTCGACGGTTGGACTAGGACGCTTATCATCATCGGGCTTTTCGTGGTCATCGAACTGGTGGTCAGCAATTTTGTCGAGCCGAGTCTATATGGAGCCCATACCGGCATCTCCGCCCTGGCTATCCTATTCGCAGCCGTCTTCTGGGCGTTGCTCTGGGGGCCGATAGGTTTGGTTCTATCAACTCCTTTGACGGTGTGCCTTGTAGTCATGGCCCACCACGTCCCTCGTTTGGGATTCTTGCACGTAATTCTGGGAGACGAGCCGGTTCTGCCGCCGGAGGCTCAGTTTTACCAGCGCCTGCTGGCAACGGATCAGAATGAAGCCAAACAAGTGCTGGAAAGCTATCTGAAGGACAGACCCCTGGAGGATCTCTATGATCTTGTACTGATCCCCGCATTAAGTTTGGTGGAGCAAGACCGCCACCGTAGCGAGCTTGACGAGGCAACGGAAGATTTCGTCTTCCAGAACGTCAAAGAACTAGTGGAAGAGACCAACGATCGAAGCAATGAACAACGTGGGCTGAATGCGAAGGACGCGGATAAGACGGCTTTGAGCGACCCATCTCCGTCATCCCCACAAGAAAGAGCCACTAACCAAGCAAGCCTTGTTGTGTGTATGCCTGTCAGAGATGAGTCAGATGAAATTGTAGGCACTATGTTGGCTCATCTTTTGGAGAGAGCGGGCTATCGGGCGCACTTCCTCAAGATTGGGACAACCGCTAAAATGCTCGCCCAGGTGTCAGAAGAAAGACCGGCAGTCGTGTGCCTGTCCGCACTCCCGCCGTTTGCAATCGCCCACACCCGAAAGTTATACGAGAGATTGCGTGCGCAATCTCCGGATCTAGAGATTGTGATCGGCCTATGGAATTATGCCGGCGATCCGATGAAAGCTGCAAACCGGATCGGTGACATCGCCCAGGTCCCTGTTTCCAGGACTCTGGCGCACGCCATACAACAAATCAGATTTCTGACCGACATTGTCCCCCAACCCGCGGTGGCATCGTCGATTCCGCTTGCCTAGTTCAGATCTGAACTCACGCCAAACGGAATCAAGTGGCGGAGTGTGTGCAACACCCACTCATCTGAGAACTTATTAGCGGTTGTGAGCAAAAGTGAACAGACGCCTGCCTTTACCCCGTCTAGGATGTTGCAATAGATGGCGAGATGAGGATGGCAGGAACAACGACTGAGGGCTGGGAAAATTCTTTCCCGATGCTCGCGGTTCCAACAATTCAGGCCTCGCCGATGGAGATTGGGGGATTCATTGCGTGAACTCAAAGGAACAGAATGCATGTGTGGAGTCAGTGTGGTGATCATGGGGTTCAGTCTATATTCCTACTACGTGCGCGAGCTTCTCGCGTCTTTGGCCCTCTTTAGTGTGGCTTTTTTCTTACTGGGTCTGGTTGTGCTGGGGGTATTCCTTGTCTGGTGCGCAAGCGTCCAGGTGGCAATCTGGACTCGACCTGCATCGCGTAACATGATCGCGCTTTCCCGCCGTCTCATCGCCGCCTACGCAAGGTCATGAGCTGCGAAGAAATATCGCAGTACGATCCGGGACTGTGCACAACTGAACAGACGAGCGCTTTCCTCTCACCTAGAATGCTGATCTGGGAAAATTAGAAAGAGTTACGGCGTGGTGTGTGATGGATGGATGCCGGAAACAATGTATCAATCGGCCCAAATCCCCTCCCATTCCAGATTTTCTCGGCGAGACCCAAGCGACTGAAATTCCAATCGTTTGATGAGGAGAAATAAAATACTCTGGACAATTTTTGTAATCTTGCTGTTTTTATGGCTCCTCGGGCTCGTCACTTCTTACACGATGGGTGGTTTTATTCATATCCTGTTGGTTCTGGCCATCGTTGTCGTCCTCTTTCGTGTCATCCAGGGTCGAAGACCAATCGCCTAATCGAGGAGAGATAACACATGAAATCAATCACCCTCTTGGGTATTCTGCTGGCAGCTCTGGGGATTCTGGCGCTCGTGTACCAAGGATTTAGCTATACCCGCCAGGAAAAAGTTCTCGATATAGGGCCGATTCACGCCACAGCAGACACTCAAGAACACGTCCCTCTCCCGCCCATCATCGGAGGGTTGGCTTTGACGGCCGGGGCTGTCCTGCTCGTTATTGGCGCGAAGCGAAAAGCATAACAAGGTCGCGGTTTGCAGAGAGTTTAGTTCAAGTCGAAATCTATCAACTAGCAAGCGAATTGTGGAGGTTAGCGATGTTTCGTAAATTGACTCTTGGTGTCTGCATCATGTTTGCGGCGAGTTCACTCTACGCCGCGAACAAGGAACAAAAACGCTTGGAAAATTCAGGAACTGTCATGCAGGAAGTGATGGGAGTGCCCGACAACATCCCGCAAGAACTTCTGGAAAAAGCGGAGTGCATTATCGTTTTTCCATCCGTTCTGAAGGCTGCATTTGTTGTCGGCGGAAGCTACGGTCGCGGCGCAATGGTTTGCCGGACGGGCGAACATTTCAACGGGTCATGGGGATCTCCAGCCATGTATGCGCTGGAAGGCGCCAGCGTTGGATTTCAGCTTGGCGGGCAAGCGACCGATCTGGTCCTCCTCGTCATGAACGAGAAGGGAGCTTCTTCCATTCTCAATAGCCAGGTGAAAATCGGCGTTGATGCTTCCGCAGCCGCAGGTCCAAAAGGCCGCGACGCTTCAGCAGATACCGATGCCTATATGCGGGCGGAGATCCTCAGCTATTCTCGATCACGCGGATTGTTTGCCGGTATTTCCCTCGAGGGTTCCACTCTTCGCCCGGATGATGACGCGAACGAAGTGATTTATCATCGCAAGAAGATCACAGCAAAGGAAATCGTGCTGGGAAATAATGTTGCCGTTCCCGAAGCCGGACAGCTTCTCGTCCGCGTTTTGCAGAAGAACGCGCCCCACAATGAATCCGAAAAGGCTTCGAACCAATAGTCACGGTTGCTGAGCTGCGTGCCCCTTTTCCCCGAACTTGGACCTGGAAAAAACGCAGCTCAGCAAGTTCTTGCACCGCAACACTCCCACAAACATCTGTTAAGCTGATTAAGAGCTGTTCTGAATTTGGCTGGGTGACCCTCAATCCTCTTTGGGGAAAGATCACTGGACTCGCAGACATCTTCCGCCCCACAATACCTGATTTCCATGACGAATAAGAATCACACTTCGACCATTCTTCTTCCCAATCCGGAAGAGCCGATACGCTCCGAACTGTTCAGTTTGGAACGGCTTGAGCAACACGCCGAGAGTCTTGCGGCGGCACAGGTGATCATGGACGAAGCGAGCCGGGGGCGCCCGCTTATCCCGCGGGCTGTGGACAACGGCCGCGTGCTATTGGATTCCTATCGGGCGATCGCCCGTGCGATTCAGCAGGATCATGCGATTACGCCTGCGGCGGAGTGGTTGGTCGATAACTTCCACATCGTTGACGAACAGCTTCGCGAGATTCAGGACGATTTGCCGACCGGATACTATCGCATGCTACCCAAGCTTGCCTCAGGCCATTTGGAAGGCTATCCGCGCGTATTCGGATTAGCATGGGCATTTGTGGCGCACACGGACAGCCGTTTCGACCCGGAGGCGCTACGCCGTTTTGTGGCGGCGTATCAGCGGGTGCAACCGCTCACCATTGGCGAGCTTTGGGCAGTGGCCATTACACTTCGCGTGGTGCTGGTGGAAAATTTACGGAGGATAGCGGAGCGCATTGTGCGCAGCAGGGCGGCCCGGCACGAAGCCGACGCATTGGCCGATAGCTTGCTCGGTCCGGGAGGGCAATTTGCGATCCTTCCGGCTCTCGACCGGCTTGAGAAAGCCCCATTGGACGCGGCGTTCGCCGTGCAGCTTGTTCAGCGCCTGCGTGATCTGGACCCAAAGGTCGGCCCAGTTCTGCTTTGGCTCGATCAGAGGTTGGCTCTCGCGGGGATAACCGCCGATGAAATTGTCCGCGCCGAACACCAGGAGCAAGGCGCCATGAGCGTGTCCGTGCGCAACATCATTACCAGCATGCGCCTGATTTCCGCATTTGACTGGCGGGAATTCTTTGAAAGCGTCAGCCTTGTTGACGAAATTCTCCGCAACGACACGCACTTTGCCGACATGGATTTTTGTACGCGAGATGACTACCGCCACGCCATCGAAAATCTTGCGCGTGGATCGAGACACTCGGAAATTGAAGTTGCGAAACATCTCGTGCGCCGTGTGAAGCAGGGACTCCATGATCCGAGTGAAGGCTTGCCTGATTCCCAAAAAGTTAGCGAGGAGCGCCAATCCGAGCCCGGCTATCACCTGATCTCGCGAGGGCGCCCGGCCTTTGAGCAAGAGCTCGGTTTTCACGTCTCCTGGAAACGATGGCTGCTCCTCCTGTATGTCCGATCTGCGGTACCGGGCTATCTAACCACCATTGCTGTTGTGACTGCTTTGATTTTGGCGCTGCCGCTATGGCGTGTACGCGAAGCTGGCATGACCGCAGGAGGCCTCTTGCTTCTCGGTTTGCTCGCCGCGGTGCCGGCCTCGGACCTGGCGATTGCGCTGATCAACCGCGCAGTCATGGGTTTGCTCGGGCCACGAAGATTGCCGCGCATGGAACTCCGCCAGGGCATTCCCGGGGATCTGCGAACGATTGTTGTGATGCCTACGCTCCTGACCACTTCGGAGGAAGTCGCAGGGCAGATTGAGCAATTGGAAGTCCACTATCTGGCCAATCCAGACGGCGACCTGCGCTTCGCGCTGCTTTCCGATTGGTTGGACGCGCCGAGCGAAACCCTGCCGGGTGACAATGATTTGCTCGCCGTGGCAGTGGATGGAATCGCTCGGCTGAACAAAAAATATGGTTCGGCTCCCGGTAATGGCGAACGCTTTTTTCTCTTCCATCGAAAGCGTGTATGGAACGAGTGCGACCGCAAGTGGATGGGCTGGGAACGAAAGCGAGGAAAGCTCCATGAGCTAAACCAGCTCTTACGCGGCTCGACGAGCACCACATTTTTGCCGATCGCCGTGGGTCCCCTAGCAAGCCTTACAGGTGTTCGTTATGTGATCACGCTCGACGCAGACACGCGCCTTCCGCGTGGTGCTGCCGCTCGTTTGGTCGGCACGATGGCGCATCCTCTCAATCGGCCAAGGTTCAGCGATCGCGAAGGGCGCGTTGTAGAAGGCTATGCGATCATACAGCCGCGCATCACTCCTTCGCTGCCGATTAACCATCCGAGCTCACTCTCGCAAAGAGTTTTTTCCGGACCAGGCGGCATCGATCCCTATTCTTCGGCCGTTTCAGATGTTTACCAGGACTTATTCCGGGAAGGTTCCTACACGGGCAAAGGCATCTACGACATTGATGCCTTTGAAGCGGCTCTAGCAGGCAAAGTGCCGGTGAATACGCTTTTGAGCCATGACCTCTTCGAAGGCATTTTTGCACGGGTTGCCCTGGCTACGGATATTGAGCTGTTTGAAGAATTCCCCTCGCGATATGAGGCCGTTGCAGCACGCCAACACCGTTGGGCCCGCGGAGACTGGCAACTCTTGCCCTGGTTTTTCGGACGCGGCCACTTTGGGCCGTGGAAACGAAATCCTGTCAGAATTCCGATCATCGGCCGTTGGAAGATGCTCGACAACCTGCGTCGCACTCTGTCTGCGCCAGCCGCATTTCTTACATTGGTTGTGGGATGGATTCTCCCCCCTGTTTCTCCCTGGTTATGGACGATATTTATTTTCGCGACCGTTGCGGTTCCAGCATTACTACAATTTTTCATCGGACTCAGCCCGCGCCGAAAGGGGATTTCCCTCCGAAGCCATCTTCGCGGAGTGCTGAGCGACCTGGCGCTCGGCACAGCACAGATCGGCTTGTCCTTTACATTTTTGACATACCAGACATGGCTGATGACGGATGCGATTTTGCGGACACTCGGGCGCCTGTTTATCACGCATAGGAACTTGCTTGAATGGGTGACAGCAGCACAGTGTAAGTTTTTGGCGGAATCCAAACTGTCCGCTATCTATAAGCGTATGGCCGGTGGCGTTATGGTGGCCGTTGTGTCGATCGTGGCTCTGCTCTATGGACACCGCCAGTCTTGGGTTGCGGCGGCTCCGTTCCTCGTTCTTTCGGCTGTGGCTCCTGCCGTGGCGCTCTGGATTAGCCATCTGCCGAAGTCTCGGGGGACAACTCCGTTGGCCGCAACCGACGCACAGGCTCTCCGCTTGATTTCTCGCCGGACCTGGCGCTACTTCGAGACATTTGTTTCCCCTGAGGACAACGCACTTCCCCCCGACAATTTTCAGGAAACGCCCAAAGCAGTCGTCGCTCACCGGACTTCGCCTACCAATATCGGGCTCTATCTTCTATCAACGGTTTGCGCGCGGGACTTCGGATGGCTTGGCACACTGGAAACTGTCGAGCGGCTCGAAGCCACGCTGGCGACCATGGGCCGAATGGAATTGTTCCGAGGGCACTTCTACAATTGGTATGACACACACGATCTTCACCCGCTCGATCCCAAGTACGTTTCCTCCGTGGACAGTGGCAATCTCGCCGGGCACTTGCTGGCCCTCGGCAACAGTTGCCGGGAGCTGATGGAGAAATCATCCGTCGGACCGCATCTTCTCGAAGGATTGCAGGATAC
The DNA here is from genome assembly GCA_003165465.1 of Acidobacteriota bacterium. Lineage (GTDB taxonomy): Bacteria > Acidobacteriota > Terriglobia > Acidiferrales > UBA7541 > Palsa-360. Next base: position 9,087 of record PLUM01000114.1, read on the forward strand.
GGGTCGGTTGTTGAGTGAGGCGCTTGTCAAAAGTCCTGACACTCTACGCACACATATCGTCACGCGGAAGCAACTGAGCAATGCGGTCGATGCGATGATGGGCTCTCTTGAACCGCTGCCAATTGATTCCGTGGACTGGGCGATTCGTCTCAACGAGTTGAATGCTCACGCCCAGACCGTGGCTGATATTGCTCAAGCTCTGGCGCAGGAGCGTGGAGACGATCCCGAACCTGAATTGCGCACCTGGGCCGATGCGCTCAGGGCTTGCGTCAAAAGCCACGTCCGTGATGCGGAAATCCTGATTCCATGGGTGCATTTAGACTCGAAAGGAAATCCAGGATGGGCCAAAGGTCTTCGAGACCGAGCACCCGAATGGGTGGCAATCGAACCGTTTCTGCGTTTCGTCCCCACGTTGGCGGATGCACCTGACCGTTTCGATGCTGCTCTCTGCGAGCTTTCGGTACTGCGCACTCGCCTGATGAACAGTCTTCCGGCAGATCAAGACACGATCACGCGAATCGATGCGTTGGCCGAATCGTTGAGACTTTCGGCTGTGGCTGCCGTCGCGCTCTTCCGCCGCCTTTCAGCCATCGTTCACACGACAGGGCTCATGTTTCGAGCGATGGACTTCACTTTTCTATTTGACGATACACGCAAACTTTTCTCGATTGGTTATTGCGCAGGGGACGGAAGCTTGGATTCTAACTGCTATGACTTACTTGCTTCGGAAGCGCGCCTGACAAGCTTTGTCGCCATTGCGAAAGGTGAAGTCCCAGTATCGCACTGGTTTCACCTGGGTCGCGCGCTCACACCCGTGGGTCGCGGATCCGCGCTTCTCTCCTGGTCGGGCTCAATGTTTGAATACCTTATGCCCGCGCTTGTGATGCGTTCCCCGGAAGATAGTCTGCTGAGCCAGACCTACGAATTGATTGTGCGTCGTCAAATCGAATATGGCGCGGAGCGGGGCACACCTTGGGGAGTTTCGGAATCCGCATACAATGCGCGCGATCTCAACCTCGATTATCAATATTCCAGTTTTGGCATACCCGGACTAGGGCTCAAGCGGGGTCTCAGCGAGGATGTTGTCATTGCACCTTATGCTACAGCGCTTGCGGCCATGATTTATCCAGCCGAGGCTTTGAAAAACTTTCGTCGCCTGAAAGAAGCAGGTGGAAGCGGCGCGTATGGCTTTTATGAAGCGCTTGATTACACCAGCACGCGTTTGCCGGAGGGGGAAACCGTCGCCATCGCGCGCACCTACTTTGCGCACCATCAGGGAATGTTGTTGGTCGCAATCGCGAATCTAACCAATGATGGCGCAATGTGCAGACGTTTTCATGCCGAGCCGATGGTGCAGGCCACGGAACTGCTCTTGCAGGAACGCACCCCGCGCGACGTGCAAGTGGCGCGGCCTCGCGCGGAAGAAATATCTGCCGCTGCCCATGTCCGTGAACTCATTCCCCCGGTTCTGCGCCGGTTTACCACTCCCCATAGTCCCATCCCGCGGACGCACCTGCTTTCCAATGGAAGGTACGCTGTGATGCTGACCGCGGCGGGTTCGGGCTACAGCCGTTGGCGGGATATTGCCGTCACCCGATGGCGGGAGGATGCTACACGCGACAATTGGGGCAGTTATATCTTTCTTCGCGACGCACAGACGGGCGAAGTCTGGTCAGCGGGCTACCAGCCGAGCGGCATCGAGCCCGACACTTACGAGGCCTCCTTCTATGAAGACCGTGCCGAATTCATAAGGCGTGACCGCGCGCTGACCACCACTCTTGAGGTCGTCGTCTCGCCTGAGGACGACGCGGAAGTTCGCCGGGTCTCTATCACGAACTCGGGTGCGCGCGCTCGCGAAATTCAAGTGACTTCCTACGCCGAGCTTTGCCTGGTATCGCAGGCTGCCGATGTGGCCCATCCGGCGTTTTCCAACTTATTCGTTCAGACTGAATTTGTAACTGATACCGGCGCACTGCTTGCAACTCGCCGCATGCAATCCGATAAAGAGAATGCTGTTTGGGCCGCGCACGTGGTTGCGGTGGAGGGCGAAACAGTCGGTGAATTGCAATTTGAGACCGACCGCTCGCGGTTTATCGGACGCGGGCACGACGTGCGCAAACCCATATCCATTATCGACGGACGGCCGCTTTCCAATACGGCGGGCTCTGTACTCGACCCAGTGATCAGCCTGAGGCATACGGTAAGGATTCCGCCCGGGACCACGGCACGCGTTATATTTTCCACCATCGTTGCCCCGGCCCGTGAGCGCGTCCTGGATCTCGCGGATAAGTACCGTGGACCAAGAACCGTGGAGCGCATGCTGGCGTTAGCTTGGACACAGGCTCAGGTCCAACTTCATCATTTGGGCATCGATCTCGACGAAGCCCATTTATTCCAGAGGCTGGCAAACTCCGTGCTTTATTCCAACGCTTCCTCACGACCGCCTTCCGATGTGCTGGGCCGCAGCACACTGGAGCGGTCCGCGTTGTGGGCCCACGGAATCTCCGGCGATTTGCCCATTGTTTTGGTGCGCATCGATGAAACCGAAGATCTCGAAATCGTGCGTCAATTGTTGCGTGCGCATGAATACATGCGCATGAAACAACTATCCGCCGATCTCGTCGTCATTAATGAAAGGTCCTCCTCGTACGCCCAGGAGTTGCAGGTCGTTTTGGAGGGGTTGGTGCGGGGCAGCCGATTGCGGCTCTCTCCGGATACAACCAATGTGCGCGGCAATATTTTTCTCCTGCGGGCCGACCTCATCTCTTCGCAGGAGCGGGCCTTGCTTCAGACCGTCGCGCGATCGGTGTTGCTCAGCCGGCGTGGTACGTTGTCCGAGCAAATCATTCGATCTCAACGAGCAGAAGCTGTGGCATCTCCTCCCACCCCGCGGCAGCGGCGCGCGGCCAAACGTCAAGATGTGCCGCTTCCCCAGAGTGCACTCGATTTTTTCAACGGTCTAGGTGGATTTGCCGATAATGGACGCGAATATGTGACCGTCCTGGGAGAAAGTTTGCGGACACCCGCGCCGTGGATCAACGTGATTGCCAATCCTTCTTTTGGCTTCCTCGTTTCGGAATCCGGCTCGGGTCACACCTGGTCGCTCAACAGTCATGAAAATCAGCTCACGCCGTGGTCCAACGATCCCGTCACCGATCCTCCCGGAGAAGCCATCTACATTCGCGACGAAAGCACTGGTGAGGTGTGGAGTCCCACCGCGCTGCCAATTCGAGATGAAGCCGCTCCCTACATTGCCCACCACGGCCATGGTTATAGTCGATTCCATCATGGGTCTCACGGAATTCTGGCGGAGTTGCTGCAATATGTCCCGTCCCACGACCCGATCAAGATTTCCCGGCTCACTCTGAGGAATGATTCCGGCCGCGTGCGGCGTCTTTCCGTCACTGCCTATGCCGAATGGGTGTTGGGAAGTTCACGCAGCGCTTCAGCGCCATATCTCGTTACGGAGATCGATTCGGAAACAGGGGCCGTCTTTGCGAGGAGCGTGTGGGGCGGAGAATTCGGCGGACGCATCGCCTTTGCCGATCTTGGCGGCAGGCAAGTTTCGGTTACCGGCGACCGAACAGAATTCCTGGGGCGCAACGGGACACTCGATCGTCCAGCCGCGCTGGAGCAAGGCGGTCCACTTTCCGGGAAGGTCGGAGCAGGCCTCGATCCTTGCGCGGCATTGCAGACTTTGATCGAATTGAGGCCCAACGCAACCGTGGAAATCGTGTTTTTCCTGGGCCAAACAGAGAATAGGGAGCAGTCGCGCGAATTGCTGGGCCGCTATCGAACCGCAAACTTGAATGCGATTCTTTCTGAGGTTACGGCCCAGTGGGACAATCTGCTCGACACCGTGCAGATCACCACACCCGAGCCGGCCATGGACATTCTCATGAACCGCTGGCTGCTCTACCAGACGCTGGCGTCGCGTGTTTGGGCGCGCGCGGCGTTCTATCAGTTGAGCGGCGCCTACGGCTTCCGCGACCAGCTCCAGGATGGGATGGCCCTGTGCGTGGCTAAACCCCAGATCACACGAGACCATTTACTGCGCGCAGCCTCACGACAGTTTATCGAAGGCGACGTTCAACACTGGTGGCATCCGCCTTCGGGCCGCGGTGTGCGAACGCGCATTTCCGACGACCTGCTCTGGCTGCCTTACGCCATCGTTCACTTCATTGAAACGACTGGCGAGATGGCCGTGCTGGACGAAGTCGTGCCCTTCCTGGAGGGGGATGTGTTGGCCGAGGGCCAGAATGAATCCTATTTCCAACCGCGTGTTTCGGAAACCCGCGCGACTCTGTTTGAGCATTGCGCGCGTGCCCTGGACCGCAGTCTCTCGGTTGGCAGCCATGGCCTGCCCCTGATGGGCACGGGCGATTGGAATGACGGCATGAATCGGGTCGGCGAACACGGGAAGGGAGAAAGTGTTTGGCTCGGCTGGTTCCTGCACACGATTCTTTGGGAGTTTGCCAAAGTTGCCGATTCGCGCGGTGAACCCAAGCGCGCGGAGACCTGGAGGCTTCACGTGAGCGCGTTAAAGGCGGCGCTCGAACGCGATGGTTGGGATGGCGAATGGTATCGCCGCGCTTACTTTGATGATGGNNCAGTCCTGGGGAATTATGAGCGGCGCTGCCGAACCGGGTCGCGTTGCTCGCGCCATGGCTGCTGTGGATCAGCAGTTGGTGCGCCGCCCCGAGGGACTGATTCTTCTGTTCACACCAGCTTTTGACCACACGCCACGCGACCCGGGCTACATTAAGGGTTACGTGCCCGGTATTCGTGAGAATGGCGGCCAATACACCCATGCTGCCGCATGGACGGTCATTGCCTTTGCGGCGCTTGGCGATGGCGATAAGGCCTGCGAACTATTCAAGATGCTGAATCCAATTGCCCATACCTCTTCGCGTGCGAACGTGCAGCGCTACAAAGTCGAGCCCTATGTTGTTGCGGGCGACGTCTATGCCGAGCCGCCCAACGTGGGGCGAGGCGGATGGACCTGGTATTCGGGTTCAGCAGGCTGGCTGTATCGCGCTGGCCTGGAATCGATTCTCGGGTTCCGCGTCCGTGGCACGATGCTTTCCATCGATCCTTGCATCCCCCGAACCTGGCCCAGCTACTCCATTAATTTTCGGTATCATTCAGCCACCTATCAGATCCGGGTGGACAATCCGTCCGGCGTTTCTCGCGGCGTTGCTTCCGTCAGTCTGGATGGCAAGGTGCTCGTCGGTCGCGCAAATATTCCACTTACCGCAAATATTCCACTTACTGATGATGGCGTCGCACATCAGGTTTTAGTCGTGCTGGGCTAGGGGGATGACATCTCAGAGGATCATCTCGCCCAAACCTCATAACAGGGAATTCGCATTCGCTTATCGTGCGTGACCACAATGACGTCGGCTTTGTGCCCTGACCCAAATCACATGTGGGCGTTGTAACTGACTGCGCCGCAAAGGTCGCTTCGCCGGGAAGCTTTTATTCCCGGTGTTTATCACTGTCCAAGTTTTTCGGCCCTCATGGCAACAAACGCCGCGCCAACTTGCCCCAAGAAAGAAAATGCGCGATCGTGTTCGCCAGCAACACGCGCCACAATCCCGGAAGGCGGATAGTACACGCACCCGCGACTGGCGGTAACCTGGAACCCCGCATGCTGGAGCAATTCCCTCAGTTCCCCGATGGTCCAGAAGTGGGCTTCCCTCCACGTGGAGGAGCCTAGCCAACCTCGCACCCTTCGCAATAGCGCCCAAGAGCTGTATCTACCAAGCTCGCCGATAACAAATGACCCGCCCGGACGCAAGACACGTCGTACCTCGCGCATGGCCTGCAAAGGTTCTCTGAGGAAGCAAAGAATAGTAACGGCGAGAACTATGTGGAATGTTTCCGATTCGTAGGGGAGCGATTCGGCAGGAGCTCGACGCCATTCAGCGGATGCACCAATGGCTAAGGCTCGGTGTCGAGCGGATTCAAGCATAGCTTCTGAAATGTCCACACCTGTTACATGGGCGCCCCTTTGGGAAGCTGCAATGGAATATGTGCCGTCGCCGCAACCGAGATCAACCAAGCGTTTGCCGCGCAGATCTCCAGCGAGTCGGAAAATAGCATCTTCTTCGATGTGCTCGGTAAGGGCACCGAGGGAGGATTCTCTCCAACGTGCGTATTCTTTTGGGTCAATCACATCGGGAGCTTCGCGATGAGCGGCGGTTGCCATATGCTCCCGGTTCCCCACAATTGTCCTGGCTGGGTAATGTTTCCTTACTGTCCGGAGTCGCCAGCTTTAGCATGCTTCCTTGCGCAGGTATTGATACCGAAGATCGCCCACGCCGGGCAAAAGCCAATTAGCCCCGTAACCAAGGCGATGCCACCCAACGCATAGGCTAGTATCGCCAGAGCACCTGTGAGAACGTGAAAGAACGCGACGCCAAGTAACGCTAAACCAAGAAGAATCCGAACCACGCGTTCAATACCGCCAACATTGCTTGACATTGACTCTTCTCCGTCTTTTCATCCGGAAGGATGATCGGTTTTGGTCGAGATGCCATCCCCCGTATCAATATGTTTATCCGGATCGAGCTATCCGAATCTGTGCGCTACATCACACCCCGGCGTGAAGGATGTCATATCGGCGCCCGCCGTTACGGCTACATCGCGCAATTGCGCTGTCCGTTGGAGGCGCGGCATAAGACCGCCGTCATTAACCGAGCGATTATGGAACGAAAAACGTTTGAAGAGTACGCCGTTTGAACGAAGCCGCTGCGGGCAGTAATACGGGCGATCGGGTCAATGATTGATGAATCTGGCCACTTATGGACGCGCCGATGAGAACCCTATGAATTGTGGCGACCAATGCCCAGGCCGACTCTCTCACGCCGAGTCGTTTGACTGTCGTCATTAATTGCGGCGGTTGACGTCTTTAGTTTGTGTGACGGTAACCTCAACGCGCGCACCCTTTTTGAGCCTCACATCATCGCCATGTTCGTCAGTTAACGTATTTTCAATACGGAGATCTCGATGCCCGTGGTCCGCCCCGTCAACAACAATCTGTGCCTTTTCCGGTCGGCTCGGACGTGGAGACGGGATGATTTTCTCGACGGTCCCGGGCATCGTGGCACTTGGCTGTTCTGAAATTCGCGCACTATCTAAATTGAGTTCCGATATTCTTGCCGATCTGGCCATGCGCGGCTTTGCCATTTCCTTCCTGACGCTGGCATGTGTCGCGGTGCCGGATCCTTTCTTGGTTTTCTTATGCAGCATAAATCTATGATGACATCGAAATGTAAGCCATGCAGTCCCATTTCGCACAGTTGCGAAATGCGTGTAATTTGACGGGCGCGGTCAGGAACGGAGCGGCTCATGAAACGCATAAACCAGATGTTTTCTCTCCTTGGTGGTTTCTCTTCACGAGCCAGCCTGGGTGGCAAACGAAACGCGAATGTGTGCCGAAGTGAACAGATATCCATCTTCGCCTCTTTTATGATGTTATTTAGAGAGGAAATAAGAAGAACCAGATTCCTCTGAGGAGTGAGGTAGAGACATGCAAACCATCTTGGTCGTTCTTCTCGTTGTATTTTTGCTCGGCGGCGGGGGCTGGGGATACTCTCGATATCGCAGGAACTAACTCCTCCTGGGCGTCAAGACGCGATCGCGAGTGAGCGACTCTTAAACTTAGTCGTGGAGCGCGAGATTTGCGGAGCATGCAAGTTGTGCGTACGGTGAAACCGAAGGGCATTTAGCCGCGCATCAGAATTCAAATATTTTCAAAGGAGGCAATAAGATGAAGGCAAGTACTAAGGATGAGGTAGCGGGCAAGATTCACGAGGTGAAAGGTAAAGTTAAACAAAATGTTGGAAGAGCGATCAACAATCCCGATTTGGAAACCGAAGGCCAGGTCGAAAAGATAGGCGGGAAAGTCCAAAAGAAAATCGGCCAAGTGGAGAAAGTCCTCGAAAAATAGTGGAGACGGCTTAGCTTGGCGCAACTCGAAGCCGTTTCAAATATCTTAGCCCCTAAAAGGAGAAACATGAAAAGGGTCGGAATGTTGGTAACCCTTCTCACGCCTTCAATGGGGTTGGAGCCTGCTCTGGTGGCGAATTTATTTTGTCCAGGGCCGGAGGATGCAAAAGCCGGCGTTCCAAATCGGAAATTCTAACTAGATTCGATCAATCAACACGAAAGACGGAGGAAGAGTCTTATGCGAGTGCGAATGAATTTAAGGCAATGTGTCTGGGTTCTGGCGGTGGCGCTGAGTGCTGGAATCACCGGAGGCACGGTACGGGCTGCGGCATCTCCGTCATCACAGGACCAGGGTCACGACCAGGATTACTCGAAAAACAAAAACTACCAGGTAGGAATGCGTGATGGCAAGGGTGACAAAGCACATAACAAGGACCACTCCAAGAAGAGGAACTTCAAGAAAGACGAAGACCAGAAAGCTTACGAGTCTGGCTACCAGCAGGGTCACCAGGGCGATCAACATGGTCATTGATGGTCAACACTAGAAATAACATACTGGGCTTCTTGCCATAGAGTACGCAGAGCACTGGTAGGCTTTGTCGGTGCTGATCACCCGCAGAGGGCGGGCCAATCGCTGTGGAAAGCCTTTCTTCCACCCTGACGTTGACTGGGGCCACAGCGCTTAGGAATCGGCTTACTTCCAGCAGTGGCGCGAGTGTGTTCTGCTGAAACCGCTGCAAATCAACAAGCCCCGTCTAACCCTGGTCCGGCATGGCTGATGGGCTAATGCCCCGGGCCATCTGAGCCGGATTTGGCGGGATCTGACTCAACGCGTAGGCACCTCACATCCGGCGTGTCAGGAATGTCACCGAAGTTGACAGGATAAAGAATTACAAACGGAGCGTTGGCAGGCGGGGTGCTGGACTGACCAAATGTCCCCCGGATGTTTCCAGTCATAATGTGGCACCCTGTGGTGTTGGGACAGAGGACAAGAAAGCTCGAATCAGTTTTGAAAGGAGAAACTCATGCTTTGGACAATTTTCGTGATCTTGCTAGTGCTGTGGGTGTTGGGACTGATCACTTCCTACACCATGGGTGGGTTCATCCACATCCTGTTGGTATTGGCCATCGTTGTTCTTGTAATAAGGCTCGTCCAAGGCCGAAGCGTTGTCTAATTGAGGCGGAGGTAAGCGACCCCGAATGAAGAGCATAAAACTTCTCGTTGTTGTGGATGAATCTCCAGCGACCCGAAAGGCATTGCAATATGTGGCGCAGATGGCCGCAGGGCGACCGAATGTCCGAGTTAGCTTGGGGCATGCCCTCCCGTCACCTCCTCCCGAACTGGTCGAGTTCAGAGGCCCAGAGAAGGGCCGCCTCCGAGCCTATAAGTCCCGGTGGATTTCCGCAGATGCGAAAACGGAACAGCGCGCCTTGGACCGCGCTAATGCAGTTCTACGTCAGGGTGGAATAGCCCGCGCAGCAGTCGAGGCCCATTTTTGCTATCTTGTGGATGGGAGCCGAGCGACCCAGGAAATCTTGAAGCTCGCACAAATGCGAAAGTGCGACACCGTAGTCATTGGAAGAAAGTCGCTCTCGTGGCTAGGAGAACTCATTCATGGAGACCCTGCGGAGGAACTTGTTCGCCAGGGCAAAGGTTTCACGATCTGGGTCGTCGAATGAAGCCTTGCAATTCTCCCAATTCTTTTTCGAGAGAGAATCCAGGAGAACCGACAAGAGAAAGCGAATTACTACCACTCATCGCTCGTGGCGTCTTCTCGATCTCGAAATGGATAAAACTTTACAAACATACATCGGCACCAACCTCCTGCTAGCCCCAATGCCAAGACACGCATCAATAGACTCACCCTGACCGGCGACTACCCATTGAGGCTATGCAGCGAGAGCACGAACCAATGAGTAGCACGGCCCCCGATTCCGTGACCGGATTGACGAGCGACGAGGCTCAGCGCCGCCTTGCGGCCAACGGAACGAATGTTGTTCAGGATGTAGTCCAGAATCCGATCCATCAGGCTCTGAAAAAGTTATGGGCACCGGTTCCCTGGATGCTCGAAGCCACGATTGTGCTGGAGATCCTGGTTCACAAGCTGGATGAAGCCGTCATCATTAGTGTCTTGCTGCTGTTCAATTCCATCCTGAGTTTTGTGCAGGAAAATCAGTCGAATCGCGCTCTCGATCTCTTGCGCAAACGGCTCTCCGTGCAGGCGCGCGTGCTGCGCGACGGCCACTGGCAGCTCATCCCGGCCGAACAACTTGTTTCCGGGGATGTGATTCATCTTCGCTTGGGGGATCTTGCCCCCGCGGACGTTCGCCTGTTCGACGGCGTTGTGGAGGCCGATGAATCGGAACTGACCGGCGAGTCTTTGCCCATAGAGAAATCCGCAGGGGCGACCGCTTACGCCGGGTCGCGGATCAAACGAGGCGAAGCGAGCGGCGAGGTCACGGCAACAGGAAAGCATACGTACTTCGGCAAGACCGCCGAGTTGGTGAAAACGGCGAAGACAGCGAGCCACTTACAGGAAATCATCTTTGCCATTGTGAAGTATCTCGTCATTCTTGATGTCGTCCTCGTTGGCGCCCTGATCGTATACGCTGGCTTTGCACGCCTGCCCTGGTCGGAAGTCTTGCCGTTCGCTCTCATCCTCTTGGTGGCCTCTGTGCCTGTCGCTTTGCCCGGAATGTTCACGGTAGCGACAGCACTGGGCGCTCTCGACATGTCCCATCACGCGGTGCTCGTGACGCGCCTTTCCGCCATCGAGGAAGCGGCGGCGATGGATGTATTGTGCACGGACAAGACCGGAACGATTACTCAGAACCGACTTGCCGTGGCGCAGATTTATCCGATCGGAGGCCGAAGCTCAGAAGAAGTGCTGCGCATGGCCGCTCTCGCCTCCGATGCAGCGACTCAGGATCCAATCGATCTGGCCGTTTTAGAGGCAGCGCAAGAGAAAAAGGTACTGAACGATATTCCGCGACGTATTCAATTTATCCCGTTCGACACGTCCACCAAACGTTCGGAAGCAATCTACGAGCAGCCGGCGGGCAAACTGCGCGTCATCAAGGGAGCGCCGGACGCGCTTATTTCTCTGGTTCGCAATGCAGGAAGTATTGCGGGCGAAGTCGAACGGCTCGCAGGGCGAGGAGCCCGAGTTCTCGCCGTCGCTGCCGGGACAGAAGACCCGCTGGAGCTTATCGGTCTCCTTGGACTTGAAGATCCCATTCGTGAAGACTCCGAAGCACTTGTGAAAAATCTTAAGAGTCTCGGCGTGCGCGTCATTATGGTGACCGGAGATGGACCCGCGACCGCCCGTGCCGTCTCGCTGCAAGTGGGTATTGGCGATCGAGTAGGCTCTGCCGAGAGTTTGCGCGATGGCGCTGCGGCAGCGACGGAACATTACGACGTCTTCGCGGGAGTTTTCCCAGAAGACAAGTTTCGTTTGGTTCAGGCGCTTCAGCGGCAGGGACACGTCGTCGGTATGACGGGTGACGGCGTGAATGACGCTCCTGCCTTGAAGCAGGCTGAAGCGGGCATCGCCGTTTCCACTGCGACCGATGTAGCCAAGGCCGCTGCCAGTATCGTTCTCACGGAGAGTGGCCTCATGGGCGTGCTCCGCGCCGTCGAAACCGGCCGCAGAATCTATCAGCGGATGTTGACGTACACACTAAACAAAATCATCAAAACGATCGAAATCGGCGTCTTCCTCAGCGTTGGCGTGATTCTTACCGGCACGTTTGTGATTACCCCTCTGCTCGTGGTTCTGCTCTTGTTCACCAACGATTTCGTCACCATGTCCATCGCTACCGACCGCGTGTCGTTTTCGCCGCGGCCAGACCGTTGGGACATCCGCACTCTGATGCTCACAGCCGGCGCGCTCGCCGGTTTAGTTCTGATTCTCTCATTCATCGTCTTTTTTGCCGGCAGAGACATCCTGCACTTACCACTGCGGCAACTCCAGACCCTCGTTTTCCTCATGTTGGTCTTCACCGGCCAGGGCAACGTCTACCTCGTGCGCGAGCGCAATCGTCTCTGGCATTCGTTCCCTAGTCGCTGGCTGGTCTTGAGCTCGGCCACTGACATTGTTGTGGTCAGCCTGATGGCCACGAGCGGCATCCTGATGGCCCCCATTTCCTGGCCTCTGGTTGCTTCGTTGCTTGTCATCGTATTGGTGTTCCTGTTGGCAATCGACGGCCTGAAGGTTCACATCTTTCACCACTTTGGCGTGCGGTGAGAGACACTAAGAAAAACAATACAGAATGAGAGTCGTGCTAACACCGTGATGAATGGCGCTGGAGAGGTCTCATGCCACCAGAACTGCCACCCCAGAGTCCTTGCACACCCGCCAGCCAGGAAGATTGCTTCCAGATGCGCCGTGACTCTGGCTCAACGAAAATGGAGTCGAATACAAAATCATCATAGTCTGAATTCCTATTCTTAAATGTTCGCTTTATTCGCGGACAATGTTCGCTTTATTCACACTATTTTTGCTGTGGTGAACTCACATTTCGCAACTGCTTCTAAGTCTATGAAAATAATGCGCCTATCGGTGCCGCTAGTTCCCTTTGACATGGCATTCGCATTGCTTCTATAGAGTTGTTTGTCTGATCGCGGACGAGGCTCCTCCAATTGCGACGCAAAACTTTAGTCGTCCTTATATTTTCGGTCGCACCCCGCAGTGGCACTTGCCCGCAGGATGTTGAAACAGTTGTGTTAGCACCCTGGAAAGAAGATGCGATCAAGTTTGTCGAATTGAAGGAAACCCTTGCGGTAGCAAGAGAGGTAAAAAACTATGTATTCCATAAAGGGAGCGGTTGGATTATTAACGGTAGCGGTGGTGATATCCGCTCAGGCTTGGGGCGCCACCCCGAACCAGACGGCGAATCAGGTGCAGTCGGCTCCGACCAGCCAAACGGAGGCGCCTGCCCAACCCGGGTCTCTGAACTATGTTGAAGGACAGGCCGCACTTGGCGACCAGCCGGTTGACTCGAAATCGGTAGGAGCCGCCACCCTGTCAGACGGCCAAGTTCTCACGACGGACAAGGGAAAGGTAGAATTGCTTTTGATTCCCGGCGTCTTTTTGAGGGTTGGCGACCATAGCACAGTGAAGATGGTGTCGGCGAGCTTGAGCGAAACAGCGATCGAAGTAGAAAAAGGGGAGGCGACAATTGAAGTCGCGGAAATCCACAAGGAAAACGATCTTCGCGTCAATGAAGGAGGAACAAGCGTACGTTTATTGAAGACCGGATTCTACGATTTCGATGCGGATCAAAGTGTAGTGCGCGTATTCAAAGGCGAAGCCAGCGTGCATCACTCCAATGGAAAACGGTTCACCATAAAGGGCAGCCATCAGATAGCACTCAACACGCACCCGTTGAAATCTGTTGGGTTCGATTCCGCGAAATATGATACGAGCGACTTATATCGTTGGAGTAGTCTGCGCTCCGCATACGAGGCCGAGGCCAATGTGAATGCTGCCAGCACCTATGCAGACGGCGGTACGTTCAATGCGGGATGGATGTGGGATCCATGGTTCGATTGCTACACATTCCTTCCCGGCGATGGAATCTTTTACAGTCCATTTGGCTGGGGCTTTTACTCGCCTTGGTTAGTAGGAGAATCGCCGTTTTACTACTACGGAGGCTTCGGCGGATATTACGGCGGAAATTACTATCGGCATTTTGGTCGAGACTTTCATTCCTGGGGGCCGGGCCCACACTATGGGCCACATCCCGTATGGAGCGGCAGTCATGCCTATAGGGGTTTTGGAGGCGGCACTCAGGGCGGAATGAGCGGCGGTGGATTCCATGGAGGTGGTGGTGGTGGTGGTTTTCATGGAGGAGGCGGTGGTGGTTCTCATGGAGGCGGCGGTGGTGGTGGCGGTGGTGGCGGTGGTGGTGGCGGAGGGCATGGCCGCTGATTTACTTTTTTAATGATCGTACCTGGAAGAGTTCAACGAACTCGTCCTGCCGGACGGAATGCATATCCCCGCGCGGACCAGTGTCACGCTGCGTCTCTGTCGCTCTGGCTGGGGCAGTCAGTGAAGACCCCCTCAATCGGGCAGGAGGGGGCGCAGGCGGATTCAAATTGATTGGCATCGCGATGTTACTGGCTGTTCGCTCACAGTCACTCGGCTTGGCCATGGGAGCTTTTGGCGCCAGCCGGTCCATCTAAACACAGTTCATCGGGCACGGGCAGGATGTTTCATTCCCCAAGAATACAGCCATGGAGATAGGTATAGGGACTCGGCCTCCAGCAAATTCCGCAGCTCCCACGAAGCCGAAGGGAACCTGGGATTTTCTTGTCAAGCGCTCCATATCCAACTCGTGCTTGAGTCGCTTCGTTCCTAGCTTGCAGCCTGCATGAAACTCATTTGAAGCGAAAGATCAGTCCGATATTTGCCTGGACTTGTTCAGCCATATTCGTGACCATCGTCGGACTACAGCCATAATACGGATCACAATATTGCGTTTGGCCTTGAGTGGTTTGTGATGGGGACCATCGGAGTTCGGCGCGCACACCGAAGTGCTGAGTGAAATAATACTTCACGCCACCGCCCAGGTTGAAGGAAAAACGATTACTGAAACCTAAAGGATTCTGGCCATTGACCGGCGGCAGACCAAAATGCGAAACCCCCAAGCCGCCGACAATAAAAGGTCGGAACTTCGAGTCCGGACCCTTGAAATGGTAGAGGATATCCGCCTGATATGAATCTAAGTTCATGTTGGATAAGAATGTGTAGGTGCCATCGTTCGGATTGTGGGCGCTCAGGGCGGTTGGCTGCCGGTTCCACATGAACTCTGCCTGAAAATTATCCCACAAAGATACGCCCGCCAGGATGCCGTAATCCTCGCTGTTTTTAATTTTTAGAAAATCAACATTAGGATTGCCCTGCTGGGTTACATCAATGTTGCCGCCAACGCGTGCTCCAAAAAACGGCGTAACTTCGTATTCTCGCTGTGCGTGAGCACTGAGAGCCCCACACGTAAAAAGAAAGATAAGGAACAGTATCTTCTGCAATGACATATTCCCTCCTATTAGCAAAGCCATTTGACACCGCTAAAAGTGAAAGTGTGGTTTAGGAAATCCCCAACATTTCATGGATACGACGCCCGGATATTCATTGCGCGTTCAATTCTTCAGGTGATTCTTGTATCTTCCGCAGAATCGACCGACGGGCCCGAAGATGGCGAGACTTAAGCGCCGTGAGACTGATGCCCAGACTTTTGGCTGTCTCTCTTCCAGTAAACCCCTCGATATCCAACATATGAATGACCGTCTGAGACGTTGTTGAAAGATCTTCAAGCGCCCGTGCAAGTATGCGAGATCGTTCTTCAGTTATGTATTCCTCTTCCGGGTTCGGTCGGGGATCGGCGAGTAAATCCACAATGCACAAGGTATCTTCACTTGAGATCTCCTGATCAATAGAAGTTGTCGGTTTTGATCTCTGCCTGCGTATTTTCGTCAGTGCAGCGTTGATCACAATCCTGTGCAGCCAGGAAGAGAACTTAGCCCTGCCCTGGAATTGATTCAATTTGCGGTAGGCCAAGAGCAACCCATCCTGCACCACATCTTCTGAATCGTCTGAATTTGCGAGCATCCCGGCGGCAGTCCTGCGGAGCTGAGGAATATGCGAAGCGAACAGAAGATCTACCGCTTTTCGATCTCCTCCCATTATGAGGCTGACCACTTTTTCATTTTCACGATCGATTTCCGATCCGACCTCGGATGGCATGCAATCCTCCTTGGAAGTTCCGAGCGAAGTGACAACCCGTGGTAAACGCGCAAAGTAATTCTCATGGACCCGAAACCGGATATTCCGGAACAAATCAGCGGTTTCCGAAAGAACTGGGTGACGGTGAAACCGATGCACTGCCATCAGTAAACTCAAGCGCCATCGATTGTCCAGCAAACACAATTTCGGTGAGTTCCTCTTTGTGAAAAACCATTGCATCCATAGGTGGCTTCGTAATCCGTATTAATTGATACGGGATCTCCGCTACAACCTTCTTGTCTTTCTCGAACCTGGCTGTCTTGTCATCCATGATCAATTCATACTGGCCAGCCAGAAGACCTGTGTTGCCAACTCGTGCCGGTGAATGGAGTTCATTAGACTTCGTTAGAGGTATTAGAGGTTTGGCCCACAGAGGGAGTGCGAGCGTCAGATCCGCCACAATTGCATGCTCACGGTTTAGCGTTCGACCGGACATAAACAGTTCCTCCACCTAGGAAATGAATCGACGACAGTTAATTTGATCTCATGGCTTTCTGTGTGAGCAATTTGGGTTCCATTCCAATCGCAGGGAATATCGGCGTGACGAGCAACAAGATTGAGGGCATCGTCTAGCGAAGAACTCTCCGATAACGTCTTGAGGAGCACGCAAATGCCTGCTGACTTGATCATTTCCGCAACTTGCTAGAACGGATAGATAGGCACCAACTTACGGATGGGAAAAATCTTCAAGTTGTTCGTATTCTTCACAGTTCGCGTTCGCTTTCCGCCCAGTATGGTGATGTTTTCAAAGACCACCTGATCTAAGCCCATCGAAGTGCTTGAAGTTAAGTAACTTAGTAATGTTATGGCATTGCTCGCCGCCATGGCATTCTGATTGCTGCCATCAAATCCGAATTTAGTTCCATGAATTTGAAATTGATATCAGAGCGCCTTGATAAGACGCACTAGATGGAGAACCATGGAACGCCAACTATATTCATCCAAGGAACTTGAGCAGCCAACGCACTCTGCCATCTCACAGGCGGCAGCCAATGCAGGGTCCATTGAATGTCAGCGGGAGGATCCTGTGCGACCATTTTTAGGCTCGACTGCCGCTTTGCCACGGGCCGTCGCGACGCAATCTAGGACCACAAGAAATGATACTGCGATGCGAATCGGGCAGGCCTACGACGGCATACACCGCATCCAGGCGATCCTGGCTTATATAAGGATCATGAATATAAACAATCCGGGGTTCAGTCCAATTCTTGACGAGGCAAAACATACGTACGGTCAGGCGCTCGCGCTCTACGAAGCGAGAGATTTTGAAGGTGCGCTTGAATTCGCGGCGGCATCAAGAGAGCTTTCCCAAGCCCTTGAAATCGTTATCTCAAGGGTGCTTCGATCTGACTCCTTGTATCCCACTCTTGTCCTGATGCCACCCGAGCACGAAACTTCCATAAATGATTCAATCCGAATGCAACAAGAACTTAATCGAGTTGAATGTCTACTTTCCCTTATTCATCGTGCTGCGGAAAACGGAAGCTCGCTTTCCGAGGATCAAAGTCAGGCCCTGAACATTGCATCGAGTAGCGAGCGTTTACTAGGAATGGCCCGCCATTTGCTCAGATTTGCTGAAATGCAAGGGGCGATTGACCTTATCCACGCAGCGGCAGTGATAGCACGCGCTGCCAAGCATGTCTGTAGAAGGTGGTATGCCACACAGGGCATAGATCCGTTCTTGCCCCCCGGAACATCGTCTTGCAATGTGCGATGAATCTTCCAGACGGGGTTGCGAATACGACGGGGCTCTCACCCATTGGATTTAGAGGGCGGAGTAACTATGGCGTGCGTGCGCAAGGATGGTAAAGCGCAGGGTTGAATTATGGCGAATCGCGTACCGAGGCTTTGCATTCTAGCCTGCCAATTGATGTGTTTGACCGCAAACGCGGGATCTCATGCCCAAAGCGATGAAGGCGTTTAGCAAAATGAGAGTTCCGATGCGATGCCGGAAGTTCGAAGCGCGTCTT
The DNA here is from genome assembly GCA_003165465.1 of Acidobacteriota bacterium. GTDB lineage: Bacteria > Acidobacteriota > Terriglobia > Acidiferrales > UBA7541 > Palsa-360. The sequence continues at coordinate 26,797 of PLUM01000114.1, forward strand.
GAGGATTACCTTGAGGGAAGCTCGGACTCCGAAGTTGACGAACACCTAATTCATTGCCCGGATTGCCGCGCGGCACTGGAAGATTCGAGGCTCGCTGGGGACTTGCTCCGCCAAGCTTGGGAGCCAGCCAGCGAGCCGCACCAGGCATTTGCAGTGGGGGTCTTGGCGAGAATTCGGGAGGAACAATCGCGTGCGGAATCCGCGGCGGCGTTTTGGATCCCGCTGGAATTCCTGGCATCCCGGGTGTCCCTGACAGCTGCCATGCTACTGCTTGCCCTGTCCGTATATCTTGTGGAATTTGCCCCGCGCCGGACAGCGCCGCTCCCGTTGAATCGTACCGAACTGAGCGCTGGCGATTTTCCGCAGCCACCCGGAGACCCTGTAAGCAACGAAGAGGTGCTACAGTCCCTGGCCGAGAGGAACAATGGACGCTAGCCAGGGCCCGCAAGTTCCGCTGTGCTTCAAGAATCGCACATAGGCCGCCAAACCATTTGCTTTGGTATATGCTAATTGTTAAGCGTGCCTAGGCTTTGATAGATATTTCGGAGAGGCGAGGAATTGCTCTCAAATATTCCACTTTCGAGACTCAGCTTTAGATGGCAGATTACGATTTTAGGTACACTTTCCGTCATTCTGTTTCTCGCTGTGCTGGTTGCAACGTTCTCCGCCCTACGCTACACGAAGTCGTCCGTTCTTATTGACGAGAAGAAACATTTATCCGACGCAGCGAATGCGCTGGCACGCGAATATGAGGACAGCGCACAGCCTGCTCCGCAAAATGAAGCACAGCCCTCTCTCAGTGTCGCCCTAGCCCCCTCAGATGAGATTTTGACACGTTTGACCCGGGCAGTCCTGCGAACTGCCGATGGGGTTGAGGGTGGTTTCTGCTCCATGACGGACAACACCCTGGTCGGCTATTCTTTTCCGACTCGCTATGGAACTCCTGACTCGCCGGACAAGGCAGATCTTCCGGCTGACGCACAGCCTGCGATACTTCAGGTAGCCCACAAGGCGGTTCTTACACGTAAACTTTCAGAGCAAGTCCTGACAGACGTGAACGAGATCATCCTTATAGAAGCGGTCCCGGTTCGTCGCGGGGATGTTTATGTTGGGAGTGCGTGGACCATGAAGCGGCTGTCAAGCCTGCCCGGATCGAACCGATTTCGAGCGTATCTGATTGCCGTTGGTTTGGGAATTGCGGCCTTATTCTGTGTCGTTCTGACTTTGCTAGTTGTCCGTAACCTGCAAAGCGGAGTTAGGAAAATCGAAAGCGGGCTCGGAAGTCTGGAAACAAATCTCGCGTCACAAATTCCAACCAGCAGCGACCCCGATGAAATCCAGCAGATTGCGCGAGCGATCAATCGCCTGGGCGCAACGCTCAAGGAGAATTTAGAGCGCGAGAAGGAAATTGAGAACAGGTTACGTCATGCCGAGAGGCTCGCGGCATTGGGGCGGCTGGTTGCCGGAGTCGCGCATGAAGTTCGCAATCCTCTCGCGACAATCCGGTTACGCATACAAATGTGCGAGCGCGCTACATCGAATGCAAGCCTCCGCGAATCATGCGCGGTGGCGCTTGAGGAAATCGAACGCCTCAATGGCATGGTCAGCCGACTGCTAAGTTTTTCACGACCCGTGCACCTCCAGAAAGAATCCATCAATCTGAGCCGCCTCATCCAACAACGGCTGGACACTTTTCGGGATAAGGCGCAGCGCGTTGGTGTCCACTTCGCCACTGACTTCATCCGAGATGGGAGGCCCGTGCAGGTGGACCAGAACCGCATGGCGCAGGTTTTCGACAACGTAATTCAGAACGCCATCGAAGCGATGTCAGAATCCGGCGGAATCCTCCGCTGTAGCGTGTCATCCGAAATGAATGCTGCGGCAACCGCCTGGCAAACGTGCGTGGAATTTCGCGACGCAGGCGAAGGGATTGGCATCGATGCACTTCACCGCATTTTTGACCCGTTTTTCACGACGAAACCGTCGGGAACAGGGCTTGGCTTATCAATTTGCCACGAATTCGTAAGGGCGCATGGCGGAGAAATTCACGTCGAGAGCGTGCAAGGCCAGGGAACCGTTGTGCACATCAGCATTCCTTTGCAGATTGAGGCAGTGAACGCAAGCCAGATGCAGGGATAGAAACCTCATGAGTGATCTTATTCTTATTATTGACGATGAAGCCAACCTAAGAAGGACACTCGCACAAATTCTTCGTGAGAGGGGATATGCGGTCCTGGAGGCTTCCAATGGGGTTGAAGCCATTGAACTTCTTCGCCACTCCATCCCGGACCTTATATTCAGCGATTGGAAGATGCCTGAAATGGGTGGTGAACAGATTCTTCGGTATCTGCGGGATGCCCCGCATCTCGCCATGATTCCCGTTATTGTGATCACCGCTTTCGGTTCCAGTGACAGCGCGATAGAAGCCGTTCGACTTGGTGCGTATGACTTCGTCACCAAACCGTTCGACCTGGATGAGATTTCACTCACCGCGGAAAGAGCCTTGGCACATTCATCGCTGAATCGCGACGTGGCGGAGTTGCGGTCAAAAGCTGGGCACAATGGAAATCCCCCCGCCGGGCGGCTCATTGGCACAAGCGGGCCAATGCTGGAAGTATTTAAAATGATCGGAAAAGTTGCGGAAACCGATTCGACCGTCCTGATTTGTGGAGAATCCGGAACGGGTAAGGAACTGGTGGCGGAGGCGATTCACAAATACAGTCAGCGAAAGGCCAAACGCTTTATTGTCGTCAATTGCGCCGCTTTGCCGGATCACCTGCTGGAGTCGGAATTATTCGGCCATGAACGCGGAGCATTCACCGACGCCATTACTCGGAAGATCGGTCGGTTTGAGTTAGCCGAAGGTGGAACTATCTTTCTTGACGAAATAGGAGAACTGTCACCGAGCCTTCAGGCGAAGCTCTTGCGAGTCTTACAAGAACGAACATTTGAGCGCGTGGGCGGGACTGAAACAATTGCAGGAGATTTTCGGGTGCTGGCGGCAACAAATCGCGATCTCGAAGCCACCGTGGCCGAAAAACTCTTTCGCGAAGATTTGTTTTACCGGTTGAATGTTGTACGTATTTCCGTGCCGCCGCTGCGGGAGCGCCGCTCGGATATCGTAACCTTGGCCGAACATTTCCTGCGGCGCTACAGCGAAGAGAACAACATCCCCACTGTCGGCTTTTCAGACGACTCGATCCTCATGCTACAAGCATATTCCTTTCCCGGAAATGTCCGAGAACTCGAAAACATGGTCGAGCGAGCAGTCGTGATGGCTCGTGGCCGTGTCGTGATGCCAAACCACTTTCCCACACGAGTTGAAACTGGACAGAGCGGAAGTTCGCGCGAAGTGCAAGTCGATCTTTTCTCTCTCCCCTTTCACAAGTCGGTTGCGGAATTGGAGAAACATCTGATTAAAAACGCCCTTCGAGATGCGGCAGGAAACAAAACGGAGGCCGCAAACCGTTTACAGATCAATCGTCGTCTCCTTTACAAGAAAATGGTCGATTACGAGATCAAGGACTAGGTGTTTCAAGGAATTTTAACGCACCGATCCCGGCGACTTGGCCTTATTGGGAAGCAGTAGTCGGAACTTTCGAGTACTCACGCAGGTTTTGGCGATAGCAAGTCATCAGGCGATCACGATGGAGTCCGAGAAAATCCACAAATTGGATGCCCAAGGTCACTCACTGAGTCGATCAGCATGAAATCATCGCTGGAACGAAAAATCGCGGCTGCCATTCTTCTCGCGCTGGCCAGTATCTCGGGGTTCGGTGTATTGCAATACCGCACGATAATACGCAGGGTGAACGAGGATAGCCGGCGAGTATCCCATACCCACGCCGTACTGCTGGAACTTCAGGGGACCCGAGACAGCCTGAACCGTGCCGACACCTCTGCACTGAGCTTTGTGATCACAGGGGATGCCGGTTACGTGAAATCGTATAGCCGGGCGACCAGAAACATCGGTGAGCATCTTCAGAGCCTGCGCAAGCTGACCGTTGATGACGCCGCGCAACAACGCAGAATCGACAATCTAGAGCCCTTAGTGAACAGCGTGATTCGTGCCCTTCAAGTCGAAATCAACTCGCGGGGCGCCGAACGGCTTCCGACAAAAATATCGCCACTGCAGACTTTGGTGCGAACGAGCCTCGGCGACACTCGCATCGTACTCGAAGATATTGAAAACGCCGAAATCGATCTTCTGCGACAACGGAACGAGGCGACTCAACAGGCTAACCATCGAGCCAATGTGTTCTTTCTTTTTGGCAGTGTTTTGGGACCTGTACTTATCGGTGCGTTCGCGCTTGCGCTTCGTGTGGACATCGCGAAGCGCAAGCGCGCGGAAGCGGAAATACGCGCCCTCAATACCGGCCTGGAGCAGCGCGTCATTGCACGAACCGCCCAGCTCCAGGCAGCAAGTAAGGAGTTGGAACAAGCACGGGAACGGGAGATCGAGATCGGCTTCAGAATCCAGCAGACCTTGTTGCTCGATCAACCGCCCGTGGACTTTCCCGGACTTCGGGTGGCCGCGTTGACAATCCCCTCCCAGCGAATCGACGGCGATTTTTACGCCTTTTTCAGGCACTCGGATGAGTCCCTGGATGTGATCGTTGGAGACGTCATGGGCAAAGGGGTTCCCGCGGCGCTCTTGGGGGCCGCTACTAAGAGTCATTTCGTCAGAGCCCTCAGCGACTTGATGATCTTATCCAGGAATAATATTCTGCCGGAGCCCAAAGAGATCGTGATGCTCGCCCATGCGGAACTGGTGCGGCATTTGATCGATCTGGATAGTTTCGTGACCTTGTGCTACGCCCGATTCGACATGGGCAGATGCAGCCTCGATCTCGTCGATTGTGGGCACACAGGGGTCGTTCACTTACACGGCAAAACAGGGCACCATGAGATATTGCACGGAGACAACCTGCCTCTGGGAATCCGGGAAGGCGAGATCTACGATCAGATCTCCGTTCCTTTCGAGCCCGGAGACTTGTTCCTGTTTTATTCGGACGGGATCACCGAAGCGCGGAGCTCCACTGGCGAACTGTTTGGGCCACAGCGCCTGGAGGAGTGTATTGCGAGCAACAGCCAACTGGATCCCACGTCATTGGCGGAGGCCGTTCGCCAAGCCGTCGCTGCCTTCACCGGATCGGGACGACTCACCGACGATCTAACCAGCGTGGCAATCCGGGTGGAAGAAAGGCAATTCCCCATCGCACGGCAGGAGCTGGATATCGGCAGCGATCTCAAACAACTCCGGCAAGTGCGCGAATTCGTGCGCTCCTTTTGCCGCAATCTTCCTGATCCACCGCTGGACGAAGATAGCGTTGCCGCGCTCGAACTGGCGGTCGACGAGGCGGCCAGCAACATCATGGAGCACGCCTATCACGGCCGCGAAGATCAGCCGATTCATGTCGACGCCAAAGCATTCCCGGGCCGTGTCGAGATCCAGCTGCATCACTTTGGAGATGCTTTTGACCCCTCAACAGCGACACCGCCGCTGTTCGACGGCTCGCGCGACTCCGGATTCGGCGTTCACATCATCTCCAAGAACGTCGATGAAGTAAGGTACTCTCGCGATGAACGCGGCAGAAACTGCATTGCACTGGTAAAGACCCGCAAAACGGGAGGAAAGTGAGACTCCAATGGAAATAGCCGTCGACAAGATAGGCAGCATCGCCGTCGCTACGATGCCGGTGGATGAACTGGACGCCAGCAACGCCGGGGAGTTCAAGCGCGACATTGCGCCTGTGTTGGAAAACAATACCAGGCTGGTTCTCGATCTGAGCCGGCTGCGTTTTGTGGACAGTTCCGGACTAGGCGCCATGCTCTCCTGCCTCCGCCAATTGGGCGCCAAGGGCGGAGACCTGAAACTGTGCGGCATGTCGAAACAGGTGCGGGGGCTTTTCGAACTCGTGCGCATGCATCGGATTTTTGATATCCACGGCACTAAGGAGGAGGCAGTGCATGCTTTCGAACACTGAGGGTATTCATAAATCTGCCGTGGCAGACTCGGTTTCCGCCATCCAAGAATCCATCCGTCGCCATGCCAGGTATTCGTTAGGAAAACCTTGGAACGAAATCTCAGGCAGAGAACTCTTCAACGCTGTTGCTCTGTCGGTCCGGGATCGCTTGGTGGACGGGGTGCTCGAAACCGAGGAGCGATACCGGCGGGACGGCCCCAAGCGCATCAATTACCTCTCCATTGAATTCCTTATTGGGCAATCACTCGGAAATCATCTTCATAACCTTGGGGTTCATGAATTATACAGCCAGGCGCTGAACAATCTCGGTGCCGATCTGGAAACCGTGGAACAGTGTGAAGAAGACGCCGCGTTGGGCAATGGCGGGCTGGGCCGTCTCGCTGCGTGCTTCCTGGATTCTTTCGCCACGCTCGGGATTCCAGCGTGTGGCTATGGCATCAACTATGAGTACGGTCTGTTCAAGCAGGAAATAGACAATGGATATCAAAAAGAGAAGCCGGAAAACTGGCTGGCGCAGGGTACGCCCTGGGAGATCCCCTGCCCCGAGGAAGCCTGCCTGGTGCCCGTCTATGGCCGTATCGAGCACGGCGTCGATCGCAAGGGCAGCTACAACCCCATGTGGATGGATTGGAAGGTCCTGATCGGGATTCCTCATGACATGCTGATCTCCGGCTACGGTGGCCGGACCGTGAATCGCTTGCGCCTCTACGCAGCTCGTTCCTCGCGCGACTTTGACATGCGGATATTCAATGACGGCGACTACTTCAAGGCTGTCCAGCAAAAGATTGCTTCCGAAACCATTTCGAAGGTGCTCTATCCCTCGGACGCATTTGTCGCCGGTAGAGAGCTGCGTTTGGTGCAGGAATACTTTCTCGTCGCCTGCGCGATGCGGGATATCGTCCGCCGATTCGAGCAGGAACACGGCAGATTTCAGGATTTCTCCTCAAAGGTTGCGCTTCAGTTGAATGACACGCATCCGGCCCTGGCGGTCGCGGAGTTAATGCGTATCCTCGTGGATGAAAAAGAATTGGAGTGGGAGGAGGCGTGGACCATCACGCAGGAGACTCTCGCGTATACCAATCATACGCTCGCACCGGAAGCACTGGAGAAGTGGCCGGTTCCCCTGTTCGAGTCCATGCTTCCCCGTCACCTGCAAATTATCTATGAAATCAACCGGCGTTTTCTGGATCGGGTTTCTGTTGCCCATCCGGGGGACGTCGAGCGCTTCAGACGAATGTCGATCATTGAGGAGTCCGAGCCCAAACAGGTGCGCATGGCCAGCCTGGCGATGGTGGGAAGTCACTCGATAAACGGGGTCTCCAGAATTCATACCGAATTGGTCAAGACATCTCTGGCACCGGACTTTTTTCAGATCTTTCCGGAAAAATTTAACAACAAGACCAATGGCATTACCCAAAGGCGGTGGCTGCTAAACGCGAATCCTGCGTTGGCGAATTTGATCAGCTCCACAATCGGAGAATACTGGCTCACCGACCTCTTTCGGCTGAGGGATCTCGAATCCCATGTGGCGAACGCAGGCTTTCAAACGGAGTTTCAGAAAGTCAAGCGCTCGAATAAGGAGAGACTGGCAAGAATCATCCAGGATACCGCCCGGCTGAAGGTCGACCCCGATTCCCTCTTCGATATTCAGGTGAAGCGGATCCACGTCTACAAGCGGCAGTTGCTCAGCGTGATGCACATCATTGACGAGTACTTGTCGCTGGTCGAGGACGGCCGTCAGCCCATTGTGCCGAGGACCTATATCTTCGCGGGAAAAGCCGCACCCGGCTATTGGCTCGCGAAGCAGATTATTAAGTTGATTCACAACGTCGGGCGGGTGATCAACAACGATTCGCGGGCCAGCCAGTGGATCAAGGTGGCCTTCATACCCGACTATCGCGTCTCGCTGGCGGAGAAGATCATCCCCGCCGCCGATCTGAGCGAGCAGATCTCGACCGCCGGAACAGAAGCATCCGGAACCGGCAACATGAAGCTGGCTCTGAATGGAGCCGTCACGATTGGCACTCTCGACGGCGCCAACATCGAGATCCTGCAGGAAGTGGGCGGGGACAATATGTTCATCTTCGGCCTGAAAGTGGCCGAAATTCGGGCCATGCAGGAGCAGAAATCCTATCGGCCCTTGGAGTACTACGCTCGCGATCCGCGCGTGAAGCGAGTCGTCGATAGTTTTTCGTCCAATCTGTTCTGTCCTCACGAACCGGACCTCTTCGCATGGATCTCTGCCAGCATTCTGGATGCAAACGACGAGCATTTCCACCTGGCGGATTTCACTCCATATGTCGAAGCGCAGGAAAAAGCAGGTAGCACGTTCCGCGACCGGGGTCGCTGGACACAGATGGCGATTTTGAACGTGGCGGGTATGGGGAAGTTTTCGAGCGATCGTACTGTCACAGAGTACGCGCGAGAGATCTGGGGCGTAAAGGGAACCACGCTCCTCGATTAGCGTGCCACCAGAATTACACTGGACCGAGATTGGACAAGGTAGCTCGCGGGGGTTGCGAGCACGGCTTCTTCTCCCGGGCTGTAGATACCGGGCGGTGACGATTCTGCAGTGTCGGCCGCGAGGCGCCAAAAACGTGGGGAACATGCCGGCGGCACGGCGAAGCTGACCGCTTCGCTTCCGGCGTTGAACATCAAGAACAGGTCGGCCACGTCGTGGCTGCGAATCAAGCACGCCAAGCATTTTTGGCAAGGATCGAACCAATCCGGGATCTTCCCGGAAGGATTGAACCAACAGATATCCTCGTCCGTGTAGAAAGCTTCCCGCCGCAGCACTGGGTGATCCCGGCGAAGCGCAAACACGCCGCGAACAAACTGAAAGATTCCGCTGTTCCGCTGCAGCAACGACCAATCGAGCCAACTGATCTCGTTGTCCTGGCAGTAGGCGTTATTGTTTCCTCGCTGGCCGCGGCGGAACTCGTCTCCTCCGAGCAGCATGGGTACGCCTCGGGAGATGGCGGTTGTCAGCAGGAAGTTCTTGATCTGGCGGACGCGCACCGCTTCGACTGCCGGATCGTCCGTTGTCCCTTCGATGCCATAGTTCGCACTGTAGTTCTCAGATGATCCATCTCTATTGTTCTCTCCGTTGGCATCATTATTTCGATCCGCGTAGCTAACCAGGTCGTTTAGCGTGAACCCATCGTGACAAGTGACAAAATTGATGCTGCACTTCGGCTCCTTACCCGATTCGTGATATAGATCTGAGCTTCCACAGATCCGGTTGGCAAAGTGGCCCATCATGCCTTCGTCTCCTCGCCAGAACCGGCGCACGTCGTCGCGAAAACGGCCATTCCATTCCGCCCAGCGAAGGTCCGAAAAAGATCCTACCTGATATGCGCCGGCGGCATCCCAAGCCTCGGCGATCAGCTTCGCGTCGCGCAGGATCGGATCCTCGGCGATACGCTCCAGCAAAGGCGCGTCCGCCAGAACTTGGCCGCTGCGGTCGCGGCCGAGTACGGAGGCGAGATCGAAACGGAAGCCATCGACATGCATTTCCATCACCCAGTAACGCAGTGCGTCCAGGATGAGATCACGCACCACCGGATGCGCCGCGTTGATTGTTTGTCCCGTCCCGGTAAAGTCACGATAAAAGCGCTTGTCGTCATCGAGCCAGTAGTAGATCTCATTGTCGATTCCCCTAAAACAGAGTGTAGGTCCCAGTTCATTGCCTTCGACCGTGTGGTTAAAAACTACGTCAAGGATTACCTCGAGCCCGGCCTGATGAAACGTCCGAATCATCTCCTTGAACTCGATCACTTGCGCGCCCGCTTCCCGCACGCTGGCGTATGATGCTTTAGCGGCAAAGAAACTAAGTGGATCGTATCCCCAATAGTTCTTGAGCCGCGCGCCTGTCTGCGGGTTGACCCGCAAGAGGTGGCTCTCGTTGAATTCCTGGACTGGCATCAGCTCTACGGCTGTCACCCCGAGGTCCTTCAGATACGGTATTTTCTCGACTAGGCCGCGATACGTCCCTGGGAATGAAACGTCGGCAGTGGGATGAACGGTGTAACCCCGCACATGGAGTTCATAAATGACCGTCGATTCCCACGATCGGCGGAGCGGCTGATCTCCCCGCCAATCAAAATCCCCTTGGGTAACAATGCACTTCGGCGCGCTAGCCGCGTCATCGGTTTCCCATAAAGACAGGTCTTTCTGAGGCGCTGAAGAATCATAGCCAAGCAAAGGGAGAAAGTCGCATCCCGGAACTAACGCGATTGCGGTCGCATAAGGATCCACCACGAGCCTACCCGGATTGAAGCGGTGACCTTCGTGAGGAGCGTAGGGTCCAGCAAAGCGAAATCCGTAAAGTTGGCCGGGATAGATCCCCTCTAACCAAATGTGCCAAATGTCGCCCGTCTTGTTCCGGGCGGAGTCGAGCAGGATAGTTCGCGCCGGCACGGAATCCTCGATGTGATCGAATAAATCGAGGCGAACGCCGGTGGCGTGCCGGCTGAAAATCGCAAAGTTCACTCCATTGCCCCTCGTACGCGCTCCAAGAGGTAAGGGCATACCAGAACGGATGGGTTGAACTTCGCAGAGACTCAGCAACCGCTCCAACTCGTCGAGTTGCTTAGTCCGCACAGCACTTGACTCAAAAACTCGGATCTCGCGCGCCTCCTGCCCCACACTCAGGGAGATTGCTTCAGATGAATGTGGTTCTGTTGGCATTGTTAGTGGACCTCCGCAAGCAGGGAACGAGAGTTCGGTTTGCACCTTTTGTGACGTTCGGCGCGCGGAACACTGCACGACGCCTATTTTTTAAGATTACAGAACGCCATGCCATCTTTCATGAGCAACTCCAATGCCATCCAATGGGAAAATCCAGTGGTTGATAAATCCTTTGGTCTGGGAGCCGTTCGATGAAGTAAGCCGGACCGTAACCTAATTCTTTCATTTAACAACGTGTTCAAAGCGAACATTATTTGTTAGCAAACCGAACGAGATCCGGAGTTCTCTGAGATTCAGGCTGCTCGCCAATCTTCCCGTAAGTCAAAATCGCTTAGAACGGAGATTGAAGTATGAGGTCTTCGTCCCCAGCTTATCTCCCTGCCCATCTTTGTCCTAGAAGCGAACTTGTGCCAATTGTGTCGCCAGTTCAAGTCCTCCGTGCGACTAATCGCCTGTGGTGTCATTGAAGATCGCCGAATGGAATCTGAAGTGCTGTGACGAGCATGGAGTTCAGTCCACTAGATTCACAAACGGTGCACAAGGAATGCTTGAAGCGCGAAAGCACTTACGAAGATGGTCAGAAGCGCGCGGGAATCTTGAGAACTACAATCAGGGAGGATCTTATGGCTTTAGAGGAGCTCTTTGTTCCCAATATGCCACAGCTCTACGGAGCGGCAGCGCAATTGCCCTGGAATCGAATGGATTTTGAAGACAAAGTGCGTGTGGACGTGCTCGCCAACTTTCCATCCCCCCGTCAATTCCGCGTCCATCTCGAACTGTCTACTTGGCTGCACAGGACTATAGGCAAAGCTGCCACAACGAGATTTATGCAGGTGGTCAAGGCTTGGCTTCATCGCGCACGCGGATCGCGTTTTTCAGGAATGATGGGGACGGAGATTTCCCCAAAACATACCTCCGTGGGCTTACGGCTTTAGTCGAAAGCGAGAACAAATGGGACGACATCTGACTGAAGTATTTGCATCTGTGTCGAGGCTCTATTCGCCGATTTCCTTCAAGGTGCAATCGAGATGTTCAACTTCACATGAAATGAGGAGGACGAAACGTGAGACAGCAATCATCCGCGGCAACTCAGATGAAGAAATCTAACTTCGATCACTTATTCGTTTCCCAGGACGAAATCGATCGGCATATGAAAAGCGTTTTCGATCTGGTGGCACGACGTGCCTATGAACTTTTTGAGAGCCGGGGAAATGAACATGGGCACGATAGTGAAGACTGGTTTCAAGCTGAATCGGAAGTATTTCAACCTGTAACCATCGAACTGGGAGATCCTGGCGATACTTACATTGCCGTTGCGAGCGTGTCCGGCTATCGTCCGGAAGACTTGAAAATCAATGTCCAGCCGCGATGCTTAACCATTTGCGGATTATCCTGTGCTGAGGGCGCGGAATTCAGCGAACCGCAGGAGGAATCGCAGCGTTCCGGGCGATTCTTCTTTTCCTCCAGTCTGCCCACGGAAATAGACCCAGCCGCAGTCTCTGCCGATATCAGGCAGGATGTGTTGGAGGTACGCCTCCCAAAAGTCCTCTCGCATACAGAACTTGGAGATTGATAGGGAAACGCTGCGGCCCATGGTGAGCGCATTGTAAACATGGCATTGGACGACAAATCTACGCGAACGTTCAAACCGAAAACTTCTGGTGGCGAAGTTCATTGCCTAAACAAACAGGGGATTGCCAGACACAATTTGTGAGGGACGAGCAGCATGGGCAGTGACCCAACAGGAAAGAAGGAAAGTGCGGAACAGTAATAGCACCCGAAGCAGAGCAGAATCTTTGACCGGGAACCAATTTGACAGTTCGGACAGTAAATCGAATCTTAAAACTTTCCGCAAGTTGCTGAAAAGTTTGGCTCCCCGGGCTAGATTCGAACTAGCAACCCTTCGGTTAACAGCCGAACGACCAACTTCACCAGAACTTGCCGGAGTTGGCACTAATCGAAGAAAATCAGCAAGTTGCGACTAAACCGGACGAATCACTTTCTCCTTCTTTGTTCACCTTTCGTTCGCATTTTGCCTCGATTCATCGCAATTAGTACTACATTTTTATGACAGACGATTTCATCGGAATTCGCAGGCGCATTCCCGAGTCTTTCACGCGGTGTTGCCGACTGCGGCGCATGTGTCATTCAGCTTGCAATTGATTCGCCCCGGCGCGCACAGAACAATGACGGAATAATTCAGGCGAACAGAAAGACCGCCTTTTGAAGAAAGTCAATCCGTCGCTCGCAGTGTTGCCAAACTCCTTCGGGTGATGCGCGGAGTCTTGCCGTCCGCAAGGTGAAACGACTACTTCCCTTTCTTAGCCTTTTCAGCCCTGAACTTTGCCCACCGCTCTTTTGTTGCCTTCGAAATCTTCGCTCTCCCCGGCGCATTCTGGCACAGCAATACCAAACTAGAGTTGCAGCAGCGTGGCCCTCGCGTGAAACTACCGAACTGGAAGCGTATAGCTTCTTTCGCAGCTTTCCGAAAATCCCTCGTTAGAGTCGCGAGTTCGCAAGCCAGCGGACAAATCGACAGCACACTCACGCTCGGTGAGGTTGTCGAGAGGCGGCAGCCCGGAATGAATTGTACAGCCCTCCTGGTATTCGTGATATAGGATTAGCGGGAACAATAGTGCCGCCGAAGCCACTCAAAATCGATAGCCTTGATCTAGACCTCGAAAATCCTCGCATTACGCTCGCCACCGATCAGCGCGATGCGATGCAGAAGATTTTGAACGAGCAAAAAGTCCGATTGATTAACTTGGCCGAAAGCATAGCGGCGAAGGGTCTCAATCCGATGGATCGTTGCCTTGTGCTGCGATCTGAAGCACGGGCCGATAAGTTTATCGTGCTGGAAGGTAATCGTCGTGTTCTCGCTGCAAAGTTGCTAAAGAATCCTTCTCTCCTAACCACGCTGGAAATGCCCGAGGCTTTCAGAAACAAATTGCAGAAGGCCGCGCTGACCTTCGATGTAACGAAAATTGAACCCGTTGATTGCTACGAGGTTACAGATCGAACCGAGGGGAATGACTGGTTACGCCAGCGTCATAGCGGAGCAGATGCGGGACGCGGGATTGTTAACTGGTCCGCGATAGCTGGTTCGCGATTCCGAGGTCGCGATCCGGCTTTACAGGCATTGGATTTTGTTTTGGAGCATGGCGGTCTCAGCGACGAGGACAAGGAAAGGATCGCGGGTAAGTTCCCGCTGACAACGCTTGACAGGCTTCTCTCGACGCCAAGCGTCAGAACAGCCATCGGCTTTGAAATCACAGGCGGAAAACTTCAGACAGAACTTCCCCCCGAGGAAGCCCTGAAGCCCCTGAAGCGAATGGTTCTCGATCTGGCTGGAAAAAGACTGGAATGTAACTAAGCTTAAGTCGAAGGATCAGCAGAACGCCTACATCGGAAAGTTGAAGGCATCAGACAGGCCGAACCTGTCAAGGAAGACTGGCACAGCCCTTGCGGTGGAAGGCATTACTGACAAGGATTTTGCTGCGAAGCCGCCGTCGCCAGCTAAGAAGTCGCGGGCCGGTCGGACATCTCCGCGCACCACAATCATTCCAAAATCATGCAAACTCAATGTCACCACGGCAAAGATCGACGGGATTTACAAAGAACTTAAAGTTCTTTTGCTCATCAAGCATGTGCACGCGATCAGCGTGCTATTGAGAGTTTTTCTGGAAATGTCAGTGGACGAATATCTAGTGAGCAAGGCTAGCAGTACGCTCACATTCAAAGACCCCAAGAGCCCACGCATTTTGGATAAGAAACTGAAGGACAAAGTTAAGGAGACCATCGCTCACATGGTCGCCAAAGGCGCACCGGAAAAGGATTTCAAGGGCGTGCTGACAGCTATGAACGACTCTCAGAATCCATTCTCTATAGATACGTTGCATGCGTATATTCACAATCGGTTCTTCACGCCGACAGACACGCATCTGGTGACTGGCTGGGACAACGCGCAACCATTTTTTGAGAAGATTTGGCCATGAGCGAACCTGCTCAACGGCACCTAATCCATTTCACCCCCCTGCGTTATCCGGGCGGCAAAGCAAAGCTGGCCGCATATGTAAAAAGCCTCATGAAAGAGAACCGACTGCTAGACGGCGAATACGTAGAGCCGTACGCGGGAGGAGCGGCAATTGCGCTTGAACTTCTTTTCCATGAATACGTTTCATGCATTCATATCAATGATGTGAGCAAACCGATACATGCTTTCTGGAAAAGCGTGCTGCGCAACACAGAAGAATTCTGCCGACTTGTGAGCAAGACGCCCTTAACTGTCGCTCAGTGGGATAAACAGAAGCGGATTGTCGGAAACCCTTCTGATCACGATGATGTGAAGCTCGGCTTTGCAACCTTCTTCCTGAACCGGACAAACCGCTCCGGCATACTCAATGGCGGAATCATTGGCGGCCGGGATCAAACAGGCCCATGGAAGATTGACGCTCGATACAACGCGAAAGAACTGATTCGTCGTATCGAGGCAATCGCGAAGATGGGCAATAGGATCAAGCTTACGCGCCAGGATGCGCTGAAATTTCTGAAAAACGGTGTTTCACGTTGGCCCAAAGAAACGCTCATTTACCTCGACCCGCCCTACTACGTTAAAGGTCGGGATCTTTACTACGACTTTTACGAGCATGAAGACCATAAGCACATCGCCACCTTCATGAATGAAACGAGCATGCGGCAGCGGTGGATTGTATCGTATGACAACGTGCGACCCATCCGTGAACTTTATAAGGGCGCGCGGCATGTCGCGTACAACATTGGATACAGCGCGCGGTCAGCTTCGCAAGGCTCAGAGATAATGTTCTTCTGTAATGACCTGAAAGTGCCGGCACTCGTAGGTCCCATCAGGCTTACTGAAGATCGTACTGGAGTTTTTCGACGGACTGCGTAGACCTTGGTTGCTTGAAGGTGATCGGTGGGACTCAGTGAAGTCGAGTTTTGTAAAGCACGGTCTCTCCAGGAACCAAATTCTTTTCGATATAGTCCACAACGATCCTCCAAATCTCGTTCATTTGAAACTCGCTGCTATGATTCTCTCAGTTTAGTTTCAGCAATCCCACCTTCGCTCAGATAGGTATCCAAGATCGCAAAAGCACCGTCTATTGCTCCCGACAAGCCACACTCTTTGGCAAGCGCATCGTAAGGCTTCTGCCAATCTTTAGGCGGCTGCGGGAGCAGGTTCGGCACGGCGTGAGTCCCTCGGCGATCAAACGTGACACGGATTGCTTCAGCAACCTTGGCCTTGGCCAAGGTGCCGGAATGAATTAAGAGAACCATGTCCACCAGGTCTCGCACGCGGCTATTCACCGCTCCGTGACGCGGCAGAGTGTAGGCGTGAAGTTTTTCGGCAAACTGTTGCTCGCGAGGGATCATGTACAACGATGGGCTCGCAATACTGGCAAACCCCAACCAATCGCGCCCTTCGATGACTTCGAGCGGCTCCATCACGGCATCGCCTATCCCTACGTCCAGGTGAAATCCAACGAATACGCGGCCATCGAGGCGAGCTTCGACGGGAAACCTTGCGCCACCATACGGGGCAGCATCCAAGTCAGAAATTGGCTCACCTATCGTGTAAACAAAGAAGTCGTCACTACTGAATGCAGCGGCCTCTTGTAGCTTCTCCAGTACGGCCAGATTCTTCTTGTCGCCTTTTTTCTCGCCAGAAGTGAAGACGCTGCGCATTGTCAGGTCAATATCCTTTGTCGTGCGCGCTGCCTTGATCCGCAGCTCCATCGCATAACCACCCTTCAGTACCCAAGGTAGCGCGCTAGGCTGTGCCGCCTGAAATAGGCGCGCCAAGAACCGGTCAAAGGCAACCTGACGCCGCAGACGCTGCAAGTCAACGCTTTCCTTCCCGGCAATATCCTGAAGCCTGTCTTCCAGTGCCCTTCGAAAGGCTGTGGCTGTCGCGTACCTCTTGGGTTCCATTAGGCGGCTACTTTCTGAAACAAGGTTCGCAGTTGCTTGCCATCGGCGTGATGTTTCTTAGCCTCCGCAATTTCGCCTCTGCGAATGAGCCCTCGCCGTAGCCCTTCACGCACTACTTGCCGAAGCGTCGCAAGCAGCACCTCTCCACCTGCCAGCAGATCAAGAACTGTTCGCATAGGCCTTGTTACCCGCACTCCATGAGCAACTCCGATGTCGCTCTGAGGGAGATCAGCGAAATGCAGGACGACCACGCGGGGAATTTCACTGTTTCGCCGGAAACTTCTAGGGACAGTCATGTGCAGCTTCGCTGGCATTACGTCCGAAAGATCGTGAAGGCTCAGGGCAGTTTGATGGCTGTAGACACCCTGGGCGGCCTCGCCCCTATTCCGGGACCAGAGCGACCAAAGCATCAGGTCAGGGCGCTCGCCTCGCGGAAAGCTGGCCAGCCGATAGATTCCCCGATGCTCACGAACCCAGTTTCCTGCGTGAATGTGGTACGGGTGAGTATTCTCCGCGAACCCCGCAGCTTTCGCCTGCTTGGTCGTGAAGAAACCCTGCTGGGCTTCTGCAATCTCGTAGAGCCGCTTGGCGGCTTCTTTGCGTCCATTTCGCATAACACAATACTACAACTTATTTGAAGTATTGTGTAGTACAGTTTTGGGGGCGGGGGCCGACCGACTCTAACGGCTCCATTCCTTCCCTACTTTCGTTTTACTGTGTTTTCAGCAATTTGAGGAAACCTGCGACAGTGCCGTCAGGCGAGTGTCTGTCTCATTCTAACTTCGCAACCGCGGAGTCTGAGCGACGACAATCTGCCAACCGAATGATGTGAGCCCCGGAACTGGCATAGTCGTGTTCATGGCACGTTAAGACTATTACTTGAAGGTTCTTCGCCGCTTTCGCAAGTATTAGCAGCATGTTCTTGAATCGTCCCTCATCCGCATAAACGATTGCGTCATCCAGAATTACAGCAGCGGGTTGCCCTTTCTCATGAAGTAAGTCAGCAAAAGCAAGGCGAGCTAGGACGGCAAGCTGCTCTCGCGTACCTAAACTCAATGATCCAAACGGCTCAATAACCGATCCTCGCCGTAAGCCAGTAATTTCAATGTTTTCATCCAGCACCAATTCTGCTTCGGGAAGCAGCATCTTGAGATACGGCTGCACGCGTTTAGTAACCGGGCTCAGGAATTCTTCTTTAGCTTCCTTCTCCGCTTGCGTCAACACCTGATAAAGCAGTTTGATTGTCCGCGCCTCCTTCTCCACACGCTGCAATTCTGCCCGCGCCCCATCCAGTTTCGCGGACAAGTCCTCTGCCTTTTCTCCCAGTCCCATCTGACCGAGTGTTCGCAGTTCCGTCTGCAACTCACGAATTTGTTCGTTCAGACCATCCATGTCGCGTTGGATCTCCTTCACTGCCTTTGCTGCTTGTTCCAGCTGTAGCTGAATCTTCTCGGGTTGCGCCGCCTCCCATTCCTTCTCAGTCTTCGCCGCCGCGCTCCGCGCAGCCTCTTCTTTCTTTACAGCAGCTGCATATTCGCTTTTGAGAACCTCGTCCGCTTTCATTCGTCGGTTACGTTCTAACTCCATGTTGGCTTGTGCGACCCTCTCCCGAGATTGCTTTAACTCGCCTTCCAGTTTTGAGCTCTTCTGCTGGACTTCAACCAACTGAGCCCGTGTCTCCTCTTCCTGAGCCACAACTTCTCGTAGCTTTCCCTGAGCCGTCCCCCGACTGGACTGGAGGTCCTCCAGCTTCCTCTCAGCAACCGGGAGCGTAGGCAACTGCTTTCTCTGTGGTTCCGACAAATCTTTGAGGATTACTTCTTGCAGGCAGAGTTCGGCCTCAAGCACTTCGAGTCCGTCGACTGCATGAATGGAGACCAGTTCCGTCTGTCTTTCAGCCTCGTCGAGCAGCCTCTTTCTCTCTTCTACTTGACCCTCACCTTCTGCAAGATTTTTCACTCCATACCGCCCGAGCGCCTCTCCCAGTTTTTGCGCGCATTTCCGGCGTTTGTCGCGAAGCTCGTCGAGATCGCCACCGGGAGTTACCGTAATCTGACAGACGTCCTTAATTTCCAGTTTCGTCACATCGGTGATGCGGCGGGAAGCATCAGCAGGAAGTTTCTCTCCATTGAGCGTCGCGGTCCTAGCCGAATGTGTCACTATCCTCAGGCCTGTCGCGACTGCCTCGAGTGTAACGCGAGCCTCCTCCGCTTCTTTGTCGAGCTTTCTTAATGTCGCCAGGGCCCGAGGGTCGAGTAAGATCGCCTTGGCCTTAGCTTCGAAATCCTTCGCTTTGTCATTCGATCGCCGGGCCTTGCCCAAGCGTTCCTGCAGTTCCCCGATTGATACTTTGGCCCGCACGTAACGAAGTTCCTGCTCGGCAAGAGCGAGCTTCTCTTGCGCGCTTGAAAGCGCCGTTTCCGCCTTGTTTCTAGCGGTGGTATGAAGTGCCAGATTGGATTGCAGTTCGGAAATACTTGGGTCAAGCTCTGCCCTTTGATCGCTAAGCGACTTGACCGCCGTCGTCGCGACATCGAGACTTTCGATATCTTCCTTTCGCTTCTCCCATGCGACGGACGCTGCCTCGCTCTCGGCTGCTGCCACTCGTTGATCGCTCACACCCTCGCCACGTTGCCTCTCAAGCTGTTCAATTTCCCGGTGTGCTTCCTGAGCGCTCCGCAAGGCTTCCTGTGCCTTTTCAAGTGTTTTCCCAGAGTTGTATTTCGAGAGGCGGTCGAGCTTGGCCTCAAGCCCCGCAACCATTTCTTCGTAAGAAGAGAGACTCGTTTTCACATCCGCGTATTCCGTCTCCAGGGTCTCTGCGGTTTTTATGGTCTTTGCATACTCCTGAGTGGGCCTTCCGCTTCCAGTGAATTTCCTCTCGAATTGTCTTGTAATAGAGGCAAGGATCTTCGAGCCCCGCTTCCCTCCGAGCACATCACCTACCTCGCTCTCAAGAGTCGCCCGGATTGCACTCCGACTGTCGTCATTGGGTTCCAATTCCTTGAAGGAGCGTCCCTGTTCCACCCAGAAGAGTCCCCATATCCCCCGGTGTCTATCATCGCCCCCACCCCTGCCTGCCGGTTTGAATTTTAGTAGTTCCTGAAGCTTGTCATCGACGGCTCCCCCGCTCCAGCTTCCATCCGGTCCGAGAAGCTCCGCCGCAGGATGCTGACAGAACGATTTGGAAAGACTGTAGCTATTTCCGTGCAGTTCAAAGGAGAGTTTGATCTCAGGACGCACAGACGAGTGGTACGGCAGCAGGCTAGTCGCAACATCGCCGCTGATGTTGTAGCGAACAAAGACGGCAGTGCGGAGGGCGTCGAGCAGTGTCGACTTTCCTTCCTCGTTGTCGCCGACGATCACGGTTAGACCAGAATTAATCTTGCTGATCACAATGGGCTTTACGAACTTTCGAAAATTGCGCACTTCGATGGATTTGATAATCATGGCTTCGTTTCACCGGAAACGTGCTCGAAATAGAGACGGCGCAACGCCTCTTCGGCATGCTCATGCTCCGGGTTATTGGCATCCTTCTGAATTGCTCGCAGGCGCTCGACAGCAGTACGGACAAATCCCGAAAGATCGATCCTGTCTAAGTCATCTTCGGTAGGCTCCGTGAGGAGATTCTCTTCGGAAACAGAAAGGCAGTGAAATTTTGCAGCCCATTCGGCAAGGGCTCTATCGAGCGCACTCCGGCTGGCGAGATCCAATACCCCGGAGAGCCGTACTTGAACAATGTGCCGGTCGTGCGGCTCCTGCAGCGAGCCAAATTCGCGAGCCAAATGGGATATGTCATCGGCTCCATGAAGAGGGTTGTCAAACGTGTGCCACACAAAGTGGCCTACCGAAATCTTTTCAACTTGTGGAATAGCGCCCGGATTTTCGAACGTCACCAAGAGCACATTCCCGGTGTCGTTTTCTTTGAAACTATCGGGCTCTGGCGTGCCCGCGTACCAAGTGCGGTCGTTGACTCGGAAAGTCCCGTGCCAATCCCCGAGCGCGAGATAATCGAGCTTCGCCAGAGAAGCGCGATCAGTAGCGATGGGATTCTTGGCATCCCATTCACCTGACAATACATTCTCGACAGAGCCATGAGCGAGACCAACTCGGATAACACCGTCTGAGGTTTTCCTGCTCCCAAACGATTCTGTCAGGTCTCTGACCTCGTGCTTCCGGTGGAGCGGAGTTGGCAACACCGCCAGACCTTTCTCGCCCAGGAAGATGGGTTCTTCCGAAGTCGCCACAACAATGTTCTCCGGGATTCCAATGCGTTCGAGTCGAGTCCAAGCAGATTCAGCAGAAGCCGGATCATGATTGCCCGGCAATAGAATCCACTTCCCATCCTTGAAGTAGCGCATCGCTTGAACAGTCTTGCGGAGTGTATCGTTGGCCAGGGTGTTGTTCTCAAATACATCGCCAGCAACAATCACAGCATCAACGCGGCGCTCTACAGCGAGTTTTGCTATCTCCTCGACTGTCTTGAGCCGCTGGACGCGGACAATCGCACCAGCATCCTGCGCGATGAACCCAAACTGTTTCCCGATCTGCCAGTCAGCCGTGTGAATGATTTTGACCGTCATGAACTTCTATCCAGAATGGCACCGTTCAGGCGCAATCATTTCCTGATAACAACCCATATGGTAACCCACTCGACGAGCTCTGAGGACGCATTCCCTTTACATCTATAAACCGCAGCAATTCTTTTTGAAACTACCTTGGTTATGCCTGCCGCGCGCAAGGAGACCGAAAGTTCTCAATATCGAACCCCACATGTCCGATAGCATTACATCAGAAGTACAGTACACCGAATTTCCATAAAAGAGGCATACTATGCTCTGTCTTACCCTTAGATTCGCTTTTAGAAACGATTGTGCTACTTAAGAAAGTCTCTGTCGAAAACTTCCGGGGATTGAAATCTGTTGTGGTCAACCTCGACCGCAGCACCGTTCTCATTGGGGAGAACAATTCTGGAAAGACTACGCTACTGGAAGCGATCAGGTTATGTCTTGGCCGCTCGCTTTCGAGAAGGAATAATCTATTCGAAGATCACGATTATCATCTCCCATCGAGCACATCTCGACCGTCAGACGCAGGCAATTTGACGGTCACATTAGATTTTGCGGAAGAATCCCCTGACGAGTGGCCACCCGAAATTGTACAAGATCTCGGCGATGTCATTGTCCTCCACACCGAAAAACAAGGAGACATCAGGCATGTCACGTTGCGCGTCGAAAGTCACTTCGATAAGCCCACGAGTGACTTTGTATCAGACTGGGACTTTCTCGATTCCACAGGCAATCCGATACCGAAAGGCAAAAGACCCCAGTACCTAAGCACGCTACAACGCCTGAGTCCGGTCTTCTATCTCACAGCACTTCGAGATGCGGCCACCCAATTTCAGGCCAGATCCCCCTTTTGGGCGCCTTTTCTCAGGAATCCCAGTATTCCCGCCCAAGCTCAAAAGGAGCTCGAAGAAGAGCTAACAAAACTGAACGAAAAAATACTGAATGCGGAAGCTAGGCTCAAGCAGGTCAAGGTCAATCTATCGAAAGCACAAGACATTGTTTCTCTGAGCAAGACAGATACCGTCAGCATCGAGGCATTACCAACAAGAGTGTGGGAGATGCTCTCGCGCGCACAAGTGAACGTGGCCGGAGCAACAGGAGCCAGCATTCCACTTGCTAAGCATGGAGCTGGTACTCAAAGTCTTTCAGTGATCTTTCTATTTCAAGCCTATCTAGAGGCCGATTTGGGTCGTCTGGATAAACTTAGCGAGCCCATTCTCGGTCTTGAAGAACCAGAGGCTCATCTGCATCCGGCAGCGATTCGTGCCCTGTGGTCGACTATGAACACGCTCAAGGGGCAAAAAATAATAGCGACGCATTCAGGAGACCTCCTCTCCCAGGTGCCTTTGTCGAACATAAGGCGATTCCGGCGAATTGGTGGAAAGATCGAAGTGTGTCAATTGAAACCCGGAACCCTTGGGGATGATGATCTACGAAAAATTCATTTTCACGTCAGAAGAACTCGCGGCGAATTACTGTTTGCTCGATGCTGGCTTCTGGGTGAAGGAGAAACCGAATATTGGGTCTTCTCGCAATCGGCTGAGATCCTCGGAGTGGACATGGAGCGAGCCGGAATTCGCATCGTAGATTATGCGCAAGCTAGCGTGGTGCCATTTACAAAAGTGGCCGACGATTTAGGAATCGAATGGCACGCAGTGGTTGACGGAGATGCTGCTGGCAAAACAAATCAACAGGCGTTAAGAGGCCAGCTAAGAGGGCGTCATGAACCAGAACGCATCTCCGCCCTGCCTCAAGACAATGTGGAACTCTTCCTCTGTGAATCAGGCTATGGGAGCGTCTACGAAAAGTATATTTCTCCACAAAAGAAGAAACACTTGACCGCAAAGCCAGGAGACCCTAACTATTGGAAACAGGTCTTAGATTGTCAGTCCAGGGTACCGAAAGCCACTCGCGCAATTGAAGTTATGACGGCTATCAAGAAGAAGGGGAGAAAAGGAGTCCCTCCGCTCCTAGCACAAATACTGGAGCGGTGCTCCGCATTGGCGGCAGAATGACCCAATCTATAGATCTAAGCGCTTGCAACATTAATCAACGTCGAGCTGTGGTGTGGGCTAATGGGCCTCTCTTGGTTCTGGCTGGCCCGGGCTCTGGTAAGACTCGTGTCCTGACTCTCCGAATAGCAAGGTTACTTAACGAATCAGCAGGCGAGAGGTTTCGAATACTCGGGCTGACATTCACAACCAAAGCTGCGTCCGAAATGAAAACCCGCATCGACCAGCTCGTCCCGGATGCAGGGGGTCGCGTCCTTCTGAGCACATTTCATTCTTTTGCTGCAGATGTATTACGACAACATGGAAGTCACGTGGGGTTGAAGCCAGATTTCACAATCCTGAATCAGCCCGCCGACCGCGAGGAAGTTCTCAAGGATGCAATAAGACATCTCGAAGAAAAAGGGCTCAACGTTCAGCCAAGCGACATTAAGCTTTTACCTCTTCTGGATAACCTCATGGAAAAACTGATCCCTGAAAAGGAAGTCGCTTCACACATTAGGGACCAGGAACTTGCGGTCAAGCTGTCGGCTTTATACAAAGAATATCGTCGCCAGTTGACCTCTAACAACCGCTTGGATTTTCCTTCACTTCTGGCGTTTACTCACGAATTACTTCTGGCAAAGCCTTCGATTGCGAAGCAACTCCGGACCATCTATACGCACGTCTGTGTTGATGAATTTCAGGATACCAATCTAGCTCAATATCGGCTATTGCGAGCAGTCTTGGGTGACACCCCCAAAGACCTTTTCGTTGTAGCTGATGACGACCAGATAATTTATCAATGGAATGGTGCCAGTCCTGAACGACTTCAAGAGCTTCGCGATGACTACAAGATGCACGTCATTCAGCTCCCCGTTAATTACCGCTGCCCCCCCCAGTGTCATTGCAATCGCCAATAATCTCATTAGTCACAATCCAGGAAGGTCTCCTGGAAAAGAACCTCTTTCCGCAATGAAGGATTCCGAGATCCGTGATGTCTTGCGACTTCAACGATTCGAGACCGTCGAGGACGAACTCGCGTGGATTGCAAAGGACATCGCGCGCCGCACCCAGGTCCAGAGGGGAAACTGTGCTGTCCTCGCGAGGACCCGCAATCTTGTTGAGAAGGCCGCTCAGGTGCTCAGCACAGCTGGGATTGATGCCGCTCTGGCTATACGCAAAAACGAATTTGAAAGCACACCCCTCAGGTGGTTGCATGCAGTTCTCAGACTTGCAAATGCACGGGGAGACAAAGAGCAACTACGGAAAGTCTGCAAGTCATTCTATGAACTAGAAGGTGTCGACCTTAGAGTGGAGGACGTGATCGCGGCATCCTCGGCCGAGGGTGGAGATTTTCTACGCAGTTGGATCAATGAAGCCCTGGCTCGCAGAAATCTAGAACAATACTCTCGTGACTTTTTGGAATCCTCGCGCGACAAGATTGTCGAGCGAATGGACTTCCTCGACTTTATCCAAGCTTCCTTCGGATGGTTCAACAAAGTAGCGGGGCGGGTTTCAGGCGAATCATCGGACGTATTCGTAGACTATCTCGAAGAAAGGAAAACTTGGGAAGATCTACAGGACTCCGTTCTCCAGCGGTTTGGAAGAGAAAACGTGACGTTGCAAGTTATGCTCCAGGAATTCGATCTCTCACCGAAATCGCCTCCAATACCCAAACATGCAGTCAGGTGTTTCACCATACATACTGCCAAAGGCATGGAATTTGAGCACGTATACCTGATCGGGCTGGCCGAGGATGTTCTCCCTTCATTTCAAAGCATAAAGAAAGGAGATGACAGCAGGGAGATGCAGGAAGAGCGCAGGAACTGCTTCGTAGCGCTTACGAGAACCCAAACAAGCTTGACTCTGACTAGGGCGGTGCTCTATTTCGGATGGCAGAAGCGCCCCTCAAGATTTCTTCTAGAAATGGGACTGGACGTGTAACCCCCATCCCATCCTGATTCCGTTAGGTAGCGATTTCCGTTGCGCGGCGATTGTGTCGTGCTCGTATTCATATTCATCTGACCCTCGAAATTCCGAAAGGCAATTGGACGCCATTTTCCTTCGTGTGCGGCTGGTGCTTGCACACGGTCGCGCCAGGTATACACTGACCTGTCACGCCCGTTGCCATCCGCTCCAGCCGCAAATACCAGACCGCTCCCCTCTCTGTCCTTTCAGCGAGTCCGTTGCGATTTGGTTCCCCTCTCTGGTTGAGGGAACCAACTCTCAACTCACCGAAAGGACAAAGAAATGAATTCAGAAAACATCAAGGAAGTTACAAATCAGGCAATCGAGCAACTCGTTGCGGCGCTCAACCAGGGTCGCAGCGAAACGCTGACGCAGTATCTTGCAGCGATTGGAAGATTCCACCGCTACAGTCTGCGAAACGTGATGCTCATCGCCTCACAGAAGCCAACGGCCACGCATGTAGCTGGCTTTCACGCTTGGCACAAGCTCGGACGATTCGTGAAGAAAGGCGAGAAGGGAATTCTGATCCTTGCTCCCATCGTTCGGCGGAAGCATGAAAACGCCGCACCAAGCGAAACGGATGAATCATCAACGGCTGTCTACTTTCGCGCCGCCTATGTCTTCGACATCAGCCAAACGGACGGCAAAGAACTTCCCGAAATCGGCAGCGTCAATGGCGACCCTCGCGAATATCGCGACCGGCTCGGCAAATTCGTCACCGACCAAGGCATTCTCCTTGAATACTCGCAGGATATCGCACCTGCTCGCGGTACCTCGGCAGGAGGCAAAATAACGTTGTTGCCGGACCAGACTCCCGCTGAGGAATTCGCGACACTAACGCATGAGGTCGCACATGAATTGATGCACCGTGACGAGCGACGCGCCAGCACTTCAAAGCGCAGCCGCGAGACCGAAGCCGAGGCCGTAGCATTCGTCGTCTGCCAAGCAATCGGGCTTGAGACTGGCTCGGCAGCGCAAGACTACATCCAACTTTACGAGGGTGACGCCAAGCTGCTGTCGGAGAGCTTGGAGTACATCCAGCACACCGCTACTCGCATTCTCAACGCTATCGGCGCGGGGGATTCCTCCGCGCCGCCCGTCTAGAACGGGTGACCGCTCTAGCAACTAGTGGATTTCTTTTCATCACCGCAATCTTATCTCTTCGTCATCCACGCGTTCGCGTTCGAGTGCAGCAACTGCGCCATCATAAAGCCTGGAAAAGAATGTCCATCCAATCGAGTCGCCGGGAAACTTGTCCCTGAGAGCCGCAGCACGCTCCTTCATACTCAGATACCGAGGCGATGGTTGCCCTGCCGCTCGTTGGAAAGACCCTGAATGGGCATTGCCAATCAATACCGAAGTGGCGCGTTTGCCGAGATCGTTGTCGAACCGTTTACAATGTTCAATAACGTGAATTGCGAAATAGGGACGTGCCAACGCGAATTCAGGCGGCGCTTCTGCGATCAAATCGACCGCCGCGCAGGTCTTCTCTTTGTCGTCAGAGTGCAAGAACTCATCTAGCACACAAAGCGTCGCTGTATCGATGGTTCCAATGGCCCAAAAAAGCTCTCGCAACCAGTATCCTTGATCGGATTGGTTTATGAAACGGTCTCGAACCTGGACTAATAACTCCCGATATTGGGGGCTTCCCTGTAAGGCATGAAACGCATTTCCGAATCGATGATGAGGAATGGGAGTATAGCCGGTTGTAGCCTCACCTCTGTTTTGCATCCCGGCGTATCGATCCAGGCGGCTGATTATGAATTCGCACAGCGAAGCTGGATGGTTTTGGCCGACCCAAGCAAGGAAGCGTCCAATATGGTGATCGTCAATTTCTTTCGTGGGGATCAGTTTTTGAAGAAGTCCGCGTATGTCGGCTTCGGGAAAATGAGCGAGATCAATGCCTACGTAGTCTACCGCACCGCACATCTCTTCGGCCATTTTGGAATCATCCCCAACATCCGAACGAAGTAGCATATCCACCGCGTCACGCTCGTATGCTGGATGGGCCCCGATGCGCCGGATTCCAGTGAATGTCATATAGCGGACGCTCACATTTGAATGCTGCGAAAGAGGTTCTAGGATCGCTAGATCAGCTGGCACAGGAGCGCCTAGGCTAGGACCGTAGCAAACAGCGTTCGCTGTTCCATAACCGATATATGAATTTCTGTGTCCTGCGGCTTGTACCCCCACGTTGCGATAACGGGCGGGGTCCGCATCTCGCAAGCGCCGAAGGGGAATGCATATCATTTGAGCCAGAAAAGGGTGAGCGTCATTCAGGAGATAAGCGAGAAATTCATCGAGAAACTCGCGATCTGCACACAGTTCATCGATAAAGTTATAGGGTTTGCCACCCAGGTCTATGCCGCAGGACTCTGCGTCTCCCAGAAGTCGAACCAATGCTTCGACATGCTGGCGAGCGCCACCGTGTTTTCGCCGAAAGATTTCCACTCCGCGTCGGACCAGTTCTCGCCGGGCGCGATCCGCCTCTTCTATAGTGTTGAATTCTGCGTCGTGCTCCCAGTCTCCGGTACAGAATGCGTCAAAGATAAGCAACTCGTCTGTATGCGGTATGTTGGCGAGTATCGTATCTATTCGTTGCCCGACCGGATTTTCTCTGGTACGGGGCCCAGTTTGGCGGAGCATAGAGCGTATTTGCCGAACTAAAGGAATCGGCGTCGCCCGCCGCAGCCTGGCTTCTATGATTCTCAATGCAATTTCGCGCTCCGCATTTTGCCATGCGTGCTCTTCTGCCGAAGCTTGTCTGACGACCGCTGGAAGGAATCCGGACAGGATGTGAGAGAGTGACCTCACAGCGCGGAGCGCAACTTTCGCGTCTTCCGAGTACAGACAAGATTCGATGAGCGCAATCGCCTTTTCTCGAACCAGTTTTACGATGGGATAGTGCAACGCAAAACCACCGAAGGAAATTGTGAATCCCTCAGATTCCGTAAATTGTCCCTCTTTCGCGAGCAATTTGTCCGCGATATTCAACGGTGTAAAAGGTCCGCCAAATGCGGCCTCCTGCCAACTTAGCCTCGTCGCGAGGTCGGCCATACGCTCGTTGAAAATCACTGGCTTATACCGTTCATATTGAGCGAGGTCTTCCAGCACGCGGCGTGCATGTTCTGGGTATTGGTTGGGA
The DNA here is from genome assembly GCA_003165465.1 of Acidobacteriota bacterium. Taxonomy (GTDB): domain Bacteria; phylum Acidobacteriota; class Terriglobia; order Acidiferrales; family UBA7541; genus Palsa-360. The sequence continues at coordinate 55,094 of PLUM01000114.1, forward strand.
GCACGGTTGTCGCGCTGAGCCAAGTACCAGAGGATATCGACCGCCTCTTCGAAGTGTTCGAGGTGGAGCGCGATTGCTCGGAGGAGAGGAGGAACTTCGCGCAAGACGTTTTCTTGAGTTACCTTCCAATCGACCAACAATTCGACTGGCACTGCTTCTGTTTCCATAGCTCGGCGTATCAAACGGATTACACGCGTAGGTTGGAAGAGTGCTGCTTCCTTCAGAGACTCAAATAATTGAACGCGCCCCCCCGCGTCCGCGACCTCAAACGAGTTTTCGATCTCAGCCCAAATCTGATCTAACAAACGTGTGCCCTGAGCTTGATTGCGCTGCCCGATGCGCCAATCCAGTTCACCTAGATTCCGAAGTATGTTCGACAAGTAGGCCGGCTGAAAGCTTCGAAAAACAATGTCGGCAAAACCCGTGCTTTCCCCGGCTCTAGTCAGGCATGCGCCTTCCAGAAGAAAATCAGACAGTAGGTCCGGCACGATACGCACTAAGCGCCCGCCTCGCAATAACAGACCGTGCCGCTCCAGGCGATCTATCGCTTCCACAATTTCGTCGGGCCTCAATCGGAGTATTTCTGCCGCACGTTCTAGGAAATTCTCTGCGTTAGGTGCCAGGGGGCCGACGGCGGCGATCAAATTCAGCAATCTACGCCAATCCACGGCCCCGGCAGGCAGAAGTCGCTCATATTCGGCTGAGAAACGGTCGAAGACCTGATGACGGAAATCTTCCTCGTTGGCTAACAGGGCAGGTGGAATCTCACCTCTGGCAATCAGACGACCTCCAACAACTGTGACGAGAGGTGTGTCGGCAGAAACCGCTGCAAGGGCACGAGCGTGCTGGATGTGGTCGGGTCCCAAACTCTCCTGAGCAAGTGCAACGACGCTTTGATTCCCAACACGCTCAAGTTGCTGAAATCGTTGAATCTGACTAGGTTCGAAGCGAGTAGCTAAGGCAGCATCGATCTGGCTAATTCCACTTGGCCTGGTGCTCAACACAAGCTTGACGTCTTGGCGTTGTTTCAAAGTTCGCACCAGGATTAGCAGCTTATCTAGAAAATCGAAGCGATGTCCGTCATCGGCGATGATGACGACATTTCCAAACGGCACCTCTTTGGCCGCTTCGGGATGCCAAACGCCATCCTCGCGCACATACAGAACCCACTTCGTTTCCAGACTGCCGGACCAATCGTGAAGTAGCTTAGATTTTCCTATTCCTCCTCGGCCTGTCAGAACGCCGACAACTAGTTCTGGACCGGCTAAAAATGCATTCAGTGCTTCCATTTCGAGAGCGCGTCCACGAAGAGTTTGTTTGAAGTCGAAGAGTCTTGGGGTCGCTGATCTATAGGGCGCAAAAAATTCTTCGGCTGTCGTGAATGTCAAACGTGCGCCAGGGCGCCCATCGGCATTCCAGCGTTCCAAAGCCAAAAGGAGTTCGACCTGAAGCCGATCAGGGTTGTCGAAGTAGGCTGGCGTGACTTTCGCGTCGAGTACGGCTCTTTTGAAGTCATCGAGTGCAATCTTGAGATCTTCCGTGGTTTCCTTATTCCGCCAGGCCCCGCCTTCTGTTTGAAAGAACACAAATAACGGCTTCTCAAGTTCTTGCGCTAGGCAAAATTCAGCCGCCGTATATGTAAGATCGGGACTCTCCGGGACCAGTGAACCAGCCTTAAAACCGATTATCAGCACCACGGCGTCAGATAGTCGCAACTCGCGAAGTGCCACATCCAGCGGGGTAGAGGATTCGGAAACAAATAACTCCATTCCCCAAGGAACGAACTGAGCCCTGCGCAACGCATCCACAGCGGCGTGTCGTTCCGGCCGCAGATCTTTGAATGTCGAGCTAACGAAAATCCTCATGACTTTATATATCGCCCGAGTCTCGATAGAAGCTGTCTGAATAAGGCCACTTGTTGACTAGTCTTCTGCGTTGCATGCAGGTTATGCACTCGATGCTGCCATTAAATCACAGACAGCCGCGTCGCACCCTTCCATTTGACCATAGCGGCAGGATCAGGCGCGCCGTTTCACTGCCTATTTTCATTGGCTCCGATGTGTGCGAGGCCGCACCGTTAGGGTTCTTTTCAGTCCACTGTCTCCGTTTCACCCTTTGCATTGGGCACAGCTTCGGGATTATTCCTGCGCCCGGCAGCTTCGCGTCTTCTGCTTTTCCGGTTCCTCCCAACAAATCTTCTGAAACACTGCCGAAGATTTCTCGTGCCCCTCCCAAAAAGCAGACGCTCGCTTTGGGAGCAGTATCCTCTCGCTTCGCTTCCGGGGTGCCCCAATTACAAGGGCGAAAAAGGAGAAACAAAATGTATCTGAATTCGATCCAACTCATCGGCTTCCTCGGGAAAGACCCGGAGCGACGCCAAGCCCGTGCCAACGGCGCTGCATTCGCCGTTCTGTCGGTCGCCACGCAACGGTCGTGGAAGAACGCGCAGGACGAGTGGTGCTCGAAGACCGAGTGGCACCGCGTCGTCGCGTGGAACGGACTCGGCGAGCGCGTTGCGGCAGCGCTGCGCAAGGGCGATCACGTCCTAGTCGAAGGCACGCTCGTCAGCACGACCTACGACCGTGAGTACGGCAAAGGCAAGAAGCCCACAGTCGTGAAACACACGCTATGGCAGGTTCGTGCGGACTCGGTCCGCAAGCTCAATCGTGGAGAAAAAAAGCCGGAAGCAGTTGTTTCCGGCTCCAACGGCGACGCGCCTGTGAGCGCACTGCAATCCTTTTCATTGAGAATGAATTCCGAGAGTCGCAGAAATTCAGGACACGTTTGAGGGGCGTGGACTGTGCTTCAATTCAAACCCTAGACGCTTGCCCCTCCATGAATGCAAGAGTGCTAGTCTCCGAGACAGAGCCTTCAGGAATGAGGAGATAAGACCACGGCTTTCCAGCCTGGTTCTCAGTTGCTACTCGGCACCACTCAGCAGCCGCCTTGGCCTTGCCTTTCACTTCGTCCGTCTTCAACTCACCTTGCGCTTTGACTTCAATCAAGAATCGGTGTGCCAGCGTCTCGACGATGAAATCCGGATTGTAATCGCCTCCCCGATAAGAGATCGGCGTCTGGCCAAGCGGCGGACGAACCCATTTGAGGACATCACTATCATCTTCCAAGGCTATCGCAAACCGCCGTTCTGTATCGGAATCGAAACCAGTCCTGTTGATGACCGATTTTGTAATCCCTCCAAACAAGAACCGTCTGATATTGCTTTTCTGGTCGGGAGGAACTCGGAGATCCACTTCGCCATCGACTTGCCGGATGGATTTGGAGAAGGGCTTGAAAACGATAAACCCCGCTCGGATGTTGTGTCGCACTTCGGTTTCGTCTAATAGATGATTCCTTACTTGGCTCGCCAGGTCCTTCGCCATGACGCGCGCATATTGGTGAACCAATTTGCGCAATTCCTCGTCTTTCTTTCCAGTCGCTTCGAGGTAATCACCTGCCATTTGCAGTAAGCGGTCTTTGTCTTCCGCGCCGTCGAGTTCATCGACCTCGTCCAGCAGACATGCCGCCAGATAAGAAACGGGCTTGTCGATCTCTTCTAGTTCGAGTACATCGCCCGTTTCCTGTTGCCCAGACAGCAAGTCCGCCGAGCGCATCCGCTGTTCAACAAGAGCGAAGTCCCCGGAGGGAGCAGGCTTGAAGGGAGCAAATCCGATCTTGGGCTCAACGTAGGTGTGAATCTCGGGCACATCGATCTGATATTTGAGGGCATCGATTTCGTTTTCGATCCGCTGTCGCAACTCCCGCGTGACCTTTTCGGCATCAACAGGTACTGCCGTCTCTTCGGCGGACGGGAAAAGTCCAGTCTGGGTTGCTGCGGCCGGCTGTGCGGCGGCCTCCGCAGTGGCCGCGCGTGCCGCAGCCAGTTCCTGAGATTGCGCCATGATTCGATCAATCAGTTGCTGGCGGCGATCACCTTGTAAGAGTTCGGTCGTCGAACTCGCCTCGCCCTTCCTCGCGATCCCTTCGAGGACGGTCGTGGTCGCATCAGAGAAAAGCGTTGGCACTTGAACGGCTTTGAGCGGCTCAGGGGTTTCTTTGCTCAGGTCACGAACGGGGTCACGGAAAATATCTGCCCGCAAATCTTTCGCTGCCAGAATCTCCTCATACTTGTCGTGGGAAACAATCGAAAGCCGCAGGATATCCGGGTCTTCACGATTAAGCTGTTCCACTTGGGATTCCGTCAGGGGAAACGGCAAGCGAAGGCCTCGCCCGATGGTTTGCTCGGTCAAAATCTCCGATACGGAAGCCCTGAGCGGAACGATGGTATAGAGGTTCGTCACGTCCCAGCCTTCTTTGAGCATGGTGACGTGTACAACGATCTCGACGCTGCTGCTAGGGCTTTCCACTTCGAGGAGTCGTGCGACGTTTTCGTCGCTTTCTTCTTTACTCGCCGGCTTCGAGTGAATTTCAATTACCTTGCCCCGATACATCCCTCCGTGAAAGTCAGTCGATTCCAAGTATTGCCGGACTTCCTTCGCATGAGCCGTGTCCCTCGTTGAGACCAAGATGAACGGTTTGACCTTAGGTAGATGGTTGGCGTCGCAGAATTCCACCAAACGTGCCTTGATCTGCTCGTGGAGATAAATGCCGTCCTTTAATTTTAGGTCATCAATCTTTTGCTGGTCCGCAGCCGTCAGGTTGGTACGGGTCACTACACGCGGCGACTTCACGAAGCGCCCGACGGCTTCGCCTAGACTGAAGGAATAAAGAACATTTCCCAGAAACTTGGGCGTGGCTGTGAATTCCAGGCCGAGAATCGGTTTCAGATTGTTGATTGCTTTAAGCGATGCCGGAGCGCGGTAGCGATGGCTTTCGTCCATCAGAACGACGAGGTCATCCATTTGTTGGAGGATATTGGCAAAACTGCCCCCCAGAGTCTCGTTGAAGCGGTGGAACTTGAACTGGGGCCGCCCGGTTTCATCCTTTTCCACGGCGCTCAAAATCTTCCCAATGTTGAATATGAATATGTTTGCATGGTGGTCCTGATCGAAAAGGGACCGATCTTTATCAAAACGCAGGTAGTTGTCTCCATCCCAGACTTCAGGGCGGGGGAAATCCGACAGGCCGGTGAAAATGTACTTTGGATGCGACGGTTGGAGCTCCCCCACGGAGTTTTTCGTAAATCGTGCTGCCCGGCGCGAGAATGAAGAAATTCCGGTAGCCTCTCGTCTTCCAAAGGTCGTACATGCAGGCACCCATTAGTCGCGTCTTGCCCACGCCCGTGGCCAGGGCAAAACAAAAAGACGGGAATTCGGTGTCGAATTCCATCTTCTCAACGCCGCATTTCTCCACGGCTAACCGCGAAATGCTTTCGAGGGTCGTATTCTTAAATTCAACTGACTCCACGATTGCATCGAGCCGACCGACCGCTACGCGCTGAGGCGCGCGCAGCGACATCCAGCGAGAAATCTGCTCGGCAAGACTCATCAGACTCTGCCTTCCTCAAATGTACATTTCGCTAGAAGGTCCCTCGGGATCTTCTTGATCTCAATGTTGTCCGGAATCTTCAGTCCTGAAACTCTTCTAGTGCAATAAACCAACAAGGCATCATCCTCGCTCAATTCTTTTTGCAGTGCATTGATCTGCTTTTGGTCAAACAGTTTTGTAGTGACAAACAGGAAGTGATGCTCACTTGAAATGCCGTGCCAGCGATGGTTTTTCCGAAACCTATAGTTCTCGATCTTGCAAATCGCTCGTATCAGCATCGTGGGGTCATATTTTGGATTGATCACATAAACAGGCTTTTTCGTTGTGGAAAGATCCTTGTCCTTCACGAGGAGTGTCTCTGCAAGCCGGTAAAACTTGAAACCACTGCCACCTTTCGAGGCCGCCGTATCGGCAATGCCGTCAGGGTCCGCGCCGTCTATCACCTTCTTTAGTCGGGGAATGATAACTGTCTGGCAGTGCTCACCCAACTCCACCATGATCCAGCGGCGTTGCATCTTGTGTGCAACGGCCCCTGTAGTTCCAGACCCGGCAAATGAATCGAGGGCGATGTCTCCGGGGTTCGTGGCAATCTCAAGAACCCTCCTTATCACTCCTTCTGGTTTCGGCGTGTCGAATACCACCTTGCCATCGAAGAGGTCCATCAATGCTTTCTTGGCACTGTCATTCGTTCCGACTTCCTCAGCGCGCCAGATTGTCTCTGGAGTGAGTCCCTTACCCTCTCCATCTCCCAGAAACCGTTTGATCCTGGGAACACTCTTGCCCTGTTTTCCAAACCAGATATTGCCCTTTGCAATCTCCTCCTCCATTCGCGGTTGCGTATAGAGCCAACATCTGCCTGAGGGGGGATCAAGCAACACTCCAGCCGGTGTTTTCAACTTGTAGAACTGACTGGCCGTCCCGTGGCCTGCCATCGCGTTTGCGGATACAGATTGCCAAGAACCACGGGGATCGTTGTCAGGATTCTTGTAGCGGGCTTTTACTTCATCGCTCAACGGAAGAAGATTTCGCGTTGCCTCAAAACGCGCACGATCACGAGCAAAAACGATGACATAATCATGATTGAAAGAAAAGACGCGTCGATTTTCACGCGACGTGCGCTTCTCCCATATCACGGTTGCGACGAAATTTGGCCGCCCAAAAATCTCGTCGAGCAGCACTCTCAGATAACCGGCTTCGTTGTCGTCGATACTGACCCACAAGGAGCCATCCGGGCACAAAAGACGAGCGAGAATCTCAAAGCGATCCCGCATCAATGAGAGCCACACCGAATGCTCAAGCCCGTCTTCATAGTGTTCAAATGCCGAACCCGTGTTGTAGGGGGGATCAACATAGATACACTTGATCTTGCCGGTGAATTCTTGTTCCAGTGCCTTGAGCGCCAGCAGGTTGTCGCCCTGGATCAACATGTTCTCGGTCTGGGGATTCCCGTAAGAGAGGTTGGGATCTTCAATGAGGATTCGCGGCTCAAGGCGGGGCCGTTCCTCTTTGCCAACCCAGGTTAACTCCAGCTTTCTCTTGACGTTGTTCACAGGGGCGACAGATTCTCCTGAAGAAATAGGTTCCTAAGAGCTTCGCTTCAGCAGTGCTTTTCTCGTTTTGGCAATCTCTTCCGCAAGTTGCTTCTCGTCAGGTAAGGCAACTTTATACTCGCTCGACAAAACTTTGTTCCGCAGGTTCCCCAAAGCATAGTGGGCGACGGCTTCGTCCTTCTCGGAACAAAGAATCAAGCCAATCGGAGGGTGCTCGTCCGCGAGCGTCCAATGCTCGCGGGCATAATTCAAATAAAGGTTCATCTGGCCCGCATCCGCATGAGTGAATTTACCAATCTTCAGGTCGATGATGACAAGACAACGAAGTCGGCGGTGAAAAAAAAGAAGGTCGATCCGGTACCATTCGTTCCCGA
>PLUM01000017.1 GCA_003165465.1 Acidobacteriota bacterium
CGCAGGATCAGCTTGCCGAACTTCATGATCTTTCCGCGCGCCTCGATCATCGCTTCGGAGTTTTCACGTACGACGGCGATACGCCCTCCGACGCGCGCAAGGCCATCCGGGAACGCGGCCACATCGTGCTCACAAATCCCGACATGTTGCACACGGGAATCCTGCCGCACCACACGCGCTGGCAGCGGCTGTTCGAAAACTTGCGTTACGTGGTGCTGGACGAACTGCACACCTATCGCGGCGTGTTCGGCAGCCATCTGGCCAACGTGCTGCGGCGGCTGCGGCGCATCGCGCGCTTCTACGGCTCGAATCCGCAATTTATCTGCTCCTCGGCCACGATCGCGAATCCCGGCGAACTCGCCTCGCGCCTGGCGGAAACCGATTTCGAGGTGATCGAAGAAAACGGCGCGCCGTCCGGAGAAAAGTTTTTCGTCTTCTACAATCCGCCGGTGGTGAACCGTTTCCTTGGAATACGCCGCGGCTACATCAACGAGTCGTCGCGCGTCGCGCAGGAATTCCTGAAACGCAACCTGCAGACCATCGTGTTTGCCAACTCGCGTCTCCACACGGAAGTCCTGCTTACCTATTTGCAGCAGGCGAATCCCGCGCCGCCGGGACAACCGCCCGCGATTCGCGGCTACCGCGGAGGCTATCTTCCCGGCGAGCGCCGCGAAATCGAGCACGGCTTGCGCGAGGGCCGCATACGCGGCGTGGTCTCGACCAACGCGCTGGAACTTGGGATCGACGTCGGCTCGCTCGACGCAACCATCATGGCCGGTTATGCCGGCACAATTGCATCCACCTGGCAGCGCGCGGGCCGCGCCGGACGCCGCAGCGGAAGCTCCTGCGCGGTGCTCGTGGCTTCGTCCGCGCCGCTCGATCAATACATCGTGCAGCACCCGGATTATTTTTTCGGGCGCTCGCCGGAGCACGCATTCGTCCAGCCGGACAATCTCGAAATCCTGGTGAATCACCTGAAATGCGCCGCGTTTGAATTGCCAATCGCCACGGGCGAGACATTTGGAAGCGTCGATGTTCCCGACCTTTGCGAGCGGCTTACCGAAGCCGGCTTTCTCCATCGCACCGGCGGGCACTGGCACTGGACGCAGGAAGCCTATCCCGCGGACACCGTAAGCCTCCGCTCGGTAACGTCGGACAATTTCGTGATCGTGAACATCACGGAAGCGGCCGAAGTGATCGGCGAGGTGGATTTCTCGAGCGCGCTCACCACGGTTCATCCGAAGGCGATTTACCTGCATCAGGGGCAACAGTTCCACGTCGAAGCGCTCAATTTCGAGGAGCGAAAAGCGTACGTGAAGCGCGTCGATGTGGACTACTACACAGACGCGATCCGCTACACCCAGGTCCGCGTGCTGGAATGTGCGGCCAGCGACCGCATCGAGGCGTCCGGCGCGGACGCGCATGCCTCGCGATCTCTCGGCGATGTGCTGGTTCGGTCGCAGGTGATCGGCTTCAAGAAGATCAAATTTTTCACGAATGAAAATGTGGGCAACGGAAAACTGGAATTGCCGGAAAACGAAATGCACACGACGGCGTTCTGGCTGACGCTGGAGCGCCCGCTCGTCGAATCGCTTCCCTTTTCCGTAAGCGACCGCCAAGGCGGAATGTTCGGCCTGCTCCACGCGCTGGAATCCATTGCCACGCTCCTGCTGATGTGCGACGCGCGCGATCTCGGCACGGCGATTGGCGAGCGCCCGCCATCGCCCGGCCTGGAAATCGAATGGGAAGAAACTCCAAGCCCGGAAGCCATTGCCGCGCTTGCGGAAAAAGAATTCTTCGAACCCAATCTGTATCTCTATGATGCGTATCCCGGAGGCATCGGATTTTCCGAGCCGCTGTACCGGACCCACAATATTCTGCTCGCCAAAACGCGCGAGCTGATCGCCGCATGTCCCTGCGAGAACGGATGCCCCTCGTGCGTCGGCCCCGTGGGAGAGCGAAGCGAACGCGCCAAAGAGGCGGCGCTGGCAATCCTCTCCCGCCTCGGCGCATAACATGGATAGCCACGGAGGCGCAGAGGCAAACATGAGCAGAGACGACAAATTCGCGCGCATTGCTGCCTTGCGCCCCGCGCGGGGGAAGCCGGAGCCTGCCTCGCGCATTTCGGACACCGGCGACGGAGGTGACCGCCTCGCGACACTCCTCGGCGCGCAGATCAACCGAAATCACTACGGCGAACACCTGTCCCTGCGGCAGTGGTATGCGACGCCGGAGATATGCTTGCCCGATCCGCGTTCGCTGGCCTTGCTGCTTCCGCAATCCCCGGATGCGGCGGATTCCGTGAAGGCCGCCATCGATCCCGAACAGTGGCTCTTCCTGGACACGGAAACGACCGGACTCGCGGGCGGCACCGGCACATACGCGTTCCTGGTTGGCATCGCGTGGTGGGACGCGGGTGGCCTCCAAGTCGAGCAATTCTTCCTGCGCGATCTCGACGAAGAGCATTCGTTGCTGCTCGAACTCTCCGAGCGCATGGAGAAACGCCCCGTCCTCGTAACGTTTAACGGAAAAAGTTTTGACTGGCCGCTGCTCGATACGCGCTATCGCATGACGCGATCCGTCCCCGCATTCGCCCCCAAGGTGCATCTGGATTTTCTGCATCCGGCGCGGCAACTCTGGCGGCTGCGGCTGGGTTCCGTGCGCCTCAAGGATCTCGAGCGCCACGTGCTCGCCGGCGATGGGCGCTCTCTCGACTGGTCCCGCCAAGACGACATCGATTCGTCGCTGATTCCGCAAATGTATTTCAATTATCTGCGCGGAGGGCCGGCCGAGCCGCTCGTGGGAATTTTCCGCCACAACCAAATGGACTTGAGGGGCCTGGCGGCGCTGGCCGGAAAAATCCTCTCGCTGCTCGACAGTGGCAATGGAATCGCAAACGCGGCGAGCGCCGAAACGCACGACCCGATCGAAGTCCTGGGGCTTTCTCGAATCATGCACAAGCGCGGCCATTCCACGCGCGCGCGCGAACTTTACGAAACCGCGCTGCATTTTGGCTTGCCGCGCCACGTGGAACGCCTCGCGCAGCGCGAACTCGCGCAACTCGCGAAACGCGAACTCGATTACACGCGCGCCATTTCTCTCTGGGATGCATTGCGCGAGACGCCCATCCCCAGCAAGCACGACAAAGCGCCGCCGCTCGCGGAAGACGCGCAGCGGGCGCTCGAATCCGCCATCGAAGCCGCCGAGCAACTGGCGATTTACTACGAGCACCGCGCCAAACAGCCGAAGCGCGCGCTCGATTTGATGCGCGTGGCCATTGCTGAATTGCAAAATGCCCGGCACGCCGCACAATTCGCCAGCGAGCGCGGAAGAAAAATAGAAGCGCGTCTCATCCGCCGCCTTATGCGTCTGGAACGCCGCTGCGCGGGCGCGCCACTGTTCGGACGTACGCGGTCCAGAAATCGCTCCGTAGGCACAACTGCCTAACTGCAAGTTGCAGAGCAAAGGAGGAGCACCATGTTCCTCGGTCATTTTGGAGTGGCGTTCGCCGCGAAAAAAGCGGCGCCGAAGACGTCCCTGGGCACATTGGTGTTTGCCGCGCAGTTCGCGGATTTGCTGTGGCCGATCCTCCTGCTCCTCGGCTTCGAACGCGTGCGCATCGTCCCCGGCCTTCTCCCTACCTCGCCGTTCGATTTCACGTGGTACCCAATATCACACAGCCTCATCGCTCAGTTGGGATGGGGAGCGCTCCTGGGTCTCATTTATTTTGCTGTAAAGCGCGATGGCCGCAGTTCGTTGCTCGTTGGAGGCCTGGTGCCTACACACTGGGTGCTCGATTTCGTGGCGCATCGGCCAGACATGCCAATTTTTCCCGGTGGCCCTAAATTTGGACTCGGAATGTGGAATTCCGTTCCTCTCACGATTTCGGTGGAGTACGTTCTATTTGCGGTGGGAATTGCCCTTTACGTCAGCGCGACTCGCGCGAAAGATACTACGGGAAGCTTGGCTCTATGGTCGCTCGTTGGTCTGCTAGGAGTTCTCTACCCGGCTTCTTTGTTCGGGCCCCCGCCTCCGAATGCACAAGTCCTCGCATGGAGCGCAATCGCCATGTGGCTTACGGTGCCGTGGGCTGGGTGGGCCGACCGGCATCGGCAATGACGCCCGGATGAATCGGGAACCCCGTCACATTGACATGCGGGTCGTTTGCATTCACCGGCACAGCCGGCCCGGCGGGCCAGCCCATTTCTATGGTCAGGCGATCGAACATCGCGCGGCTGCCGCCTTCGAGAACGAAGCAATCGGAATCCACGCAACGAAGCACAACGCCATCCTCCGGAGTGTCGAACGAAAAAAAATTCGGCCTCCTCATCAGATTGCTGCGCTGGCCGTATTTCAATTCCAGAATCTCGCTATAGGCGCCGAAAAAACGGGCCGCCGAGGCATCGCTCGCCAGGCGAACGCGAAACACCAGCAAGGTCCGCTTATTTTTCCGGTTCTCGAAGAGCGCATAACGGTCGCCCGCCCACGTCGAGGCCAGCGTGACCGCGCGGTTTTTGGGCAGAAATTGCTTCAGGATTTCCTGCAACCCGAATTCTCCCATGTTGTTTTCATCGAGTTTTTTCCAATCGGAGGAAATTACGTCTTTTGTCCCCGGCAATTCCACCCTGGCGGGCATCACGCCCTGCAAATACAAATCCGGATGCATGATTTGTTGCGTCGATGCCGGGGGCTTATCGAACACCCTGTAAAAATCCGGCCATCCGTTCCCGGCCTTGAGCAATCGCTGCGTGAACGTGATCCCCTCGACATACGGAAACATAAGCTCATCCTGCAATATCTTCGGAGCCTTGGAGAGTTCCGGGCTGGCGTCCAAATCGCCCATCATCATCGCGGGATCGATTTCGCCCAGGTCCCGGACGCTGCCCTTCCCGCCCAGCTCGTAATCGAGCATGGCGGCCATGGCCGAACCTTCGATCACGGCGTTGCGGGCAAGTTCCGCGTCATCGTTCGGTTTCGCCGCATCCGTCCATTTGTCGATGTGAAAATGCTGGTCCTGCAAGGCGTGCGTGAGTTCATGCGACATGACCGAGCGCTGGTCGGCGGCGGTCGTCCAGTCCGCGATGAAAAATTCCTGGCTGTCGGGATCGTACAGGCCGGCGATCTGTTCGGTCAGCACTTTGACCAGTATCTGATCGAGAGGATAATCCTTGGGAAGCAGTCCGAATTTCTCCATCGTTTTCTGGTCCGCGTACCGTTTGTCCGCGTCCTTGTCTTCCTTCATTTTCTGCAAGAGATAGGCTCGAATCTCCTCGCGGGAGCGCATGCTTTTTTTCAGCGGAGAAAGAATCGGCAGGGAAACGAGTTTGCTCATTTTGGCCATCACTTCATCGGCCGCTTGCAGGAATTCCAAACTTTGCGCGGACGCGGGCGGCGGCAAGGAAGCAGGAGGAGTGGCTTTTTGTGCCGCCACTCCAAATGACAAGAAAAGCGCGGCAATCAGGCCGGCAAAGATTCGTTTCACGCGGTCCATCCCTTCCCTTGCAAGAGTCCCATCCAGATTAGCATTTTGATGCGGATTTCGGACGATCGGAAGTCATGGAAGGGCGGGATTGGATAACCCTCGGGGCGGTCGGCGGGAAGCGCGTCTATTTCGCGGCGGGTTTTGGCTGCGGGATGTCGGCTGTTTCGGTCCGCTTCCATTCTCCGGCTTGAAAACGATAGAGGTCGCGCGACATTTTGAGGCACTCCGATGGACGATCCTCATCCACCTGAGAGCAGTAGGCGAGACGAAATCCATTTCCATCGGACTGATAACTCGACTGCTGGAGCAAATCCGAATTCCACAGCGCGGTCACACGATGTCCATCAAACTGCCACGCCGAAAACATGCCTGTCGACAAGTCATCCGTGCGTCCGGACACCGTGACAAACACCGGTTCAGAATTGGAAACGGGCACGAGTTCCAGATCGCTATCGAAAAAATCCTTTTGCGAAAAATGATCGATACTCGCGGCCAACGCATAGTGTCCGGCAGGGCCGGCATAGATTCGCACGGCTGCCGGCCCGCCAAGTCCAAAATTTATCGCCATGGCATAGGCCGGGGAAGCGCCGCCAAGTTTCACGAGCCTGTAATTCTCACCCACGGGAGGCGTGTGGGACGCAAGCCCCGCCAGACGCCGATTCGCTTCGTCCAGGTTCGGACTTTCCGAAGCATTCAACACCGAGACGGCGATGGAGTCCAGATAGGCGAGCGCTTTCTCCATCCGCGCCTGATTCTCGTCCCCGCCGCCCAGCCTTGCTGCCGAGAGGTCTTCGGAAATATTTTTGAATTCCGTGGCGGCATCGCCGGCACTCTGCGCGTGCAGCCGCACGGCAATCGGACTAACACCAAGGATGACTACACTGGCGAACATGGCCATTGCGAGCCGGGCCTGCGAGCGAGCTTTTCGGTAGCGAGAAGAAATGAAGTTCATTTGGACTTCGACTCTAATACACTCATTGCCTGGGACGCAACAAGCAGGAGTATCCAGACGCGCAACGCTTCCTCACAAATGCAAATTTCGATTCCTATCCTAAGCACCATGGAAGTGCGTTTTGCGCGTGAGTTAAAATGCCTGGCTGCCCTACAGGCCATTGTTCTGGAAACATAACAGAGAGGTGATTGCTTCATGGCGATTCGGAATTTGAACCACCCAGCTGAACTTCCCAGTTCCGACATGAATCCGGGCACAAGGCTGCGCCGATCCCGCGAACGCCTCGGGCTGACGTATCGGGATGTGGAGCGGGCAAGTTATGAATTGGCGTGCCAGCGCGGGCGTCCCGATTTCATTGTTCACCTAAGCCGCCTGGCGGACATCGAGAATCGCGATGTAACTCCAAGCATTTACAAGCTCTATTCCCTTGCTGCGATCTACCACCTGGAACCCCACGTGGTCTGCCAATGGTATGACGTCCCCTTCGAGGACTATTTTTCCGATTCCTCTCGACTGATCGCTCCGAATACACATCTGGCGGCAGCCCCGTCAAAATTGCGCCTTCCCATTCGCTTTGATCCGGCGTTCGACCCGGGGCGCACGGAATTCCTGACGCGCATGGTCGAACGGTGGGGAGATATGGAGGGCGCATTCTTCCGCCAGCCATCGAAATACCTCTATGGGTATGTCGGGGCGAAAGACATGCGGATGCACCCCCTCCTTCGCCCAGGGAGCCTCGTGCTGGTCGATCCCAATCTGCGGCAGGTGCAGATTTCAGGGTGGACGAATGAATATGAGCGTCCACTCTACTTCATTGAGCTGCATGGAGAGTTTCGCTGCTGCTGGTGCCAGTGCGAGGGTGGAAAGCTAATCCTGATTCCTCACCCCTTATCTTCTTTTGCGCCAGAGGTATACCGCCATCCGGAAGAAGCGGAAATCGTCGGTCAGGTCGTGGGGGTCGCGATGAGGCTGGGTCCTAGTTAGTTTGGCCCGAAGAAAATACGGCCATTAGAGCGTCCATATTCGAACAGAACAGGTCGCGAAGATAGTCCGGCAAACCCTCCGGGCACATCTCCCGGAAATAGGGATTCTCGCGCCAACTCTCCACTACATCTTCAAATTTCTCACTCGCTGTGTTGATGCACATGCGCAAGTCGCGGGACTGCTCCCTCAAGGGCGTTTCCAAAATCCTCGAAAACAACTCCTCATGGCACTGCGCAAGCCCCGCTTGCACGGAACTCTCCGGATAAAGATCCGTAAGACCATCGTGCTCGTAGCGGCCTGTCTTCGGGTCCTTCAGCGAACTGACATAACAGAACCGCCCGAAATCGCTAGGAATGACTGCCAGCGTTCGAGACGAAAAATCCTCGATGACGGTGCGGCTCTGCTGAAAACGCTCCAAAGACTCCATTCGATCACCTGTTCCGATTTCTGAACTCTTTATCTTCCGGCCATCTTAACAACTGATTCGCGCGGTATCAATAGCGCGATCCGGGAGGGTCATCCACCATGAAAAAACTTATCGCTACATCGTTCCTGGCAGTTCTTGCACTGGCCATGCTGTTGCCCGTCGCCAGCCAGATTAACGCTGCGTCGGCTAATCATTCCACTTCGATTCAGGAGGGCCCCATGCCGCCACCGGGCGTGAAGGGCTAGGATTTCGGGTCCGGGCCAACCACGGCCCCATGCAGAGTGATGTTACACGAGCTGTGACTTCACTACCATGGTATAGTGGGGTCAGTTGGTCCGGACCATGAATCATAGCGAGATACTTCAATATTGGTTGACGTTGGGTTGTGCAATTACGCTGTGTGCCTTTGTGTTCGCGAGAAGGTTGCATCGATCTCTTTTCTTTTTCTCGACTTATGCATATTTGCTGTTGGCGTCCACCGCTTGCCTCTGGATCGTGTACGAACATTTCGGATTTCATTCGCTCATTTCCTATTACGCCTATTGGGCTTCGGTCTTTGTTTTTCTAGCCGCCCGCACCGCCGCAGTCGCGGAGTTGTGCCTCCATGTGCTTCGCGCATATCGCGGCATCTGGAACCTTGCGTGGCGCGCCCTATCGGTTCTGGTGTTATTGTTTCTCGTGCATGCGGCATTCGATTCATGGGGTCAGACGAATCGGCTGGCCCTGTATGGCTTGATCCTCGAGCGCGATCTGGACATGGTCTCGGTCGCCATTCTGGCGATTTTGCTGCTGATTCGGAATTACTATGGACTTGCTTTGAGCCACGTGCAAAAAAACATTGCATTCGGCCTCCTGTTCCTCGGCTCTACAAGGATCATCAACAACACCATTCTTCGGAACTTATTCGCGGGCAGACTGTCTTCATGGTTCCAGGTCGAAAGCGCGACAGATTTGTGGAGCGTGATCGATATCTATTCGCTTCTGATTTCCACGGGCATCTGGTGCTTTGCCCTTCGGAAATCGTTGCCGGAGGCGATCGTAAAACCGGCGCTTCTCCCCGCGGAAATCTATCGAGAAATGTCGCCGGCGATCAATGTGCGGCTGAGCGCGTTTAATGACCGGCTGGCGAGGTTGTTGAAGCCATGAGCGCCCTGAGCTTTGCCATATATTTTTCAATTGTCTTCTCCGGGCTTCTCCTGTGGTTCCTGCTCGCCCGTCAAAAACCGTCAACCAAGGCTGCTTCTCCGTTTGAACTAAGAACGGAAAGCGCGCTCCTGACCGCGAAGCATTATCGATACTTTCCACAAATTCGCCAGGCCCTTTCCGCGGACGACGCCCAGTACCTCAGGGAAAAAGCTCCCCCGCGCGCTGCAAAACAGGCGCTGCGGGAGCGGCGCGCGGTTGCCCGGCGTTTCATCGAGGGATTGCACGAGGATTTTTCGAATCTCGCGCGGCTGGGCCGGATCATTGCGGCGCTCTCTCCCGAAGTCAGCCGCGAGCAGGAAACGGAACGCCTGATTCTGAGCCTGAAATTTCAAATGGTGTATGCCCTGGTATGGTTGCGCCTGTTCACTGGAAATTTGCCGATTCACCGGCTTGAACATCTGACGGGATTGGTGGGAATGCTCGCGGCGCGGATGGAAGAAGCCATGACGCGGATCAGCGCTCTTTCCGCGGGACAAATTCCCGGCAACCTCAGCGCTTAAGAAACTTATCCGATGGAACTTAGCTGGCTCAACTAGCAATCCGCAGGGATCAGGCGGTTTCCATCGTGGAATCGATGTCCTCTTTACCAATTTAGCACGCGGCATTTTAATGCGATAAGCGGGGCTTTGCTTCGGCGTTTTCTGCCGTATAATGAAGATTCTTGAGGACTTCCAATGCCCAAAGCAAAGATACTGATCGTTGACGACGAAGAAGCCATTCGAGAGGTCGTTTCGACGCTTCTGGAAGCGCAAGGTTACGAGTGCGCATCCGTCGGAAACGGCCGCCTGGCAAAGGAATACCTGAGCACAAATTCCGTCGATATGGTTCTGAGCGACATGGTCATGCCGGAAACCGACGGCCCCAGCCTGGTGGAATGGCTGCACAAAACCACGCCCGATGTGCCCGTTGTCATGGTCACGGCCATACACGACCTCTCGACCGCCCTCGAAACGATCCGGCGAGGGGCCTACGATTACATTCTAAAGCCCTTCGAAAAGGACCATCTCTATCTGAGCGTGAGGCGCGCGCTAGATCATCGCCGTCTGGTACTCGAAAATCGGAACTACCAGCGCAACCTTGAAAAACTGATTGAAGAGCGGACCACGCAGCTTCAGGGCGCCCTCGAACAGCTTGAGCGGTCTTACGACGACACACTGGAGGCCCTCGGCGGCGCGCTGGACTTGAAAGACGCGGAAACCGAAGGCCACAGCAAGCGCGTGACCGCCTACACCATCGCGATTGCCAAGGAGATGAGGGTGGAATCGGCCTTGCTTCCGCAAATCGCCCGCGCCGCGTTTCTCCACGACATCGGAAAAATGGCGATTCCCGACCACATCTTGCGCAAGCCCGGCCCGCTCACACCCGAGGAGCGCGAGGTCATGCGCACGCACTGCGAAATCGGATACAACATGGTGACGCGAATTCCCTTCCTGCGGGAAGTGGCTGAAATCGTGCTCTCGCACCAGGAATACTTTGACGGCACCGGCTATCCGCGCGGCCTGAGCGGAGAAGAAATCCCGCTCGGGGCGAGAATTTTCGCGGTTGCCGACGCTCTGGACGCCATGATTTCCGACCGCGCGTATCGCAAAGCCCTGCCCATCAGCCATGCGCAAGAGGAAATTCAGCGATGCTCGGGAACACAGTTCGATCCCCGAGTGGTCGAAGTGTTCCTCAAAATGCCTTCTGCCCTCTGGACGGAGTTGCGGGGAAACATTGGCACGCCATACCTCCTTTCCCGGCTGAAAACCATTTAAGCGGCGCCCCGCCTGGATTTTTGGCTCAAGGTATTGCGCAAAATGTGAGGCGCTTGTACTATCCTGCGGAAGGGAATAAACACCATGGCTCTCGTACCCATTAAAACCGCGTCGACGACGGGATATTGCGACTGCATCCACGGCTGCTATGAACTGGCCAGCCTGCGCGATGAAGACACGGGCAAGGCCTTTTGCCCGCGCTGCTCGAAGGAGCATCTGGAAATGAACGCCGGGATTGGCCTGCCGCAGCCGGCTCCCAACAGGGTTTCCGCCAACTCCGGCGCACTGGCAGCGACTCCCCAAATTCCCCCCTCGGCCGATCCTCCGGGCCGCCTGCGGTAGCAGATCCGGCTTTACAGGCTGAATGCGCGAAATGTCAGCGTGGATCTGTCGCGATTGTAGGGGCACGGCATTGCCGTGCCCCTACGGCCAACCCGCGCGTCTTCGTATGGGGAGTTTTTCCGCAACCTGATCAGTCAAACGCACGCGAGCTCTCAATTACCTGCACTGGTAACACACACTCTCATCGCGTGATACCATATTTGCGCCGTGAAACCTCCCATCCTTAGCCGTTCGAATTCGCGATGACCACTCCGCCGCGCCCATCCTCGGAAACGATTCCGATGCTCGATCTGCGAGCGCAGTTCGAAACCATCGCGCCCGAAATTCGCGCCGCGGTCGAGCAAGTCCTGACCGTGCAGCAGTTTGTGCTCGGGCCGCAAGGCGAAGCGCTGGAGCGGGAAATCGCCGAGGCTTGCGGCGCGCGCCATGGCGTCGGCCTCGCCTCGGGCACGGAGGCTCTGGAGCTCGGGCTTCATGCCTGCGGCGTGAAGGCTGGAGACGAAGTGATCGTTCCGGCGTTTACGTTCATTGCCACGGGCAGCGCCGTCAGCGCGCTTGGCGCCCGGCCGGTGTTTGCGGACATCGATGCCGCAACGTTCAATCTCGACCCGGACCAGATCGAAGCGCGGATCACGCCGCGAACGCGCGCGATTGTCGCGGTCCATTTGTTCGGCCTCGCGGCGGATATGGACCCGATTCTTGCGGTCGCGGACAGGCACGGGATTCCCGTCGTCGAGGACAATGCGCAATCCCTCGGCGCAACGAATCACGGGCGGAAAACCGGCTCGATGGGGAGGCTTGGCTGCTTGAGTTTTTATCCCAGCAAAAATCTGGGCGCGTACGGCGATGCGGGGATGATCGTCACGAACGATGAAAAGCTTGCGGTGCGGTTGCGCGCGCTGCGTAATCACGGGCAGACCGGCCAGTACCTGAGCACCGAGCGTGGCTGGAATAGCCGCCTGGACGAATTGCAAGCCACCGTCCTGCGCGTGAAATTGCGCCACCTGCCCGCATGGACGACCAAGCGGCAAGAGCACGCCCGGTTGTACGATTCCCTGCTCAAGGATTTGCCGGGGGTGAGTCTCCCGCGCGTGCCGCCCGGAAGAGAGCATGTCTACTACCTCTATACGATTCGCATTGGGGATCGCGCCTCCGGCAGCGCCAGGGCAAATAAGCCGGGGGATGAGGCGCGCAGCGATCTGGTTCAGCAGAGGCTCAAGGAGCGCGGTATCGCCAGCACAGTCTATTATCCCGTCCCGCTTCACTTACAGCCGCTCTACGCCTCGCTCGGAGGGAAGCCCGGAGACTTGCGCGTCAGCGAGCGCGCCGCGCGCCAAGTGCTCTCGATTCCGCTCTACCCCGAGCTTACACGGGAGCAGATCGAGCGAGTCGCGGAGGAAGTGCGCAAAGCAACGCAAGAAGATTGAGAAGGTGGTCTGAAAATCAAGATCGATGGAAATGGAAATGGAAGAGTTTTGGAACTATACGGCTGCGGAAACCGCGCGGCGGTAGAGCAGAAACATCACGCTGAGAAAAAGGACCAGCGCGGGAGCCAGCAGCGCGAGAATCCCATAATCGAGGGAACGCTGCCCGGCCGCGCCCAACTGGGACGCCGTCGTATAGCAGAGCGCGCAACCCTGCGCAAAGGCGCCGCGCGCCGAAGTCAGAATCGCGATCAGGGCCACCAGTGCAAATTTGAGACGCATCTCGATTCCCTCCCAAGCCTTTCCTGCCATCCAACCATTCTACGTCAGTGCGGGCTACTTCAGTGCGGGCTATTTCAGTGCGGCCTCATTTGAAGCAGCCGGAAAGCCTCCGGGAAGAAGAAGATAAGCATCATGCAGATGCAGAAAATCATCGCGGGAATCAGCCAAAGCACCAGCGACAACTTTTCGAATTTCAAGTGCATGAAATACGACATGATCATGCCGGCCTTGACCACCGATAAGACAACCAGAATGCTCAACATGACCGAAGGCTGCAATTGCTTGTACGCGAGAAAGACCTCAAGAAAGGTAATGGCGACCAAGCCGACCCAAATGCCGATATTGGTGCCGAGGCTGGCGCCTGCGTGTGCTTCTTCCGCATGAGCTTGTGTGTTCATGGAATCGCTTTTCTCCCGAATCGCAGGGTTAGTACTTCACCGACATCAAGTAAATCAGCGGAAATACGAACATCCAGACCAGGTCCACAAAGTGCCAGTATAGGCCGTTCACTTCGACGTCCTCGGCCGAGAATTTGCCGCGCCCGTATCCGACCGCCACAATCCCCAGGTAAATCACGCCAATCATGACGTGCGTCATGTGCAGCCCGGTGATCCCAAAAAATACGGCGCCGAAAAGCGGAGTGCCTTCCGGGTTTCCGGTGATGGTGAAGTGCTCCTTGGAGATCATGTTGAACCACTCGGTCAAATGCAGTGTGGTGAAGAGCAGTCCGCCGACCATGGTCGCAACCATCCAGAGAACCGTCTTCTTGCGCTCGTTGCGCTGCGCCGCCATCACGGCCATGACCATCGTCAGCGAACTCGCGAGCAGCACCACGGTCATCGTCGTCGAGAAGGCGATGGCCGGATAAATGGGAAATGGCCGCGGCCAATCGGGATTGGTGATGCGCGAATAGCTGTAGGCGATGAGGAGCGCCGAAAACGTGAGCGTGTCGGAGACGATAAAGAGCCACATCCCCAGCTTCTTGGAACCTATCGCGAAGGGAGACTTGCCGCCGTTCCAGGCTGAATCCAGCGCCGCGTCGGTTTTTACGTCATGCACAATTCACCGTCCCAGTGTCAGAAGTGCGAGTAGGAAAATCCAAAGCCCATCCATAAAATGCCAGTAAATTGACGTCAACTCCGCCGCCGTCGACTGCGAAATCCGCGAACGGCTCCACGGCCGGAATGCGACGTAGAACAACGCCAGGATTCCGCCAGCCAGGTGCGCGCCATGGGCGGCGGTCAAGACGTAGAAAAAGCTGCTGCTCGGGTTGGTTGCGAGCAACATTCCAGCGGCAGCGAGTTGACGCCAGGCAATGATCTGCCCCGCCAGGAACAGCACTCCCAGCCCGGTGGTCACCCACCACCAGGACCGGAACGCTTCCCGCTCGCCGGCCGCCAGTTTCTTTCGCGCCACCATGATGGTGACGCTACTCGTGAGCAGTATCGCCGTATTGAACCAAAGCACCTTGGGGAGGAGCACCTGCTGCCAGTCCGTGCCAAGCCCTTTTCGCACAATGTACGAACTGGCCAGCGCCATGAAAAACATTACGATGGCGGCCAGACCCAACTGGAGCGCCGTGAAATAGGCGCGGCGCGGAACGGGACGCCGAAACCCGGAGGAATCTCCATCGTCGTCGCCACCGGCAGCGGGCGGAAGCGGGCCACCGCCGTGACTGCCAGTTATCAGATCGACATCGTCGAAAACCGTTCCAGGCATTGTTTACCTCTGAAAGTACCCTTGCAAAACCTAGGCTTTGCGCACCAAATTCGGCGCGAGATGCTGCGGAATGTAATCGTCCGCCGCGCCGGGCACACTGAACTCATACGGACCGTGGTATACGACGGGCTCCACGCCGCCGAAATTATCATGCGGAGGCGGCGACGGGATGGACCACTCAAGCGTCGTCGCGTGCCAAGGATTCTCTTCCTTGGCTTCCTTCCCCGCAAACAGGCTCCAGATGACGTTGAACAGGAAGAGGAACTGCGCCCCGATCGTGATAATCGCCGCATAAGTGATAAACACATGGACCGGCTGGAGCTTCTGGAGGAAAGTCACCGCGCTGGCGTCGTAGTAGCGCCGCGGGTGTCCGGCTAGGCCCAGAAAGTGCATCGGCATGAAGATGGCGTACACGCCGACGAACGTAAGCCAGAAGTGGACTTTGCCGATTCCTTCATTCAGGAAACGGCCAAACATCTTCGGGAACCAGAAGTACATACCCGCGAACATCCCGAAAATCGCCGCGACACCCATGATCAAATGAAAGTGCGCGATCACGAAGTACGTATCGTGCAGGTAAAGATCCAAGGATGGTTGCGCCAAGAACAGCCCCGAAAGTCCGCCGCTCACGAACAGCGACACAAAGCCGAGAGCAAACAGCATCGCGCAGTTGAATTGGATTTTGCCACCCCAGAGCGTTCCCAGCCAATTGAATGTCTTAATCGCCGAAGGCACACCGATGGTCATCGTGAGAATCGAAAAGGCGAACGCCGAATACGGGCTCATCCCGCTCACAAACATATGGTGGCCCCACACGCAAAAACCGAGGAAGCCGATGCCGCAGACGGCTCCGACCATCGCGCGGTATCCGAATACCGGCTTACGCGAAAACGTGGAGAGCAGATGCGACGCCACGCCCATCCCCGGAAGAATTGCGATGTACACCTCCGGATGGCCGAAGAACCAGAACAGGTGCTGCCATAGCAGCGGGGAACCGCCTTTGTGCCACGTGACCACTTGATCGGTGATCACCAGGCCGCCGGGAATGAAAAAGCTCGTGCCGGCAACGCGGTCGAGCAATAGCAATATGCACGCGGCCAGAAGGACGCCGAATGCGAGCAGGCCAAGGATGGCGGTCACCAGCCAGGTCCAGCACGTAAGCGGAAGCCGCCCGAGAGTCATGCCCTTCGCCCGAAGATCGATCAGCGTCGTAATGAAGTTCAGCGCGCCCATCAGCGACGCACCGCAAAAGATGGCCAGCCCGACAATCCACAGTGTCTCGCCTGCACCTTGTCCGGGACCGGCAATTTCGCCCAGGGCGCTCAGCGGCGGATACGATGTCCAGCCGCCAATCGGGGCGCCACCAGCCACAAGAAATGCGGCGACCATCACCATCAGGGATACAAACGTCGTCCAAAACGACAGCATATTGAGGACCGGGAACGCCATGTCGGCAGCCCCAATCTGAATGGGAAGGAAGTAGTTGCCGAATCCCGATTGCGGCGCCGTGGTCAGCACCATGAAGATCATGATCGTTCCATGCATGGTCACTAGCGCCAGATATTGCTCCGGCGTCATGATGCCGCCCTTGAAGAAAAACCAATGCGTGGCCGGCCACGCCAGATGCAGGCGCATGAGAAGAGACAGGGCCATGCCGAGGAACACGGAGAACAAGGCCAAGCACAAATATTGAATGCCGATCACCTTGTGATCGATGCTGAAGACATACTTCCGAATGAAACCGGACGGAGGTTGATGTTGACCGTGCCCGCCGCCGTTTTCGTGAGTCACCATGAGGCCTCTCCTCAGAGTCGTTCTGCTCGCCCGACCTAGCTCGCGGGCGAACGCTTCCACTTTACTGGTTGGCTGCTGCCTGATCTCTCATCCACTTCTGGAAATCCGTCTCCGACATGACGCTGAGAATGCTGTGCATCCGATAATGTCCCAGGCCGCAGAGCTGCGCGCACACAA
This sequence comes from Acidobacteriota bacterium, assembly GCA_003165465.1. Lineage (GTDB taxonomy): Bacteria > Acidobacteriota > Terriglobia > Acidiferrales > UBA7541 > Palsa-360. Next base: position 16,544 of record PLUM01000017.1, read on the forward strand.
TTTCATAATCGCCGGGTTCGGTTGCGGTGAAGTGCATGTGAATTTCCATGCCGGGCACGGCATCTTGCTTCAGCCGCAGCTCGCGCACGAAGAAACTGTGCGTAACGTCCTGCGACCGTATAACGAGTTCGACTTCGCGTCCCGCCGGGACGGCGATCACCGGGGAAACAATGTCGTCCTTCGACGCCGGGTCGGTTGGATCGAGCCCCAGGGGATTGCCGGTGGACGCGCTGACCAGTTCCGGCTTCTCGCGGCCAAATTTTCCGTCCGGGCCGGCATAGCGGAAATTCCAGACAAATTGCTGCCCGGTGACCTCAATTTGAAGCGCGCCCGGAGCAGCGTCCATGAAGTGCACTTCCGCCCAGGCGTTCCGGGCATACAAGCCCAGACCGACGAACAACACGACAGTCGCAAGCGTCCAAATAATTTCCATCGTGTTGTTGCCTTCAAAGTAGGCGGCCTTCTGCCCGCGATCGCGAAATTTGAAAATAGCGTAGGCCAGGCCAAGCTGCGCCAGCACAAACACGACTCCGGTAATCAGGAAGGTGCGCGCGAATTGCGTGTCGATTTCACGGCCGAGGTCATTGATGGCCGGAGGGAACCACCACACTTTCGCCCAGAAGATGTAAACGGTGACAACCGTCATGAATACGAGAAACACCGCGAAGGCAAGGGCAACAGAGGTGGAACCGCGTTCCGTCCGTCTAATCAGCATCGTATCCGCTCCAAGGGGTCGTACGGGCCTGTTTGCCACTGCTATTACCCGAGACTTCTACCTAAAACGTTCGTGCCAGACGAAAACAAACCAACCAAAAATCTGCGAAGTGATCGGCACATCATATACATCCAGCGGGAAATTTCAATATCTTTATTTCCTGCATTCAAAATATGGATGGAAGGCGGTGAAGCCTTGCCCGTGATGTCGTAGAATACTTCAAAACCATCGGGAGCATAGGAGATCGCGACACTATGAACAATATGCGGAAAACTGTTTTATTGCCGGGTATTTTTCTCGCGGCACTTGCCGCGGGCGCCATTCGCATGGAGGCCCAGTTTCCCAGCCCTCCCGCAAAGGCCTCCTGCAAATTCGCGGATGGCAGGACGATCACCGTGAACTACTCCAGCCCTCGCATGCGCGGGCGAAAGATTTTTGGCGGGCTGGTTCCGTACGGAGAAGTTTGGCGCGCGGGCGCGGACGACGCGACGGCCTTTGTCACGAATGTGGATGTCGCCGTGGGCGGCAAGAACGTGCCCGCCGGAAAATACACCTTGTTCACTCTGCCCATGCAATCCAAGTGGACGTTGATCGTCAGCAAGCAGACCGGCGAGTGGGGCATTCCCTATCCCGGCGAGAAATACGATTTCGGGCGAATGGAAATGAACGTTTCCAAACTCGCCGCGCCGCTCGAAAACTTCACCATCTCCTTCGATCCGGCGGGGACAAACTGCTCAATGAAACTGGATTGGGAAACCACTCGCGCTGCCATCAACATTGTGGAGAAAAAGTAGGGCAGGTCTTGAGACGATCTCTTCCCGATGGGGACACGCGAACGCCGCAAAAGGCCCCGGGTCCGATCCATCGCATCGTTCAGGACGAGAGACCCGGGATACGACACTGGCGAATTGCTGTAGCCCGCCTCTTCAGAGGCGGGGATTTCCGCCAGATTAAGCAACACGTTCTAATCGTTTCCGTGAACGGCTGAAACGGATGGTCCGGTTTCCTCTCCAGACTCTTCCACAATTTCACTTTCCCATTCCACGGTGATGCCGCGCCGCACGCTTTCCGACGCCGCGCAAAGCCCCTCGTGATGCTCCAGCGCCCGCTCGACCGAGCCGCGCTTTTCCCTGGGCACTTTCAAACGATAGTGAAGCTTTATGCCCGTCAGGATCATCTTGCCATCCACTTCCTCGATCTTGCCTTCGGCTTCCACCTGCAGCTTGTCGGGATTCGCGTTCACGCCGCGCGCCTCCAGAGCGCCGGCCACGGTTCCAGTCATGCAGCCGCCGACCGCCGCCACGATGTAATCGAGCGTGGAGGCCATGGGCTCGTCCGGCGAAAGCTTGAAATACTGCGCGATGCCGCCGTGAATCCCCATGCGGATCGCTCCGGGAAAACCTTCGATTTCCGCGCGCTTGATCTTGCTTTTACCGGGCTCCTTGGAAATTTTCACTTTTGAGAGTTGAATCAATTTTGCCATGGGAGTTTCTCCTTGCGCGAAAACTTGCGCAAAAACTAAATCGCAATCTAAGCCAGCGCTTCCAGCAATTCCGCGACCGAAAATGGACGGGCGGCCTTCACAAAAACCGTAAACAGGCTGCGCGGATCCGTGCTGTGGGAAATAGAATACTCCGCCCCCCGAAACAGTTTCCGGAGAAAGAGGTGGAAGTCCGGATCCAGCGCTTCGCGCGTGGCGAGATTATTGGGCGCAACCAGCCGGTCATTGATAAAGATTTCGATCTCCTGCCCGTTAAAGCGGAATGTTCCGCCGAGGCGCGCCTCCGCTTCCAGGCGGCTGCACGCCGCGAGCGCCGCGCGCGTTGCCTGCGCCAAACACTCCTGATTGCCGCCATCGACGACGGCCTTCCGGTTGTAGCGAACGCCGAGGCGATTGTCGGTATTGTCCACGCTGTAGTTGCCCTCATGTCCGATCAGGACCACACCCGGCCCCGCGGGAACGTGACTGTAATCGGCAACATCGATCAGTAACTCTTCGGCGTTTTGGCTTTCAATCCAGCCGTGGAACACCGGGATCAGCGGATTGAGGCCGGCGTCGGCTGGTTTGTGGACTAGAAGTTTCACATTCACGTGCTGAAGTTGCATGTGTCGGGGTCCTTGAATTATTCATGGCGGGCTCCACGCGCAGCCCGCCTCCGTGGCTCAGGCGCGCGCCGGCGCCGAAATTCGATTGTAGCAACTGTGCGAGGCGTCGATAAAAAGCTGCGCCTCGTCGATCAGATAACGCGTCGAATCCCGCGTGTACGGCTCGCCCGATTTTTCATGGGCGGAAAACAGGTAGTGCGCGAATTTGCCGCCGGCAAATGGATCGAAAAATTTCTGCGTATCGTAGAACCGCGCGCGAAATTCCCGGACAATCTGCGCAGGATCGTCCGCAATACTGGCGGATTCAATTTTTACCAGCGCCTTGGCGGCTCGCAGCATGGACCGGTACGCCGTCTGCCCCGCCTGATCGATGTGTCCATCCTCCAGCGCCACCTGGGCCTCGAACAATTCCCTTTCGGCTGCGGTAAGATCGAACTCGACGGAAGATATGACCTCTCCGGCGCATTCACCAACGGCGATATCCGCCAGCGTATATTCCCGGGGATCGCCCCAATCCTGGAAGAACGAACGATCCGACGTGTCGGCCGGCGGCCGCGTAAGGTCTTCCAGCATCTTTTTCAGCTCGACTTTTCCGGTTCGCGCGACGAAATCCTTAAAGCTTTCCCCGCTCTTCCGATTGGCCGCATAACGGTCCGTCAGGCGAGTCACAACTTCGGGAATATTCTTGGACGGAATCGCAATCACCGGGAGTCCGTAGGAAGCTCCGTTATTTTCCCACTCACCGCCCAGAACCACCTGAAAGTGCGGGACCGCGTATCCGGACATTTTTCGGCTGACGCCATAAAAACCCAGGTCGGCCACGTGATGCTGGCCGCAACTATTGAAGCAGCCGCTGATCTTGATGTGCAATTTCGCGATGGACTCGTCCAACTGAAAATTCTTCTCGCCCAGCCGCTTGCGCAACTCCGCGGCCAATCCGCGCGAAGAGGAAATACCCAGCTTGCACGTGTCCGTCCCCGGGCAGGCGGCGATGTCAACGATCATGCCCGCGCCGGACTCGCCCAGCCCCGCGGCTTCGAGGGCCTTGTGCAATTCGAGGAGATCGCTTTGGCTGACCCAGCGAAGGATGATATTTTGCTCGACGGTTGACCGGATCGTTTCGTTTGTAAAGCGGCGCGCGATGTCCGCGAGGGACCGCAGCTGGTTGGAGGTAATATCGCCCAGCGGAAGCGCGATCGTAACCACCGCGTAGCCTTCCTGCTTCTGCGCACGCGTGTTGGTCTTCACCCAGCGCTGAAACGATTCCGAGCCCAAGAGCGGCGCTTTGCCGCCGGGCCGCAGAGGAGTCTCGGCGAATTGCTCCGCGTCCTGAATGTATTCGGTCCACGCCGGATCGTGCGGCAGATTTTTTCGCTCTTCGAGCACGAGTTCCCTGAATTTATCGATCCCCAAATCCTGTACCAGAAACTTGAGGCGCGCGCGGCTGCGATTCTTCTTCTCCCCCAGACGCGCGAAAACGCGGGCGATCGACTGCGCCAGGGGCAGCAATTCTTCCATCGGAACGAACGCGTCAAACGGCTTCGCCTGATAAGGGACGGCGCCCAGTCCGCCGCCGACGCAAACCTGAAAGCCTCGCTTTTCTTTTCCGTTTTCGATTCGCGTGACGCCCGTCATGCCCATGTCATGCATGCTCGCCAATCCGCAGGCATGTTGGGAGCACCCGCTGAAGGACGGCTTGAATTTGCGCCCGAAGTTCTGCGTGTCCGGATGGCCCATTAGAAACTTGGACATGGCGCGGGAGTAGGGAGTGACGTCGAACGCCTGATCCGGGCATACGCCCGCGTACGGGCAAGCCGTCACGTTGCGCACGGAATTTCCGCAGGCCTCGCGCGTGGTGATGTTCGCGGCGGCCAGGCGGCGCATCAGGCTGGGCGTGTCGTCGATGTGAACATAGTGAAGCTGAAAATCCTGGCGAGTGGTGACGTGCGCGATGCCGTCGGAATACTCCTCAGCCAGGTCCGCCAGGGTTTCCATCTGCTCCGCGTTGAGCCCTCCCGCGGGGATCTTGATGCGCTGCATCCCCGGAGCGTCCCACATGGTGTGGGGGCCCTTCGTCAGTTCCCCGGATGGAAAGCCGAGTTGCTGAACGGTTTTGCCGTTGTGCCGTTGTCCGTTGTCGTAGCGCTGTCCATAAGCGCCTCGACGAAGCCGCGTTTCGGCAAACACGCGCTCGTCAATCTTGCTCTGCTTCCGCAGGGCGATTTCCGTTTCAAAGATGTCTATTTCGCGAGCCAACGCCTCCGGCATTTTCCCGGCGAGTCGTTCGGCCCAGAGAGAGTTCGAGACCTTCATTGAATGGTTGCCTCCATCGCAAATTGCCCAGGTCCGCGGTGAACCGCCCGAAAATAAAAAACCCACCATCGGGTTCGTCACCGAGGTGGGCTGCCTGCGCTTCGATCTATCGTTTCCCTATCGCGCGATTTCCCCACACGTCGGCCCACTGTTATGGCAACAACAGATATGGCCGCCGATCTTGGTCTTATGGCTCATGAGACGCTTTCTATGATACAGCCGGGAGGGAGAATGTCAATTCGAGGAATCATCCAACACTTATAAAATATAAAAATGCGCTGCACTCGGCAGGTTCCGCGCCTGAGGTCAGCGCCGCGTGGTTACGTAGCGGTCCATCTCGTTGTTCTTGAGCAAGTGCCGCAAACGGTCGCAGGCCAGCTCAAGGCATTGGTAGAGTTCGCCGACTTCCTTGGTTTCCTGGGACAATTGTCCGGCGTCGATATCGGCGATGATCTCCTGGCAGAGATTGGTGGCGCGGCGAACGCGCTCCGCCACCAGCATCGATACGATTTCGCTGGTATCCCGGCTTTTGAGCTGAAATTCACGCAGTTGCTGAACCGCCAGCGCCGTCGTGCGCAAGGTATCAACCGTGTCGCGAAATTCGTTGAGCAAACGGAAGTCGATGCCCTCGGACTGAAGCGTTTTTTCCAGCTTTTGCAGCTCGATGCTCGTCTTTTTGACTTGAAGATTCACGCCCCAAAAACTCTCACTCGGAACAATCAATTCGACGGCAATGCCGTTGGAAACTTTTTCCCTGGAATCCGCGCTGGCCAGCACGCGGGCTTCGACCGTTTCCCCTGAAAGAAAATTCGTGAGCGTAACCCGCCCGCCTTCGGTGGGACACGGCGCCATTTCCAGAAATCCGCCGTTAGCGTTGACTTGCCTTGCGGTCGCCTGCGCGCGAACCGGCGCGCCTTCCGGATCGCGCCAACTCGCTTCGATCGGCACTGCGACCGGAAACCGATTGGTCTTCCTGCGCTCCGCCTTCGATCCATCGGAGCTGGTTCCACGCCTTGTCATGATTGCCGATTGTCTTTTATCCATAACGTTCACTATTCCCCCGCCGATTCCCGCGGGCTTCGAGATCCATGTATATCTTCCTTCGCAGGTTAGTCGGAAGACGGGAAAATTACTACTGTACGAAAGGACAGTTGGCGAGATTTCGATAATGTGCCTTCCAATTCGGGAAATGTTCGCGCGCGCGGAACGCGGCCCGCAAGCAATACCGGGGCCCATCAACATGACGTTGATGGACCCCGGACTGCCCTCGAACAAACTGCAAACGCTTTAGTGAATCTCGATGGCGCTGATCTTCGGCATGTCAGCTGATCCAGTTGTAAATTGGATAGTGACCTTATTATTTGTCACGGAGACAGGGAACGTTTTATCGATGGCCGTTAGCGAAGCTCCTGCCGCGGCGATGATATCGAAGTTGGTCAAGACCTGCGTACCGTTGATCGACACATTGAAGATGCGCTGTCCAACCATGGTCCAATAGATTTCCGCAAATTTAAGAAGCACGCTGTAGCTGCCATTGGGAACGGTGAACTGATACGTGGAATTGCCGTATCGTTCCGTCTGGTACAGCTTGGGATCGGCCGTGTTGACGATGTTGCTGGTTGTGCTTGCCGTGGCACCGCCCGTAAGATCAGCATCCGCGCTCCAACTGTTCCCCAGCGTGTCCGTGTAGGCGCTTCCACCGGAATTAACGAAGATCGGGCTGAATGGAGCGATAAGGGACACGGCGGCAGTGGAAGCCTGAGTCGGGTCCGCCACGCTGGTGGCAGTGACGTACACGCTCTGCGTCGTGCTGATCGACGACGGCGCTGTGTACAGGCCGGCTGTCGTTCCAGAAGTGACCAGCGTTCCGACGAGCGGGCTGTAGGTCCAAGTCACGCCAAGATTCGTCGTGCCTGTGACCGTTGCTCCAAATTGCTGACTCTGCGAGGCAAACAGGAACGCGGAGATAGGGCTAATCTGAATTCCGACGCCGGAGGCTGCCTTGATCTCGATGGCGCTGATCTTGGGCAAATCCGCCGAACCCGTGGAGAATTGGATTGTGATCGAATTACCCGTCACCGTTACGGGGAACGATCTATCGATCGCGGTGAAAGCCGCGCCGGCCGCGGCCACGATATCGAAATTGGTCAGAACCTGCGTTCCATTGATCGTGGTATTGAAGAGGCGTTTCCCCGTAGCTGTCCAGTAGATTTCGGCGAACTTGAGGATCACCGTGTAGCTTCCAGCGGGCACGGTGAAGACATAGCTGGAATTACCATAGCGCTCGGTCTGGTACAGCTTGGGATCGGGCGTGTTAGCGATGTTGCTGGTTGTACTCGCGGTGCTCCCGCCGGTAAAGCCAGTATCCGTCTTCCAGACATTCCCCAGGGAATCCGTATAAGCGGCTCCGCCGGAATTAACAAAAATCGGAGTAAACGAAGCTGGTGGCAATAGATTGACCGTGGCAGTTGCCGATTTCGTGGTATCCGCCTGGCTGGTGGCGGTCACCGAAACCGTCTGCCCCGACGTGATGGAAGCCGGGGCTGTATATAGACCACCAACTGTCAGCGTGCCCACTTGCGGGCTGTAGGTCCAGTTGACGGCTGTATTGGTACTCCCCGTGACACTGGACGTGAACTGTTGCTGCTGCGATGCGTACAGATTCACCGGTGTGGGGCTAACCTGAACCAATACCGAAACCGGCGGCAATAGATTGACCGTGGCAGTTGCCGATTTCGTGGTATCCGCCTGGCTGGTGGCGGTCACCGAAACCGTCTGCCCCGCCGTGATGGAAGCTGGGGCCGTATACAGACCACCAACTGTCAGCGCGCCCACTTGCGGGCTGTAGGTCCAGTTGACGGCTGTATTGGTATTTCCCGTAACACTGGCTGTGAACTGTTGCTGTTGCGATGCGTACAGGTTCACTGGTGTGGGGCTAACCTGAACCAATACCGAAGCCGGCGGCAATAGATTGACCGTGGC
>PLUM01000112.1 GCA_003165465.1 Acidobacteriota bacterium
TTCATTCTGAAACAAGTTTAGTATAGCCCGCCTTTTCGCCATCCAAGATTTTTTTGTCTCCGGTTGCCTATGCCATACCTATCCAAAGCACATTAGCACATTGGCGGGGCCTTCCCGAGGGGGGAGTTCCTGGCTGGCGGAGAAGTGGTTGCCGCTTGACGGATGTGTTAGGATTTCGGGCGGTATCGGTATGCCAACTCAATACATTCCGATCATGATTTTTGCGGTGCTCGCCGCGGCGTTCCCGGCGGTGTCGCTTGTGCTTTTCAAGTTTATACGCCCGACTCCCGCGGCTGTTGGAGCGAAGCTGAAGCCGTACGAGTGCGGCGTGGAGGCGGAAAGCGACACGCGCGGGAGATACTCGGTCCGTTTCTACATCGTGGCGATTCTTTTTGTGATCTTTGATGTGGAGACGACGTTTCTTTTTCCCTGGGCCGTGCTGTTTTCGACTCGGGAACAAGGTTTTCGCCTGGATCCAATTTATGCGCTGGCCAGCATGTTCGTTTTTCTCGGTATTTTGATTATCGGTTATGTATGGCTTTACCGGAAGGGCGCCCTCGAATGGGTGTAGGTGGCGTTCCGGTTTTTTGATCATTTTGATCATGGAGTCCCGGCCGCGGAAGGTGACCGGGATTTTTTTTGGGCCAGGCCGAATCGGGAATCGGCTAGCTCGCTAATTCTGGCGGAACAGGTTGACTCTGTTTTCCGCCGTGTGCTAAAAGCTACAGCTTAATATTGAATCTTGGCTGTGCAAATGGTGTGCAGCCGATCTACTCCTAATTCATGGCCAACGACCCGGAAGATAAACAGCCCTCCGCGAGTTCACCGAGCGAGCCGCCTGCGCCAAAAACGCCAGCCGCGGGGGGAGAGCCTGTATCCAAACCACCTGCGCCTCCGGCCGCCGCCGCAAAACCTCCGGCTGCCCCTGCGGCGCCGAAGCCTCCCGCTCCACCCAAGGAAGGCCCCGTCGCCCTCGATAACGATCTCGTAAAGCGCTACAAAGAGAAATTTGGCCCCGCCATCCTGGAAGCCTGGACGGATCGCAAACAAGCCATTCTGGTCGTTACGCGAGAATTGCTTCGGGAAATTGCGTTGTACAGCCGCGATGACGAAAAATTCGACTGGCTGAGCGACCTTACGGCCGTTGACTGGCCGAAACGCGAAAAGCGGTTCGACATCGTGCTCAACATGTACTCGTTCGAAAAGAACGAGCGGCTGCGGCTGAAGGCCTATGCCACCGAGGATGAGCGCGTGCCCAGTGTGCAGGGAGTCTGGTCCACGGCGAACTGGATGGAGCGCGAAGTGTACGACATGTTCGGCGTGGTCTTTGAAGGCCATCCGGACCTGCGGCGAATTTTGCTTCCCGACGAGTGGCAGGGCCATCCGTTGCGGAAGGACTACGACATCTTGAAGCAGGACACGGCCTGGGTTCGCGAAAACCTGGGCATCGAGAGCGGACAATAACGAATGCCCGACGAACGCATACCGTTTGCCACACACGCCGATCACACCGTGCTCGGGGCCGACGAAATTGTTCTGAACATGGGGCCGCAGCACCCATCGACGCACGGCGTGCTGCGCGTGAAGCTGCGCCTGGACGGCGAAAAAGTAATTGGCTCGGAGTGCGTGATCGGCTACCTGCACCGGGGCGTCGAGAAAATCGCCGAGCACCGTTCCTATACGCAATTCGCGCCGTACGTAGACCGCATGGATTACGTTGCGGCGGTTTCCAACGGCCTGGGCTACTGCGAGACGGTCGAAAAACTGCTGGGCGCCGAAGCGCCGCCGCGCGCGCGCGTCATTCGCACGATTCTCACCGAACTGCAGCGGATCGCGAGCCACCTGTTCTGGCTGGGNNACGCACGCGCTCGATATCGGCGCGCTGACGCCCCTGTTTTACTGCCTGCGCGAACGCGAAGAGATTTTGAAAATTTTCGAGAAGTACTGCGGCGCGCGCCTGACCACGCACGCCTTCCGCATCGGCGGCCTGCAATACGAGGCTTACGACGAGTTCGAAAAGGAAATCGAGCGATTCTGCACGCCTTTCGACAAGCGCGTGGACGAATATGAATCGCTGCTGACCCAAAACCGCATCTGGGTGGGACGCACCAAGGGAATCGGCATCCTCACCGCCAAGGAAGCCATCGATTACGGCGCTTCCGGACCGGTCCTTCGCGGCAGCGGCGTGAAATGGGACATCCGCAAGGCGATGCCGTACGCGGCCTACGACCAGTACAAATTCGAAATCCCCGTCGGCAAGAACGGCGATACCTACGACCGGTATCTTGTCCGCATGGAGGAGATGCGCCAGTCACGGCTGATCTGCCTGCAGGCCATCGAAAATATTCCCGCCGGTCCGATCATGGGCAAGGTGGGAAAAGTGCTGAAGCCGCCTCCGGGCGAGGTGTATCACGCGATTGAAGCGCCCAAGGGCGAGCTGGGCTATTACATTGTCAGCGACGGGACGACGCAGCCGTACCGCGTGAGGATTCGTCCGCCGTCGCTCATCAATCTCGAAGCGTTTGACAAAATGATTCGCGGGCATCTGGTGGCGGACGTTGTGGCCATCATCGGGACGCTCGATATCGTGTTGGGAGAAGTCGACCGGTAGCGCCATGCTGATGAACCCATGCTGATGAACATTGTCCATTTCGTGATTTCCATCTGGGTGCCGCTGGTTTGCGCCGTCGTCATCGTGGCGGTGCTGCCGCTCGCCGCCGGATACATCGTCCTGATGGAACGCAAGGTCATGGCCGACATGCAGGCGCGGCTCGGCCCGATGCGCGTCGGGCCGCACGGACTCTTACAGCCGATCGCGGACGCCCTAAAACTGCTCATCAAGGAAGACATTATTCCGGATGAAGCGGACAAGGCGATCTTCTGGTTTGCGCCCTTGATTTCGGTGACGGCCGCGATGCTGGCGATGTCGTCGCTGGCGATTGGACCCTGGTTCCAGGTTGCCGACCTGAACGTCGGCTTGCTCTTTGTCGTGGGAATCAGCGCGCTCGGAATTTTCGGAATCGTGCTGGGCGGATGGTCCTCGAACAGCCACTACTCACTGCTCGGCGCGCTGCGCAGCGCGGCGCAACTCGTGAGCTACGAGACCGCCGCGGGCATGGCGATTGTGGGTGGCCTGATGCTCGCCGGAACATTGTCGACGCAGGAAATTATTCTGGCGCAGGACGATTACGGCGTGTGGTTTGGGTTTGTCACTCCCATCGGATTCTTTGTGTACATCGTCGCGTCCATCGCGGAAACCAATCGCGCGCCGTTCGATCTGCCCGAAGCCGAATCCGAACTGGTTGCCGGCTACATGACGGAATACAGCGGGTTCCGCTGGGCGCTGTATTTCCTCGCGGAGTACACGAACATGGTGGTTGTGGCGTCGATTGCCACGACGCTGTTTCTGGGTGGCTGGCTGCGCCCCTTTGCCGGGACGCCGGCTTTCAATTTCCTGGATTACGTTCCGTCGTTCCTGATGCTGGTCGTCGGAGCGTATTGTTTTTATCGCGCGCCCAAGCAGCCGGTGAGCGTGCAGAAGCTTTTCATGGTGGCGGTGGGGCTGCTGATGGTTCTGGCCGCTGTGATTCTTGCCGCGCCGCTCCTTCCCGCTGTAAAGACGCTGCTTCCCGGATTAAAACCCGGATTGCACGGGGCGTTCTGGTTTCTGTTGAAAGTGGGAATGTATATTTACCTGTTCATGTGGCTGCGGTTTACATTCCCGCGGTACCGGTTCGATCAGTTGATGCGCCTGGGCTGGCAATTCCTGATTCCGCTGTCCATCGTCAACGTAATGGGAGTCGGCGTGGCTCTGGTGCTGCATCGCGAATGGGGATGGGGTCATCTGCCGGCCTTTGGGCTGACGACGCTCATTACCCTGGCGGTGGCCGGGTGGCTCGGCTGGGCTGGCGAAAAGAAGGACAAAGATCACGTGTTTGTGGGTGAGGCGTAGGGAAAGTAGGGGTGCGGGCTGCGCCTGCTTCGGGGCGCCCTGCCTTACAGACGATGCTCGATCAGATCGTATTTTATTTTTTCGCGGCGCTCGCGGTTCTCTCCGCCATCCTGGTGGTGACGCGGCGCAACGTGGTGCAGAGCGCGATTTTTCTGATCACGGCGCTGCTGGCGACGGCGGGAATTTTTTTGCAGTTGCACGCGGAGTTTTTGTTCATCGTGCAGGTGATTCTCTACGCGGGCGGCATCATGGTGCTGTTCGTGTTTGTCATCATGCTGATCAACATGGACATTTCGCTGCATCAGGCGCAGTTCAACCGGCAATGGAGTCTGGGGCTGCTTCTGGCGCTGGTGCTGGGAGCGGAACTCACGCTGGCGATTGCCATCGGACGGTCCCACATATCGATGGGCGAGCCGGCGCCGGCGAGCGCGCTCGAACCGAGCACTCAGCTTGTGGGCCGGGTTTTGTTCAGTGAGTACATGCTGCCGTTTGAAATTGCGTCAATTTTGCTGCTGGTGGCGATGATCGGCGCGGTGATGATGGCGAAGAAGAAAATATGAAGGGCGAGGTACAGCGATGATCTCGACCGGCCAGTATTTATTTCTCGGCATGGTGCTGTTCACGATTGGCGTGATCGGGGTGGTCACCCGGCGCAACGTGATCGTCATTTTGATGTCCATCGAGCTGATGCTGAACGCCGTGAACATCAATCTGGTGGCGTTCTCGCGCCTCGTGGGCTCGGCGGAAGGGCACGCCTTCGCCATCTTCATCATCACGGATGCGGCCGCGGAAGCCGCTGTGGGGCTGGGCATTATCATCGCGTTTTTCCGCAATCGCGAGACGTTGTTGGGCGATGAGATGGATTTGCTGAAGTGGTAGAGGAGCGGTGACTAGTGACTGGTGACTAGTGACCGCTGACTGGTGAAAACGCGCGGTTGATGGTTGTGAGTTTTGAGTCGAGAGTTAAAACGTGGCGTGTGGGAGTTTTTTAGAAACGTAAAATTATGATGCCGACGGAATATTTTCTCGCGCATATCTGGATGATTCCGCTGTTTCCCCTGGCGGGCGCGGCGCTGATGCTGTTCATCGGGCGCAAGCTCCCGAACGCGGGCGTAAATGTCATTTGCGTCGGCAGCGTTTTTCTCGCCATGTTCTACGCCTTTGGCGCGATCTGGCAGCTCGTCGCGCGGCCCGCCGCCGAGCGCGTCGTCAGCTACGCTCTGTTCGACTGGGTTCCGGCCGGCATCATGCACACGAACTCCGGGCGCGTCGTGGATTTTCATGTGCCGTGGGGCGTCCTGATGGACCCGCTGACGGCCGTGATGCTGCTGGTCGTTACGGGCGTCGGCTTCCTGATTCACGTCTACTCCACCGGATACATGTCGCACGAGGGCGGTTACTACCGCTTCTTCGGCTACCTGAATTTGTTCATGTTCTCGATGCTCACGCTGGTCCTGGCAAACAATTTGCTCCTTCTGTTCGTCGGCTGGGAGGGCGTCGGGCTGTGCAGCTATCTGCTCATCGGCTTCTATTTCCTGAAGAAGTCGGCGTCGGACGCGGGCAAGAAGGCGTTCATCGTCAACCGCATCGGTGACGCGGGTTTTCTTCTCGGCTTGTTTCTGATGCTGGGCACGCTGGGCACGATTCAGTTCACGGAGCTTGGCCCTGCGATTGCCGCCGGACATTTCTTGATGGGCGATGCCACGCTGACGGCCATTGCGCTGCTCTTGTTTGTGGGCGCGACAGGGAAGTCGGCGCAGCTTCCGTTGTACGTGTGGCTCCCGGACGCGATGGAAGGTCCAACACCGGTCAGCGCGCTGATTCACGCGGCCACCATGGTTACCGCAGGCGTGTACATGATCGCGCGCACGAACGCGGTGTTCTCGATGGCGCCGAAAGCGCTCGCGGTCGTTGCGGTGGTTGGCGCAGTCACTTCGATTTTCGCGGCGACCATGGGCCTCGTGCAGAACGACATCAAGCGCGT
>PLUM01000099.1 GCA_003165465.1 Acidobacteriota bacterium
CCGGCGGCAACATTTGCTACGCCGACACGCCGACCGGCATGAATCGCGAGCACGCCATCCTCGACGCCGACCGTTGCGTGGCCGTCAATCCATCCGATACTGCCCCGGCGCTGATCGCGCTTGACGCGAAGATGGTGGTTCGAACGCCCAAGGGCGAGCGCGTCGTCGATGCCGAAAACTATTTCATTGGTCCCGGAACGGACATCACGCGGATGACGATCCTGAAACCCGGCGATCTGCTGACGGCCATTCGCATTCCGTCCACCTGGGCCGGCGCGCAATTCCATTTCGAAAAGGTTCGGGACCGCAGCGTGTGGGATTTTGCGCTGGTCAACATAGCGGCGGCCATCGTGATGTCCGGCAGCTCCATCCAGCGCATCCGGCTGGCTGTGAACGGCGTGGCCGCGCATCCCGTCCGGCTGTCCGCGGTCGAAGCCGCTGTGGCGGGGAAACCGCGCAACGAGGAAACGGCCGAGATGGCGGGGCAGCTTGCGATTCAGGGAGCGGAGCCTTTGCAATACAACGGCTTCAAGGTGCCGTTGCTTAGAAACCTGGTGAAGCGCGCGATTCGTGGCGCGGTAGCGTAGGAGGGAACTTGAACCTCATAGAATGGGCGCAAAGTCCGTGGGGCGGGCAAATTCCGATCCACATTTCCTGGACACTCTTGTGGGTTTTCGCGGCCGCGGGGGTGTTGTTTCTCGTCGCGCACGCGATTTACGTGGGATTTTTTGCGAAGTCCGGGGCCGTGCACTCGACGGGCGGCGCGGGCGTGAACGTTGCGCAAATTCCCGAACACGTCGCGCGGCACTCGTTCGGCTCAAGGACTTTTCATGCCATCATGGCGCTGTCGATGCTCGCGCTGCTGTTCACTGCGTTCCTCCCCAAGGTCGGCGTCCAATTTCCGTGGGTCACCTACCACTGGATCGCCGGCATCGTGCTGACGATCTCCGTGATCTATCACATCATCCACGCGACCTTCGTGCTGGATTTCTGGTCGATTTGGCCGGATGAGACGGACCGGGAAGACGCTGTGCGAAGATTCAGGCGCGCCCTGGGCCAAGACGCTCCCGAGCCGCGAAAATTCGCGAAGTACCCGCTCGAGAATAAGCTCTATCACATGATCGTGATGCTCGCGGGGCTTGCGGCCATCGGCACCGGGCTTTTCATGATGAAGCGGGTGCGCACGCCGTTCTTCACGCGCAATCCGTACGTGTTCAGCGACATGACGTGGGGATGGATGTACGTGTTGCACGGCCTTGCGGGCGTGGGCTTTGTCGCGCTCGTCACCGTGCACATCTATTTCGCGATCAGGCCCGAAAAATTCTTTATCACCAAGTCGATGATCTTCGGCTGGATCACCCGCGAAAATTACATCGAGCACTACGACCCGCTGCGCTGGCCCCCTGTGGCGGAAGATTCGGCTAGCGGAAGCGCCGATTCGAAGAAAGTGTCCGCTTGATGGGGCGAGAAGACGTGAGTGCCCGCTGCAGTGCGGTGGAAGAGTGCTACGAGTTCATGCTCGCCTATGCCGGGCAGGGACTTTCGGGCAAGGAAAACAGCAGGTCCAGCGGGGAAGTGCGCGAGTACCTGGGGCGCGCCGTCGAGGCGCTGTCCGGCCTGGCCGAGGCCTACAAGGCGGCCGTGAAACAGGAAAATCTTCAGCCCGCCGAACGCTACCTCGCCTATCTCGCGGTCCTCGAAAATGACGCGCGCAACTCGCTCGCCGCGATTCAGCTGGTTCTTGCCCAGGCCACCATCAGCTCGCAACTCGTCGACAATCTGAACGCCTCGATCCATCTGCGCGCCCTGCTCACCGACCTTTTTCTCATCGACGAAATCCTGAAGCCGCAACCCCTCGCGGCCAATCCGGCTTAGGTGGTGTAAGCTTTACAGGCTGCGGAAAAACTCTCTATTTTGTCATTCCGAGCGAAGCGAGTAATCTCTCCTCGATTTGCGTCCATGAAAAGAAAGAGAGATTCCTCGCTTCGCTCGGAATGACAAAAGGTTTTGGGACTTTTTCCGAAAGCCGTGAAGCCGGTCCTACTGGGGGCCGGACGCCTTTTCGATGGTCGTCTCTTGTCTGTGAAATAACTGCCAGCGCCCGTCTCGATTCACCCACACGCGGATGACGCGATAGGGCGGCTCGCCATCCGGCTGGTGGTCCGCAATCAGGATGGCCGCATCGCCGAAGACATACGCCTCGCCCCAGAGCATCTTGGGCAAGATTACGCGATTGGAGACGATTCCGATTTGTCCCACACGTCCCGCTTTCGTGTCCGGCGACCCGGTAAATTTCCGGCCAATTCCGACGAACTCGTCGGCCACGTGGTAAGCCCACGTCTTGGCGTCATGGGAAGTCACGGCCGTTTCCACGGCTTGATACGCTTTGAGAACTTCTCCTTGTGCAGGCGTTTCCGGCTTGTATGGAACGCTGCGGCAGGGATTGTCGCAGTCTGGCGGCGCAGCCACCGGCGCGCTAGCTTCAGAAGCGGGCGCCGGTTGTCCCGGAGAAAGTTTCGCAAGGATCGCTGTGTCCTGATGCGTGAGCAGCCGCCATCCGGCGGGCCGCTTCACCCAAATACGCGCGAAAAATGTGTTTGGGCGCCCCGCGCGCTTGCTCGTCCCTTTTACGACGGCAAGCTGTCCGTAATCGCGCGCCATCACGTCCGTGTATTCCGTCTTGCTGTCCGCCGCGCCTGCCGCGGAGTCTCGCAGAAATTGCGCGGTCTTTCGGGTTTGTCCGGCTTCATTTGTCCAGGTAAACTCTCCGTCCAGCAGAACCGAGGCAGCTTTCCCATCCCTGTTCCTGAGAGCCTGTTGCAATGCGTTGTCGGCCCGCAGAACCTCGGCTGTGTCGCCGCCTTCACCGGCCGCGAATGCGGCTTCCTCGCGTGCCATCCACGCGGCAAAACAAATCGCAGCGAGAATGAGAATACTCGCGAAACGCCGTCTCATAGCCACCTCCCGGATCCCACACTTATACTCTCTGCCGGATTCCAATTGAACTAAATTATTTTTTTCTCGCGCCGCGGAAAACTGTTTTCGGTCTCAACTCATACCGATTGACATGGCGGGATGGCCACCATAGCATTCGGCGTACCAAGCAACGGAAGTTCGCGTCGCGGCCATTTCATTCCAGGGAGAGCAAACGATGAGGTCATGTTCGATTCATTGGAGAGGCGTGCCAATCCTCATAATTGCCGTGCTGGGTTTCCTTGCGGCGCCCGCGGTTTCCCTCGCGAACAACCTGCAGGAAACTGCGCCGCTCGGCCACAACCAAACGCAGCCTCCGCCGCTCGTGCAGGAGAACAAGACGATTCATGTGTCCGAGCATGTGTATGCGATTCCGGACGGGCGCGTGAATCTCGTGCCCAATATCGGCATCATTGTTGGCTCTCGCGCCACGCTGGTGGTGGACGCGGGAATGGGTCCGCGAAATGGCGAGGCCGTCATGCGCGAAGTCGCCAAGGTCAGCAAGAACACGCAACTCTATTTCACCACGACGCATTTCCATCCCGAGCACATGACCGGCGGGCAGGCTCTTCCCCCAAACACGATTGTGATTCGTCCCGAAGCGCAGCAGGAAGAAGTGGATCGCAAGCAGCCGGAGTTTATCCGCAATTTCAGCCGAAGAACGCCGGAAATGAAAGCGCTGCTGCAGGACGTCAAGCCTCGCCCGCCCGACATTGTTTTCGACCACGAATTAACGCTCGATTTGGGCGGCGTCACGGTGCGGCTGCTGTGGCTTGGTCCGGCGCATACGCGCGGCGATAATTTTGTTTTCGTCGAGGAAGACGGGGTTCTCTTCACAGGGGATGTGGTGATCAACCGCTTTTTCCCCATTTTCCCCGACGCGGATGCGAGCGGAAAAAATTGGCTGGACATTCTGGACCGGATTGACGCGCTTCACCCTCGCATCATTGTTCCCGGTCACGGAGAAGTGGGCGATGCCTCGCTCATTGGCACGGAGCGCGCGTACCTCAAGGTCGTGCAATCGCGCGTCGCGGAACTCAAGGCGCAGGGGAAGTCAGCCGAGGAAGCGGCGAAAGCACTGTCCGCGGAATTCCGAGCGAAATATCCCGATTGGGAAAATCCCGGCTGGATTGCCGACGCCGTGGAACGTTTTTACGCCGAAGCGAAGTGATGTTTTTAAGGGATCGCCAGCAGAGGTTTGTCGGCGGGGCGCACGTGCTGGTCGAATACATTCAATAATATGGCTGTAGACGCATAATCGCCCATCAGGGAAACAATATTGACGAGTTCCTGTTTGCCAAACAAGTTCAGCGCGCGGGCGGCGGTCGCGGACGTCACTTGGCGTTTGCCGAGCGATTCGCGGCCCAGCTGAATGATGGCGGCATCTTTTTCCGCGAGGCCGCTCGTCGGTTTGCGGTATTTGACGATATCGATGGTTTCCTGTTGCAAGCCCGCCTTCAACCCCTGTTGTTCATGCGCGGTCCATTCATACTCGCTGTCCATCTCTCGCGCCGTGACCAGGATGACCAGCTCCACGAGGCGCGGATCGAGACCGGATTTGTGCCGCAGGTAATCGTTCACGTTCGTCATGTATTCGGCCACGGGTGTGCTGTAGAGGCGTATCGCTCCGGGCCCGAAGAAATCTCCAGCCGGTCGCGAGTCGAAAAGTTTTTTCGCGGTTTCGTCCATATCCTGCCGCTGGATCGCGGGCAGGCGGTTTCCGGTATCGGCGTAGACATCCTTTGGAAACGCCGTGCCGGATACTTGCGCCGACGTTCCAGCGTTGGAAACGGATTGCGCGGAGCGCCCGCTCAGCGCGCGCCCCGCGGCGGCACTGGCCGCAATCACAAGCAATATACCGATCACAGATCGAATGGATTTCATTTGTCCACCTCCAATAACCAATCGCGCGCGTTTATTTTGTGTTCTCAGCAGGCCATGCATGGCACGTCTGGCACACCGTCGGCGCATTGTGCGCCGTGTGGCAGGCGAGGCAGACGCCCATCGTCGTGACGCTCGTGGCTTCGGACATCCGCTCCATCTGCGCAACCGCCCCGTGACACATCTCGCATTTCATTCCCGCGTCGAGATGTTTCCTGTGCGACCAATTCACGCCCGGCAGAACTTTGTAGATGCGCACCCACGGAATGGGCTCGCGGGATTTTGAGTACGCGGCGAGTTTCTGAATCGCGGGCTTCTTCGTGGCCACGGAAATATGGCACGACATGCACGTGCTGGTGGCCGGAAACGTCATCAGGTTTCCTGGGGCCGGATTCGTGTGGCAGGTCGCGCACGGCAAGCCGAGCGCCAGGTGAGTCTTGTGGCTGTAGGGAATCGGCTGATCGGGAGGCAGGTGTTCGGACGGATTGTCGGGCACTTCCTGCTTCACGGCCGCGGTCGTAGCGGGCTGCTGCGCCTGGGCGTTCAGCGGCAAGCAAAACGGCGCAACGAACAGCAGCGCGGCGAACGCCACGAGCGTTATTTTCGCGACACCTCTCATCGGTACCCCTCCTCGATCGTCTGGCGTGCCTGGTTCCTGTTCTTATGGCACGTGTTGCATGGCCTGGCGGAAGACCCCGCCTCTGAAGAGGCGGGCTACAGCAACCCGCCTCCTCCGCCGCGAGAAATTCAGGCTAGGATGTTTTGTTCTGCTTCTTGCCCACAACATCCTCAATGCTTGTGCCGAGATCCTTGAGCATGACGATGGCGGCGTTGCGTCCGGGCAGGCCCGTGACCGAGCCGCCCGGAGCCGTGGTCCCGCCAGTTTGATAAAGCCCCGGAATCGGCATTCGATAATTCGCCCAGCCGGGCATCGGACGCATGGCGCCCGATTGCGACGGCCCCGATCCTCCGGCATGGCAACTGCCGTGCCAGTTGTGCGGGTTCATGCGTTCCAGATCGAGCGGGCTCATGACCTCGCGTTCCAGAATTTTGTCATTCGTCAGGTTCGGCGCATATCGCTGGATGAATTTCAGCGTCGCGTCGGCGACTTCTTCCTTGATGTTGTCCCAGTGCTTCGGGCCTTCCTTCAAATCGTACGGGTGATACCCGACGACCTTGATCGTGTGCATCCCGGCCGGGGCGCGCGTGGGATCGGCGACGGACGTCTGGATGATGTGGACCGGCGGGTTCTCCGTGTTGACCGCGCCGATGGTGTAGTCGTACGCGAAGCGCAACGCGCGCGCGGGATTGATCAGCAATTCGGAATGCACGGGAGAAATCATGCCATCGGCGGTCGGATACTTGATGGGTTCGCTGGTGGCGTAATTCGTGCTCATCATCTGGAATTCCGGCTGCCAGGTTTCGACGCCGTCGATGAAGTCCGGCCCCCACAAATCCTTCGGCGCCATATCCACGAGGTGCTTGATGTGAATGGTCGAGAGCACGGCTTTTTCCGCGTGATACGCGCTTCCATCCGCGCATTCGACGCCCGTGCACTTGCCGCCTTCGACGATGAGCCGCGCGACCGGCTTGTTCGTGAGAATCACGCCGCCATGCGCTTCGATAAATCGCGCGAGGGCTTCCGTCAATTTTCCCGAGCCTCCCTTGGGAAGAGGCCGGCTATGGCGCTGCTGGTTGAAAGCGGAATAGGCCACGCGCCCGGTCATCGGAAATTGCGGGGGTTGCTGCGACCACGGACAGGCCAGCATGAACGAGCGGCAATGCTCGTCCTCGAAATTATCCCGAATGATATCCCAATGAGACATGGCGAGGCGGCGCTGCCAGAATTTGCTGTTGGATTGAATGGTTTCGGATTCTTTCCACATGCGCCAGTAGGTGTCGCCGTCCTTTTTGTTGATCTTCGCGAATTCCGCGCGCGTGCGTTCCGGGTCGCGCCACTGCGTGATGTACGCGCCATCGAGAAACGGCATGTGGAAGACCGGGTCGGGAAAAATATATTCGAGGCCGTAATCGCCGAGGTTGATCTCATTGTCCCGGATCAGAGGATTTTCCTGCATGCCGTTGTGCGCGGAAGAGCAGGTGTCATGGATAAATCCGCGAAGCGTGAATTGCGCCGATTTGACGCCGCCGCCCACCGTGGGCCGCCCTTCGAGCACCACGCAGCGAAATCCGGCCTTCGCCAGATACGCCGCGGTGACCAGGCTGTTGTGTCCCGCGCCCGCAACGACGACGTCGAAGCGATCCGTCTTGGGCGTTTGCTGCGCTAAGGAGGACAGGGGGTTCAGCGCCAGGGGAGCGAGCGCCGCGCCTTTCACGAATCCACGCCGTGTGATTCCACTCATTCCACGCCTCCTGCGGCAAATCGGTTTTGTTGTCGGATTCAGGTTGTCGGTGCAACAGCTTGTCGCTGAACAAAAGCTTTGTCAATAATATTTGGCCAAAATCGTTGTCTGCCAAATCATTTAGCGAATGACGAAAATGTACCGATGCAGGGCGATGTGTCGTATCATTGCGCCCCGAACGGCAATCCGATTCGCTCGACCTGTTTCCGGTGCGGAGGGCACAATGCGTTTTCCAAAAAACATGGCCGCGGCGCGCGTCATTTCGCTAATCCTGCTGACGCTAACGTTTACGGTTCCTCATGCGGCTTCGGCCCAGAACCACCCGAACGTGGCCGACGCGGATTCGGCGGCCATCAAACAGGTGTTCGCCGATTTCAGCCAGAGTTTTACACGCCACGACGCTCACGCCGTCGCCATGACCTTTGCCGAGGATGGCGATTTCACCAACATGCGGGGAGACTTCCGCCACGGCCGCCCGGACATTGAAACTCGGTTTGCATCGCTTTTCCGGGACAATCTGAGGGACGCCATTCGCACTGACACGGTGCGAAGCATCCGCTTTTTCTCTCCAGAATTGGCCGCCGCCGATGCCGACACTGTCATCACTGGAACGAAGGCGGCGGACGGATCGGTGATTCCCGTTCGCAAAGGACTCATGGTCGCCCTGATGATCAAACGGAACGGGCGCTGGTCGATCGGCACGTTCCACGAATCGGAATATCCCACTAGTCCCGGCCCCGCCGGCGATTCCACGAAGTGACTGTGGCGTAGGCTCCAGCCTGCGGAAAAAGTCTCCAATACGGAGACACGCGGATTGGCCGTAGGGGCACGGCATTGCCGTGCCCCTACAATCGCAACAGATCCACGCAGTGTGGGAGATTTTTTCCGCAACCTGCGAAGCCCGCGCCACCTAGCGATATCTACCTGCCGTAGATGAGCAGCGTAAACGTGCCCGGAATCTGCGTTGGCCGGGGATTCGGATTGTCGGCTGTTGCGGCCGGTGGCGGACCAAAATCCGATGTCACGGTGAACAGGCGATGGTTGGAAGTGTCCAGCGCCATGGTTCGCGCGCCGCGCTGCGTTGCAATGGTTTCCACCACCGTGTATTTGTCCGGTGAATCCTCATGCGCCACGGTGATTGTGCCGTCGCCGCAGGAAGCGAATGCGAATCCGGTTGCGGGATCAAAAGAAGCGGCGTCCACGCCCTGGCCGATGGGGATGCTGGCAACAACCTTGCCCGCGTAATCGGTCACGAGCATCACTTTGCTGTGGCAGCCGATGAACAGCCGCTTGTGGGCCGCGTCCATCGCCATTCCGGTCGGTTCCTCGCAGGTTGGCAGCGGAGAAGTGCTCAGCACCTTGAACGTCTTCGAATCGAACTCCACAAGCTGCGCCGTGTCTTCGATGTTGACCCAGACGTGGCCCGCGCCATCGGCTTGCGCGGCTTCCGGCTTGCCTCCGAGCGGCACCGTGCCGCTCACTTCTCCGGTCTTGGTGTTCACGGCCGTGGCATCGTGGCTCTTGGCATTAAAGAAAAAGACGTTCTTCGACGCGGGATCGTAGAGGAATCCATCGGGACCGTCCGCCGCCGGCAATTTTACTTCGTTGATGGGTGCGAGCGTCTTCAGGTCGAAGATCGTCACCGAGTTCGAGCGCCCGTTGCTGGAAAAGCCGCGTCCGGCTTCCGCCACAACTTCCGAGCCGTGCGTTCCCTGCAGATTGGGTATATCGCCAACCACATTGCCGTCGGCATCCACAACCATGATGTGCGTGCCGCGCGAGATAAAGAGGCGATGCGTGGCGGAATCGGCCGTGAGGTAGTCCCACCCGCCTTCACCGCCCAGCGTCAGCTTCTTCACCAGGTGATAGCCCGAGCCTTGCGGGGCAGCCGCCGCAACCGTCGCTAGCGTGGCGGCGCAAATTAGAAATAGAACAGCCCAACTTGTTTTTCGCATCAGTGTCTCCACGAGATTCAGATTTGGATTTCTGTTTGGCCCTTTGTGCTATTTACGATTGCCTTCGGAAGCGGGCGCGAGCATGGTCTTGATCCACGGCGTGATGATCTCCTCGACGATCCTGGAATTCGGCCACTCCTGCGAGCGCCCCGTATGCCCGCCATCGGGATTGACCCACGCCCACTTGGCCGGGCCGTCCGATTGCAAGAGCATGTAGAGATCGGAGATGGGAACCTGCGTGTCTTTCGCCCCGTTCACCAGAAGCATGGGCGCCGCGGGACGCCCAAGAAAACCCTGCGTCTTCAGGGACAGGCGCGGGCCATAGGCCAGCATTTCGTCCACGGTCGTGACACCGTACACGGCGGCGCGCGCCGCGAACAGGTCGAACAGATACTCGGGCGTGCCGAGGGATTTCTTCTGCCACTCCGCCGTGTAGTAGTCGTCCACTGGACCGCCCTGCACGACGGCGCCGAGGAGCCGGGCCCGCTCGACGTACGCGAGGTTCGCCGACCAGTGGCCGCCATAGCTTACGCCCCAGGCCACGATGCGCTTGCTGTCCACATCCGGCCGCGTGGCCAGATAGTCGAGCACGCGCGAAAACATCCGCTCCGATCCCACGTCTGCCTTGATTGGCGATTCTCCCGTGCCTGGCATGTCGATCGCCACCACGCCAATCCCGCTGCGGAACATCGACTCGCGCCCTTGTACTTCGTCTTCCTTGCGCGAATCGGTTCCGTTGATCATGAACACGACCGGCACGGGCTTCACGTCCTTCGGCAGCCGGATGTATACGGTAATTTCCTTGCCCTCGAAGGGAACGTGCACGATTTCGAGCGGCGGATTCAGATACCGCCCGTAATTGCGGAAGGCCGCCAGCGCATTCTGATAGGCTTTTTGCTTGCCCGAAGAGTTCGGCGTGGGCCAGCGGGCCGCCGTGTAATAGCGGAACGCCCAGAAATAGTCGTCGCGTGCGGCGTCGTTATTCTTGGCCGCATCTTCGGTCTCTGCGCGCTTCTCATAACGCTCGGCAATCGCGCTCCAGCTCGCGGCCCATTCGTCGCGGTCCAGGCTGTGGATGTTGGAGAGCGCCTCGCGCGCATCTTCCGATTTGAGGCCCGACATTGGCGTCAAATTTTTATCCACGCGCCTTTGCGTCTCTTGCTTCAGTTCTTCCCACGTGCGCGTCGGCGCCATCTGCGCCGAGGCCGAAATCGCTGCGAGCAGCGCAATCGCGAGCGGCATTGCGGCTTGGAGCAGGCCAAGCCGGCGTTTCACTGGAACCATTGAAATCCTCCTTGAAAAGTTCGGTGAACCATGGCGCAATTTATATTCCGCTGGGACGGCGATTTTCTGTAGCCCGCCTCTTCAGAGGCGGGGGCTTCCGCCCGGTTATGCAACTCGTTCCAGCCGACACTTATACTACGCGCGCGATCTCGCCGAGTTTCACTTCCTCAGGGGCAAACGCCCTGCGTGCACCCGCGCTTGTGCTCGTCCGGGATGTCCTCAAATTTAGCGGGAACGAATCCGTTGCGATTCGGCATCTGCACTTTGGGCAAGGTCTTTGCGTCGAGCACGTCGCCTTCCTGCACGATGTCGCTCTTGTACAGAATAAACGCCGTCAGCGAATACACTTCGTTTGGGGTGAGGCTTCCGCCCTGATGTCGGGGCATGGCGCGGTTGATGTAATCCCAAATCATCGTGGCGTAGGGCCAGTAGTCGGCCACCGCGCGCACGGGCTTCATGGTGGTCAGCGTGTCGAAGTCGGCTTTGCTCGCGGCCAGTTGCGTGCCGATCTTTCCGCCCCGCGCGTCGGTTCCATGGCACACCGCGCACTTGGCGAGGAACAGCGGCGCGCCATCCTTGGCGGTTCCGCTGCCCACAGGCAGGCCTTTTCCTTCAGGCCCGATGGAGATGTCCACGGCCTCGATTTCCTGCTTGGTTGGCGCTCTGCCGACATTTTTGTAGGATGGCGTTTGCGCCTGCGCCGCTGCCGCCGAGGCCAGCGCTACGCCCACAGCGAGCAGTTTAGAAAATCGCATTCTTCACGCTCCCATCCCGATTGATTTTCCAGGGCTGAATGGCATTCAAATCGCTAACGATGAGCGTTATCTTGCGGAAATAATCGAGGTCGACGCCCCAATGTTTGGCCACTTCGGCGATCGTGGGCTGAACTGTGCCTTTATCGTCCGTGCAGCGGGACTGAATCGTGGTTTCTTCGCCGCTCCAATTCCACGGAATGGTGAACCGCGTGTGCGCCTTGCTCGCCACCGGGCCTTGCAGCTCGGCATCCTTCCACGTTGCGCCGCCGTCGGTGGAAACTTCCACCCGGCGGATCGCTCCGCCGCCGGACCATGCCAGCCCGGTAATCTCGTAAAATCCCGGTACCGGCAAGCGTTGCCCGCCCGAAGGCCGCGTGATCACCGATTTCGGCCCCATTTCGAATTCGAACCAGCGCGATTTTCCGTCGAGACCGAGCCGCGGATACCTGCTGATCTCCATCATGCCCATGTACGGCTCGTCCACGAGGTCAATTCGCCGCAGCCACTTCACGTTGTTGATGCCTTGCCAGCCGGGAATCACGAGCCGCAACGGGTAACCCTGCTCGGGGCGCACCGGCTCGCCATTTTGCGCGTAGGCGACCAGCGCGTCGTCCAGGGCCTTGTCGATCGGAATGCTCTTCGAATGCTTATATTCGTCCGCGCCTTCCGCGATGATCCAGGTCGCGCCCTTTTTCACGCCCGCTTCCTTCAGCAGCAGGGGCAGAGGCACGCCGGTCCACTGGCTGCAGCTGGTAAACCCGTGCGTGTCCTGAACGGTGGCGTCGGGAGAAATTCGCGCCGCGCCGCCCAGCCCGCCCGTGGTGCTGTTTCCGTGGCACTCGATAAAATGAAATCGCGAGACCGAAGGCAGCCTACGCAAATCGTCCATCGAGAGGGAGAGCGGGCGCTCGACCATGCCGTGAATGATCAGGCGATGTTCCTGAGGATTGATGTCCGGCGGCTCGTAGCCGTGGGAAACAATGTAGTGCAGCGACGCCGGCGTGACCGTCCCGTCGGAATCTTGTAGTGGAGTCGATATTCCGAAGTTCCGCGGCTCATCGGGCAGGCGGCGTTCCGGATTGTTGGCGCTGCCCCTGCGGATCGCATCGACAAAGTGGGATCGTTCGCCGACCTTGTGCAACAGATCGACGCGCTCTTCGGGCGCATCCGCGGCGGATGCCTTTGTCGCGGACGCCCCTACGGCAAGTCCGGCCAGCGCGGCGCCATTTTTCAGAAACCGTCTGCGGCTAGGTTCCTTTGGATTCATGTCACCCTCCTCGCGAAATTCTGGAAATAGTATCACACGGTGAGTTTTGTGGCAGGCAAGCGGCTGGTCCCGTTTTCCACCGTGTGCGGGACCGCCGAAGCTCCGGGGCGGGAATTCTCGAACGCCACAAAAAAATCCCCGGGTCTGAAGACCCGGGCTACAGCATTTGCGAAGCGCATTGCTGTAGCCCGCCTCTTCAGAGGCGGGGGTTTTCTGTCCGTCCGCGCGAAACGTCCAGGATATTGGCCGCAATATCAGGGGCAATGCCCGAGCTTGCAGCCGCGTTTCTTCCAATCGTGGATCTCGTCCAGATTCTGGGGGATGAACCCATCGCGATTGGGCATTTTGATTTTCGGCAGGGTCGTGGGGTCGATCACGTCGTCTTCCTTGACGATGTCGTTGCGAAACAGGATGAACGCCGTAAGCGAGTAGACCTCATCGACCTTGAGCGAGCCTTCCTGATAGCGCGGCATCGCCCGGCGAATGTAATCGAAGATCGTGGTCGCGAACGGCCAGTAGCTTCCGGCGGTCATCATCGGGTGCAGGGAAGTGAGAGTGCCTTTGCCGCCCACGAGCGCGGGAGCCATCGGACTGCCTTGCTGATTTTCGCCGTGGCAGACCGCGCACTTTTCCCCAAAAATCCGCGCGCCGTTTTTCGCATTGCCGCTGCCGGGAGGGAGTTCCTTGCCATCCGTGCCGATGGCGATGTCCAGGGCCTGGACTTCCGCTGCAGTGGGCGTGCGTCCCACGTTTTTGTAGCCCGGCGTCTGCGCCGCTGCGTTAATACATGCAGCCACGGCCATGACTGGCAGAACGACCGGCACAAGAAGCTTAAAATGAAATCGCATTTTGGACGCTCCCGTCGGAATTTATTTTCCAGGGCTGAATGGCATTGAAGTGGCCGGGAATCGTTCCCGTCTTGATGAAAAAGTCCGGCTCGACTTTCCAGAATTTCGCCAGCTCCACCACCGAGGGTTGCCGTTCGCCCAATTCATCTGTGCAGCGCGACTGAAGGATGGTTTCCTCGCCGTTCCACTCCCAGCCAAATCCGAAACGCACGTGCGCCTTTGGATATACGGGGCTCTGGATTTCGGCTTCGCGCCATGTTTTCCCGTTGTCGGTGGAAACCTCGATCGAGCGGACAGCGCCGCCGCCGGACCACGCCAGCCCGCTAATTTCATAGAAGCCGGGGCCGTCCAGTTTTTGTCCGCCCGAGGGGCGAGTGATCACCGTTCGCGGCCCCATCTGAAATTGAAACCAGCGCGACAGGCCGTCGGGCCTCAAGCTCGGGTACTTCGTGCTCTCCCACATGCCCATGTACGGCTCTTCAACCAGCTTGATCTTGCGCAGCCACTTGACGTTGTTGATGCCTTCCCAGCCCGGCACGAGCAGCCGGATGGGATAGCCCTGCTGCGGACGCAGCGCCTCGCCATTCTGGCCGTAGGCGATCAGTGCGTCGTCCATCGCTTTTTCGATGGGAATGCTCTTGGTGTGCTTACCGTTTTCCGAACCCTCGCCGATGATCCACTTCGCTTCCGCCTTCACTCCCACGTGTTTCAGGATGGTGGAAAGCGGCACGCCTGTCCACAGGCTGCAACTCGTATAGCCGTGCGTATCCTGCGCTGTTGCTTCTGGAGCGATGCGATATTTTCCGGTCGGACCGGCGGGCGCGCCATTCGCGTTGCACTCGACAAAATGAGCGCGGGTGACGGACGGAAAGCGTTTCAGGTCGCTCATGGAAAAAATCAAAGGTTTTTCGACCAGGCCGTGAATCAGCAGGTGGTGCTCGGCGGGATCGATGTCGGGCGGTTCATAGCCGTGAGCGATCATGAAGTGAACCGAGGCAGGAGTGATGTATCCGACCGAGTCCTGAATCGGAGTCCGGTACCCGAAGTCGCGATGGTAGCCCTCGGGAGCGGGGTCATATAGGCCCATGGAGCCCAAGCGCGCGGAAGTCTCGTACCGGGAGCGCTCACCGTAGGCATGTAAATCCTTAGGGCGCTCCGAGGAGTTTTCCGACGGGGCGGACTGGCCGCTCGCCGTGCGTACCGCTCCTACTGCCAGGCCGGCAAGCGCGGCGCTATTCTTCAGAAAGCTCCGGCGGCCGGAATCTTTCGGTTTCATGGGTTTCTCCTGTGGAAATCGTAAACGAGTCTTAACAAAGGCGGCGAGCCTTGTCAACGAATTCAGTGGCTCGCATTTTAGTGGCACAGGCTTCAGCCTGTGTGGTTTTGATTTGTGGCAAGCGAAAGTCAAAAGAACACAGGCTGAAGCCTGTGCCACTGAAATGAAACGGGGCGCCCCGAATTGCGGGCGCCCCGTTTCTTCCGACTTTGCGGAGGCGAACTGTTTTGTTAATTCGATTGGCGGATGCGCATGCCGTAGAACGACCGGTACACGAAGATGAAGGAGACGACGAAAAATGCCGCCGCGAAGGTGCGCGTCAGCCCGGCGCCGGAATGCGCCGTCAGCTTCACGGCAAGCAACGGGTTCACGCCCTTGCGAATCCGCTCCCTACAAAAAACTCAAAACCGGGGAAGAACAGGGGGGCCGCTCCTGTTTTTGTCGGGTCTAGTGTTTTCCAACATTTCCCGTTCGAGTTTTTTTGCTTCACGTTCTTCGTCCAACTTTCGTTGCTTCTTAACAGCGGCGCTGGGAGCGTAATAAATGGCAAGACTGGTGAGCACGCCCACAAACAAACCGCCAAGACCCAGAAGGAACGCCGTATGGTTCATACAAGCCCCTTGCAATCGAGCCGCTCGAAAGGGCGGTTTCCCGCCGTATAGGTTTGCTGGGGAGTCTCAAGAGCAGACTCCGAAGTTTTCACGGACCTCAACTTTTAGACTGCCGCCCGAAACCCAGTATTTTTACTGCACTGTTAGAACGGTCGAGCCGCTTATCGAGCCTGCGCTCGCTGTAATCGTGGACTTTCCCGCCGCCAACGCAAGAGCCATGCCGTGATCGCCCGCATCGTTCGTAATCGTGCCTGCTGCCTGATTAGAGGAACTCCATGTCACTGACTGGAGGTTCTGCGTGCTGCTGTCGCTGAAAGTTCCCGTTGCGATGAATTGCTGCGTTGAACCTACCGATAGCGTTGGGGTGGCTGGGGTCACTGTGATCGACACCAATCCCGCTGGGGTCAGGGTGCCAGGCAGATACAACTCAGCAGTAGCCGCAGACCCGCCAAACGCGTCGCCGTTGCCCCCCCCGCAACAAGCACATTTCCACCATTCAGTAACGTCGCGGTGTGAAAATCGCGGGCGCTGGTCATACTACCCGTGGCGGTGAAGGTTCCCGTCGCCGGGTTATACAACTCAGCACTAGCCACCATACCGGTGGCGTTGGCACCGCCCGTGATAAGCACCATCCCATTGTTCAGTAACGTCGCGGTGTGCACTTGGCGGGCACTAGTCATACTACCCGTGGCGGTGAAGGTTCCCGTCGCCGGGTTATACAACTCAGCACTAGCCAGAACACCGGCGGTGTTGGCACCGCCCATGATAAGCACCATCCCATTGTTCAGTAACGTCGCGGTGTGAAAATAGCGGACGCTGGTCATACTACCCGTGGCGGTGAAGGTTCCCGTCGCCGGGTTATACAACTCAGCACTAGCCAGACCAGCCAGAACACCGGTGGCGTTGGCACCGCCCGTGATAAGCACCATCCCATTGTTCAGTAACGTCGCGGCGTGAAAAACTCGGGCGTTGGTCATACTACCCGTGGCGGTGAAGGTTCCCGTTGCGGGGTCGTACAGTTCAGCACTAGCCTCTGGGCCCCTAATATCGTTGTTGGCCCCCCCCGCAACAAGCACATTTCCACCATTCAGTAACGTCGCGGTGTGCTGGTCGCGGGCACTGGCCATGATACCCGTTAATACAAAACCTGCTGAGCCGATGCAGGTGACCACCACACCCGTGACATTCGCGCTGGCGACCGTTCCGCTCCCACCGGCGGTTACCCCGCAGGTCTGTGCCAGACTGGAAGGCTGCGTAAGAACCGTGACGCTATAACTGCCGCCACTGGTGATGGCCGTGGTAAACGCAAAGCTTCCGTTTGCGCTGACTGACAGGTTATTGCCGCCATTGTTCTGCAACACAAGTCCCGCGCCGGAGAGACCCGAAATCGTGCCGCCGATGGTGTAGGTAACGGGGGGAGGGTTGCTACCCTGCGTACCGCCGCCAGCGCAACCAATGACGAATAGAATGCCGATCAGAGCAGAAAGCGCGAGAACCCGACATGCGATGCCGGCAATGCGAGGCTGGGTACGCACCAGAATGTCCTTTCAGGTTGCACCGAAAATTCCGATTTAGCCGAGAACTCCTTTCATGATCTCGAAAACAGCACCAATAAGCAAACTATTATCGCTAGTTCTAATCGCGCATCCGTTAACCATCTGGATGGCCCGGCAAAGAATAAAGGGAGTTATACGCTTGGCTTCCGCTACGGCGGATCGTGCGAGCATGTCTTGACGTGACGACTATTCTGATCGCATTGATTGGATTGTTAAGGGATGGGGTTTTGGTCCTTGAAGTAACTATCGTTTTCCTCATGAATTCTGCGAGATAGCTCAGCTAGTGCTTGAATTTCCTCTCTAGGAACCCATGTAAAGCCTTCGCTGTTGCCAACAACTATCTCAAGTCCATTCACACAAGCGGAATTGAAGGTATTTCCCGTCAATATCATGTGCGCAGCTAATCTCTTCAGACTTGAGACGTTTCTCAGGGAGTACTTGTCTTTGTCGTAGTAGTGCTCAACGATGTATCTTGCCAAATTAAATTCATCACCTGCAAAAACTCTGCATTTGCCGTCAAATTTTACATCGGGGGTGAGAAGCACGAATTTTCTATCCCTACTGTCATAAAAAGAAGACCAAATAGCGAATCTATCACTTTCCGTCTGGACCCAAATAATTTTCCTATATGTTTCAGAAAACTCACTCCCGACAGTTATCTTGTACTCTTCCAATGCCCGATTTGAAGCTTCATCGATGAAATCGTATGGAAGGGGCTTTGAGGTTTCGGCAATTTTTTTAGCGACTGCCGCGCCGACCTCTTTGGCGCACTCGTCCCCAGCGAACGTGTAAGCCAATCCGGGCACGATTACTATTTTTGAGCCGGAATCGGTGATTCTGGAATTACGTCCAGGCTTAATACGTTCCACGCATGTATCACTCGCAATGACAACTCCACCATCTCTTCCGAATAACACCACTTGTAAGGTCATTGCACAGACCCCCGTTGCCCGGCCTTTGATTTTGAGTTGTGGGGTGCCCCATCTGTCGCGTCGCGCGACAGATGGGGCCTTTGACTTTGATTCGTTAATCGAAAACTGCCAGTCATCATCCCCGATCCCTTGAAGATGCGAACCTTCGATATTAGTTAGATTGGCGAATGCGCATGCCGTAGAACGACCGGTACACGAAGATGAAAGAGACGACGAAAAATGCCGCCGCCAAGGAGCGCGTCAGCCCGGCGCCGGAATGCGCCGTGAGTTTCACGGCAAGTGAGACGGCGAGCAGGCCGAACAGGGTTGTGAACTTGATGACGGGGTTGAGGGCGACGGAAGAAGTGTCCTTGAACGGATCGCCCACGGTATCGCCGATGACGGTGGCGTCATGCAGCGGCGTCCCCTTTTGTTTCATCTCGACTTCCACGATTTTCTTGGCGTTGTCCCACGCGCCGCCNNAGGTAGCCGATGAAGAAGAACGGTTCAAGGAAGGAAAAAGCCAGCGTGGCGAAGAACACCGCGATGAAGATGTTCAACATGCCCTTCTGCGCGTATTTCGTGCAGATTTCGACGACCTTTTTGCTGTCCTCGACCGAAGCCTTCTCCACACCTTCGAGCTTGATGTTGGCCTTGATGAACTCGACGGCCCGGTACGCGCCCGTGGTCACGGCCTGCGTGGAAGCGCCGGTGAACCAGTAGATCATGGCGCCGCCCGTAATCAAGCCGAGCATGAAGGGAGCGTGCAGCAGGGAAAGTTTTTCCACGTTTTGCGTGAGCCCGTAGGTCAGCGACATGATGATCGAGAAGATCATGGTCGTTGCGCCTACGACGGCCGTGCCGATCAGGACGGGTTTCGCGGTGGCCTTGAACGTGTTGCCGGCTCCGTCGTTTTCTTCCAGGAGATCCTTGGCGCGTTCGAATTTGGCGTCGATGTTGAAATCCTTCTTCAACTCTTCCCGGATGCCCGGAATCTGTTCGATCAACGACAATTCGTAAATCGATTGCGAGTTGTCCGTGACCGGCCCGTAGGAATCGACGGCGATGGTTACGGGACCCATGCCCAGGAAGCCGAAGGCGACGAGCCCGAAAGCGAACACGGGCGCGGCGATCATCAGCTGGCCAAGCCCCATGAGGGCAAAGATGTAGGAGAGGGACATTAGGAAAACCATGGTCATGCCCAGGTAATAGGCGGAGAAATTTCCCGCGACGAAGCCCGAGAGAATGCCGAGCGACGCGCCGCCCTCTTCGGCCGAGATCACGACTTCCTTGACGTGCCGCGATTCGGTCGAGGTGAAGACCTTCACGAGTTCCGGAATCACCGCGCCTGCCAGCGTGCCGCAGGAAATGATCGAGGCCAGTTTCCACCACTGCGTGTCGTCGCCGCCGAGCGTCGGAATGATGACCGCGGAAATCGCGTAGGTCATGGCGATGGAGATGAAGGAAGTGAGCCAGACCAGCGTGGTGAGCGGCGTCTCGAAATTCATGCGGTCGGCATTGGCGTAGCGAGCCTTGGCGATTGCGGCGTTGATGAAGTAAGCGGCGCCGCTCGCGACCAGCATGGCGATGCGCATTACGAAAATCCAGACCAGCAACTGGACCTGTACGACCGGGCTCTTCACGCCCAGCAGGATAAAGGTGATGAGCGCGACGCCCGTGACGCCGTATGTCTCGAAGCCGTCGGCGCTCGGTCCCACCGAGTCTCCGGCGTTGTCGCCCGTGCAATCGGCGATCACGCCCGGATTGCGCGCGTCGTNNGCGTCGTCTTCCTTGATCTTGAACACGATCTTCATCAGGTCCGAGCCGATGTCGGCAATCTTCGTGAAAATGCCGCCGGCAATGCGGAGCGCCGCGGCGCCCAGCGATTCACCGATGGCAAAGCCGATGAAACACGCCCCCGCGTATTCGCCCGGAATAAAAAGCAGGATGAACAGCATCATCAGCAATTCCACGCTGATCAGCATCATTCCGATGCTCATGCCCGCTTGCAGCGGAATCTGGTAGATGGGGTAGGGCTTGCCGCTCAGCCCGGCGAAGGCCGTCCGCGAATTGGCAAACGTATTTACGCGTATGCCAAACCAGGCCACGCCGTAGCTTCCGGCCATTCCCAGCAGGCTGAACAACAGAATGATGGGAAGCGTAACAGCGACGGGCTTATCCGGCACGGGCGAGAGAACGCCAAAGTACAGCACGATCACCACGGCGATGAACAGCCACAGGAAAAGTAAAAATTTGCCCTGCGTGATGAGGTAGGTCTTGCACGTCTCATAAATCAGTTCGGATACCTCGCGCATCGAGCGGTGTACCGGCAGGTTCTTTAGGTGGCTATAAATCGTCAGACCAAAAAAAAGTCCGAAGATGCAGAACAGAATTCCGACGGTCAGCAGCTTGTGCCCGTCCACACCAAGAAAGGAGACCTGCGAGAGGTCGGGGAGTTTCAGGCCAGCCTCGCCTCCGGGGGTTTCTTGAGCCGAGGCGCACACGGCGCTCAGCAAGGTCAGCAGGGCGCTTGCGGCGCCAGCTTTCGCGAATCGGCCTCTAAGCGAGCCTACGCCCGCGAGCCAGGTACGCATCTGTATTCCTCCGTTGAAATCATGCAATCAGGTTAAATTCCTATCGTCATCGCTTTCCGGCACACCATTTCGCCCCGTGTTTTTTCTCAGGGCGTCTGTGGAATGGCTTGCCGGATTGGCACAGGTTACCACTTCAAGAAAGGGCGGAAGTGCCGTGCTTTGTATCAGCCCATGAGCGTCGAACCACACCCAAAACCCACTACTAGGGCGGCACAAAGCTCTTTTTTATAACATGCCGGGGTAAGGGGGTCAAACCGTTTCGATGAGGGGGGCGTGACTCAGGTTGATGCTCACGGCCGCTTTGGCCACGGGAATCGCGCGCTTGACGGTTCCGGGATTTGCTTGCGTAGCTCGCATCTTGCAGGCAGTTTTAGACTTTTGGAAATAGTGACGGAGCCGGCGGGACGCCTGCGCTACTAAAACCAATATCGGTAATATGCAGAGGTCATGACGATGGGGTGACTCATCCGCCGCAGCGAATTTTTGTTCTATTTTGCCCAGAAGGAAAGTGTCCCAAAATGGAACTACGCGCTCGGCCCTGTCGCCAGAATCCGTGAGGAGCATACTGAAGGGGGTTGTGCCCCCACTCAGGGATCTCTCTCCGGGAATGTGCTGACAGCGGACGCTTGCAATATGCGTGGTGATTTCGCGAGTGCCAAAATGGGAATTGGGTTTGGATGTCTCGCTGTAACTCTGATGCGCGCCAGCTGGTCTTTGGCGGGCATAACCCTGCTGGCGATGGGCGTGGCTGTGTGTTCCGCGCTGTTTGTATGGCGCAAGCGGGTCCGCAATGTGCAAGAGATGGATTCCGCTGGCGGAGCGTACTGAGGAATTGTCTCGCACGATAGAAACGTTGAAACAAAAAATGGGCGAACCGATCAAGCGGGAACAGGAAGAGGATGTTCGGCAGTTGGCGGCAATTGTCGATTCCTCCGACGACGCCATCCTTGCGATGTCCGAGGATGGAATCATTGTAAGTTGGAATCCTGGCGCGGAGCGCATGTTCGGATATAGACGCGACGAAATAATTGGCCAGCCGGTTTCGCGGATTACACCGCCCGACCGGGAGGGCGAACCTTTCGGGAATATGCTGCGATTGAGGGCGGGAGAAACGGTTATCCGCGATGAAACCGTGCGTGTGAGGAAAGATGGGAAGCCTGTCCACGTTGCCATCACCGTCTCGCCTCTTCGTCGCAAAGACGGCGAAAATATCGGTAGCACGACCATTCTTCGAGATATTAGCAAACGGAGGAGTGCGGAAGCCGCGCTCCGGAAATCGGAAGCCGAATTTAGATCGCTGGTCGAGAACGCGCCGTACGGAATCCTGCGCGCGACAGCGAGCGGCAGTATCCTGCAAGCCAATCCAGCCATGGTGCGAATGCTGGGGTACGCCTCGGAACAAGAAGTCATGGCCCTGAACATGGCAAAGGACGTGTATTGCCATCCCGAGCGGCGCGCGGAACTGATCGCGTCGAACAGTAAGCAAGATTCGGTGGTGGGAGTTGAAATTGAATGGAAACGGAAAGACGCTTCGGTGATTACGGTGCGTTGCGACACGCACGTTGTAAGGAACAAAGAGGGTCGCCGTGAATATCTGGAAACATTTGTCGAGGACATCACGGAACGGCGCGAGATGGAGATGCAGTTGCGGCAGAAACAAAAGATGGAAGCGATCGGCCGCCTCGCAGGAGGAATAGCGCATGACTTCAATAATCTACTCGGAGTAATTATCGGGTATGCGGAACTGGCCGCGGAGAAAATTGCTCCGGGAACCCCGCTTCACAACCCCGTGGAACAAATCCAGAAGGCGGCTGACAGGGCATCCGCGCTCACTCGCCAGCTTCTGGCATTCAGCCGCCAGCAGGTGCTGGAAACGAAGGTGCTGCATTTGAATTCGATTGTCGAGGATATGGTCAAGATGCTGCCGCGAATGTTGGGCGAGGATATTGTTCTGCAACTCGCGCTCGATCCGGCGCTTGGTGCGGTGAAAGCCGATCAAGGGCAGATCGAGCAAGTCCTCATGAATCTGGCCGTCAATGCGCGCGACGCCATGCCGGGAGGCGGCCGATTGGTGGTCCGAACGGGTAACATTCGATTCGATTCCGAGCTTGCCCTGAAACACCCGTCCATGACTCCGGGCAAATATGTGTTGCTCTCGGTGAGCGACACGGGAATGGGCATGGATGAACAAACCAAGGCTCGGATTTTCGAGCCGTTTTTCACCACCAAGCAGCGCGGGAAAGGCACGGGGCTTGGTCTGGCCACCGTCTACGGGTTCGTAAAACAAACGGGCGGATACGTCTGGGTGAAGAGTGAGACGGGGGTCGGAACGACATTCGAGATTTATCTGCCTGCGATTAGTGAAGAAGCGCCTCGGCAGCATCCGGGCGCCACGGTTGCGGTTGCGGCTGCGGCTTCGGGCCGCGCAGTGGGAACCATTCTACTGGTGGAAGACGACGAGTCACTTCGCGCCTTGACGAAGAATTCGCTTGAGCAAAGCGGATATACGGTTCTGGCGGCCTGCAATGGAATGGAAGCCATTGAGATGGCTTCCGAACATTCCAGTCCAATCCAGTTGATTTTGACGGACATGGTGTTGCCCGGAATGAATGGCGGGGCCGTAGCGGAGAAAGTGGCCCAACTGCACCCGGAAGTCAAAGTCGCCTACATGTCCGGTTATTCGGAATTTAGCGCGGAGGAAACCGCTCTCTCAGACTCGGTTGTGATCCCCAAGCCTTTCACGCGGGACGTTTTGCTCCAGAAATTGGACGAAGCTTTTGATTTTGCGCATAAAGCGGTACCAGCCCGACGGCAAGGAGCCGTTTCTTCGATATCTTCGCGGCAACGTTGAAAGATGTGGCGCAGGCTTCAGCCTGCGTGGTTTGATTTGTCTTTTGCCAAACTGAAATTCCACAGGCTAAACAGATTGCGGAAAAAGTAGCACAGGCAAGTGCCTGTGCTACTAAAACCCACTCCGAACCGAAATTTTCCGCAACCTGTAAAATCCGCGTTACCTAAGAAGAGGATTTCGGCGGTTCTGCCGGACCGGACCCCGCCTGCGTTCTGGCGATGGCCACGGCAATTTCCGCCAGGTCGTCGGGCGTGAGTTGTAAGGTTGCCGCCTGAATCCATCCGTCGACTTGCAGGGGAGTGCGCGCTCCGACGATCGCGCCGGTGAGGCCCGGCCAGCAGAGCGTCCAGGCCACCGCGACCGAGGAGACAGACACCGCGTGACGCGCGGCGATGGGCCGCAGGGCATCGCGCAGCGCCAGACCGCGGCTGAGGTTGGGTTCCTGAAACTCGGGTCCGCGCCTCCGCCAATCGTCGGCCGCCATTTTTGACATGCGCGCGGCTGTGAACCCATCGGTCAGAATGCCGGACTGCATGGGGCTGTAACAAATGACTCCGGTATTGTGGTCCTTGCACCAGGTGAGCAGTTGTTCCGCCGCGCGCCGGCTGACCATGGAGAACAGCGGCTGCAGGGAATCGACGTGGCGAATCGCCTCGCAGCGCTCCAGCAATTGCACGTTGAAATTCGATACGCCCGCGGCGCGAACTTTTCCTTCCTCGATCAGCTTGACCATCGCGGCCCAGGATTCCTCGACGGGCGTACCGCTTTCGTCCGGCCAGTGAAACTGGTAAAGATCGATTCGCTCGACGCCGAGCCGCCGCAAGGAGGCTTCGCATTCACGGCGAATGGTTTCGGGTTTCAGGATGCGCTTGGCCTGCTGCATGGGATTGTTGACGTCCCAGGTGAGGCCGCATTTGGTGAAGACCAGCGGGCGCTCGGACGCCGGCAATTTGCGCAGCAGCCGCCCGACGACCTCCTCGGAATGGCCCAGTCCATAGACGGCGGCCGTATCGATCCAGTTGATGCCCAATTCCAGGCAGTGCCGCATCGTCGCGATGGATTCGGCATCGTCCTGCGGTCCCCAGCCGAAGGCCCATCCGCCCCCGCCAATGGCCCACGAACCAAATCCCACGTTTGTGATATGGAACCCGCTCGAACCGAGCGGTCGTGTCGGCAAACTCATGAAGGCACCTCCCAATCGAGTACGAAAATGCGATGCGCTCTCGCAGCGCCAAACAGTTTAGTCGCGATTGCTGAAACGTTCCAGTCAAACGGATGGAGAAGGCGGGCGCTGTTGTTTTTGGCCCTTGCCCCTGTCGGGGACGTCTTGCATCCTCTGGCGGAAGACGCCGCCTCTGAAGAGGCGGGCTAAAGCAATTCGAGAATTTGTTATCGACATCGCGCGGATGTCCCGCTAGACTTCCGCCAGACCAAAGCCCGCAAAGGAGAAACAATGCCGAATCGCAGGGATTTTATAAAGAGCGTGGTGGGCGCATCCGCCGGCGTCGTGTTTACGGGATGCGCGATCTGCGATGCGATGGCCGCGGGACGCCCCGCGCAGGTGGGAAGCGGGAAAAAACACAAGCCGGTGATGGTGGGGAATCGCCGCGTAAAAACGGTGGATGTGCATTGCCATGTGAGCGTGCCGGAAGCCACGGACCTGCTCAAGGGCACGAAAATCGAGAGGCGGCTGGGCGCGGGAATCGCGCGCGGCGGCTATGACGACGCCGGACTGACTCCGGCGAGGATTCAGATCATGGACGAAATGGGAATCGACGTCCAGGCCGTCAGCATCAACTCTTTCTGGTACTCGGCGGATGAGGATCTCGCCGGCAAGCTGATTGATCTGCAAAATCAAAAGCTGGGGGAGATGTGCGCGGCGCATCCGGACCGCTTCGTGGCATTCGCTTCGGTGGCGTTGCAGTTTCCCGAGTTGGCCGCCCGTCAGCTCGAGGTCGGCATGAAGAAATATGGATTGCGCGGCGTGGCGATTGGCGGAAGCTGCAAGGGCAAAGAGCTGTCGTCGCCGGAGTTCGATCCCTTTTGGGCCAAGGCCGAGGAGTTGCAGTCGTTGATCTTCCTGCATCCTCAGGATAGCACCATCGCCACGGGCATTCGAAACCGCGTGCTGGGGAATGGCGTCCTGAACAACGTGATCGGCAATCCGCTGGAAACCACGATTTGCCTTTCCCACCTGATCATGGAAGGAACATTCGACAAGTTCCCGAATTTGAAAATCTGCGCCGCGCATGGCGGCGGTTTTCTTCCC
The DNA here is from genome assembly GCA_003165465.1 of Acidobacteriota bacterium. Taxonomy (GTDB): domain Bacteria; phylum Acidobacteriota; class Terriglobia; order Acidiferrales; family UBA7541; genus Palsa-360. Next base: position 25,395 of record PLUM01000099.1, read on the forward strand.
AGCTACGACGGCCGTCTGGATCAGGGCTGCCGCGTGTTTCCGGCGGAGTGCACGAAAAAATTACAGAAACAGCCTTCGGAATACCTGAAACAGATTTATGTCGATACGATCGTTTTCAATCCGGAAGCCCTGCGCCACTTGATCGCCGTGGTGGGCGCGGGCCAAATCGGTTTGGGGACCGACTATCCGTTCCCGTGGGCCTACACGCCGGTGGACGACGTGTTGACACAGCCCGGGCTGAGCGACGCCGAGCGCATCGCCATCCTCGGCGGCACCATGTGCAAGCTGCTGAAGATTCCCGCGTAGCCGTTACGCCGGTTCTCTCTTTTCGAAAGCTCTGATTTGCAACCGGGGGAAACATGGGCTCATTGCGGACTTTGCAGAAAAACTGGGAGATACTGGCACAGGAAGATCCTCTGTGGGCCATCTGTAGCGATCCCCAAAAACGCCATAGCCAATGGAACGAGGCCGAATTCTTCGCTACCGGCCAGCAGGAAGTCGAAAAAGTTCTTGCGCATGTCCGCTCTCTCGGCCTTTCTCCCGATGCCTCGCTTCCCGCTCTCGATTTCGGGTGCGGCGTCGGCCGCCTCACTCGCGCCCTCGGCGCCCATTTTTCGGAATCGTGGGGAGTGGACATTTCTCCCACCATGATTGAACGCGCCAGGGAATTTCATCGTGATTATCCCCGCTGCCGCTTCCTGGTCAATCCCACGACCCGCCTCAATCAACTCGCCGATTCCTATTTCGGCTTCGTCTATACCAGCATCGTCCTCCAGCACATTCCCCCCCAGCACGCCCGCAAGTATCTCGCCGAACTCCTGCGCGTCTTGCGCCCTGGCGGCATTCTCGTCTTCCAGGCCGTGGACCGCTACAAAGCTGGTCTGCTCATGCGCCTCCGCAGCCGCCTGGCTCTTCGCAGCCGCATCCAGTTGCTCCTGGGCATGGCCATTCCCTCCGAGCGCCGCGTGCGCATGCATTGTCTCCCCGAAAAAATTGTCCGTCGCGTGGTCGCCGCCGGCCAGGCGTGCATCGTGGATATCCAACTGACCAATTCCGTCAAACCATCCTTCAACGGCCATCTCGCCTATCTCGATCAGGAACCCACCGAAAGTTATGTGAGCAGGCAATACTGCGTCCGAAAAGCGGGATAGCCCGCTATTGCCGGGCCTGCCGCGCTACACGCTTCTTCCTTCAGGCGGGCCTGCAAAAGTCGTGCAGCCGTCTTGCGATGCTTCCTTGACACTTCTTCGCGCGGGACAGTAAACTTTATTTCCGAATTGTTCAGGAGACGGACTGGATGCTGATCGCGCGCGACTATGTTGGGTACATGGCTGGAGAAGTGGTAAAGCGCCTGCTCGCGGACAAGATGATCGAGGCTCCGTCCGGGCCCGACCTGGCGCAGCGTGTGCGCGCCGCGATGCAGGACGAGATCGGCGTGGAAGACCGGCTGAACGAGGAAGTCCGCGAAATTCTCACGAAACATGCCGACGAGATGCGCCGGACCGGCGTGCAGTATCAGGAGATGTACAAGAAGGTGAAGGGCGAACTGGCCCGGCAAAGAAAGCTGATCCTGCGTTGAGGCACGACGAAAGGGAAGTTCGATAACCCACAGATGCGACTCACCCGCGAAAAAACCATTCGCCTTTCCCATACGATTACCGATCTTTTAGTCGCGAGCGACGACGTGGAATTCGTCGAGGACCGCGACACCATCCGGCAAAAGGTCGTGCAGATTCTGCAAGACCTGTTGAAGGAAGAAGAAGCGATGGACGCGGAAGTCCGGAAGAAGATCAGCTCGCAGAAAAAGGAAATCCTGGAAGGCAGTGAAGAGTGGGACCTGCTCTTCCGCAAATATTACGCGGAAGAGATGCGCCGCATGGGAATCGTCCACCAACCCAGTTCCTCGTAGTTTTTAGTAGTGCGGGCTTCAGCCTGCGGGTTTTAATTTGTGCGCGAGCGAAAGTCAAAAGAACACAGGCTGAAGCCTGTGCTACCGCAAGCCAATCCAAATTCAAAATTAATTGGTGCCGTCGTCCGTGCGTTTCTTGAGTACGGGGCGGTCCGGATCGGAATCGTCGCCGGACTGCGGCTGCTGTTGCTGCGTGGAGGATTTGTCCGGCTGCTGTTCGGTGCGCGTGCGCAGCGTGGGCTTGTCGCCGCCGGATTTCTTGTCGTCCAGCTTATCCTTGTTTTCAATCCTGCGCAGTCGCGCCTTCACCAGATCGAACTCCGAAGTCGTGACGACGTACTCATTGCGCGCCGGAAGAATCGTGGCGATTTCCTGCTGCGACTTTTGCACGCGGTCCGGAGTGGGCGGGTGCGTTGAAAAAATCTTGGGGATGCTGCCGGGGCGGCGGCGTTCCTCGGCTTCAATTTTCTCGAAGAAGCTTACGAAGGCGTTGGGGTCGTACCCGGTCTTGTACATATATTGCAGGCCGAGGTAGTCGGCTTCCGCTTCCGCGGTGCGTTCGAATTTCAGGTAGCTCATGGGGATGGCCAAGTTCAAGCCTTCGTAAAGGCCGTAGCCAGCCCAGCCTCCCGGGCCGAGCAAAATGAGCGGAATCGACGCCCATTCCAAGATCTGGCCCTTGGTGGCGTTCTTGGTGGCATGGCGGGCGGCGACGTGAGCGATTTCATGCCCCATCACAGCGGCCAGTTCCGCTTCCTCGTCGGCGCGCAGGATCAGGCCGCTATTCACATAGAAAAATCCGCCGGGGAGGGCGAACGCGTTGATTTCATCCGAGTCTATCACCTTGATCGTGAACGGCACTTTGGCGTCGGAATTCCGCACCAGGTTTTGCCCCACGCGATTCACGTATTCGGTGACCACGGGATCGTTGATCATCTTGGCGGTCTTTTCAACTTCCATGGCGGCCTGCTTGCCGAGCGCGATCTCGCGCTGCAGGGAATACAGGTTCACGCCCTTGCCGACATTCCGGGTCCCAATGGAATTGATATCATTCTCCGAGCCGGTCTTGACGCCCTTCATCGTCTGATTCTCGTCCGAATCGGATGAATCGTCCTGCGCTTGGGGTTGCTGGCCTGGATCCGCAGTAGCCGGCTGCTGAGTTTGCGTTTGTGGCGGCTGTGTCGCTTGCGCCGGGGACTGTTGCCGCGCGGCAAAGCCGGCCGAAGCGGCCAGCAGCAATACAAACACTATTCCGAAGATTTCGGTGTAGAGGCGTCTCATGGCTCCTCCTAAAGGGACCGGTACATACAGTATACATTACCCATGGCGAGTGGAAGCATATTCTCAATGTGGTCGGATGTAATCCAGAGGAAATAGGTTTCCTTGCTGGCATGGAACGTGTGGGGCGGCAAGCAATTGACAGGCGACGGAATTCCCAATAACCTCGAAATATGCCAACAGTGGAACAGAATATACGGGTCGGCCAGATCTGGGTGAAGGTGGGAACAGAGGAAACGTACCTCGTAACCAAGCTGTACACGGAGGTGCTGTCCACGGTTGCCATGCTACGGCCCACGGACGCCGCAACCGAGTCAATGATTCGGGTTCGGATTGAAAAGCGCGACGGCCAGGCATTCCTGCCCGGCTTCTCGATGGCCCAGGAAAGATAAGGGTTTTAGAGTCTGTGTGGCAACTCAACTCCGAAAGAGCCAACGGCTAAAGCCGCATTGATTTTGCACACTTTACGGCACGGCTGAAGCCGTGCCCTACAAAGATTTGGCAGTTACCACATCGGCTCTTTAGCCGGTTTCGGTTCGCCTAGACCGAACGCACGGGCAGCGTGACAACGTCTTCCACCTGCATGATTTCCTTCACTAGAAACGGTTCGGCGTATTCCACTCCAGCCATATGGCCGTAGTAGCGCGCAATCAGGTTGACCTCGTGGTGCAAACGGTCCAGCGGAATATCCACTTTCGACTTTTTGTCCTTTGCCTTGGGGCTGAATTGCGAGTGGTAGGCGAGGATGGCTTGGTACCGCCGCTTGTAATGGCGCGAAATATCCACGACGAATGTGGGCCGGACTTCGCGGTAATAAACCGTGGAATACAATATCTTGAACGGGCGAAACGCCTCGCCTTCGATCGGCAATTGTTTTAGTCCCGCGAGAAAGCAGCCTTCGTAGCCGAGTTGCGAGGCGTTGTAATGATCCGGATGCCGGCCATCCCAATAGGGAAGAATCACGGTGTGAGGCTTGAGCGCGCGAATCCGCCGGGCGACGGCCAGCTTTGTTTCCTTGGTGATTTCGATGTGGGCGTCGGGCAGGCGCAGGTTTTCGCGATGCGCGACGCGCAGGATGCGGGCGGCGGCGGCGGATTCCTTCAAGCGGGTTTCCGGCGTTCCCCGCGTGCCCATTTCACCGGCGGTCAAATCCAGAATGCCGGTTTTGTAGCCCTGTTCGGCGGCTTTCAGCAGAGTGCCGCCGCAAGTCAGCTCCACATCGTCCGGATGCGCCGCAATCGCCAGCAAGTCGAGTTTCATCGTTCCTCCCAGGGTCTCGGTTGAATCCAGATTATGATCCGACAATTTCCGGTGTGTCTTCCTCTATCTCTAGGCACGGGCTTGCAGTCTTCCTGGCTCGTGTCATGGTGATAACGACCACGCTGATCAGAATTAAGATCATCCCCAGGATCGTTCGCAGGCTAAGACTTTCGCCGCCCACGAAATATCCCGCCAGCACGGCCACGACCGGATTCACGTACGCGTACGTCCCGACTTTGGTCGGCGATTCATGATGAATCAGCCACACGTATGCGGTAAAGCCGACGATCGAGCCGGCGACAATCAGGTAGAGCAAGGAAAACCACGCACCGCGAGAAACGGTCGACGGATGAAAATTTCGAAATTCGCCGAGCGCCGCTGCCTCAAGAGTCAACCACACTCCGCCGACGAGCATCTGCACGCCCGAGCTCATGGTTTTGGATGTTGGGAGCGGCAGCTTGCGCGTGAGGATGGACCCTATCGACCAGTTGATCGAGGCGAAGATCAGCGCGGCGGCGCCCCATCGGTCGATCGGCGCCCCGCCCATGTTAAACGATCGGCTCATGAGCACGGCCACACCGGCGATTCCAACCAAGAGCGCCAGGGCCAGACGGGCCGTGAGCGCCTGCGTTTTCAGGAAGAGAATTTCGGACAGCGCCATAAACACAGGGATCGTGGCCATCATCACCGCGGCAATGCCCGACGGCACGCGCTGCTCGGCCCAGAACAGCGGCCCATAGTCGAGGGCGAAGATCAGGATTGCGATCAAGGATGCCGACGCCCATTGGCGCAAGGTCGGCGAGCGCTCGCCGCGCGCGATCATCCAGCCGAATAAAACGCCTCCGGCAACCAGGAAACGAATGCCCGCCAGAAGAAATGGCGGAACTTCGCGCACGCCGATTCGAATGGCAAGAAACGTGGTTCCCCATACGAGATAGATAATTGCGTAGGCCAACAGGGTCTTCCATGTTGGGCGGTGAATGTTGGCTTCCATAATCGGTTCCTTACAACAATCTATCATTTTTCCACGCTGGATCGCTTGCAGTAGCGCAGGCGGAAGCCCGCGCTACTTGGCGGAGGGAAATGCGATAGGATGTTGCGGGGCAGATCAAGGAGAGGGACATCGTGTCGCAATCGTCTCTTACGGGGAAAGTGGCGCTCGTAACCGGCGCGGCCAGACGCATTGGCCGCAGCGTGGCATTGCGCCTCGCGTCGGAAGGCGCGGATGTGGTGGTCAATTACCGCACATCGCAAAGGGAGGCGGATGAAGTTGTCGCGCAAATCGCGGCGATGGGCCGGCGCGCGGTGGCTGTACGGGCCGATGTCTCGAAGAAGGCGGAAGTGGCGGCCTTGTTCGCGGCGGTCGAAAGGGAATTCGGGCGGCTGGACATTCTGGTCAACAATGCGGGCACGTTCTTTCCCGCGAAATTCGAGGAGCTGACCGAAGAGCAGTGGGACAGCATTCTCGACACGAATCTGAAATCTCAATTTTTATGTTCGCAGGCGGCGGCGCCGATGTTGCGGCGCACGGGAGAGGGCCGGATCGTCAACTTCGCATCGCTGGGAGGCTTGCTCGCCTGGCCGGCCTACACGCATTACTGCGTGTCCAAGGCGGGAGTGATTATGCTGACGCGGTGCCTCGCGCGCGCCCTCGCTCCCGAAATTACGGTGAACGCGATTGCTCCCGGCACGATTTCATTTCCCGGCGATGCTCCGGAACTTGCCGAGGATTTCATTCGCCGCACGCCCATGAAGCAAACGGGCACGGCGCAGGACATTGATTCCGCCGTCGTGTTTCTCGCCCAGTCCGCATTCATCACCGGACAAGTAATCGTCGTCGATGGCGGAAGGACTCTTACGTAGCGCGGGCTTCAGCCTGTGTGGTTTTTGATTGGGGGCAAGCTGAAAGTCAAAAGAACACAGGCTGAAGCCTGTGCTCCTAAAGCGATTTCAGTGGGATGGCATTGGACGCGAGCAGGGCGACGAATTCCTTGTCGGCGGGCAGGAAATTATATTTCGGCAGCGCCGAGGGATCGGCCCACTCGAACCCTTCAAACACCAGATTTTGCAGCGTGGCGGAACGGTCGATGTGCGCCTGAAAGAAAATCAGTTCGAGCGCGGGACGCAATTCGCGGTAGCGATAATGCGTGCGGAAGAGTTCGTAGCCGATGGTGGATTCGATGCCGAGTTCCTCGCGCAGTTCGCGCTCCAGTGCTTCCTGGGGAGTTTCACCGGGCTCGACTTTGCCGCCGGGGAATTCCCATTGCAGGCCGTGTGTATCGTCGCGATGTCTCTGGCAAACCAGAATCCGGGCGTCGCGGACGATCAGCCCCGCAACAACCATCAGTTCGGTCTTCCCCGATTGTTCCGGCCCGGATTGTGATGAGGCGGTGCCCATATTTATTTATGAAAACCGCGGATTTGGTTTGTCGATGTCGATTTCCAGGTCCTTGACGGCCTTTTGCACGACCGCCACGTCGATTTTTCCTTCGCGGAACAGTTCGTGGAGCGTGGTGAGCGTAATGAACCGCGCGTCCACCTCAAAAAAATCGCGAAGCGCCTCGCGGCTTTCGCTGCGGCCAAATCCATCGGTTCCGAGCGAGGCGAGACGCCGGGGCGTCCAGCGGCTGATGAGGTTCGGCAGGGCCTTCAGATAATCGGTCGCCGCGACCAGCACGCCGTCCGAATCCGCGAGGCACTCGGAAACGTATGGCACGCGCGGCGTTTCGCCCGCGTGCAGCAGGTTCCAGCGTTCCGCATCGATGCCGTCGGTGTACAGCGCCTTGTAGCTTGTGACGCTCCACACGTCGGCGGAGACGCCGTATTTTTCCGCCAATATTTCCTGCGCTTTCAGGGATTCGCGCAGAATCGCGCCGCTGCCGAAGAGTTGCGCGCGCAGCTTCGACTTCTTGTCCGACGCGCGGAACTTGTACATGCCCCTGAGGATTCCGTCTTCCACGCCTTCCGGCATCGGAGGCATCGCGTAGGGCTCGTTCATGACGGTGATGTAATAGAAAAGATTTTCGCCGTCCTTGTACATGCGGCGAATGCCATCCTGCACGATGACGGCAATCTCGTAGGCAAACGCGGGATCGTAGGCGCGCAGCGTCGGAATCGGCAGGGCGAGAACGTGGCTATTGCCGTCCTGATGTTGCAGTCCTTCGCCCGCGAGCGTCGTGCGGCCGGCGGTCCCGCCGAGCATGAATCCGCGGCAGCGCATGTCGGCCGAGGCCCAGATGAAGTCACTGATGCGCTGCAGCCCGAACATTGAATAGTAGATGAAGAACGGAATGGTGTTGATCCCGTGCGTGGCATAGGCCGAACCGGCGGCGATAAACGACGCCATGGAGCCCGCTTCGGTGATACCTTCCTCGAGGATTTGGCCGTCCTTCGCTTCCTTGTAGTACAGCAGCGTGTGGAGATCGACCGGCTCGTAGAGCTGTCCGCGGCTGCTGTAGATGCCCACTTGGCGGAACAGGGATTCCATGCCGAAGGTGCGCGCTTCGTCCGGGACAATGGGAACCACGAGCTTGCCGATTTCCGGGTCGCGCAGCATCTGGCGCAGCATTCCGACGAACGCCATGGTGGTGGACACTTCGCGGCCGTCGCTGCCGCCGTGGAATTCGTGGAACAGCGCGTCGTGGTTCGCGGCGATGGGCTTGGACCGCACCTTGCGCGAGGGCACGTACCCGCCGAGCGCCTGGCGGCGCGCGCGGATGTACTGAATCTCGCGGCTCTCTTCGGGCGGAAGGTAGAAGGGGGTTTCGGCGAGTTGCGCGTCGCTGATCGGGATGCCAAAGCGCGAACGGAATTCGCGCAGTTCTTCTTCGTTCAATTTTTTCTGCTGGTGCGTGATGTTGCGTCCCTCGCCGCTTTCGCCGAGGCCGTAGCCCTTGATGGTGCGCGCGAGAATCACGGTGGGCGAGCCCTGGTGGTCGTATGCCGCTTTGTACGCGGCGTAAACCTTGCGCGGATCGTGGCCGCCCTGGCGCAAGGTTCGCAGTGCCTCATCGGGCAGGTCCTCGACCATTTTCAGGAGGCTGGGGTCCGATCCGAAGACATGCTCGCGGACGTACGCGCCGGATTCGACGGTAAGTTTCTGCGATTCGCCGTCGATCATTTCGCCGAGGCGCTTGACGAGCAAGCCGTCGGTGTCGCGTTCGAAGAGCGGATCCCAGTCGCTTCCCCAGAGAACCTTGATGCAGTTCCAGCCGGCGCCGCGGAAAGCGGCTTCCAGCTCCTGCACGATTTTTCCGTTGCCGCGCACGGGACCGTCGAGGCGCTGCAGGTTGCAGTTGATGACGAAAATAATGTTGTCGAGATTTTCGCGCGACGCGAGCGTGATGGCTCCAAGCGTTTCCGGCTCGTCCGTTTCGCCGTCGCCGAGAAAGGCCCAGACCTTGGCGTTGGTGCGCGGCTTGAGGCCGCGATCTTCCAGGTAGCGATTGAAGCGCGCCTGGTAGATGGCCATGAGCGGGCCAAGCCCCATCGATACGGTGGGGAATTCCCAGAAGTCGGGCATCAACCAGGGATGCGGGTAGGAAGACAACCCGCCGCCCGAGCGCAGTTCACGGCGGAAATTTTCCAGTTGCTTCATGGACAGGCGGCCTTCGAGAAATGCGCGGGCGTAGACGCCGGGCGAGGCGTGGCCCTGCAGATAGACCGTGTCGCCCTCGAACTCGTCCGTGCGTCCACGGAAGAAATGGTTGAAGCCGACTTCCAGGAGCGTCGCGGCGGAAGCGTACGTGGAGATGTGCCCGCCAATGCTGTGATCGACGCGGTTGGCGCGCACGACCATGGCCAGGGCGTTCCAGCGGACCAGGCTCTTGATGCGGCGCTCGATTTCCTGATCGCCCGGGAAAACGGGTTGTTGACCCTGCGAAATGGTGTTCACGTACGGCGTGTTCGCGGTGAAGGGAAGTTCGATGCCAAGGGATTGGGCGTGACCGCGCAGCCGGTCGAGCAACGTGACGGCCGATTGCTGGCCTTCTTCGCGCACGACGGCGTCGAACGATTCAACCCACTCTTGTACTTCCTGAGGGTCCATGCCTAACGCTTTGGTGACGGTGTCTTTATCCATGTTTGCTTGCCTCATGATCGCTTAGCGGCCAATCAAACGATTTGCGCCAAGCCTCGCGTATCTCCACAACCCGATCAGCTACTCGGAGTTCGGCTGACAAGACAACGTGGCTTGTTAGCGGTTGGCGCCGAATCGTTTGCGCCGGAATGATGGAATCCTGGCGCTTGTCCCAGGCACAAGCAAGGGCATGTGTGGCCGCTGCGGAAGAAGTCCTTGTGCCGACGGACAAGGATATCTTAGCAGGAAGTTAGCAGGTGCGGCAAATTCGGCGATTGCATTGCGCGCGCAATAAGAAAGTGAGAAATCGGCACGATCCGGAAAGCGGAAAATGCGTTGCATCGTGTTCGGTGTGTATTGGTGGCACAGGCTTCAGCCCGTGTGGTTTTGATTTGTTGCAAGCGAAAGTCAAAAGAACACAGGCTGAAGCCTGTGCCACTAAAACCCACACCACCAACATCAGCGCTGCTTCTGGTTCAGTTCCCGCCGGCAGTCAAGGCTGGTGCGGGATAGTCGGGGAGCTTTTCCTTGGTGTTGTCCGCGCGCTTGACCTCGAGTTCGTCGAACAGCACCGATGGACTCACAATGGTCATGAACGGCAAGCCGGTCCGGTTGCTGACGAGGGGATCGTCTCCGGCGGCGACCAGATCGCTGCGCAAGGCGCGTATGTCCAGTTCGTTGAACACCGCACCGCGCACGAGTTCTTCGTGGCCGTCGTCGGTCCACACACGGTAGAGCATGCGCGGCGCGAGGCGAGGCCCGAGCGTGTCCACGAAATATCCGTACTTCAATCCGCGATCGCGGCATTCATCGACGAGCCGCTTTTTGAGTTCCTCGCGCGTGCTGGTTTTGGAAGCGCGGAAGAATAAATTGCCCGGCGCGGGCGCCGTGTTTCCGCTGCCCGAGGCGCGGCCATGGCCGTTGGAGGCGGGGAAGTCGCGGATCGGCATTCGCCCGATCAAATAATTCACGAGCGTCCCTTTGTCCACCACCGTGACAGGCGTGGCGGGCACGCCTTCGTCGTCCACTTTATAGGCGCCTGCCAGGCCATGCCCGGCAAATGTGTCCACGGTCGGATCGTCCACCACGGAAATAAAGTCTGGCAGGACGCGGGCCTTGTAGCTGCTGGCAAACGCGCCGGTCGTGCGCGCGGGACGCCCCGGCGCCGGTTTTCGGCCAAGAATGTTTGGCGCGATCAGCTCGGAAAACATGTCGGTGGCGGCGTCATTCGAGAAAAGGACCGGGCCGCGATATTCCTCATCTGCGATCGGCGCCTCGCGCAAGATTTTCATATCCGCGACCAGCTTGACGGCGTCCTCCTGAAACTTGGCGGGCGCGGGGAGTTCCTCGATGCGGTTTGCGGTATAGATCGGCGCGCGCTCCAGCCTCATGCCGTCGGGCGCCTGTTCGCTTGCGCTCAAGACGATCTGGTAATGCGCCGATCCATGCCGCGTGATGGTGCCTTCCGTGTTCACGAAATACTCGGACAGCACGGTAAAACTCAGGCTGGCCGTGAGCGATTGAATTTGAGGGTCGCTCCGGTACACGGAAGTTGCGGACTCCAGCATTTTGGTCCACTTCGCCGGATCCACATCCAGCTTTGCGGGCGGCTCGATGGACACGACCGGCTCGGCTTTCGCGAAATCGTCCACGGGCTGATCGACGTTGAACTGCTGGAGCATGGCTTTCTTGTTGGAGAACGCTTCGCTGGCGCGTTTGTAGGCCTGATCGGTCGCGAGCCACACCTGATGGCGGATCGCGAGTTCGTCGTTATCCAGGGGAAGAATGTCGCTGATGCCCAGGCCGGCGTTGATGAAGCTGTCGAGCTTGTAATCGCCCAAGCGCACCACGGCCCTGAGCAGGCGCAAGCGTGTGCGGTTCTGGTTGCTCAGCGCGCCAAACGCCGCACTCGAATCGAATTGTTCGAGGTCGAATACGCGGTATTCGATGTAGAACGGCGAATCGACATGGTCCATCTTGAGCTGCGCCTTCGAGCGCGTGAGTTCCGTGTGAAGCGCGCGCAGAATCGGGTCCGAATCCGCGCCTGCGGGGATTTGCTTTTGCTGCGCGCTCGCGCCAAATGGCATGAACGCGAGAAACGTAAACACGATTGCGGCTGCGCACCACACGGGAATGCGCCGGGAAACGTTCATCGCGCACCTCCCGCCGGCGAGGAAGGCGTTGCAGCGCCCGTTGCCGGGCTGGACGACGCATCGAATCCCGGAGCCAGTAGAATCGGCGGACGCTCGCGCGAGGCGCTGCGCTTCTGCACTTCCATTTCGCTGAAGAGCATGGCGGGAGCCGAAGCCGAGACCGGCACGCTGCCGGATTCCGCGCCGCAGATTCCATTGAAAACTTCCGTCTTATCGCCCGTCAGCAAAATGCGATTCAGGGAAGCGAGGGGCGTGCCCACGATATCGACGCCGCGCACGAGCTGATCGGGTCGGCCGTCGGGATACACGCGCCAGACGATCACGGGAAGCACCTGGAAAGCCTGCGGAAGCTCGCGCGTTGTCAGCGTGAAACCTCCCTGTACGTCCTCGAAGTACAGGCCGTACGGCTTTCCCTCTTTTTTCACTTCCTCGATGAGTTTCGCGCGCATTTCGGAATCCTTCACCGTATTCGTCGATTGGACGATCAGGTTGCCCTGCCGCCCCGTGGGCATGAACCCGGCCTGATGGCGTCCGTGGCCATTCGACTTCGCGAAATTCGTGATGGGCATACGGGACATCAGGAAATTTTTGAGGATTCCGTTCTGAATGAGCGGCACGCGCTGCGATGGGACGCCTTCGTCGTCGTGCGAATACGCGCCCGCCAGGGCCACGCCGTTGATGGTCTCGAGCGTGGGATCGTCGTACACGCTCAGAAACGCGGGCAGCACCGGCTGATCCACTTTCTTCGTGAACGTCTGTCCTTCGGTATCGCCGCGCTGGCGGTGGCCTTCGAGGCGATGCCCCAACACTTCGTGGAAAAATACGGCGGACGCTCGCCCGGAAAGAAGTGCGGGACCGTCAAAAGGCTCGGCCAGCGGGGCTTCGCGCAGCGCCTTCAGGTCCGACGCCATTTTCTCTTCCTTGGCGATCAGCTCTTTTTCGGTGGGAAGTCCGTCGGGCCCGGACGATTCAAACGTCTCGACGCGCACAAGGTCCATTCCGTCGTCCGCGCGCGTGTTGGCCTCGACCACCAGCCTGGCAATCAGGCCCGGAGTTTCCACCTTGCTTCCTTCGCTGGAAACGAAATAGGAGGTCGTCTGCTCGATTTGCAGCGTCACCGTGGAGCTGTAAATGTTGGGATATTTGCGGAAGAGCGCGGAATATTTCCGAATCTTGTCTTCCCACTCCTTTTGATTGAAGACGATGGGCGCGGGCGAGGCGGTTACGTCCACTTGTCGAGTTTCCTGGGAAAAATCGGGAGACTTGTCTTCCTCGGCGGCATCCACTGAATTTTTGGTCATCACCTTGGAATAGGCCGGCGTGGCGCGGCGATATTCCCGGTCGGTCAATTCCCATAACGTGCGGGCAATGGCGTTGCGGTCATCCGCCAGGGGAAGGGAACCGGAACTGATTCCGGAATCGCGATTTTCGTTATGCGTGTTGTCCATGGCGGGAGTGCCGACGCGCATGGTCACATCCGCCCAGCGGCGATTTCCCAATATGGAGGTGACGACCGTGCCGTAGGTTCCGGCGATGGTCATGTTGTGCTGATCGTAGACTTCGTAGCTGATGAAGTACGGCGCGGGATCGGACTTTTCCAGTGAGGTCTTCGCGCGATCGAGTTCCGACTGCATGGTTGAGAGCAGAATGCTCTCGTCCTTGCCGGCGGGCGGCGCGCTCCAGGTCAGCGCTCCCGTCGTGGCAAAAATGGCCAAGAATAGAAAAGAAATTAAAAATCGAGTTCGGTTCATGAGAGTATTCGGCGTACAACCTCCTGCTTGCGTCTACTTTTCGACCGCCTCTGTTAGATGCCGTGTGGCCGGCTTGCGATTGCCCGGTTTTCCAAAAAATAACTCGTGGCGTCCGGTTAACAGGTTGCGGAAAAGATCCCTATTTTTGTCATTCCGAGCGAAGCGAGGAATCTCTCTTCGCTCTACGCCCAAGAAAAGAAAGAGAGATTCCTCGCTTCGCTCGGAATGACAAAGGTCTGGGAGACTTTTTCCGCGACTTGTTAGGCCCCCACGCACGATGTCCAATTATTTCTCATGCGGGTCGCAAGGGCTGAGCGAGCCGTTCCCGATCATTCTCGATCATCATTCTCACGCAATTGATAATGCCCGGAATCGTTCCGGCGGGCAAATTGTTTTCCGTTTGTTTTTGATTTGTTTTCCATTTCGTTCGATTTGAGGTTTCCGGCGACAATATACCCGCTGGACTTCCGCGAAAGGAATTGATATCATGCAGGTGAACTGCTCTTTCCCAGCTCTCCCCCCCCCTTCTAGAAAGTATGTGCAATCGTGAGCTCAAGTATTCCGCGCTCAGTAATACTCCTCATTGAAAACGATCCGGCCACTGCTAAAGCGATTCAAGCCGCCCTTGCCGACTCAAATACCGGTCCGTTCGACTTGGAATGGGTTCGCCAATTTTCCGAGGGCCTTGAGCGCCTAAGCAAAAAAGGCATTGCCGCTGTTCTGCTCGATTTATCCCTGCCCGATAGTCGGGGTATCGAGACGTTCGACAAGCTGCACACCGCCGCGCCCGACGTCCCGATTCTGATCCTCGGCGGAAACGTTCACGAAGACCTCGCGAAACAAGCCGTAGAGCGCGGGGCGCAGGATTATCTCCTGCCGGGTCACCTCGATGGCTATTCACTGCCTCGCGCACTGCGCAACGCCATCGAACGCAAGGCCATCGAGGATGCATTGTACGTAGAAAAAGAACGCGCCGTGGTCACCCTCAATTCAATTGGTGATGCCGTCCTCTCTACCGACATTTTCGGGTGTATCACCTATCTGAATCTGGTTGCAGAGGCTATGACCGGTTGGCACCGCGAAGAAGCCATTGGCAAACCCTTCGACGAAGTCTTCCGAATTATTGACGGCTCCACGCGCAAGCCCGCGCGAGACCCCATGGAGATGGCCGTCGAGCAAAATAAGGCGGTGGGACTGACTGTGAATTGCATCCTCATTCGCCGCGACGGATTTGAATCCGCCATTGAAGATTCCGCCGCGCCGATCCACGACCGGGCTGGCCGCATCACCGGAGCGGTGATTGTTTTCCATGATGTGAGCGCGGCGCGGGCCATGTCGCTCCAAATGACGCACTCCGCGCAGCACGATCTGGTCACAAATCTACCTAATCGCCTGTTGCTCAAGGACCGAATCACTCAGTCGATCGCCTTGGCCCGCCGCCAGAACAGACCGATTGCCGTGATCTTTCTGGATTTGGATCGTTTCAAATACATCAACGATTCGCTGGGACATGCCGCCGGCGACAAGCTTCTTCAGTCCGTTTCAAAACGATTGGTGGCTGGCGTGCGTGGTTCCGATACCGTCAGCCGCCAGGGTGGAGATGAATTCGTTATCCTGCTTTCGGGGATCGCCAATCCGGGAGACGCGGCCACGAGCGCAAAACATATACTTCTCTCGCTCAGCACACCCCACTCCATCGGGGGACAAGATCTGCATATCGATGGGAGCATGGGTATCAGCATCTACCCGGAAGACGGAGAAGATGCCGAAACGCTAATCAAGAATGCGGACACGGCGATGTATTACGCCAAGGAAACCGGGCGCAACAATTTCCAGTTCTTCAGGGCGGAAATGAATCGGGCGGCCGTCGAGCGGCAAACTCTCGAGGGCAGCATGCGCCGCGCCATCGAGCGAGAAGAATTCTTGTTGCATTATCAGCCGAAGGTAAATCTCGACACAGGTGAGATTACGGGAGCAGAGGCGTTGATACGCTGGCAGCAGCTTGATCGAGGGATCGTCCCTCCCTCCCAGTTTGTGCCCATCGCCGAAGATTGCGGCCTTATTCTCCCGATCGGCCGCTGGGTGCTACGCACAGCTTGCCGGCAAGCGCGCGCGTGGCAGGACACGGGACTGCCGCCATTGCCTATTGCCGTCAACATTTCCGCCGTCGAGTTCCGCGATAAGGGTTTTGTCGAAGGTGTCCGGACGATCCTTTCGGAAACTGGCTTGGAAGCGCGGTATCTCGAACTCGAACTCACCGAGGGCGTCCTTATGGAGGATGCCAAATCCACGGCCGCCGTACTTCAAGATCTCAAAATGATGGGGGTGCGCCTTGCGGTGGATGACTTCGGCACGGGCTATTCCAGCCTGAGCTATCTTCGGCAATTTCCCATTGATACCCTGAAAATTGACCAGTCTTTTGTCCGCCAGATCACCAGCAATCCTGATGACTCTGCAATTGTGAGCGCCATAATTAACATGGCAAAGAGCCTCAAGCACCTCGTGATTGCCGAGGGCATCGAAACGCGGGAACAGAGGGCATACCTTCAGACGCAGCGTTGTGCGGAAGGACAAGGCTACCTCTTCAGCCAGCCCCTGGCCGCCGCACAATTTGCCCAACTACTTCGAATGGCATAACAAAAACTGTCGTCCACAAAGGGTCGGACCTAGTTGCACCTCTGGCAGTCGGAGTGAAGACTCTAAACTTCACGGCCGGCTGGTCGTGGTGATGACGAGCAATCCACCATTCTCATGGACTGCTGGTAACAAATCGTATGCGCATTGCTATCGCCACGGTCTACTCCACTCGCGAACGCCGGATACCGCCCGGTAAAATGCTTATCGAAAACTGACAGGATTCCAGATCACTGTGGGGAACAGGGCTTCGCCCAGCAGATGCGGGTCGCCTTGTCATCTTGGGGGATTGTTCAAACGGCGCACTCGGAAAACGATCATTAAGTTTCCGGCTCTTGCATCGGTCGAGGACTAGACGTAAGATTTCTGTTTAAGGCTCGGCGAACCTTCGAGCCAATCGGGTTGGCGAAGTGGTTTTGCGTTTCATGCAGGGGATTCAATGATGCGGTCAACACGCCGATTATGAATACATTGACCATATACTTCCTGGACGAATTCTGGTGTAGTGGATGTAGACCGTGCGGCGACGATCAGCAGGTTGGGCTGGGGTTGCAGCCGGACAGTGCCGGAATAGAGTGCATGTCATAAGCCCTTGTTTTTACATGTTTTACGGAGAAGAGGCATCATGAGAGTAAAACCTCGCTACCCCGGTATTCGCCTGACAGCCAATGGGAACCAGCTAATCTCGTATCACACCGAAACTCGGATCACCGACGCGGGAATCTTCTATCCGATTACGCCGTCAACCGAGGGGGGCGAGCTTTACCAGCAGGCTTACGCGGAAGGTAAATTAAATGTGTATGGCCACAACACCATCGCCATCGAGGCGGAAGGTGAACATGCGGCGCAGGGCGGAGCCATCGCGCATTCCGTCTGCGGGCAGCGAGTCGTCAATTTCACTTCGGGCCAGGGAGTGGTCTACGGCGTGGAGCAGTATTACCACGCGCCGGGCAAATGCTCGACGATGGTCCTGGAGGTGGCCGCGCGCGCTCTCACCAAGCACGCGCTGAACGTACACTGCGGCCATGACGACGTATACGGCGCGCTCGATACCGGGTGGATCATCCTCTTCGGCAAGGACGCGCAGCAGGCGGCGGACCAGGCGCTGATTCTGCGGCGCGTAACGGAACTCAGCCTGACTCCCGGAATGAACGTGCAGGACGGCTTTCTTACCTCCCACCTGGAACGCACCTTTTACAAGCACGAATCCGAACTGATCCGCGAATACTTGGGCGCTCCGGACGACATGATCGACTGCCCCACCGAGAGCCAGCGCGTTCTGTTTGGCCCCAAGCGGCGGCGTGTGCCCCGCATGATCGATCTGACGAATCCCGTGCTTCTTGGCCCTGTGCAGAACCAGGAGCATTACATGCAGGGCGTGGTGGCGCGGCGCAACAACTTCACCGAGCCGATCCTTCAGTTCCTGGAAGAGGCCTACAAGGATTTTGGAGTTTTGACGGGCCGTCACTATGGCTTGATCACGCAATATAAGACGGAAGACGCGGACACCGTATACGTATCGCTTGGCTCGGCTGCCGAGAATATCGAGGCGGGCGTCGATTATCTGCGTGAGCATCGTGGCGCGAAGGTAGGCTCGATTCACGTGAACGTCTTGCGGCCCTTCCCGATGGAGGCCATGGTCAGGGCGCTGGCCGGCAAGCGCAACGTCATCGTCCTCGAGCGCACGGACGAGCCCATGGCGGGAGACAATCCGCTTGGGCGCGACATCCGTACGGCGCTGAGCAAGGCGCTGGTGACACAAGGGCATATAGCGGAAGCGGGCCTCCCGGCGATGACGCCGGATCAGATGCCGCGGCTGTTTTCCGGGATTTACGGTTTGGGTTCGCGCGATTTCCGGCCCGAGCACATTCTGGGCGCATATGAATTCGCGACGGGAACGCGGACGCGCAAGGACGGCAAGGGCGTTGCGGATGGAGTCACCTACTTTGTGCTGGGCGTCGATCATCCGTACGAAGTGAAGGCGGACGAGACGCCGTCGCTTTTGCCGGATAAAGCCGTGGCCGTGCGGTTCCATTCCATCGGCGGGTGGGGCGCGATCACCACGGGAAAGAATTTGGGCGCGATCATTGGAGATTTGAACGATCTGCTCTACGACCGCGACAAGGTTGTGGACGACCTGGGCAATCCCAAGGAAATTATTCACGTCAGCGCCAACCCGAAATACGGATCGGAAAAGAAAGGCGCGCCGACTTCCTACTTCATGGTTGCGGCGCCCGAGCGGATTCGCGTGAATTGCGACCTGCGCCACGTCACGGTCGTGCTCTGCTGCGATCCGAAGGCGTTCACGCACACCAATCCGCTGGACGGAATGCTCGAAGGCGGCTGCTTGATCTGGGAGTCGGAAGAGGAAGGCGAACAGGCGTGGGAGCGGCTGCCCCTTTGGGCGCGCAAGCAGATCATTGACCACAAGATTCGCGTGTACACGTTGCCCGGTTTCGAAATTGCCCGCAAGGCGACCGATCGCGGTGACCTTCAGCTTCGTATGCAAGGAAACGCTTTTCTCGGCGCGTTCTTCGCCGTGTCTCCCATTTTGCAGGAGTTCGGAATCACGCCGGAACAGTTCCGGGACGTGGTGCACAAGCAGTACGTCAAGAAATTCGGGCGCCTGGGCGATGCGGTCGTGAATTCGAACATGGAAGTCATGACGCAGGGCTTTGAGCGAGTCCGTGAAATTCGCGTAGGCGAGATGGAAGCGCCGGACCGCTCGTCGCTCCGCGGGAAAGCCCTTCTGCCGCTATTTGCGGGCAACGCGGCGGAAGGCGGTTGCAGCTCCGGATGCCGTTCGCATGAGGCTCCCGAAGAACAGGGGCCGCGCACGCCTCTGACGACGATCGCGATGTTCGATTCGGAGTTTCGCTCGAATTACGGCTACAACCAGCCGGCCTCGCCGCTCTCCTCGCTGGGCGTGATGGCCGCGGGCAGCGGCGACACCGCATCGAAATATGTCGCGCGGCGCGAAACGCCGCTCTTCATCCCCGAAAATTGCACGCAGTGCATGGAGTGCATCTCGGTTTGCCCGGACACGGCGCTGCCGAATTGCTCGCAGGAACTGGACACCGTTCTGCGGACGGCAATTTCGAACTATGTGGCGGACCCGGCCGAACGCGACAAGATGTTCAAGTCGGTGCCGGAGATTGACAAGCGCACGCGCGCATTGATGCGCGAGTCCATTACCACCAAAACCTCCAGTCCGCTGCCGGAACTGCTTCGCAAGGCGATGAACGACGTTGACGGATTCTCGGATGAGGCGAAGACTCAATTTTTTGCCGTTATCGAAAAAGTTCCGATGGCTTTTCATAAGGTCAACGCGATCTTTTCGACTCCGGAACGTAAGACTCCGGGCAGTGGGGGCGTGTTCTCCATCTTTGTGTCCGACCTGTGCAAGGGATGCGCCGCGTGCGTCACCGCCTGCGGCGACCATCAGGCGCTGCGGATGGTGCAGGAAACGGAAGATGTCAATGCCGAACACGAAACCGGGACGGCATTCCTGGACCTCCTGCCGGACACGTCGCAGAAATATTTGGGACTGTATAACGATGCGCATCCGGAAGACTCGAAGACCGCGGCACTGCGCAATATGCTGATGGTGCGCCGAAATTACGACGCGCTGGTTTCGGGCGACGGGGCCTGCGCGGGCTGCGGCGAAAAGAGCGTACTGCACTCGATTACCTCGATCACGGAAGCTTACATGCGGCCTCTGTATCACGCCAAGGCCGAGCGGTTCCGGGCCAAGGCCAGCGATCTGGAAAAGACCGGCGTGCAGAGACTTGCGGAACTCAAGGCTCGCAACCAGCAGGAATACGACCTGATGCGTCTGGCCATCGCCCATCTGGTGATGGGTCTGGGCGGCGAGGACGAAAAGGACACCAAGGCGCGCATCGCGGCGCATGGCCCGATTTCGGACGGCGATCTTGTCCACGCCCTTGCCACCGTGCTGCTGCAAGAGGCGTTCAATCATATGAACCTTCAGGCCATCGATGGCCGGCTTGCCAATGGCATGTCCGTGATGGCCATGGCCGCGCACACCGGTTGCAATACGGTTTATGGTTCGACGCCCGCGAACAATCCGCATCCGTATCCGTGGATGAACTCGCTGTTTCAGGACGGCATCACGGTTGGATGGCTGCTGGGCGAGAGTTTTATTGTGGATCATGCCCGCCGTTCCGTCGTCCCCGAGCGGCTGGCCAATGCGCTGCTGCAGCGGACGGAAAACGTGATCAATGCGCGCGAGTATTACGAGTATGCCCATTTCACGGACGCTGTGATGACGGACCAGGAAATTCTGGAACTCCCGAAAGTATGGGTGGTTGGCGGCGACGGAGGCATGGGCGACATCGGGTATCAGAACACTTCGAAGGTGATTCTCCAGAATCGCCCGAACGTGAAGGCCCTGATGCTCGACACGCAGGTTTATTCGAACACGGGCGGCCAGAATTCGGATTCGACGCCGATGCTGGGCGGGAACGACATGAACGTGTTCGGATCGGCCACACAGGGTAAAAACGTCGAAAAGAAAACCGTGGCCGAAACATTTCTGGCCGGGCACGGATCACCGTTCATCGCGCAGGTATCGATTGCGAACGCGCCGAAGCTCTACAGGGCGATCCTTGACGGGATCGAGTATCGGGGCACGGCTTTCCTGCAGTGCTTCACCACCTGCCAGCCCGAGCATGGCGTCGCCGACGACATGGCGCTGACGCAGGCGCAGCGGGTACGCGATTCGCGCGGCGCCCCGGAGTTCATTTTCAATCCGCGCTTTGGCGAAACGTACCAGGAGGCGCTCGACCTCAAGGGCAATCCCTCGCTGGAAAAAGACTGGTACGAGACAAAATTCAAGTCTACCAACGAGCCGTACGCGTACACCGTGGCGCACTGGTGCGCGACCGAGGCGCGTTTCCGAAACCATCTGAAGAAGGTGAAGAGGGAAGACGCAGCCAAGATGATATCGCTGGAAAATATGCTGGTGCGAATCACGCAGCAGGATTCCGTGTACCGGCGTTATCTGGATCCGCAGCACCGGTCGTACATCCCGGACTTCGGCGTCTACATCAAGGTGCAGGGACCCAACGCCGACGTCGAGTACCGCTCGATCTCGCGACAACTCGTGCTGTTTTGCGTCGAGCGCCGCAAGGCCTGGCGCATGATTCAGAGCAAGGCGGGAATCGAGAACAAGGATTACAAGGCGCAGCGTGCGGTTTTGGCTGAAGTCGATGCCGGCAAAATTTCCATGGCGGATCTCTTTGCGCGCGGGGAAGAATTGATGAAGGAGCGGACCGGGAGCCTGATGACGGTCGGCGCCGCGTAGCCGGGGATTGTATTCATCGGCTGTAAACAGCCGATCGAAGCAGACAGGCTTCGGAGCCTGTGCGGCAAAGCGATTCCCAAGAAGCCAGCGGCTAAAGCCGCATTAATTTCGCACACGATACGGCACGGCTGAAGCCGTGCCCTACAAAGATCATGCTGACTCTCAATTTTATTTAGTGCATCCGCAACACAGCCGCGCATTGATGTTTGGCGCGGCGATCTCGATACTCCTGCCATGTACAGCGAAGCGGTCCTCGACCATTTTCAGAATCCGCGAAATGCGGGCACGCTCGACGCGGCCACGGCCACGATTTCGGTGGAGAATCCGGTGTGCGGCGACATCCTGGAGCTTTCCGTGCGGGTGGACGCGGGGCGCATCGGCGAGGCGCGATTTCGGACGCGCGGTTGCGTTACGGCGATGGCGTGTTCGTCTCTGCTGACGGAATTGCTGCGCGGGAAAACCGTGGCCGAAGCGCGAGGCATCACTTCGGAGCAAATATCGGAAGCCTTGGGCGGCCTTCCGCCCTCGACCGTGCATGGCGCGCAGCTTGCGCGCGACGCCGTGCAATCGCTGGTCGCCAAACTCTCCTGAAAACAATTTCAACGTAGCCGACGGCTAGCCCGCCTTCTCACAATCGATGTGCGAGTAATTTAGTTTTGGCACATCCATTGATGAAGCCATTGGTTCATCGGCTCGCCGTAGGGGCACGGCAGTGCCGTGCCCCTACAATCGTGAAGCCAGCATTATGTGAAGAAGTTATTCATCGAATCTTTGTTTCGTTATTTTGCAGTGATTGCCGCCTTGTCGCCGTTCTTCACGGTGACGAGCGCGACGACGTTCTCGCCGCTTTCGGTGAGCACGAGCTTGCCGTCCGCGAAATGCATCATGTTCCGCACCACGCCGCCCCCGGCGGGAATCATCCAGGTTTGGAATTTTTCTGTCTTGGGGTCGAAGCGCACGAGCGTGTTTGGCTTTACTCCGGCTTCGCTGTACCAGACGATGCCGTTCACGATGGTGATTCCGTAGGGGCGGGATTGCGGGCCACTCGGCGAGGGCCACTCCTTGACCATTTTGCCGGTCTTGATGTCAAACTGGCCGAGGAATCCCCGCCCATAATCGGAGTAGTAAATGACGTCATCCGGGGTGATGGCGATGCGCCGAGGTCGCGCGGCTTCATTCGGCAGAACGTATTCATGGATTTCCATCGTTTCCGGATCGATGCTGGCGATTTTGTTTGCGCCAAACTCGACGAAGTAGGGAATTCCTTTCGTGGTGACGACCATGCCGTAGGGATTCGACTTCGGCGTCGGCGAAACCACCAGCTTCGATTCGCCGGTTTCGGGGTTCAGCCGTCCCACCATGTTCGCTCCTTGCACGGTGAACCACAACATTCCCTTTTGGTCGAAGATCGGCGTGTGCGGATCGCGCGCCTTGTGATCGAGCGGGTATTCCGTGATCTTGCCCGTCGCGGGCTCGAACTTGCCGATGTACGCGCTAAAGTTTGCCGTGAACCAGATGTTGCCCTGCTTGTCCATCACCAGTCCGTGCGGGCCGGACATCGGTTTATTGAGGTGATATTCCTTGATGGCGCCCGTCTTCGGATCAATGTGGCCGAGCAGGTTGGCCATGTGTCCCGAGTACCAGATCGTGCCGTCGGGCGCGGCCAGCGGATCGTGAGGCCGCGTGCCCGGCGTGGGTAATTTCCATTCTTGGAAGGACACTTCGACGTTGCCGGGGATCGCCACGGGCGCGGGACCCGGCTTTTCCGGGAAATTCTTGGTCAGGTAGTTCGTGACCATCTGAACTTTTTTCGGAGGCACGTCGGCGCCGACATTCACCATCATGGCCATCGTGGTTTTCCACTCTTCCGGCGTGTGCCCTTGCGAGGTTGTGATGTTGGCGAGGCTATGGCACGTGGAGCACGAGGTCTGAACGATTTCCTTGGCGTCGCCGTCGGGCAACTGGGCGGCCTGCGTTTGTTCCTGGCCACGCGCGAAGGGAATCAGAAGCATCGAGCCAGCGATCATCCATGTCCCAATCCATATCCAAAGCGATTTGATGGACATAATTCCTCCAGAAGAGTGCAGTCACAAGTTTCGTACATATCTTAGAAGAATAAATCGTTCTCCGCGTTACAAAAATATCTTTGGGAGGGTTGAAGATGTCTCCGTGGTTCCATCACAACTCCATCGCGTTTCCTCGAAGTGGTGGTATCCTGCCACGCGACACTCGGCGTTGGGGAATGTGGCGGAGAGTTCAATTCAAGTAGCGCGGGCTTCAGCCTGCGGGGTTTAGTGTTTGCAAGGTCTAAACCCCGCAGGCTGAAGCCCGCGATACCAAATTAAAATATTTCATCCAGGAGGGTTACTGTGAGAATGATTCGTATGCTGTGTTTCGTGGCGTTGATGTGCGTGTCGGCTTTGGCGTTTGGGCAGGAGCCGGCCAAGCAGGGGCCGAAGATGGGCAGCAAGGAGTGGACGGAGCTGGAGAAGACGCTGTGGGATGTGGATCAGCAGTGGCTGTGCAGCGCGGGCGTCACCCCGTATCACAAGGATTACAAGGAGTGCGTCGAATTCCGCAACCAATTCTGGACCGATCAATTTTTTGAGATTTCCATCGAAGGAAAGGTTCAGACCAAGGCTGAGATGGTTGCGAGGCAGCGGGCGGCTCATCCGTCCAAGGGCGTTGGCCCGCATCCGGACGAATTCAAGCTGATGGCGGTGTACGGCAATTTTGCGCTTGCGACCGATCACACGTTTCTGCAAAGCGAAAACAAGGACGGCAAAGTTGCCGGAGCCAATTTGCGAGTGCTGCGGATGTTTGCGAAGAAAGACGGGAAGTGGCGGCCGGCGGGAGCGGCGCTGGTGCCAATCGTTCCGTAGGTGCGGGGCTTTGGCCTGTTTGGCGTTTTAAGGAAATCAAAACCAAACAGACTGAAGCCTGTTCCACTTACTGCACGGCGAAAACGAGGACCTCCGCGCAGGTGGCTCCGTGCGGCGGCACGGCGACAAAATATTCTTTCAATGCGGGGACGAGCAGGCCGGTCTTGCCAAGCGGGCCGGTGGGAATTTTGCCGATGGCCTGGTAATGGTCCGCGTCGGTCTCCTTGAACACGTTGACGAATCCTTCGCCGGTGGCGATGTAGACTCGTTGGCTCGCGGGATCGAACACCATGTCGTCAACGCCGGTGGAGATGGGCAGATTCTGCAGGACTTTTCCGGTATCGGAATCCAGCACATTCAGATTGCCGTCACGGCACGCGGCGAAGAGGCGATGATTTTTTTCGTCGATGGCGACGGACGCGTTGATGTGGCAGGTCAGCGGCCATGTGGCGACGACGGCCTGCTTCGTGCGGTCAATCACGCCGATGGAATTCTTTTCCGTCATGTTCAGAAAAAGCCGCGGTCCCGATTGTTCGACGGCCATGGCTTCCAGGCGGTTGGAATCGATCTTGATTTTGCCAACCTGCGCGCCGGTATCCGTGTTCACGATTTCGAGGAACGTGTAATTGAGTTTCGCGTCCAGCCCGCCGTCCGCGATGTACAGATTGTGAGTGATGGGGTCGTAGCCGGTCGCGTCGGAGTCGGCGAGGAGTTTCACGGTCTTCAGCAACTCGTAGGTGGTGCCGTTAAAAATCTTCAAATCGCCGTCGGAGCCGTCGGTCACAAAAATCCGGTCAATGTCCGCGCGGTACATCACCGAATGCCCGACGCCGATTCCCTTGATGCTGTGAATGAATTTGCCGGTGCGAATATCGTAGACTTCGATCGTCTTATTATCTTCCGGGACGACGAAGAGGCGATTATTTTTCAGGTCGGGCGTCAGGTGATCGAAATGATTCTGAACGCCCACCATGCGCGTGGTCGTCAGGTTCTTGGCCAGTTGATCCTTCGATACTTCAGGTTCGCCACTGGTAATATCCTTGAGTTCGATGGTTTGAACGAGTTTTAGCGGGGGCGCGTCCGCCGCAAACACAAAAGCCCTCGGCGCGGTCCACACAACGATTGTGAGGGCGGCAAACCAGAAGAAATTTAGGCGATACGAGCGCATCCTTAGCCTCCCGAATAGTAGAAGTCGTTAAATTGGAATTGCGGCAATTTCGAAATGATAGCACGCGACTGGCGCTGTGGTTCCAGTTTACTGGTCCAAAAACAAAATATTTAACACAGAGGGCACAGAGGGCACAGAGAAATGCCGGAGGAGAAAGGAGTTTTATGTTTTCTCTGTTTCTTGTTTTCTCGGTTTTCTCTGTGTCCTCTGTGTTAAATGCTTTTCGTTCAGCGAATCATGATGCATGTCCCGCCACGGATTTTCCTCGGATCATCGCGGCCAGTTCGCGCGTGACGGGCACGTCGATCCCGTGTTTCTCGGCGAGGCGCAGAATCGGGCCGGCGATGCCGTCGAGTTCCGGCGGGTTTCCGGCGGCGACGTCTTTCTGCATCGAGCTGCGCCCTCCCTGCGGCGTTTTGTCGAAGTACTGGAGGACGACCGCTGCGTCGATCGGTGTTCCACTGGCCGTGCCCACGGCGGCGACTTCGCGAATCGCCGCCTCCAGCCGTTTTCGCCAGATGGGATCGCGATTCACTTCGCCAATCGTCATGGCCGCGGCCGTGGTCGCGAGCGCGTAGGGCGCAAGGACAGACAGTTTGCTCCACAGAAGTTTCATTTCATCGGCGACGAACTGGCAGGCGAAGCCGAACTTCCGGAACTCCTCGGCCGTGGACGCCAGCCTGCTTTCGCCAATGGCGGAAAACGTGAGACGAACCGCCATTTCCCGGTGAATGATTTTTCCCGGCGCCGCGCGTTCGGACTGCACGGCGATGGTTGCCGGGACAACACGGTCGTGTCCAAAGCGCGCGCGCAGCAGCGCCACGTGGTCGATGCCATTCAGCAGGGGAACGACCGCGCCAATTTGTTCAGGAGCCACCGTGACGCTGCGCAGCGCGGCTTCCAGATGCGTGGCCTTCACCGCGATCCACAACACATCGTACGGCGCCGCGACGCTCGCGGCGCGATCCACCGGAACGCTGAATGATCCCAGCGGACTTTCCAGCGAAAGCTCCGCCGGATAGTTTTTCAGCGCCTCTGGCCGAAGGATGAGGGTGACGGACTCTCCCGCCTTTGCGAGCGCCACACCAATGAGGCCGCCCACACCGCCCGCTCCCAAAATCGCGTGACGCATGTTCTCCTCCAATTGTTTTTGTTTTTCCCGGTCTCGCCGCAACAATCCAGGGACTGGCGTTCATTGTACGACGACTTGGCTGCCAGAGGGACTGTCGGTTCCGATCAAATGCCGCACATCGAGGTTTGTCTGAATTTCTAGAAATCTTCTGTATGGAACAAAAAGTTCCGTGCAGGAGGTCCGACCTTCAGGTCGGACAAACGGGGACTGTTAAGGCGGCCTGTGGGCCCTGAAGCTTCAGGGGCTAAAGCCCGCGTTGCGCAACCGTATACGTCGGGGCTGAAGCCCCGACCTCCTAAAGAGCATAAAAAACATAAAGGACATATCGATCCCGATATTCTTCAAAGAAGACAACATCCGCGACGGGGGAAACTTGGTTGGTTTTCCAAGTCGGCATGAACCGGAGGAAGTCCATGTAAATTATGTATCACTTGCATCGAGATCGATGATGTTGCGGAGGGAAGTCCAGGTGCTATGATTTCACCATGGTGATGGAGAAGGGTACACCGAAGATCGCATACTTTTGCATGGAGGTTGCCCTGGACCCGACGATTCCTTCGTACGGTGGAGGCTTGGGCATTCTGGCGGGAGATATGCTGCGGTCGGCTGCCGACCTGGAATTGCCGATGGTTGCGATTTCGCTGGCGTACCGGAAGGGTTATTTCCGGCAGCGCTTGAGCCAAAGTGGGAATCAATCCGAGGAGCCCGATCCGTGGCAGCCGGAAACCGTGCTTGCCCCGGTCGAAGGGTCGTTTACAGTTTGCATCGAAGGCCGCGAGGTTCGCGTTCGCGCCTGGCGGTACAGCGTTCACGGATTGTCTGGGTTCGTCGTGCCGGTGTATCTGCTGGATACGGATGTGGCGGAAAACTCCGATTACGACCGCACGCTGACCGATACGCTCTACGGCGGGGGGCCGCGCTATCGACTCTGCCAGGAGGCGCTGCTCGGGATTGGCGGCCTTGCGTTGCTGCGGCATCTGAAGGTGTCGCACATCGGCAGTTATCACATGAACGAAGGGCACGCCGCGCTCCTCACGCTGGCGATGCTCGGGGAGCAGCTCAAGCTGCGCAAATACACCGTGGCCGTGGAAGCGGACATCGAAGCGGTGCGCCGCCATTGCGTGTTTACGACGCACACGCCGGTGGAAGCGGGGCACGACCGGTTTCCCTGGGACCTCGTGCGTCAGGTGCTCGGGGAATACAGGACAGGCCTCCTGCAGCAGGCGGGCTTCGCCAACGCACATATGCTGAACATGACGGACATGGCCATTCACTTTTCGCGGTATGTGAACGGCGTGGCCATGCGTCACGGCGAAGTCTCGCAGAACATGTTTCCTCAATTTCCGATCCACGCGATTACGAATGGAGTCCATGCTGGCACTTGGGCGTCGGAGTCTATTCAGGAGTTGTTCGATCGCGAGATTCCGGAGTGGCGGCGCGACAATGCGTACATGCGCTATGCGGTGGGGATTCCGACCGAGGATATTCGCAAGGCTCATGCCCTGGCCAAGGCGGCGCTGATCAAGGAAGTGCGGAAGCGGTGTGGCGTACAGCTTGACGATTCGGTGTTCACCATCGGATTCGCGCGGCGCGCGGCAACCTACAAGCGCGCGGACTTGCTGTTCAGGGATGTCGAGCGGTTGAAAGCCATCTCGCGGTCAGCCGGCCCGATTCAGATTCTGTATGCCGGGAAAGCGCATCCGAACGATGCGGACGGAAAAGCGTTGATTCAGCGCGTGATTCAAGCCGCTGCCGGGCTGAATGACAATATCAAGGTTGTTTATCTTGAGAACTACAATATGTCGCTCGCGAAGCTCATCGTATCGGGCGTCGATCTCTGGCTGAATACGCCGCAGAGGCCGCAGGAAGCGTCCGGCACAAGTGGCATGAAGGCGGCGCTGAACGGGATTCCCAGCCTGAGCGTTCTCGACGGATGGTGGGTCGAGGGATGCGTGGAGGGCGTGACCGGTTGGGCCATCGGCCATGACGATAAGATCGACGGCGACGTATCGGCGGCCGAGGCCGCCTCGCTCTACGACAAGCTCGAACACCAGATCATTCCCATGTTCTACGGCGCGCCGGAAGACTACGCGCTCGTTATGCGATCGTGTATCTCGCTGAATGCCAGCTTCTTCAACACCCACCGCATGGTGAGCCAGTACAAAGCCAATGCGTACTCCCCTAAAACACTAATCCGGAAGGCGAAGGAAGTTTAGCCGGATCGTCGCCACCCCGCCGTTCATCTTAATTCAACTCAACTCAGCATCGAATTGCCGCACTGGCGAGAAAGCTCGCGCGGCAACTCATTCCCCAAAGAGCCCACGGCTTAACGCATTGATTATGCAGGCTTTACGGAACGGCTGAAGCCGTGCCCTACAAAGATTTGCCTCTGCATGGATTTGAAGGTTGCCACACAAGAGCAGAAGCGTGGGCTACTGAAAAAATATCCGCAAAACTTTTGGGGGATGCCCGATGGTACTGGCGTTCTATGGACGCTGCGTGGCATGAACTGTAACCTAAATATTCAGATGAGGACTTGGGTGAGGTTTCGAACGCCGGGTGAGAAGCGCCGGAGATCTTGAAGGGAGCCTGCGGTGAATGAACTTCAACAGAGGATTTTTTCACAGAAACAAGAAGATAGCTCCTCTGACCCGTTGGAGCGGCGCCGCGAACCTCGCGTCCAAACGAACCGGATGGTCTACGTGCAACCCGTCAATCCGGAAGGCGGGAATTTCGAGGAAGTTCGCACCATGAAGGACTTCAGCCGCAGCGGGTTCTACTTCATTACGGGTAGGGATTTCTACCAGCCTGGTGATCATTTGCACGTGGTGCCGGCGTTTGGCTGCCTGAATCTGGAGCATTTGGGCGAGGTGGTGCGTGTCGAGCAGTTGCAGTTCGGAGAGTTCGGAGTCGCTGTACGCCTATTGCGCGTCGAGAATCTGGTGGCCAACACGCACTCGACGGCCATGTCGGCGTTCGAAGCATTTGCGCTGGCGGAAAGCCCTACGGCAGACCCTTCGTAATCCCATTCAACTTCAACGCTTTTTTTTCACGAGATTGAAAAGATGAGGGGAAGCCGTTTTCTTGTAGCGCGGGCTTCAGCCTGTGGGGTTTGTACTTGCAAGAACTAAACCCCGCAGGCTGAGGCCCGCGCTACTGTAACTTGTATGTCGAAGTCTTTTGCTCAGCCGTTACAGCGCCCCGCCCGCAAGCCATTTTTTTCCCAACGCATACAGCGCATCGGCGTCGGGACCTTTCAGCCCTGGCATGTCCGTCTTGACTTTGAAGCCGAGTCCCGATTGCAGGTAGGCCAGGTGGCGGTAGCCTTCGGGGAACTGGGCCAGGATTTTCGGGTCCAGTTGCACGGTTTTCGAAGGATCGAGCGGATCCATGCGGTCTTTTTCGTAAAAGAGACGTCGCAAGACGATGGCCCAGCGGTCGTTGCGTTTTTCGAAGAAATCGTAGAAGCGGCCTGTGCACAGGACGTCCACCATGACGTCATGCACCGGAGCGCGCTGCGAAATCGTCATCTTTGTTTGCGCAATTGCGCGTGCCCCCGTGATCTCGACTGACGTGCCGCCCAGCAAGTGCAGGATGCTAACGCCCTTGTCCCAGCCTTCCTTGTTCACGCGGATGAATTCCTCGAAAGGCCCCTGGAACCACGTCGCCATCATGACGCCTTCCTCATGCCAGACGCTGCGGAAGCGCTCCCAGTCGCCGGAGTCGCGAAAGACAGCCCAGTTTTCGACAACCTCTTTGATCGTCAGGGTGTCGAGCATTCGTTGATCCATGGTGTTGCCTCCGGGTGGTGACTGGTGACTAGTGACCGGTGACTGGTGATTCGTAAATCGTGATTCGTGACTTGTGCCAGGAATATTTGATTAACGATCTTTTCCGAGTGGGACAGTGTCCGGTGCTTTTCACCAGTCACCGGTCACTAGTCACCAGTCACCGACATTATCCTTTCACGTGCAGCGCGAGAAACTTGAGCGCGATCTCCCACGCCTGCTTCGCTGCGGATTCCTTGTAGCTGGCGCGCGCGTCGCAGAAAAATCCGTGGTCGGCGTTCGAAAATTCGACGCTCATGAAAGGTTTCTTCGCCGCTTTCATGGCGTCGAGGGTTGCGCGAGCCTGATCCAGCGGGATGAGTGGATCAAGGCCTCCCCAGAAGAACAGGACCGGCCCATGCTGTTGCGCGGCGCGTGGCAACAGCGCCGGAACGATTCCTCCGCCGTAGAATGAAATCGCCGCCTTCAGGGGAATCGCCGAATTGGCCACGAACGAGGCGCGGCCGCCCATGCAGAAACCAAGGCCGGCAATCGCGTTCGGAATTACGCGAGGATTCTTTTGCAGCCAGTCGAAAGCCGCGCGCGCATCGGCTATCAAGCCGTCCGGCGTGAGCGCCTGGGCATGCGGCATACAGGCCGGCAAATTCGTATACGCTTCCTCGAATCCGGGCGCCGTGCGGTGAAAAAGTTCCGGTGCGATGGCGACATAGCCCTGCCGCGCGAAGCGCTCCGCGATATCGCGGATGTTCGCATTTACGCCGAAGATTTCCTGAAACACGAGCAAGCCTGGGGCCTTCGCGCCCTCGGACGGGCTTGCGATGTAGGCGTTCATGGACGTTCCATCCGCCACTTGCAGAGTAATCTTTTCCGTGCGTATCGCTTCCATCGGTTTGTCCTCGCGTATCGGCCTGAGCGGAGCCGAGACATCATATCCATTTTTCAGGCAGGCTCCAAGATGTAGTACGTTTGTTATTTGATGAAAGGCCGCAGGCTGAAGCCCGCGCTACTATCCCTGCGCGGCAGGTTTTTCGCTGTCCAGCCAGCGCATCTGTTCTTCGGCGTAGCGAGTTCCCGCGACGGCGTTCGTCGGGATTGCGCGTTCGATCTGGGCCAGGTCCTCGGGCGTCAATTTCAGGTCGAGCGCCTTAAGCGATTCGGCTAACTGAGTGCGTTTCCGCGCGCCGATGATTGGCACAATGTTCGAGCCGCGGGACATGACCCACGCGATGGCCACTTGCGAAGACGTTGCATTCTTGCTCGTGGCAATCGCATTCAGTGTATTGACCAGCGATTGATTTTTCTCGTAATTTTCGCCGCGAAACCGGGGCATGTGCCTGCGAATGTCCTTTGGCGAAGTTACCGGCGATCCCGAGAGCAGACCGCGCGACAGCACGCCGTAGGCGGTGACGCCCATGCCGAGTTCGCGGGCGGCGGGCAGGATGGTTGCCTCCGCGCCGCGGCTCACGAGCGAATATTCGATCTGGAGGGCAACGATTGGCGCCGTTTTCGACGCACGGCGAATCGAGGCGGCGGACGCTTCGGAAATTCCGATGTGGCGCACGTAGCCGGCCTTGACGAGATCGGCGAGCGCTCCCCAGGTGTCTTCGATCGGGGTGCGCGCATCAACGCGCGACGGCTGATAGAGGTCAATGTAATCGGTTCCCAGGCGGCGCAGGCTGTAGGCGAGGAAGTTTTTTACGGCTTCGGGGCGTACATCGTAACCGTTGAACGAGCCGTCCGGTCCGCGCATGGCGCCGAATTTCACGGCGAGGAACACATCCTTGCGCCGACCTTCGATGGCGCGACGGATCAGCATTTCGTTGTGGCCCATGCCGTAGAAGTCGCCGGTATCGAGCATGGTGATGCCCGCGTCGAGCGCGGCGTGAATCGTGGCGATGCTTTCGGATTCGTCCGAGGGGCCGTACATGTCGGACATGGCCATGCAGCCGAGGCCGATTTGCGAAACAAGAGGTCCATTGAGTCCCAGTGGTATGGTATTCACGTTTGCCGAATCCTTCCGACGAGCCGAAAAATCATGCCGACCCATCTTACGGTATGGGAGTGCGGGATTAAAAGCGGCGCGTAACGGCGGGTGCAGGAATTGTCTTTGTATCTCTTGGCGGCGCGCCATTTGTGTTACATTTTTTGAGGTTTGAAGAAGTGTCCACCAAGACGCATTGTTGAAGAAAACGGATGAAGAGAATATCGGTACAGGCTGCGAACGGAACATATGAAGTGCTGTGCGGGCGAGGCGCGCTGCGGGAGTTGCCGCACGTCGTGTCACGCATCCGGCAGGAGGGCGCGGTGTTTGTGGTTTCGTCGCCACGCGTGTGGCGGCATTGCGGGGCGCGTGTCGAAAAGCTGCTTGGGGGAACGCGCCGCGCCACGATTTTGATGAATGACGCGGAAACAGCCAAGAATCTTTCCACCGTGGAGCGCGCCTGCCGCCATCTGGTTCGCGCGGGCGCGGATCGCCGCGCGCTGATCGTTGCCGTTGGAGGAGGAGTCGTCGGCGACGTGGCCGGATTCGTCGCGGCGAGCTACGCGCGTGGAATCGCGCTGATCCACATTCCCACGACCGTTGTGGCGCAAGTCGACAGCGCCCTTGGCGGCAAGACTGGCGTAAATCTTCCGGAAGGGAAGAATCTGGTGGGCGCGTTTTACCCGCCGAAGGGCGTTGTGGCCGATCCGGAATTGCTGAGCACGCTGCCGCCGCGTGAATTCCGGTCGGGAATCTACGAGATTGTAAAATACGGCGTGATCGGCGACGTGAAACTATTCGAGTTTCTGGAAAAGAATATGGAAAAGGTTTTGCGCCGGGATCGAGCCGCCCTTGGCTACGTGATCGAGCGTTCGATCGCGCAAAAGGCCCGTGTTGTTTCCGAGGATGAGCATGAATCGGGCTTGCGCGAAATCCTGAACTTCGGCCACACTTTCGCGCACGCCCTCGAAAGCGTCACGCGCTACCGGAAATATCTGCACGGCGAGGCGGTTGGCTGGGGGATGATCGCGGCGGCGCGGCTGGCTGTCGAGATGGGAATGTTTTCGTCGCGTGACGAGGATCGAGTCGCAAGCGTGACTGCGCGCGTCGGGCCGTTGCCGGCTTGGCCGTCGATTCCCGCCGCGAAGCTGATTGCCGCGATGCAGGCGGACAAGAAAACGCGCGCAGGGCGATTGCGCTTTGTGTTGCCGGAACGTATCGGCACGGTCCGATGCGGGGTCGAAGCTGAAGCGGAAGTGCTGGCGCGTGTTTTGCGCGCGTGCGCCGGCGGAGCAGTGCAAACGAAGGCCGCAAAGAGCCGCCGCAAATGATACCCACATCCGAGAGCGGCGTTCCCGGCACGCGCCCGGAAGGCGTGCGGGACGAAAGGGAAGCGGCGGCCCACGTCCGGGAAATGTTTGGCCGCATTGCGCCACGGTATGACCTGCTGAATCATCTCCTTTCGCTCGACATAGATAAGATGTGGCGACGTCGCGTGGCCAGGCGATTCCGGGAAACCCTGGGCAATCCGGCGGCGCGGGTGCTCGATCTATGTTGTGGAACGGGCGATCTGGCGTTGGCCTTTTGCAAACATGCGGCGGGCGGCGCGGAGATTACGGGCTCCGATTTCGTTCCGGAAATGCTCGTTCGCGCGCGTGCCAAAGCCGCGGCATCGGGCGCACGCGTTACATTCGTCGAGGCGGATGCGCTGGCTCTTCCGTTTGGCGATGAAAGTTTCGATTTGGTTTCCTGCTCGTTTGGATTTCGAAATCTGGCGAACTACGAGCGCGGATTACTGGAGATATGGCGTGTTCTGAAGCCAGGAGGCGCCGCGGCAATTCTGGAATTTGCCGAGCCTCGCGGAAAAATATTCGGGAGCCTGTACCGTTTTTATTTTCGGCGAGTGCTTCCGCGCCTTGGGGCTCTGATTTCGGGCAACGGGTCCGCGTACACATATCTGCCGAGTTCCGTCAGCAAATTTCCCTCTCCGGAAACGCTGCAAGCACAATTCGCGAAGGCCGGGTATACGGATGCGCGGTTCGAGCGCTGGACTGGCGGGATTGTTACGCTGCATATCGCGAGGAAGGCGTAGCGGTGCTTGATAGCACAGCTTCAGAGCTTGTGTGGCAATTCGACTTCGAAAGAGCCAGCGGCTAAAGCCGCATTGATATTGCACACTTGACGGCACGGCTGAAGCCGTGCCCTACAAAGATTTGGCCGTTGCCATACAGGCTCTTCAGCCTGTGCGGTTTTGATTTGTGACAAGGGAAAGTCAAAAGAACACAGGCTGAAGCCTGTGCTACGGGTCAGTTTTCCAATCCTAGAAGGCGAATCTTATTCAACAGAGTTTTGTAGGAAACTCCGAGCAGTTCGGCGGCGCGGGTTTTATTCCATTTCGAGGATTTCAGCGCGGATTCGATCTTGAATCGCTCGACGTATTCCACCGCGCGAGTGCCCACTTCCTGCAGCGTGCCGCTCCAATCGAAGGCTTCCACGAGCATTCCCGGGGGCATATCGCCATCGGGCGGCCGAGGAGCGGGGAGTTGCAGGTCAGCTGCTTCGATGGTCTCGGAGTCCGTGAGGATAGCGGCGCGCTCGATGGTGTTCTGAAGTTCGCGGACATTGCCGGGCCAGGAATAGCCGCGCATCGCGGCGTGGGCGCTGGGTGCGAATTTGAGGTTTGGCTTGCGAAATTCCGTGCGGAAGCGTTCGAGGAAATGCTCCGCCAGCAGGATGACATCGTCGCCGCGCTCGCTGAGAGCGGGAATCGTGATGGGAACGGCGGCAATGCGGAAGTACAAATCCTCGCGAAAGGTTTTGGACGCGACGGCTTCGTGAAGATCCTTATTGGTGGCGGCAAGGATGCGGACGTCGATATCGACGAGTTGCGTTCCGCCGACGCGCTCGAAGCTCCGCTCTTCCAGCACACGCAAGAGTTTCGCCTGCGTGGCGAGTGGAAGCTCGGCGATTTCATCCAAAAAAATCGTGCCGCGATTGGCCAGTTCCATTTTGCCGATCTTGCGCGAACCGGCGCCGGTGTACGCGCCGCGCTCGTGGCCGAACAGTTCGTTCTCAACGAGGCCCTCGGGGATCGCCGCGCAGTTCAGCGCAATAAAGGAGTGCTCCCGCCTCGGGGAAAGATGATGGACCGCCCGGGCGAACAATTCCTTGCCCGTGCCGCTTTGCCCGAGCAGAAGAACGGTGGAATCCGTGGCGGCCACGCGTTGCACCTGGTGCGTCGCATCCTGCATGGATTTGTGTTCGCCGACGATTCGCGGAAATCCGTATCGTTCCGCGTATTCTTCGCGCAGAAGAAGATTCTCACGCAGAAGTTCCTGTTGCTGGGAGGCGCGCTCGACCAGCAGATTCAGGTGCTCCAGGTCCACGGGCTTCTGGATGAAATCGTAAGCGCCTTCCTTCATCGCGGTGACGGCTTCTTCCACTGAACCGTAAGCGGTGATCAGGATGACGGGGATGGTCGGGTCAGCCTCCTTGGTTTCGCGGAGGACTTCAAGTCCCGAGCAGCCTGGAAGTTTCAGGTCCGTTAGAACGAGCATGTAGCGGCGGGCGCGCACCTTGGCCACGGCGGAAGTGCCGTCGGGCGCTTCGTCCACCGCATGTCCGGCGCGCTCCAGTGCTTTCCGGAGCATGGCGCGCAGCTCAGGTTTGTCTTCGACGAGAAGGAGAGGTTCCATCGATAGTCTTGTATCACGATTGTGACTTATATCGTGATTTCAGTTCACGGAGCGATTGTACACGCGTTCCTGCGTGGAGTGCATTTTAGGCGATTCGCGACGACGGGACGAATCGTCGCGAGGGTCCGGGAAAGTTATTATTGCTGCGCCGGCTGTGCCGGGGCTGCCGCGGGAGTCTCCCAGCCCGGATCGCCCCCTGCCTTGCGCAAACCATCTTCAAGGTCGGAAATGTCGGTCTTGTCCTGCGCGACCACCACCGTTTTCTCATCGATCTTCGTTTTCGAATCGTTCAAGTCCTGACGGGAATATGATTCCTTCAGCGAAGCCATCGGGTCGGTATAAAACTGCTGCTGCTTCAGGTTGTACTCGCGCTGCATGATGTCCAGCTCGTGCTGGTCGTCGGCGAGTTTCTTGTTCGCGTCGGTAAATTTCTTGCGCCAGTAGCCTTCGTCTTTTTTTTCTCCTTGTTTTTCTTCCGGAGCCTCGGCGGTCGTTTTTTTCTCTTCGGTGGCCGCGATCTCCGGCTTTTTCTGTTCCTCAATTGTTTTCTTGGCTGTGGTTTCGGGCGCGGCAGGCGCCTCGCCCATGATGTTGATGGTGCCCGTCAGCGTATCCAGGTTATCGTTGGTGAGCACTCTTTTGGGCTTGGGAGCGTTCTTTTTATCCGCCTGGGCTTTCCGAGCGGCATCCGCGACGCTGTCCTGGCTCTGATCCTGCTGAGCCGCGAGATAGGCTGGGGATGCGATCATCGCGCATCCCAACGCCAGTGTGAGAAGATTTTTTGTCATCATTTTATTTAGCCGCCTTTCAAAGGGAAGATGGCGGAACTCAACATCTTTAGTTTAGATGCGAGCCCCGGCCGAATCAACGGTTCTGACGTTTTCGCGTTCAAATGGTAACCATACGACAAACTCAGCCCCACCGAGTTGCTGGTTGCGAGCCTCGACCGATCCGCCATGCTGAACGATAATTTTTTGGACGACCGCCAGGCCCAGACCGGTACCATGAGCCTTGGTCGTGTAAAAGGGCATAAAAATTCTGGTCAGTGATTCCGCCGGGATGCCTGGTCCGTTATCGGAAATAAGTATTCTCTGTCCCTGGAGCGATCCGGAGTTGTCAATTTCACCGCGAATGATCACGCGCCCTCCGGCCGGATTATCGGCGGCGGCTTCTCCGGCATTGCGCGCCAGATTCAGAATTGCCTGCCGCAACAGGGCGTCGTCTCCCGAGACATGGCCAAATTCTCCCACGATGGAGAAAGGAACTCCCGGCACGGCCTCGCCGATTTCCGCCACGATCTGTTCGATCATCGGGGTGAGGGAGACTTGTTCGTCGGCGAGTTCCAGTGGCCGCGCAAACTTTAGAAATTCGGTGACGACGTGCGTTATGGATCTCGTCTGCCGGAGAATGAGTTCGCTGTGCTCGTGCAAATCGGTGCCGGGCTGGGACTCGCTCCGAATCATTTGCGCGTAGCCGGAAATGGTCGCGAGCGCATTCTTGAATTCATGCGCGATGCCGGCGGAAAGCTCGCCGAGCGCGGCCAGATTTTCCTTGGTGTGAATCTGCTTTTGCAGCGCGGCAAGTTCGGTCAGGTCGCTCAACAGGCAAATGGCCCCGGTAATTTCATTCGCGTTGTTCTGGATCGGGGAAATCGTCACGCCCAGCTGCCGCAAATCGCTCGAAGGCGCCAGATATTCGATTTCCTCGCGGCGAAACGTGCGGCCTTCTTTCAGGCATTCGGCGACCAGTTCCGTGAGGCGCGATCTGGCTCCGAGAACTTCGCTGTACCGGCGGTAGGCAAGGGATTGCACGCCGAGGGCGGCTTCGGCCGCGGGATTGGCGCTGGTGACGATGCCGGCGGAATTCACCAGCAGCAGACCGGCGGGCATGTTGCGCGTGACCGCTTCGCTCAAGCGTTCGGTTTGTTGCGCGCGTTCGCGTTCGGCGCGATGCAGGGCTTCGAGCTCTTTTTCCTGTTCCTTGAGTTTTTTGATGACGGCTTGCATGGAGGCCGTCATGAACGCCGTGGGATTGTCACTGCGCGGTGATTCCGCGCCGGAACGATCCTTCGATTGTATCCCGCGGCGGAAGTAACGGCGCGCCATGATCACCGCGGCGACTCCCGCGATCATCATGGCAATCAGAAGAGCTCCCGACAGAGCCCACAGCGAGTTGAGTGTGGGAGCCGCGGCCGCAAATAAGAATTCATGGTTCACGAGTCACTTCACCGCCAGCAGCGATTCATACCAATGCAGTGCGGGCGATCCGAAAAATACGACCAGCAGCGCGCCCGCTCCGAGAAATGTACCAAACGGCAGTTCGTAATCGCGGTCCTTTTTTGAAATTGCGATCAAAAAGATACCAATCACGCTGCCGAGAAGAGATCCGGCGAAAACCGTCATCAGGGCCCGCTTGATGCCAAGGAACGCTCCAACCGCCGCCATCATTTTTACGTCGCCCAGGCCCATGCCCTCGCGTCCGCGAATGCGGAAATATCCCTCGGCGACAAACCAGAGCAAGCCACTGCCGGCCAGCGCTCCGAGAGCCGCGTCGGCAAAGGAAAGCGCGATTTGCGGGGGAGGGAAATCGAACCAGCGGTTGGCAATCCACAGAGCAGTGCCATCGAGCGATTTGCTGAAAAGACTGAAGAGCAGTCCCGCGCCCAACCCGAAGAAATTTACTTTGTCGGGAAGAATGCGTTCGCGAATGTCGGTGACCGTCAGGACGACGATCAGCGCCGCGAAAACAGCCCACTTCAAGGTTTCGACCGTCGGGCCAAAGGCAAGGTAGCAGGCCAGAAACAAGAGAGCGGTGAGCAATTCGACGGCCGGGTACATCGCGGAAATGCCTGTCTTGCAGTTGCGGCACTTGCCGCCAAGGAAAACCCAGCTCAGGACGGGAATATTGTCGTACGGCGCGATGGCATTGCCACACTTCGGGCAGCTCGATGAGGGCCGCACAATGGACTGATCCGCCGGAATCCGCAGAATGCAGACATTCAGGAAACTTCCGATCATCAAGCCGAATATAAATGCGCCAATGGGGATCACTCCTTGACTCTGCCACAGGCATCCCGCGCGGACAACGATTGTCACGCGCTACAGGAAGCAAACAGGCAACACCCGATAGTGACTCCGTGTGAGAGGCTCAATGGCTTTGGTAGCGCCGGCGTCCCGCCGGCTCCGTTACCATTTTTTAGAACTGGAAAACTGCCGGCGAGACGCCGGCGCTACTAAAACCAAGCCATCGAGGTCGCAAGGTTTTTCTGAGAACGAGTTATCACTCAAGACCCGCAAGTTTGACAGGTCCGTCGCCCGCCCCTATATTCGAGATTCACTGACCATGGCCTGGTTGGAAGAAAAAATTCGCCGCTACGAGCACGCCCGGTGGACCACCGATGACAATCGCCGGGTCTATCCCTTTGAATGGGGCATCGAGCATATTGGCGGCAGGGCCGATGAGCCCGATCCGCGCGGATTTCTGGACGCCTGGGTTGCCGAAACGCTGGCGCATAGCAACGAGTGGCTTGCCACGACGCCCGCCGAAGACTACGTATTGCATCCTCCCGAAAGCGGCGCGCCCGAGCAGGGCGTGCTCACGTTCACAAGCCAGATTGTGTCTCCGTGGGCGAACAACAATCTTGTGCACGCGCGTTTTTTTCGCGCCCGCGCGTCTGGGCCGGCCGTCGTTTTGCTGCCCAACTGGAACGCCAAGTGGAATGGCCAGGTCAACCTGTGCCGCTGGCTCGCTAAGCTTGGCATCAGCGCCCTACGTCTCTCGCTGCCGTATCACGATCGCCGCGTCGCGCCGGGCCACGAGCGGGCCGATCAACTGGTGGGATCGAATGTGGGACTCACGATTCAGGCCACGCGCCAGGCCATTATGGATACGCGCCGCTGCCTTCGCTGGCTCGAACAGCAGGGATACGACCGGCTGGGCATTGTCGGGACGAGCATCGGCTCCGCAATCGGATCGATCACCATGGCGCACGACCGCAGCGTCCGCGCGGGTGCGTTTCTGCATGTTTCCACGTATTTCGCGGACGTTGTTCGAACCGGAATGACGACGATGCACGTGTGGGAGGGGCTGCGGAACAAAGTGACCGCGGACGAATTGCGCCACTACTGGACGCCCATCAGTCCCGTTCCATACATGGACAAGCTGCGAGACACCGGCCAGCGCCTATTGATGGTCAGCGGGCGCTACGATCCTACGTTTTGGTATGAATTCACGGACAAGATGTTTCAGACGTTGCGGCAGAAGGGAGTTCAACTGGAAACGATGACCATGCCGTGCGGACACTATTCCCTGGAGCTTGCGCCCTTCGCGTTTCCCGCGGGTCTGCGTCTGGGGCTTTTTTTGTGCGAAACGCTCGCCTGAAGAACCTGAAGAGATGGATTAAAAGCAAATGGTCTCTCACGCAAATGATTCATGAAGCGAGATCAGCCTATCTCCAGACTTCGGCAATGCGGACGATGCCGGCAACCAACAACCCTATGCCTGCGATGGAAGCGAAAATCTCTCCTTTAGGCAGAATCTTTTCGGCCATAACAAGAAGAGCAAGCGCAGCCACCCAGAACAGATTCATAACTCCCGTAACGAAAAGCAATGCCATCAGAATCCAGCAGCAACCCACGCAATATGCGCCGTGACGCAGGCCCATGATGAACACGCCCGCAGCGCCTTCCCGCCATTCACTCATGAGAAAAGAAAGGGGCGACCGGCATCCTTGCAGGCAGGCTCGCTTGATTGGAGTCAGCTGAAACAATCCGGCCAAGATCAGGAGAGCGCCGTTGAGCGCGGCGCTCGTCGCCGACATCGTTGTGGATAAAAGCGCGGCCCGATGTAAACCCCATTCGGCCAGCGTGGCCACTGCCGAGTATGCCGTCCAGACCGTAAGGTATCCGAGGAGGAAAATTCCGGTGGGCATGAGCCTGCGTTGGGCGGCGCTTCGATTCTGGTTCACCGTCAAAAAAGTCAGAATCATTGGCGCTGCCGACGGCGCCATCATGGCGACCATCATCACGGTCCACATCACGAAGAGAAGCAGTACGGCGGTCGCATCCCATGGCTGAGTATTCACCATGGACATGCCCGGCATATTCATGCCGGACATGACCATGGTGGCATTCATATGGAGCAGATACAACCATGCCAACAGAACCAGTGCGACAAGACAGGCAGAGACAATCACCCGTTCGCGGCGAAAAATCGTGAGCAAGGCAATCTACCCGTTTGACCAGTCGAACGGGTACAAAATCCAGTTGGATTTGTTTCCGGACAATTCGATTCCCGAGGCCTTCACGTGGAAGGTTCCCTGGCCGCATTCCCCCTTCTTCCAAATAAATCCGTCGGGAAGATCGATATTGACGCGATGATCCTCGCCCGTTACGGGGTTCTTCAGATTGTCGCCTCGACCCTCGCCAACGCCCTCGGCCTTAAATACTTTTTTCAGTCCTTGCCCCTCGATCGTGATTTTGCTCTTCACCAGGCCTTTCACTTCAAATGTCGGTCCCAGCAGTTCCCATGGCATGCCCCCCAGTTTTCCGGTGAATATCTGTGCGAGCGCCTCGATCTGTTTATCGGTTGTGGCAGGCTCAACGACAAAAACGCATTGCCCGTGTCCTTCATGGATGGCCTTCGGCCAGTCAAGAATAGCCGCGCATTTCAATCCGGAAAGATTGACGTCTCCGCAGGAGCCACCCTGGATATCCACTCCTACAAACGCCCGGCAGCTTCCATCCGCTGAATTCGGAAATCCGCCGAAATTGCAACCACAGCCAAAATCGCAGTTGCAGAATTCATAGCCTTGCCCTTTAAGAGACCAACGCGTTGCTGTGCCAGTCGTTGCCATATCTCCTCCTTTTCTTTGATTTTGCCATTATCCCCAGGATTGCCATATTGGTTCGCATTGGAAGTGGATAACGTACACCCAATTCCGACGGCGCACAATATTCCTGCTCATTCTTGTCCGTGGGATTTGTTTGCCGCAGTGAAATCATTCCAGGTCCGAGAAATCGTTTGGATTGCCTGGCTTGGATCGAAGAGCGATTTCTCGTTTCGCTCGAAACGACATAGTAAAGACGTTCTCCGTAAGTTGTAAGCAGGTTGCGAAAAAATCGTTGCGAAGCGGGTTATAGCAGCACAGGCACTCTTGGTTGTGCTACGGGTTGGTTGCCGGAGTGGAAGCCGATTCGGCAGCTTCAAAATTAAAATAGCGGCGGTACTTATCCGGCAGCGGCTTGGCGCGTCCGTTGCTGCCGCAGACGACGTGAAGCGTTTCGCCCGTGGCCAGCAACTCGTTGGTTTCGTCATGAAAAATTTCGTATCCGAAAGTAATCGTGCGGCGCCTGGCCGAGACGACGCGCGTGCGAATGCGCAGCGGATCGTCATAGTGGGCCGGGCGGCGATAGCGGCATTTCGACTCGGCCACGAACAGGAACGTCTGATCTTCCAGCTCCATGCGCCGGTAATCGACGCCCTTGTGGCGCATGTATTCGACGCGCCCAATCTCAAAATAAATGTAGTAGTTGGCGTAATACACGACGCCCATGTTGTCGGTCTCGGCGTAGCGCACGCGTACTACGTGGTCGAAGAATTCGCTCGTCTCGCTCATCGGGATGAAAATTGTAGCAGAACGGCGGCGTGCCGCGCTCGGGCAGGAAGGTAGTTCATTTTCCGGGCCAACGGGGCGCGCGTTTTTCGAGGAACGACGCGAGGCCTTCGCGAAAATCCTCAGTGGACCTGATGTGCGCGCTCCCGGCCTTGGCCAGTTCGAGTTCGCGGTCGATTTCCGGCGCCGCCAAATCGCATAACAGCTTCTTGGTCATGCGAAGGCTGACGGGGCTGCATGCGATCAAAACCGACGCGAGGATTTTCGCGGCGCTCATCAATTCTTCGGCGGACGCGATTTGCGTGACGAGTCCCAGGCGATGGGCCTCGGTCGCGTCGATCGTCTTTCCCGTCAGGAGCAGATCGCGCGCCTGTTTTTCTCCAATTTGGCGCACGAGGAAAACGGACACGACGGCGGGCAAAAATCCGATGCGCACTTCCGGGTATCCGAATTTCGCTTCCGGCACGGCAATCGTGAAGTCGCACAGCGTGGCAATGCCGCACCCGCCGGCAATCGCGGCTCCATTCACGGCGGCGATGGTCGGCTTCGAAAAACTCCAAATCCGGCGGCAAAGCCGCGCCAGACGGTCCGCATCTTCCAGTTGTTCGGCGGGGGACTGCGTTGCAAGCACTTTCAAGGCGTCCAAATCCATGCCGGAACAGAATGCCTTGCCCGCGCCGGTCAAAATCAAGACACGCGCGGGGCTGGCCTCAACCTCGCCAAAAGCCTTGAGAAGCTCCGCGATCATTTCGGTGGAGATCGCATTGCGCTTCTCCGGCCTGTTGAGCGTGATTGTGGCGATTCCGCCGGAGAATTGGAGATGGAGCGTTTGGTATGGCATACGTGCGTGCCCTCTGTGAGTTTCCGTTGATCGCAGAAAACCCCCGGGTCTGAAGACCCGGGCTACAGCAACCCTACGCGCGTTGTTGTAGCCCGCGTCTTCAGAGGCGGGGAATTTCTTATTGCGCTTGCGCCACGCGCGCATATTTAGCGCGAATTTCCTCGGCCAGCGCGATGGCCGTTCCGAGCGCTTCCACTTGAATTCCCACGTCCGCGCCGCGAGAGGCGAGCGCCGCGAGAATCGTTTCCGTCGCGATGTTGCCCACCAGATCGTCGCCGGCGAAGGGGCATCCGCCCAGCCCCGTGAGCGCTCCATCGAACCGGCGGCAGCCGGCATCGTAGGCCGCGAGAACTTTTTCCGCGGCGCCTTCGGCGCGGCTGTGCAGATGCACGCCCAACTCGACGCCCGCAACGCAGTCCTTCACGGCGGTGTAGAGCGCGCCCACCTGTTCGGGAGAGGCGTTTCCCACGGTATCGGCGAGCGACACAGTTCGCACGCCGGCATCCTTCAGCCAAACGAGCGCGTCCTCGACAATCTCCGGGCCCCAGGGCTCCTCATACGGATTGCCGAACGCCATCGAAATGTAGACCACCAGTCCGTGCCCGGACGCCTTCGTGGCTTTGCGCAATTCCTGGACGAGCCCGCGCGATTCTCCGCGGCTCATGTTGGCGTTCGCGCGGCGAAAGTAGGCGGAGATGGAATACGGATACCCGATGGTCGTCACGCCCGGCGTGGACAGGGCGCGCTGAATGCCTTGTTCGTTCACGACGATGCCGATGATTTCGGGCTGCGCCGCGTTCGCAGGAATACCGGAAAGGAAACCTTTCATCACGTCTTCGCTGTCGGCCATTTGCTTGACGTGCGTGGGCGAAACGAAGCTGACCGCGTCGATATGTTTGAATCCTGCGGAGGCAAGCTGAAGGAGATAATCCACCTTCAGTTGCGTTGGAATGATTTCCGTCAATCCTTGCCATGCATCTCGTGGGCATTCGATAATTTTTACAGTTTCGGGCAATGTGAATCCTTATGAGTTTAGAATTTAAATCAGATCATTACGTTTGCAATACGCCGGTTTTAAAATCCTTCACTTCCGGATTTAGCGCCGCCGCTTCCAGCGCCCAAATCAACGCCTCGCGCGTCTGTGCCGGGTCTATTATTGC
The DNA here is from genome assembly GCA_003165465.1 of Acidobacteriota bacterium. GTDB lineage: Bacteria > Acidobacteriota > Terriglobia > Acidiferrales > UBA7541 > Palsa-360. The sequence continues at coordinate 70,043 of PLUM01000099.1, forward strand.
ATCCACCCACAGGCGCGCCGCGGCGTAGCGCGGATCGGTCTGATGTTCGTACGTGGCGCGGATGGATTCGTTCAGTTCTTTTTTGTCGGCATTGGAGAGTTTTTTGCCTTCGCGTTCGAGCTGTTTGATCTTGATTTCGACCAGCGTGGACGCGGCGGAATCGCCGCTCATCACGGCGTAGCGCGCGGTCGGCCAGGCGAACATAAATCGCGGGTCGTACGCTTTTCCGCACATGGCGTAGTGGCCCGCTCCGAAACTTCCGCCGCAGATCACCGCGATTTTTGGAACCACACTGTTTGCGACGGCGTTCACCATTTTCGCACCCGCTCGAATGATGCCGCTCCACTCCGCCTCCTTGCCCACCATGAATCCGTTGACGTCGTGCAGGAAAATGAGCGGCACGAGATGCTGGTTGCAGTCGAGGATAAAGCGCGCGGCCTTTTCCGCTGATTCAGTGTAGATTACGCCGCCGAATTCGATGCGGCGCTCTCCGCTCGCCGCGTCGATGGTCGGGACGTGCTGCTTGTTATTGGCGACGATTCCCACGGCCCAGCCGCCGATGCGCGCGTAGCCGCACAGCACGGTCTTGCCGTATTCGGCGCGATACTCCTCGAATTTGCTGCCGTCACAGATGCGGGCGATCACTTCGCGCATGTCGTACTGGCGCGCAGGGTCCGACGAAAAAATGCCGTAGATTTCCTCGGGCGGGTACAAAGGATTTTCGGATTCCTTGAAGTCAAAACGCGCGGCGGCCGGATGCCCCATCTTGTCGACCAGCGCGCGGATGCGCGCGAGGCACGAGTCATCGTCCGGCTCGCGGAAATCGACCGTGCCGCTGATTGCGGCGTGCATTTTCGCGCCGCCCAGATCCTCGGCGGAAATTTTCTGCCCGATCGCCGCCTGCACGAGCGCCGGCCCCGCGAGGAACAGCCCCGAGCCTTCGGTCATCAGAATGTGATCGCACATCACGGGCAGATACGCTCCGCCAGCGACGCACATCCCCATGATGGCCGTGATCTGCGGAATGCCCATCGCGCTCATGACAGCGTTGTTGCGGAACACCCGGCCGAAATCGTCGGTGTCCGGGAACACGTCCTCCTGGAGCGGCAGAAACACGCCGGAGGAATCGACCAGGTAAATCGTGGGAATGTGATTGTCGATGGCAATGTTTTGCGCGCGAATCACTTTTTTCGCGGTGAGAGGGAAGAAGGCTCCGGCCTTCACCGTGGCGTCGTTGGCGATGATCATCGTGAGGCGCCCGCAGATGTGCGCAAGTCCAGTGATCGTGCCGGCGGCGGGAGCGCCGCCCCACTCCGTGTACATTTCGTACGCGGCGTAAATTCCCAGCTCGAAAAACGCAGTGTGCGGATCGATCAGGCGGGCGATGCGTTCGCGAGCGGTCAGTCGGGATTTTTTGTGCTGCGCTTCGATGGCGCGCGCGCCGCCACCTTCGTGGATGGAGGTTTCCTGATTCTTGATTGCAGTGAGGAGGTCCACCATGCGGCGGGTATTCTTCTCGAAGTCAGGCGAGTTTCGGTTGACCTTGGTTTCAACGACGGAACTCGTCAAGTGGAACTCCTCCGGAACGATTTCCCGAGTCGCATGCTAAGACGACGAAGCGACAGTATAAGCCGATTCCGGAAGTTCCGCATCGTTTGCGGCCCACCCCCAAAGCGCGAACTCCTACGGTTCGCCCGGCACGGGTCCAAACTCCAGCGGAGGGACACGGCGTTTGGAAGCCGCTTCGTAGGCCGAGGCTATTTTTAGAATGACGTCTTCCTTTCCGGGCTCGGCGCGAAAGACCAGGGAGAAGGGCAGGCCGGGCGGCGGCAGAGTGGTGGGCGTGTTGTTGTTCGTCGGAATATAGCGCTTTTTATCAGCGCTCAAAGTGAAGACGGGATCGTAGACCGTGCGCACGTACCCGGCGGGAATCAGGACTTCGGTGACACCGGAAAAAGGACCCATGCGAAGTTCGCCACGCGTGTCATTCGGAGGCTCGGGCTGCGGCGCGAGGCCGATTTTTCCGGGCGCCAGGGAATAGTGGAGACGCACGACAGCGTCGAGGTGGTTTTCGTAGATCACTTTCATTTCCACGCGGCGCAGTAACTCGCGCATCATGATGTGCTCGTCGATCCCTTGCCGATCGCCGAGCGCGTTGCGCATGTCATTCATCTCTTCCCAGTTCTTGAAGGCCGCCCGCTGATCGTCGCCCCAGAACTTCGAGCGCGCATTGAGCGCGGGGAAATCGACCAGGGTTTCGATGAAGCCGCGTTGTTTCCAATCGGCCGCGCGCCGCAGGGCGTATTGATTGAATTGAAGCGTAAAGGCGTTGGATTCCACCACCTCCTCGATGGCGCGAATGTTCAAGTTCTTGGGGATGGCCGTCCGTCCTTCGGCCAGATCGAGGAAATAATCGATGGGCTTCATCGTGCCCGATCCGAGCGTTTTCCCGGGCGCAAACTCCGTCGGCTTGATTTTTGTGGCGAATTCGGGGAATTGAGGCTGGCCGTCGCGCGTGAGGCGATACAAAATGTCGGGAAAAAATACAGGGACCAGTTGCGCCAGGGCGTTTGTGTAGGACGGCTTCATGCGTTCGATGCTGGGATCGCCGGGCCAGAGCGGATCGACGGACTCGACCAGCGTAGCGCCCAGGTAGTCGCCCAGAATGGCCTTGATTTCTTTGGTGGCGGCTTGCGAAATCGGTGCGTCCGCCTCTATGCCGGGGAACGTGAGCATCGATTCGCGGACAATGCCGATACGTATTCCGCGCAGCGAGCCGCGCGTGCCCGGCGAAACCGCGCTGGCGGCGTAGGGCTTGTCCAGAACGCTCGAGCGCGGAACAGTGGTGAAGATGTCGCGTGGATCGTAGTATCCGTTGGCCGGGTCCTTGAGCGCATCCAACACTTTGGCCGCGTCCTTCACCGTGCGGCACATGATGCCCGCGCGATCGAGGTAAATGTCCGCGCCGATTGCGCCGCCGAGAAATGATATTAGCGACTTGTGGGGCAGGATCAGCGCCACCGCGTTGTGATTGGAGGGGCCGCGGCAGGACATGCTCGTCTCTTCGCAAATGCTGCACGTCGTGAGGTTGGAGCTGACCGAGACGCCCGAGCCGGAGCTTGAACCGAGAGATGCCGCGCGCGTCGTGTCATAGACATCGCTCGGATTTCCCGCCCAAGTGCTGCGCTGATATCCCTGGACCGAAACAAATACTTTTGTGGGCTTGTTTGCGCCTCGCTCGTCGCTCTCGCCGCCGCGAATGGCGGGGACCGGACGCCCGTTGTATTCGGTGTTCGCTGTTTTGGCGTAAATGATGGCGCCTTTTTCCCGAAGCTGCGCCACGAGCGTCTGGTCGCGAGCGGGGAAATCGATGTCGTAGTTGGCATCCCCGCCGCCCGTGCTGCGCATGTCCTTGGTGTCGTAGGAGTCCTTGAATGTGAATACGACGCAGTACATGGGCATTTTTGCCAGATCGGGATTCCTGCCGTACTGCGCATCGAGTTCGGCCGCGCGCTCGAGCGCATCCGGCTGCTTACGGAATTCCTCGCACACTGCAGGCGAGCCGGACGGCAGCGGCCCGTCGGACGGACGGCGGTCGCGATCGCCCTTGCAGGTCACGGAGCGCTCGCCGCGGATATTGAGCGTGCCAAGTGCGTTGAGCTGGCCGGCATGGGGAATGCCGACGGTCATGCCGTATTGTTGCTGCACAGAGGGATCGGACGCGGTCGGCTCCATCCTGCCAAACTCAATCGGCGGTCCGGCATACTGATCGAAATTGGGCAGCAGCGTGGAGATGGCTACGGTTTCGGTGGGAAACTTGAGCGGCGAGCCTGCGCGAACCACTCCAGGCGCGGGCGGAATCGGCACTCCGTCCCTTGTGACCAGAACGTGGCTGACCCCGTTATAAGCCTTGGCTCGATTGACATAGAGCTGGACGAGTCCGCGGCAGGTGATCTGGCCGTCGCGGATGGCCCGATGAACGTCGTCGATGGTCGCTTCCTGAAGGTGAAAGCGAGACTGCTGCGGATATGTGGCTTGTGCCGCCGCTAGAACTGCGGCAAGCAGAAACACTGCTTTTTTCGCCATGAACATGGAGCCTCCGGAACTTCCGTCGCATTCAATTTCCCAGTAAAGGCAACCTCACTTCAAGAGTGCCGCGGCTACGGCGCGCATGTCCGGGGCGACGATGCCGGGCTTGGGACCGAGCGGAAGCAGGGAAATGCCGGGTCTTGCGACGAAAGCAGCCTGCCATCCCGCTTTCGTCGCGCCGAAAACGTCCCAGGCGTGCGCGGCGATGAGCAGGAGTTCGTCCGCCGGAACGCCGAGGTGCGCGGCAGCGCTTCGGTAGACTTGTATATCGGGCTTGAAGCGATGGACCGTTTCGACGGAAATGGATTCCTCGAAATAATCGGTCAGGCCCGCGTTCTGCAACTGCGCTTTAACCGCCGAGGGACTCGAATTGGTCAGGGTGACCATGCGGAATCCGGCGGACTTCAACTGTTTCAGGCTTTCGGGCACGTCTGGATGCGGAGGCAATGTGAGCACGCCCTGCAAAATGCGAGTAGTGTCATCGGCGGATACTTTTACGCCTTTGTTGTTTGCGAGCATTTCGAGGACTGCCCGTCCAACGGTGCCGAAGTCCGCGTATGCGTCCGCCACGGTCACGACCAGCGAGTAATGCAGCAGCAGTGCAAACCACTCATCGAGCACCTTGCCGTCGCCAAACGCGCGCACGAAATGTGGACGAAGCGCATTCAGGTCCAGCATGGTCTGGTTTACGTCGAAGACGAGCACTTTCGGCCTGGCCGGCGCTGTCGCATTGCCAGATTGCAAAGCGGCATCGCTCAGTGGAAAAGTTTTCAATGTTCCATGGCTGGCTTTAGGCAAAACCCCGAACCCGTCAGCCGTCATGGCGTATCCCAGCGAAGACGCGGCAAGCACAAATTTTCTTCTGGTGATGTTGGATTCCATCGGTTTCTCCCTCGCAAAAAAAGCCCCGGGTCTGATCCTTCGCATCGCTCAGGACGAGAGACCCGGGCTATGGCATTTGCGCATTGCTGTAGCCCGCCTCTTCAGAGGCGGAGTCTTTCGTCAAGCGATGCAATACATTCCAGTGCGCATCAAATCTTCAAAAGTTTTGCCGCTGTTCCGCCCAGGATCATCTTGCGCTGCTCGTTGCTCAAGCGGAGCTCCTCGACGTTTTCCACCGGGCGGTCGTAGCCGACAGGGAAGCAATAGTCGCTGCCCATTATGATTCGATCGACGCCCACCTGGGAGATGATGTACTCCATGAGCGGCTTGGAATGCGCGATGGTGTCATACATGAAGCGGTGCAGATACGCGCTGGGCGTCTGCGCGGAGTGCTTGGCCGCGGGGATCACGCTCCAGCCGTGGTCGAGACGTCCAACGATGTTGAGCAGCGAGCCTCCGGCGTGCGGCAGAACGATCACGAGATTGGGATGGCGGTCGAGCACGCCGCCAAAGATCAGATGGCTGGCGCAAACCGTGGTGTCCAGCGGATAAGCAACCAGGTTGGTCAGGGAAAAAGGTTGAAGGCGTTTCCCGCCGAGGATGGGCGGCAGGGGATGCAGAAAGACCGGGAGGCCAAGCGCCTCGATGCGTGCGAAGATCGGCTCGAAGAGAGAATCGTCCAGATCGCGGCCCTCGACGTTGGTGCCCATGTACACGCCGCGAACGCCGGGGAGCTTGCTCGCGCGATTGACTTCGTCAATGGCGCGGTCGGGATCGAGCATGGGCAGCGTCGCGAGGACCACGAACCGGTCCGGATGGGCCAGGTGCGCGGCGACCGCACCGTCGTTCCAGGTCATGGCGAGCTTGTGGGAAAATTCGCCCTCCGCCCAATAGACCATTGGCCCCGTGAGCGAGAGCGCGTGGACGGCCACGCCTTGCGCGTCCATATCGGCGAGGCGCTGTTTCAGATCGATAAATTTCGCGGGGAGCGGGCCGTTCGATTCCGTGGGGGTCTTAAATGTAAAACCTTTCTCCGTCATGCGGAATTCGGAGTTGTAGCGTTGCCCCTCTTCGTTGAACAGATCGAAGAAGGTTTGAGGAAAGTAGTGAGCGTGAATGTCAATCGTGCGTACGCCGCTCGTCTTTGCCGGAAGGGGCGCGGGCGATGCAGGTTCAGCCAGCAGCGCTTTGCTTGCGGCTCCCATCGAGGTCACGGCCGCCGCAAGTCCTCCCTGCAGCACCGTTCGGCGCGATACTCCGTGATTACCATCGCATCCCGCTGCTTTCTTCATGGCATGGTCCTTTGTGACCAGGAATTTTGATTTGAACAGGCGCTGATCCCGCACATCGTACGCTTTTCCCGTGCCCGGCACAACGAACATGCCATCGGTGGCACAGGCTTCAGCCTGTGTGGTTTTGATTTGAGGTAAGCGAAAGTGAAAAGAACACAGGCTGAAGCCTGTGCCGCTGAAGAGCGCTCGTTCCGCTGTTTCACGGATGGATGGACATCGCATCGCTTCCCGCGCGTGAGTTAAGGTATCTTATAGTTGTTGGAGATGCGATGCAGCCCAATCGACTCCTGTCGAGTCCGACAGGGAGTGGAATAATCGTCGAGGAGAATCGGAATGAATTGCGCACTATACACTCGTTTGCTGATCTTGTGCCTGTCCATTGGCGTTGCGGGAGTAACCGTTTTCAGCCAGGATATGCAAAAGAATACGCCGTCCCAAAAAGCACCCGCGAAGCCGGCCACTTCTTCGGCGGATGAAAAGGAATCGCTCACTTTGCCTACGATCAAGTTTGAGAAGTACACGCTGGCGAACGGTCTGGTTGTGATTCTGTCCGAGGATCATCGCCTGCCGCTGGTCGCGACCAGTATCTGGTATCACGTTGGCCCGGCCAACGAACTTCCCGGGCGCACGGGATTCGCGCACCTGTTTGAGCACATGATGTTCGAGGGCTCGAAGCACGTTCCGGGCAACACACACTTTCGCTTCCTGGAGGCCGCGGGCGCGTCGGACATTAACGGCACAACGGATTTCGACCGCACGAATTATTTTGAAACGCTTCCCGCCAATCAGCTGGAATTGGCGCTATGGCTCGAATCGGATCGCATGGGATATCTGCTGGACCAAGTGGATCAGCCCAGCCTGACGAATCAGCAGGACGTGGTGCGCAACGAGCGCCGCCAGAGCATTGAGAACAGCCCCTACGGCATCGTGGATGAGGGCGTATATCACCTGCTCTTTCCGAAGAGCCATCCGTACCATGCGGATGTGATGGGCTCGCACGCGGATATACAGGCGGCGAAGCTCGAGGACGTGCGCAATTTCTTTAAGCTCTACTACGCGCCGAATAACGCGAGCCTCGCGATCGTTGGCGATTTCGATCCGGCGCAAGCCAGGAAGTTTGTCGAAAAATATTTTGGGCCGCTGAAGCGCGGCGCGCCCGTGCCGAAGATTGCCGCCGTGACGCCGCCGATCACATCCGAGCGCCGCGCCGTGATCCACGATCAAGTGGAGTTGCCACGCGTTTACATGGCCTGGCTGACGACGCCCATTTTCAAACAGGGAGATGCGGACGGCGATCTGGCAGGGGACATTCTTGGCGGCGGGAAATCCAGCCGCTTGTACAAGAAACTGGTCTATGAAAAACAGATTGCGCTGGACGTGAGCGCGTCGCAGCAATCGCTGACTCTCGGATCGGTCTTTGAAATTGTGGTCACGGCGCGGCCCGGTCACACGGCCGACGAGATGGAAAAGGCGATTGACGAAGAGCTGGCCGCATTCCGGAAGAACGGTCCGACCGCCGACGAGTTGGAACGCGCGCGAAACGGAGTCGAAACCGGAATGATTCAGGGACTCGAACGGCTGGGCGGATTCGGAGGCGTGGCCGATCGCTTGAACGAATACAACCACTATCTTGGAAATCCGGGCTACTTTGCCGAGGACATCCACCGTTACCAGTCGGCGACACCGGCCTCGATCCGCGCGTTTGCCGAAGCGCAACTGAAGCCGAGCGCGCGCGTCGTTGTCCAGGGAATTCCCGGCAAACCGGATCTCGGCCCGGATGTGCCAACGCCGAAAAATCTGCAAAAGGGCCAGAACACGGGAGGGGAATCGGTGAACCCGGATGCGGCGTGGCGCGCGGATCCACCCTTGCCAGGACCCACGAGCGCGCTGAAACTTCCCGTTCCCGATGTTTTCAAGCTTTCCAACGGACTCACCGTGTATTACCGCTATCGCGCGGGCCTGCCCGTGGCGGCGGCGAATCTGGTGTTCAATACGGGGAGCGGCGCGAATCCCGTCGATAAGCCCGGCCTCGCCAGCTTCACGGCAAACATGCTGCAGCAGGGAACCGAAACGCGGAACGCCATGCAGATTGCCGATGAAGCGGCGCTGCTGGGCACGGCGCTTTCGTCCAGCGCGACGATGGATGCATCGAGCGTGGGCATCAGTTCGCTGAGCAAGAATTTCGCGGGCGCGCTCGATCTGATGGCGGATATTGTTCTGCGGCCGACGTTTCCGCCCGACGAAGTCGAGCGGCGCCGCGCCTCGCGTCTCGCCGCGTTCACGGACGAGCGTTCGGACCCGGACCGGATCGTCGCCCGCACTGGAGTGTCCGCGCTTTTTGGGCCGCATCACCCCTTCGGATACGACAACTCGGGCACGGAAGCGTCGGTCAAGGCGATGACGCGCGAGGATATGCTGAATTTCTGGAAGACGTACTACGTGCCGAATAACGCGGCGCTGGTCGTCTCCGGGAATATTTCCGCCGATGAATTGAAGGTGCTGGCCGAAAGTAAATTCGGAGCGTGGAAGAGCGGCGAGATCTCGGTGCTTCAGCTCGGCGCTCCCGAAACGACAAAAGCGAAAATCGTTATCGTAGACCGGCCCGGCGCGCAACAGACCATAGTGCGTCTGCTGCAGCTAGGCGTTGGCCGCGACACGCCCGATTATCCCGCGCTCGAAGTGATGAACTCCGAGCTGGGCGGCCTTTTTTCCAGCCGCATCAATCTGAATCTGCGTGAGGAGCATGGCTACACGTACGGGGCGGCCTCGTTTTTTGTTTACCGGCGCTCGCTGGGATATTTTGGCGTGGGCGGCGGCATACGGACGGATGCCACGGCTCCGGCCGTGACGGAAATCATGAAGGAAATCCGCCGCATGTTGGACACTCGAATGAACCCCGATGAACTGAGTCTGGCAAAAGATTCGCAATCGCGGTCCTTGCCGGGAATGTTTGAAACGAACAGCGGCGAAGCGGGCGCGCTTTCCGAAATCTTCGTGTACAACCTTGCACGCGACTACTTTTCGAATTTGCCGGAGCGGCTCAATTCCGTTACGGCCGATGACGCCGAAGCTGTTGCTCGGAAATACCTGCGTCCCGACCAGATGGTTTTGGTTTGTGTGGGCGATCGCGCCAAAATCGAGCCGGAGCTTGTGAAGCTCAACCTCGGCGCCGTGGAAATCCGCGATGCCGACGGGAACGTCGTGAAGTAAGCCGGAGAAATAAGTGCTTTCGCGGGTCTTTTTCGCGTTGTTTTAGTAGCGTGGGCTTCAGCCTGCGGGGTTTGAGCCTTGCATGGCCGAAACCCACACAGGCTGAAGCCTGTGCCACCAAACCCCTTTTGTCCGTTGCTGCGAAAATTCAAATATTGAATGGCGTGGGATATGCGGACTAGGTTTTCCGCAGGGGGCGCTGGCGGACGAAGTCCACGATGTTTTGTGTGGATGTGCCGGGAAGGAAAATTTCGGCCACGCCCGCTTTTTTCAACGTGGGAATGTCGGCTTCCGGAATCGTTCCGCCCAAGAGCACGGTGACATCGCTCATCCCTTTTTGCCGGAGCAGATCGAGCAGTTGCGGGACGAGCGTGTTGTGCGCTCCGGAAAGAATCGACAGGCCGATGACATCGACATCTTCCTGAACCGCGGCGGAAGCGATCATCTCGGGCGTTTGCCGCAGGCCGGTGTAAATCACTTCCATGCCGGCGTCGCGCAGCGCGCGGGCGATAATCTTCGCTCCCCGGTCGTGGCCATCCAGCCCGGGCTTTGCAATCAGAACGCGTATTCTTTTTTCAGGCATCTGGTAAGGAATTTAACACAGAGGACACAGAGAAAAGGGGAGAAAACCGTGGATCGCGGGCAATTGCGTGCCATGGCTAATTGTGGGATCTATGTTACCGACACTTCTTCATGCGTGCCGAATACGTCGCGAAGGGAGTCGCAGATTTCTCCGAGCGTTGCGTAGGCCTTCACGGCGGCATGGATGTGCGGCATCAGGTTTTCCGTGCCGTGCGCGGCGTTGCGCAGCAACGAAAGATGCCGCCGCACATCGTCGTTCGAGCGTTCCGCGTGCAACTTTTTAAGCCGCGCGGTTTGTTGCTCGCGAATGGATTCGTCGATGCGCAGTATTTCGAGGGGCTTTTCCTGGCCCGTAAATTCATTCACTCCGACGACGATCTTTTCCTTGCGGTCCGTGGCCACCTGATAGCGATACGAAGCGTCGGCAATTTCGCGCTGCGGAAAGCCGCGTTCGATGGCCGCGATCATGCCGCCCATGCCGTCGATCTTGCGAATATATTCGGTTGCGCCGTTTTCCATTTCGTTGGTCAGCGTCTCGACGAAGTAGGAGCCGCCGAAAGGGTCGGCGGTGTTCGCCACGCCGGTTTCGTGCGCGAGGATCTGTTGCGTGCGCAGGGCGAGCGTCGCGGCAAATTCCGTCGGCAGCGCCCAGGCTTCGTCCAGGGAGTTCGTGTGCAGCGATTGCGCGCCGCCCATGACGGCGGCGAGCGCCTGCAAGGCGGTGCGGACGACGTTGTTGTAGGGCTGCTGCGCGGTGAGCGAGCAGCCGGCCGTCTGCGCGTGGAAGCGCAGGACCGAGGAGCGCGCTAATTTTGCGCCGAAACGCTCGGTCATCGTTTTGTGCCAGATGCGGCGCGCAGCGCGGTATTTGGCGACTTCCTCGAAAAAATCGTTGTGCGCATTGAAGAAAAACGATAAAGCCGGCGCGAAGTCGTCCACCGCAAGGCCCCGTTGGACGCCCCATTCGACGTACTCGATGCCATCGCGCAGGGTGAACGCCAGTTCCTGGATCGCGGTCGATCCCGCCTCGCGAATGTGATACCCGCTGATGGAAATGGGGTTGAACTTCGGCGTGTGGCGCGCGCTGAATTCAAAAGTGTCGATCACCAGGCGCATCGACGGCTTGGGCGGGTAGATATATTCCTTCTGCGCGATGTATTCCTTGAGGATGTCGTTTTGCAGCGTCCCGGTGACTAGCTTCCAGTCCACGCCCTGTTTCTCGGCGACGGCCAGGTACATCGCCCAGAGAATCGCGGCGGGCGAATTGATGGTCATGGACGTGGAAACATTTCCGAGAGGAATTTGATCGAAGAGCGTTTCCATGTCCGCCAGGGAACTGATCGCCACGCCGCATTTTCCGACTTCGCCCTCGGCGAGCGGATGATCCGAGTCATAGCCCATCAGCGTCGGGAGATCGAACGCGACGGAAAGGCCCGCTTGCCCTTGCGCGAGCAAATAGCGGAATCGCTGGTTGGTATCCTGCGCCGAACCGAATCCGGCGAACTGGCGCATGGTCCAAAGGCGGCTGCGGTACATCGACGGGTGTATCCCGCGCGTGTAGGGAGGTTCTCCCGGTAAGGCCAGGTCACGGTTGGAATCCCAACCGGAAAGATCGTCAGGGGAATAGAGCTGCCGAATCGGGTGCCCGGAAATTGTAGTGAAATCCGAAGATCGCCCGGTTGAATTTTTAGGCGAAGTGCTCCCGGCAATTGTGCTGGGCTTCGAGGGCGTGCCGGAGTTGCTCATTCGTTTTGGAATCGTGCAGCGATTTCAGTAGCGCGGCTTCAGCCTGCGGGTTTTAGTGCGTGCAAGCGCTAAAATCCGCAGGCTGAAGCCCGCGCTACCAGGACCTATTGCGCGCTGCCGCCCTGCGATCGCACCGGCGCAATGTACAACTGGCCGGTGACCGAAGTGCCGGGGATGAGCGTGTTCTTTGTTGGATGGCCGGACTTGGCATCCGAAATCGTGATGTTATAGACGTCGAGCGTGCGGGCCATGGCGCGGTCAAAGTTCACTTTGCCTTCCACGAGGTTGACGCGCGCGCGAACCTCCGCCGATTCCGCCGCAGCCAACGTGTTCTGAATGGACACGATGTTGAACAGCGTGGAAGCGCCGACCTGAAATTTCTTCTGCTCGGCATCGAGGGTTTGCTGATCGAGGTCGCGCGTCTTGATCGCGGCAGCCAGCGTGATGCGCGCCTGCTCCAGCGTAATTTGCGCGGTGTGGACGTCGATGGAGGCGTTGTTCACGATTTGTTGGTAATTGGCTTGGTCCGAACGCTCACTCAATGTCGCAATCACGTTATTGGCCTGCGCCGCGCGATTGCGAATCGGAATCGTTAAGCTGATCTGCGCGTTGTATTCCGGGTAGGCGCCGGTAAACTCCTGGTTCAGTGCTGTCGGCAGACCTGAATTAACCTGGCAGGTCGTCGCGGGCGGCACGGGAATGCACCCTACCGCTGGCCGGTTGTTACCCGAAAGCCCTTCCGTGGCGTATTCTCCGGATAGGGTCAGCACGGGGAGCAGTGCGTTCTTTGTGGCGCGCACGTTGATGTCGTCTCCCTTGATCAGGAGTCCCGCCTGCAACACATCAGGCCGCATCGTGACAGCTTCCTTGATTAAGTCTTCCAAAGGTAGCTTTTCTACTTCAGGCGGAGCCGTGTCCGCCGTATCCGTGGGGATAATCTCCACGGTGCGCAAGACGGGGGAATTCGGGTTCTTGGAGATCAAGTTCAAAAGCGTGAGTTGGTCCTGAAGAACAGTGGTCTGCGCAACGATCAGGGCTTGCTGGGCTGTGGCGAGTTGCGCTTCGGCCTGGACGATTTCCAGCGGGGCCAGGGTGCCGACGTCCACCTGTTTTTTATTGTCATTGTATGTTTTTTCCGCCAGTGCAATTTCTTGCTGTGCCACAGCCACGTTGCCGCGAGCGAAAACAAGTTCCCAATAGGCGTTCCCGACGGCTGTGATCGACGTAATCATCTGCTGGACAAGCGCCTGGTCGGCAATGCTCTTGTTCACCCGTGCGATGCGGATGTAATGCTCGTTCGGAAGACGCCCGAAACCGTTCAGCAACTGCTGGCTGGCCACGAAGATGAAATTGGACTGGACGAATGGGCTAAAGAAGGCATTGGGGCTGGAAGAGGATCCGCGCACGTTATTGAACGTCGCCGAAAAGGAAGTGCCCGTATAAAACCCCTGGCTATATGCCAGATCGCCCGTGGTCGTATGCGTATTCAGTGTGGAGAGAACGCCCGTGCCGATGCCCGTTCCGGAGGTCAGTCCGTTATTCGCGGGAATCGTCCTCTGATCCATGCTGAAAATGGAAGTGATTTGCGGATCGAAGTTCAGCGCCGGAATGTTGCCGAGTGCGGATACGGCTCCCGAGGAGGGTGCCGCGCCGCTCAGCGTGCGCAAAATGTTGGCTTCGGCGATCCAGGGAGTATAGCGTTCGATCTGGATGGCCAAATTGTTCTGGAGCGCCAAGTCGACGGCGTCCTGCAGGCTGATGCTCAGCTTGCCATCCTGGACCATTTGCTCGATGCGCGGCGCATTCGTCAGGATCGGCTCCGGCACCGCCGTGGGCGTATAGGGCGCAATGATATTGGGGAACCACGGCTTGCCGTAGGTGTAGTTCGGGTTCGACTCCTGGATTGTACGGCTGGAAGGCGGAGGAGGCGCGGGCGACGCGGGGGCTCCCGGTTGTTGAGCGAAAACGGGCGCGGCCGGCGCCAGGGCCATCGCTGCGGCCATCAGTAGGGCAAGTGCTACGCGGAAAAACCTTCCGATCATGTTGAGTCATCCTCTCCGTACGGAAATCCTTTGCTTCTCATCCGCCAGCTAAGCAGGCTGCGGAAACAGTCATTCATTTTGTCATTCCGAGCGAAACGAGGAATCTCTCTTTGACTTATGTCCCAGAAAAGAAAGAGAGAGATTTCTCGCTTCGCTCGGAATGACAGAGCCGGGGACTTTTCCCTCAACCTGTAAGGCCGCCTGCGGGCTCCACATATTTTAAACGTCTGCCGGGCTGGATATGTTTCAATTATATTTCCGATACGGAACGTATTGGACGCGAGAAAGGCCGGGAGGTCAAGGCCCGGGAGTGTTGCGCGGCAAAAGCCTCGTTCTTTGAGGCGCTTATCTTGACAACGGGTCGATAGGCCGATAGGCTTGGCGCGCGATGAGACCTGACGCCGCAATTCAACTTTTCGAGGATGTGGGTGCCATCCGCCACGGCCATTTCGAGCTGACCTCGGGCCGTCACAGCGGCACCTACGTGCAGTGCGCGCTCGTGCTGCAATATCCGAAATATGCAGAGCAATTGGGCCGGGCGCTGGCCGCTGAGTTCATGGACTTGCGCGTGGATTGCGTCGCGTCGCCCGCGATCGGCGGCCTGATTATCGGCCACGAAGTGGCTCGCGCTATTCCGCCGCGTTCCGATGGCAAGCCGATCCGCGCGATGTTCGTCGAGCGGGACAGCACCGGAACGTTGACGCTGCGCCGGGGATTTCGAGTCGAGCCCGATGAGCACGTGCTGGTTGTGGAAGACGTCTGGACCACGGGCGGCTCGACGTGCGAAACCATTCGCGTGCTCGAAGAAGCGGGCGCGCGCGTTGTTGCCGCGGGCGCGCTGATCGATCGAAGCGGGGGAAAAATCGAGTTGCCCGTCCGCACCGAGGCCATCGTGGATATCAAGATCGAGAGCTATGACGCTTCCGACTGTCCTCTTTGCCGGAGCGGCGGCGTGGCCGTCAAGCCCGGCAGCCGCTTTGCACGCCCGGGTGCATAATGGAACCACGGATGCACGCGGATCCACGCGGATGACTGCGGATGACCGCGGATAAAAGAAAGAGAAAATCGAAGTAGAAGGGAACTACGCAGTAGGCCGAGGATCGCTCCACAATCCATTTTGCATTATCATTCTTTTTATCCGTGTGTATCCGCGTGCATCCGTGGTTCCAACGCACTGTAATTTCATGCGAAATATAAAATTCATCATCGCCTACGACGGCACCGATTTCAGCGGCTGGCAAGCCCAGCCCGGGCAATCCACGGTGCAGGGCGCGCTCATGGATGTTCTCGAAAAATTGACGCAGAGCCGCCTGGCGATCCACGCCGCGGGCCGCACCGATGCGGGTGTACATGCGGCCGGGCAGGTCGTGAATTTCAAAACCGAATCGGCCTTGAGCGCGGAAGAGTTCAAGCGCGCATTCAACGCCTTGCTGCCGCCATCCATCCGCGTGAATGCCTCGGAAGAAGTGAGTCCAAATTTTCACTCGCGATGGGACGCGCTGGCAAAAACGTACCGTTACCGAATCTTTCGCGGGCGTGTCGTCCCGCCGTTTTTGTGGAAATACGTGCAGCACGATCCGTACGACCTGGATTTTGACGCAATGGCCGAAGCGGCTCGCTTTTTTGCGGGCGAGCACGACTTCTCCTCGTTTGCCGCGTCGACGGGTTCGGAGGAAGAGGACCGCGAGCGAACGCCGATCCGCACGATCTACCATTCCGAGCTGCTGCGCATACCAGCCGCCGAGGGCCAGAATGCGGGGGAGGAATGGATTTACACGGTTCGCGGGCAATCGTTCATGCGCCACATGGTGAGGAAGATGGTCGGCACGCTGATGGAGATCGGGCGCGGGAAACTTTCTCCCGGCGGCCTGGCGGAGTTGTTTGCGCTGCGCGATCGCACGAAATCCGGCGCGACTATGTCGCCGCACGGCCTTTGCCTGGAAAATGTGGAGTATCCGGACCCGGAGAATTCGCTGGCGGCCGTGCGGAAGTCGCGCTTGGTTTCACGGGAAGGGTTCGAGTAAGATACCTGCGAGAGATGCATCCCGACTTGAGAGGGGAACCGACGAATGGCCGAGGAAACCACACCGCAGAGCACCACACCCGCAGCTCCTCCCCCTGCGCCTCCCGCCGCGGCTGCGCCTGCTCCCGCGACGGAAGCGGCTGTGCCGGTGGAACAGAAGCTCAAGGTGCGCAAGCCCCGCCAACGCTCCTGCGACGAAAAGGACGCCAAGGGAAAACTCTGCGCCGGGCATCTCAAGCGGTGGTACGACTATCCGAAGGAAGTGGTGGCCAGGATCGGAAACGATACGGAAATTTACCGCTGCGAATTTTGCAAGACGCTCTATAAGCCCGATCCGAAGCAGATGCCTCACAGCTTTACGTTGCGCTATTAGTCGTCTCGCGCAACCGTGCGCGAGATTTCCGGCGCGGTTCCATCGAGAGGTTTCATGTCGATTGGATATTTGGACAGTGCGGCAAGTACGAACCACCCTTCCGGGATGAGGGCGGATGTTCGCGCGGCCGGGTAAGCCGTGAAACGTTTCCTCATTCTACTTACGGTCGGAGTGGCAGTGACTTCGTTCATTCAAAACTTTTCGCGAAAAGTGGGAGCGTCGAGCGCGACGGCCGATCCGCGCCTCGCCCACGTAATGGAAATTCTTCGCACCAGCGCCGGCGAGACGACCGAAGAGCAAATTCGCATTACGGAAATTCCCGCGCCGCCGTTTCAGGAAAGCGCTCGCTCCACCTACATGAAAAAGTTGCTGGCTTCCACGGGCTTGCGCGTGGAGACGGATGGGCTTGGAAACGTCATTGGCGAATGGCCCGGATCGTCGCCGGTCATCCTCATGCTGACGGCGCATTTGGATACCGTGTTTCCCGCGGGCACCGATGTGCGCGTGAAGCGCGCCGGCGGCCGGCTGCTCGCTCCAGGAATCTCGGACAACGGCACGGGTTTGGCGGCGCTCGTGGCCCTGGCCAATGCCTTCCGCGAAGCGAAAATCAAAACGAACCTGACGATTTTATTCGTGGCCGATGTGGGCGAGGAAGGCGAGGGAAATCTTCGCGGGATGCGCGCGCTCGTGGAGTCCTACAAAAAGCGATTGAAGTATATTATCGCGCTGGATGGTTCGGCCACTGAATACGTGACGACCGCCGCGCTGGCCTCGCGCCGCGTGGAAATCGCGATCACCGGGCCGGGCGGGCATAGCTGGTCCGACTTCGGCACGCCGAATCCGATCCATGCGCTCGGACGGGGGATTGCGCGATTTGTCTCGGCGCGCGTTTCGGAAGCGCCGCGGACGAGTTTCAATATCGGCGAGATCGATGGCGGCACTTCGGTGAACACCATTCCGTCGAGCGCGAAAATGAAAGTCGATCTGCGCTCCGAATCCGAATCCGATCTCTCGAAGCTCGAAGTCTTTTTGCGCGACTCCGTAAAGGCCGGCATCGACGAAGAGATGTCCGCGGCGCGTGAGCGTGGCATGGCGAGCGGCGCAAACTTGTTGAACCTGAAAATCGAGGTTTTGGGCGTGAGGCCGGCGGGCGACCTGCCCGAGAATTCGCCGCTTCTGGCCGCATTGCAGGCGGCTGACAACCAGCTTGGCAACCGTTCGCGCCACGAGCGCTCTTCCACCGACGCTAATATCCCGCTCTCGATGGGCATTCCGGCCATTTCCCTGGGCGCGGGCGGACGCAGCGGCGGAGCGCACACGCTCGACGAATGGTACGACCCCGCAGGGCGCGAACTGGGCCTCCAGCGCGTCGCATTAACCGTGCTCAGCCTTGCTGGGCTCGCGCAGTAATAAGCAATAAGTTTCGTTGGGTGCCCCATTCTTGCGGTTTGGGCAAGGGTGGGGATTTTCGAAACCCACTCCTCGCTCGACTCGTAAATTCTCTTACCACGGAAATCCAAATCCCCACCCTTCGCAAAAAGTGCGAAGGATGGGGCACCCATCATGGTTGGTTGTTCGGGTTGATATTTATTCGCTTCAGAGTTTCAGCAGGCGTTCCGCATTTTTGTGCGTAATTTTCGCCATGTCTTCCGGGCTGATGGGCAGCGTGTCGAGGAAGGCTCGCCCGAGGGAGTTGTCGCAAAACGGGTAGTCCACGGAAAATAGGATGCGGTCCGCGCCGACGACCTGCATGGCGCATAGAAATGGCGGGAGAGAAAAGACTCCGCTGGTGGTGATGTGAAAATTCTCGCGAAAATATCCGGAGATGGGGCGCTGGAGGTGTTTTGTGCTCTGCGCGAGAAACATATCGGCGCGGTCCATGTAGAAGGGCAGAGCCTCTCCCATGTGCCCGACAATGATCTGGAGCTTTGGCAGGCGGTCGAACAAGCCGGAAGCGATCAGGCGCAGGCAGTGCAGCCCGGTTTCCACATGCCAGCCCCATGCGGCGGTGGAGAGGACAAATCCGAGATTTGCGGGCAAGCCGCTGAAGTACGCTTTCCGCACTTCTTCCGTTGGCGGCGCGGGGTGCAGGTAGATGGGAACGTTGAGCGCCTGCGCGGTTTCAAACAGTGGAGTGAAACGCGGGTCGTCGAGAAAAAGGCCGTCGATGGTTCCATTGACCAACGCGCCTTTGAATCCCAATTGCCGAATGCAGCGCTCGAATTCGCGGGCGGCCTTCTCCGGTTCGTGCAACGCAAGCGTGGCGAAAGCGGCGAAGCGTTTCGGGTGCGCCTGCACGGCGGCGGCAAGTTTTTCGTTGGTATCGCGCGCGAGGGCCCCGGCGGTGGCCGAATCCAGCCTGTCCATGCCGATGCCGGATAGCGACAGGACTTGCATGTCGATCCCCGCCGCATCCATGTCGGCGATTCGATCTTTTCCCGTATCGAGGAGTTTGGCTCCGCTAGCCTTCCAGAAATTCACGGAAGGATCGCCGTCCCACAGCTTGTCGGTGGCATTCAGAAATTCAGGTGTTGAAATGTGTTCTTCGAGTGTAATGGTCCGCACGCTGGTTTATGCTCCCACGCCAAGGCGTCGTTCAGATATCGCACGTATTATGCAATAAATTCCCGCGGCTGTCCTTGCGCGCGGAGACGCCTGTTTGCTGGTCTTAGCCGATCGGTCTGGAACGGAAACTTCGAGTGGGGTTTTGTAGCGCCGGCGTCCCGCCGGCAGTTTTGCGTCGCGAGACGAGTGCAAAAACTGCCGGCGGGACGCCGGCGCTACAAAACCCGTGCTTCCTAATCTGATTTGAATGGCATCCGAATTCAGGCCGTCTCCGCCGCGAGCAATGCTGGCTAATTTCGAAATTCGATCGTTTGTATTTCCGCATCCCATGCTTTACCCGAGGCGAATTCGTAGGCAATGCGCGCGGTGCGGCCGCGCAGGCTCGAGCACGTTGTGCCTTTCGCGGCGGCGCTGGAGCCTGCCGACGTGATCGACACTTTTTCCAGATTGTCGGCATGGAGTTTCATCGCGATGTTTTGCGATTTCAGCGTGATTTGAATTTGCGGCGCGCTCGCGCAATTTACATTCGCGATGGTTCCCACCATCGAATACACCTTGGACGATTCGGAGAAAATCGCGGGAAGGGGCGCAGCGTCCGGTGTTTTCAGGGCAGCGGATGCAGTCGAGGCCGAGGACGGCTTCGCTTCCGTTTCTGTTTTGCGTTCGATCCGCAGGCCGGAGTCGGAGACGGTCTTTGCCGCCGCGGTGCCAATGGGAGCGGGCGCGGTGGAAGGTTGCGCCCCGGACATTCGCGCGACGATCTCGCCCGCTTTGTTGGCTGCGGCGAGATCGCTCGCGGTTTCCTGAACGTGCGCGGCCGTCTTGCGCGCTTCGTCCGGATGGCCTGCGCGATCCAAAAGCGACGCAACATGTAACTGGTAGCCGGAATTGCCGGGCGCGAGCGAAGCCGCGTGCTGCGCGGCGGCCAACGCTTTCGGAAGCGTCTCATCCTTTTGCGAGTAGATAAGGGCAAGATTGTTCCAGGCGGGAGCGAAGTCCGGATTCAGCGCAACGGATTTTTCCAGAGCGTCCAGTGCTCCTGCCGGGGCGTTCGCATTGCCGGCCTTGGCCATCGCCACGAGCCCCTGTCCGTAAAAGTTGAGGGCATCGTTCGGATCGAGTTGCGCGGCCCGGTCGAAGTGCATTTGCGCGTCGTCCAGATTTTGCTTTTTCAGCAGGACGAAGGCGAGGCTCTGCTCGGCCTCCGCCAGCGTGGGTTGCGTCTTGATGGCCTCTTCCAGCATGTCCTGGGCGTCGTCGGGCTTTCCGCGAAGGGCCAAAAAATCCGCCATGCGCGCTTCGGCTTCCGCCGCGGAAAGCGTGCGAGGCGGACCGCTCGCGCCGCTTCCGCCGGCGACGGGTATCTCGGCTGGCGGGCCATTTACACGTTTGACAAAGGCTTCCAGTTGCGTTTGGAGCAGGTTTAAATCGCCAAAGGCGTCGCGCGCCGCTTGCAGCGAGTCCGCGCCGCCTTCGACGGCCGCAAGGTACCGGCCCAGCGATTTCGTTCCTGCAAATTGCGGATCGCTGATCAGGAAATGCACGAGCACGCGCGACTCCGCGAAGTACACCGTCTGCTTGTTTCCCGGCCGGTAGTAGCCCGAATTGCGGTCCACGTTCAGAACCAGATCGAGCGGCAGAAGCGGACTTTCAAACAGAATGCTTAAATCATCGGGATCGGGCCGCTCCAGATGAGCGCCGCGATCGTTGATCGTCACGCTGGCATAGACCGCCGAAAAACCTTCCTCCAGCCAGGGAGGCAAGTTGCGGAAACTTCGTTTTATAACTTCTTGCGCGTAATTTCGGAAAATATCCTCGTACGGAAAATGGCCGGGCGCGTTCGTCCGAATCCCGATGTACGTTTTCTCCGCACCCGAAACATAAATTCCCGGCGGCTGCTCGTGGCGTTTGTCGAAAGGGAATTCGGGAGCCATGCGGGCAAAAGACTGGCCGTCCCGCGCAGCCAGGATGCGGACGGGAATTCCGTTCCAGACGCGGGCATTTGGCATGGATGTCTGAAACACGCGGACAAGCGCTTCAAAATAGTCTGCAATCCGCCGTGCCGTTTTTTCTCCGCCGTCGCTCGCCACAATAAAATAGGCCGTGCGAATTTCGACCCACGGCTCGATCTTTTCCTTTTTTTCTTTTTCGGGTTTTGGCTCTTTATTCTTATCGGCGGCGGCGGCGGTGCGCGCGGCGGGGCAAATGAGCGCGGCAAGCAGAAACAGCGCCGAAAGCGCGGACTTGGCACGAATGGAAGGCGAGGCTGGCACGATCATTCTGTATGGCATTTCTGTGACAAAGGGTTGATCTCCATCAGTTTAGCAGACTGGCATTCCGGCAAGCGCCCGAATCGTCACTAGTGCGATTCCATCCAGGGCCGGCAGGTTGCCTTTCGCGCGCCGGAACAATAAACTCAAGTGCTTCATGACCTCTCCGCGGGAACAGATTGCTTTTCACGTGCGAATGCCACTCTTCGAACGGGCGGCGCGCATCCGGTGAGCCCTCGATTCAAGGCTCATTGCGCGCTGCTGGCGTGCTCCTTTCTCTGGGGAATCACTTTTGTCGTGGTGAAGAACGCCCTCGCGGATATTTCCGTGTTCGCGTATCTGGCGGTGCGTTTCGTGTTGGGCGCTCTGCCAATGGTGTGGATGTATCGCGAAGACCTGCGGAGACTCACGCGCGCCGAAGCCTGGGCCGGCGTTCAGATCGGGCTGTTGATGTTCGGCGGCTACGCGTTTCAAACCGAGGGAATTCCTCTCACGACGCCCTCGAAAGCCGCATTCATCACCGGCTTGAGCGTTGTGCTCGTGCCCGTGTTTCTCGCGGTGTTTTGGAGAAGGCGCATCGGTGCGTGGGCCTGGTCGGGAGCGGCGGCGTCGTTCGCGGGACTGTATTTCCTCACGGTCCCGAAGCAGGGATTCGCCGAACTGAATCACGGCGACATCCTGGTGATGGGCTGCGCGGTGCTCTACGCGCTGCAAATCATATTCATTGCGCGATACTCCGGAAAATATTCGCTGGGCGCGTTGAGCTGTCTGCAAGTGAGTCTTACGGGCGTACTTGCGACGATTGCCGTGCCCGTATTGCACGCGGCGGGCTGGGAGCGATTCTTCGTCCGCTTCACGTTTCCGATGATATTTGGTGTCTTGGTCACCGCGATTTTCACGACGGCGCTCGCCTATCCGCTTCTCGTGTGGGGGCAGCGTCATACCACGGCAACCAACACGGCGCTGATTCTCACGACCGAGCCCGTGTTCGCCGCGCTCACTTCCTTCTTTATGCTGCACGAGCGGCTTGGGGGAAGATCGCTCGCAGGAGCGGTGCTGATTTTGGCGGGGATTTGCGTTGCCGAATGGAAGAGCGCGCTTCCGTCCTCTGGTTCGTAAACCTAATTTTCGCGCCGATTTATTTCCGGGTGGCGTATTTTGCGTCCACGGGCGAATACATCGTGGCGCCCGCCCGATGCGATTTCTCGTACTCGGCGATTTTCGCATCCTGCTTCAGCGTGAGTCCGATGTCGTCCAGCCCTTCCAGGAGCAGATGCTTTTGGAATTCGGCGATCTCGAAGCGGTAAACTAAACCGTTCGTGTCGGAAATGGTCTGCGCCACCAGATCGATCGTGAGCGAATAGCCCTCCTTGCTCTCCGCGCGTCGGAACAGTTCTTCGACATGGGCTTCGGGCAGAATCACGGGCAGAATGCCGTTCTTGAAGCAGTTGCTGTAAAAAATATCCGCATAGTTCGGAGCGATCAGCGCACGGAAACCGTAGTCGGCCACAGCCCAGGGGGCATGTTCGCGGCTCGAACCGCAGCCAAAATCCGCGCGCGCCAGCAAAATGGATGCGCCTTTATAGCGCGGCTTGTTCAGGACGAAATCCGGATTTGGTTTTTCACCCGGCAAATAGCGCCAGTCATAGAACAGAAATTTCCCGAAGCCCTCCTTGGTTTGGAGCTTGAGAAATTGCTTCGGCACCATCTGATCGGTGTCGACGCTGATACGGTCCAAGGGAAGAACCAGTCCGGTATGTTTCGAAAATGGGTGCATCTTGATCTCCGTCGTAACACAGGCTTCAGCCTGTGTTCTTTTGACTTTGGCCCGCTACAAATCAAGACCGCATAGGCTGAAAAGCCTGCGTGATCACTCGATTTCAAAGCGGCCAGCGGCTGAAGCCGCATTGATTTTGCGCATGTTACGGCACGGCTGAAGCCGTGCCCTACAAAGATTTGTCCGTTGCCACACAGGCTGAAGCCTGCGCTACTTGTCCGCTACTCCGTCGCTTCCACGTCCCACTCACGCACGTCCACGAAATGGCCGGCAATTGCCGCTGCCGCCGCCATGATCGGGCTGACCAGGTGCGTACGGCTGCCCTTGCCCTGGCGGCCTTCGAAATTGCGATTGGAAGTGCTGGCGGCGCGCTCTCCGGGAAGCAGCACATCCGGGTTCATGGCGATGCACATGCTGCATCCCGCCTCGCGCCATTCGAATCCGGCGTCGCGGAAAATTTTGTCGAGACCTTCGGCCTCTGCCTCTTCCTTGATGGTCATCGAGCCAGGCACGACGAGCGCGCCCTTGAGATTCTTGGAAACGTGTTTCCCGGCAACCACGCGCGCGGCGGCCCGCAAATCGTTCAAACGCGAATTGGTGCAGGAGCCGATGAAGACGCGATCCACGGGAACGTCCACGAGGGAAGTGCCAGCCTTCAGCCCCATGTATTCCAACGCGCGCGCGACGGCCTTCTGGTCGTCGGGATCGCGATACGAGCCTGGATCGGGCACTCGGTCCGTGACTCCCGCGACCATGCCGGGATTTGTTCCCCAGGTGACTTGCGGCGCGAGCGAGGACGCATCGAGCTCGACCGTGACATCGAATTTCGCTCCCGGATCGGTGGCCAGCGCTTTCCAGCCCTGCACGGCTTCCTGAAACTCTTTTCCGCGCGGTACGTACGGACGCCCCTCCATGTACGCAAACGTGGTGTCGTCCGGCGCGATCATTCCGGCGCGTGCGCCTCCTTCGATGGACATATTGCACACGGTCATGCGGCCGTCCATGGAGAGGGCGCGAATTGCTTCGCCCGAATATTCAATGACGTGGCCCGCGCCGCCGCCGATGCCAATCTTGCCGATGATGGCCAGAATGATGTCCTTCGCGGATACGCCGTTGACGCGCTTCCCGTTGACCACAATGTGCATCGTCTTGGATTCATACTGCTGGAGGCACTGCGTGGCCAGCACATGCTCGACTTCGCTCGTGCCGATGCCGAAGGCCAGCGTGCCGAATGCGCCGTGCGTCGAGGTGTGGCTGTCGCCGCACACAATCGTCTGCCCGGGCTGCGTCAGTCCCAGCTCCGGCCCAATCACGTGCACGATGCCCTGATTGTGGCTGAACATGTCAAACAGCGTGATGCCCGCCTCGCGGCAATTTCGTTCGAGAGCGTCCAATTGCCCGGCCGCGGCCTTGTCCAGGATGGGCAGATTGCGGTCCTTGGTCGGCACCGAGTGGTCCATGACGGCAAAGGTCAGGTCCGGGCGACGCACTTTTCGACCGGCGGCCTTTAATCCGCTAAATGCTTGAGGGGAAGTCACTTCGTGGACGAGGTGACGGTCGATGAAGATGAGCGAAGGCTCACCGGGCGCCTCACGGACCAGGTGCGATTCCCAAATTTTCCGGTACATGGTGCGCGAATTCGTCATTGTGCATCCTAATTTAGCAGGCTTCGGTGTGACTTGCGGATTTTTTCCGCCACCGTTGTTTTGGGCAACCGGGGAATTGTACCCTGTCCCTCTGCGCCGTGCCGAAGAGTCCCGCGCGAGCCGCTCGTTTTGACGGATTCTCATGCGGGTCTCGCGAAGAGTATTTGACCCTGAATCGGTCTTCGTATCAAATTTATAATGATTGTGAGAGCTATAAGTTCTAATTATGGGGGAAATGGAAGCCGGGGGTGACGGGAGCCTTCACGAGGCAGTTGCTAACTGGGATACGCGGCGCACGTCCAACTATGCGCGGGGCGGCAAAGGGAGTGCTATAATTGCCCGCGAAACGTTTGTGGTAAGTAGCGAAAAGCGAATCGTGGAAGAAGTAGAATAAGAGGGGTAAAGAGTATGGGCATGCAACTGAGAGAATTTGCCGCCTGGGCGCGCAACCGCAAAATCATGGCGGCGCTGCTCGTGACCGTGACGCTGGCCATCGGCATGTTGATCGGCACGGTGATCTCCGGCCGGGTTGGCGCGTCGCATCCTAACGACGGAGTCGGCGGAACGCCCTTGGCGATTCCCGATCCCGTGCAACTGTCGAGCGCCTTTGCCACCATCGTGAGCAAAGTGCAGCCGGCCGTCGTGAATATCTCCACCACGCAGGTGCTCGAGCAACAGCACGGAAGAGGGCGCCAAGCGCCTTCGCAGCGCAATCGCGGCGGCGAAATGGGACCGCCGGACGATCAAGATCAGGATCAGGGCGAGCAGCCGTTTCAGGATTTTTTCAACCGCTTCTTCAATTCTCCGGATCAGGGGCCGACGGCGGAACGCAGCCTGGGCTCGGGCGTGATCGTCGATAAAAAGGGTTTTATTCTGACGAACGAACACGTTGTGGACGGCGCCACCAAGGTTCAGGTCACGCTCAATGGGGAACAGACGCAGTACACGGCCAAGGTGATTGGAAAGGACGAAGAGACCGATCTGGCGGTCCTGAAAATTGAAGTGGGCCACGATTTGCCCTTCGCCAAGCTGGGTAATTCCGATTCCGTGCAAGTGGGCGACTGGGCGCTGGCCATCGGCAATCCCTTTGGATTTCTGCAAGGCAGCGTCACGGCCGGAATCATCAGCGCCAAGGATCGCGGCAATGTGGGCCAGCAGTTTCAGCGTTTCCTTCAGACCGACGCAGCCATTAATCCGGGGAATTCCGGCGGCCCGCTCGTGAATATGGCCGGACAGGTGATCGGCATCAATACCGCCATCATCACCGGCGGACACGGCAATGAAGGCGTTGGATTCGCGCTGCCTTCGAATACCGCCATCGGCGTTTACAACCAGATTATCAGCAACGGAAAAGTGACTCGCGGGTCGATCGGCGTGAGCTTTACCGAAGCGCAGGGCAGCAACCCGATCGTGCTGAAGGAACTCGGCGCGTCGTATGGAATTGTTTTGCAGCGCGTCGAGCCGGGCAGCCCGGCGGAAAAGGCCGGCCTGCAGTCGGGCGACGTCATTACCAGCGTGAATGGGAAGCCGGTGCACACGGGGAACGATCTGGTGAGTCCGATTGCCCAGACTCCTGTCGGCAGTTCCGTGCACGTTACCTACGAGCGCGATAAGAAGGAACGCGAAACTTCCATCACCGTCGCCGATCGCACCAAACTTTTCCCGGACCGCACGGCCAACGGCTCCAATAATGACAGCGGACCGACGCCCGCCGAGTTCGGCCTGCGCCTGGAAGATCTCGGGACCGACCGCGCGCGCCGCGCTGGATACGAAAATATGAAGGGCGCGCTCGTCACGCAGGTCGATCCGGCGAGCTTTGCCGAGGATACCGGCTTCGCACGCGGTGACGTCATCACCGAGGTCAACCACGCACCGGTGAATTCCGTGGCCGAGTATCGCCACGCTGTTTCCGGCTTGAAGGCGGGACAAAATGTATTGTTCAAAGTCCTGCGCCGTTCGGGCAGCGACCAGTTCGATACGGTGTACCTGGCCGGAGTCGTTCCCGCTCCCGGACAGTAATTGGTGGCACAGGCTTCAGCCTGTGTGGTTTTGGTTTGTGGCAAGCCAAAGTCAAAAGAACACAGGCTGAAGCCTGTGCTACTGGCGCGAGAAATATGGCTAAACGATGACCAAACGAATCTGGCTATCCATCCTCGGGGCAGCGCTTCTCGTGAGCGCGGCGCCCGCTATTTACGCAGCAGGCCATCCGGGCGCGGGGCAGACCTCCTCCACGAGTGCCAGCACTGCCGCCAAGAAGAAAAAGCGCGCTTCCTCGAAATCCAAAAGAAAAGCCCGGGCCAAGGGACAAACCGCTCCCACTCCCGACCGCATCAAGGAAATTCAGGCCGCGCTGCAACGCGAGGGCGCCTACGCAGGCGAGCCGACGGGGAAGTGGGACGCCGCAACCGTCGACGCCATGAAAACGTATCAGAATAAAAACGGCATCAGTCCCACAGGAAAGATCGACGCCGTGTCGCTCAACAAACTCGGCCTGGGTTCTCAAACCGCGGGCAAGGGCGCGCCGGTGGCGGCTGCGTCCTCGTCCTCGTCGGCCGCGCCCGCGGGTTCCGCCGCGAAGCCGTAACGATTCACTCCATCGTTTTGGTTAAAAGCTCCCGGAAATTGAACGTTCAAGGAGAGAGTGTCAGGCTTGTTTGACGCTCTCCCGGCCCTCTGCTACATTGGGCTGCAACGCGGGGAAAATGTCTGCCGCGATGCGGTTTGTACCGTCCGCCAGCCTTTTGCCAGGCCTCGCAATCGCCGGGAGGCAACATGACGACCAGCGCTGTTTCCAGAATTCACAAAAATTTTATCAACGGGGAGTGGGTCGAGGGGCGCCTCGGGAAGACGTTCGAGAATCGCAATCCGGCCAATGCGGGCGAACTGGTGGGGATTTTTCCGTCCTCGACCGTGGAGGATGTGAACGATGCGGTGGACGCGGCCAAGGCGGCGTTCACGAAATGGCGTTTGTATCCCGCGCCGCGCCGCGCGGAGATTCTGTATCGCGCCGCGGAAGCGCTCGTGAGGCGCAAGGAAGATTTGGCGCGCGATATGACGCGCGAGATGGGCAAGCCGCTGTCCGAAGCGCGCGGCGACGTGCAGGAAGCCATCGACATGACGTATTACATGGCGGGNNGCGCTGATTTGCGGAAACACCGTGGTCATCAAGCCGGCGGAGGATACGCCGCTCTCGACTTACAATCTCGTGCAAATTTTGATGGAAGCGGGTTTGCCGGCGGGCGTCCTGAACATCGTGACTGGCATGGGGCCGGAGTCGGGAGCGCCGCTGGTTACGCATTCGGACGTGGCTGCGGTGAGTTTTACCGGCTCGTCGGACACCGGCCGCATCGTGAACCAGGCGTGCGCGCCTTCGTTCAAGCCGTGTCATCTGGAAATGGGCGGCAAAAACATCATGATCGTGATGGACGACGCCAACTTGGAGTTGGCGGTGGAAGGCGCGGTGTGGGGCGGCTTTGGGACGAGCGGGCAGCGCTGCACGGCCGCCAGCCGCGTTGCGGTGCACACAAAAGTCTACGGGGAATTTTTAAAACGTTTTGCGGAGCGGACCAGGGCGCTCAAGATCGGCGATGGGCTCGATGCGGGCACGGACGTTGGGCCGGTGGTGAACGAGACGCAACTCCAAATCGTGATGAAGTATGTGGAGATCGGGAAAAAAGAGGGCGCGCGCCTGGCGCTCGGCGGACATCGCGCGCAATCGGGCGATTTGGCGCGCGGCTGGTTCCACGAGCCCACGATTTTTGCGGATGTCGATGCGAAGATGACCATCGCGCAGGAGGAAATCTTCGGCCCGGTGGTGGCCGTGATTCCGTTTTCCTCGTTTGACGAAGCGATCGGGATTGCCAATGGCGTGAAGTATGGGCTCTCCGCGTCCATTTATACGCGCAATGTGAATCAAGCCTACCGCGCGATGCGCGATCTCGAAACCGGCATTGTGTACGTGAACGCGCCGACCATTGGAGCCGAGATTCAGCTTCCCTTTGGCGGAAGGAAGGGAACCGGCAACGGCCACAGGGAAGCCGGAACCGCCGCCATCGATTTTTATTCGGAATGGAAAACGCTGTACGTCGATTATTCCGACCGCCTGCAACGCGCGCAAATCGATACCCCGTAGGTTTCAGTAGCGCGGGCTTCAGCCTGCGGGGTTGAGTGCTTGCAAGGACTAAACCCCGCAGGCTGAAGCCCGCGCTACTGCGGATCGTTTCATCCAGTCGGACATATCGGAGGGAAAGAAGATGGCGAAAGTTCGGCGGCTCGCCGCGGTGAGCGTCTTGATCGTTCTGCTCGGGAGCGCGTCGTTTGGAGTGTGCGCGCAATCGCCGGACGACGCGGCCATTGCGAAGCAATTCCTGGGCATGTGGCGGCTCGTCGCGCGCACCAATCGTTTCGCGGACGGAACGACGCGGCTGAGCGTGCAAAACGTGGCATACATCTTCTACACGGATACGAATCCCATGCGCATGTGTTACGTCGGCATGGACCCGAATCGTCCCAAGTGGAAGTCGGGATTCGTGCCGACCGAATCCGAGGCCTTGTCCGGGATCAACGGATCGAGTTCCTATTGCAGCACGGTCGAAGTTCATGCAAAGGAAGGGTTGGTGGTTCATCACGTGGAAATATCGAGTGTCCCGAACCTCGTTGGGCGCGACCGCAAACGATGGTTCACGTTTGATGGGCCGAATCGGTTGACTCTGCGCGTGGATGCGGCGGAACTCAGGCCCGAGTTTGTCGGCGAGGCGCTGGTATGGGAGCGCGTTCGGTAACGCTGGCGCACTCTAGAACGTGTTGCATAATTTGGCGGAAGGCCCCGCCTCTGAA
Source organism: Acidobacteriota bacterium (assembly GCA_003165465.1). GTDB lineage: Bacteria > Acidobacteriota > Terriglobia > Acidiferrales > UBA7541 > Palsa-360. The sequence continues at coordinate 99,376 of PLUM01000099.1, forward strand.
GAGGCGGGCTACAGCAATCCGCCAATTACAGCAATGCGACAATGTTGTAGCCCGGGTCTTCAGACCCGGGGATTTTTTAGCGGCGATCGGGCATTGGTGGGCTATGTAATGCCGTCCCTTATGGGACGGGCAGAGGCGATGAGAGCGAATCTTCGTTTCGTGGGACAGACTCCTAGCACAAACGGCAGGTGTACAATTTGACGAGGGCCGCTGTAGCGCATAAAATCAATGTAGTAGGGAAAATTTAGATTGAGCCTTGCAACCAATGCCCGACTCCGCGCCCAATAACGAACGCAACCGGCAGATTCTTTCGGCCATCGTTCACGCCTATATAGAAACGGGTGAGCCTGTTTCCTCGCGCACGATTTCGCGCCGGCACGTGGAGGCGCTGAGTTCGGCGACGATTCGCAATGTGATGTCCGACCTGGAAGAGCAAGGCTTTTTGTATCAGCCACATACGTCGGCGGGCCGGGTTCCCACAGCCTCGGGTTACCGGTTTTTCGCCCAGCAGATTGTTTCGAGTGCGACTCTAAGCCCGGAAGATGAGGAACGCATACGCAGTGAATTCGCGGCCGCGACGTCGGGCGAGGACATTGCCGAGCGCGCCGGGCACGTGCTTGCGGAAATCTCGAAAGGGCTTGGCATCGTCGTATCGCCGCCCATCTCGAAGACCGTGCTGGAACACATTCGATTCGTTCTGCTGCCGGACGGGCGCATCGTCGTCGTTTTAGTTTCGATGGGCGGCAACACGCGGGACAAGGTGATTCGTCCTGAGCAGGTTTTTAATCAGATTGATCTCGACCACACGGCGGAATATTTGAACCATCATTACGCGGGCAGCGTGCTTGAAGCGATTCGCGCGGACTTGCTTACGCGCCTGGCGAAGGAAGAGGAGCGGTACGCGACGCTCGCGCGCAACGCGCTGATGCTGTGCGATCCGGCAATGCTCGGGCAGGGATCGGCGCAGCGCATCTATATCGAGGGCACGGCGCAGATGGCGGCGGCTCCGGAATTCAACGATCAATCGCAATTGCGGGACGTGCTCGCGGCGATCGAGGAGAAACACAGGATCATCGCGCTGCTGGCGAATTGCATCGATACGCCGGACCCGGTGCACGTGCAGATTGGAGTGAAGGGAATGGATCGCGCGGGGGAACACCTGGCGCTCATCAGCGCGCCCTATTCCTTCCAGGATCAGTCGCAGGGAACGGTGGGCGTTCTGGGCCCCATGCGAATGCACTATGAGCGCGCGATTACAGCCGTGGCGTTCGTCGCACGCGCCTTCAGCGAGACATTGGATCGGAGTTAGCAAACGTGGTGAAACCGAAGCGCGAAGAAGAAAGTGTGACTCCCATCGACGGCTATCGCGTCGAACGAGAGGCCGAGTCATCGACCTTTGCGGGCGACGCCTCTTCCGCCGATCCCGCGCCAACAGGCGAAACTTCCCCGGCCTCGGAGCTTCTAAAGCTCAAGGCCGAGAAGGAAGAGTTGTTGCAAACGCTGGTGCGCCGCCAGGCCGATTTCGAAAATTTCCGCAAGAGGACCGAGCGGGACCGTCACGAAGAAGGGCGGCGCGGCGTCGAGCGCCTGATCCTCGATCTGATTCCCGTGATGGACGCGTTCGATCGCGCGCTTCAGGGGCATGACGACCCGGCCTATGAGGAATATCGCAAGGGCGTCACGATGATCCGCAAACAGCTGTGGGATTCGATATCGAAGCACGGCGTGCAGCGCATCGAGGCGGCGGGAAAAATGTTCGATCCGCACATGCACCAGGCCATCGAGCGCCTGGAATCCGAGGAGTATCCGGACGGTTTTGTGGTGGCCGTATTTCAGGATGGTTATCTGTTTCATGGGCGCGTGCTGCGGCCCGCGATTGTGCGTGTTGCCGTTCATGACGGGGAAGGCGCGAATTCCAGCACCAATGAAAATTAGGCCACGCATCTGGACCAGTCGATGAGCGAGAGATGAGCGAAAAACGCGATTGCTATGAAATCCTTGAACTAGCGCAGGGCGCCAGCCCCGAAGAGGTGAAGTCTGCCTATCGCAAGAAGGCGCTGAAGTGGCATCCCGATCGCAACCCCAGCTCCAAGCAGGAAGCGGAAGGAAAATTCCGCGAAGCGACGGAAGCGTATGCGATTCTTTCCGATCCGCAAAAGCGCGCCGCGTATGACCGTCATGGGTACGCGGGCGTCTCCCGCGGAGGATTCGACGGCGGCGGAAGTGAAACCATCTTCGATGGATTTCAGGATATTTTCGGCGACTTTTTCGGGTTCGAGGATGTGGTGGGCGGCCGGCGCGGCCGCAGCCGTTCGCAGCGTGGCGCGGATCTTCGCTACGACATGAAACTGACGTTCGAGGAAGCCGCTGCCGGCGTGAATACGAAAATTCGCATTCCGCGGCTGGAATTTTGCGAAGCTTGTAACGGCACGGGAGCGAAACCCGGCACGGGCGTTGTGGCCTGCGCCACGTGCGGCGGCCGGGGACAGGTTCACTATCAGCAGGGCTTTTTCACGATTTCACGCACGTGCCCGGATTGCCGCGGCGCGGGGCAGATCGTGCGTGAGATGTGCGCCGATTGCCACGGAAAAGGGCGCATCGAGCGCACGCACACCATCGATTTGAGGATTCCAGCGGGCGTGGACTCCAATACGCGCCTGCGCGTGCCGGGCGAAGGCGAGCCGGGCGGCAACAATGGTCCGGCGGGCGACCTGTACGTCGTGCTGGAGGTGAAGCCGCATCCGTACTTCGAGCGCAGGGACGCGGACTTGTACTGCACCGTGCCCGTGACCATCGTGCAGGCGGCGCTCGGAGCGGAAATTATCGTGCCGGGGCTGAATGGGGAAGAGAAAGTCAAAATTCCTGAAGCCACCCAGACCGGGGAGATTATTCGTTTAAAAGGAAAAGGCTTGCCCGATCCGCACGGCGGCGGCAAAGGCGATCTGTACGTTAACATTCATGTCGAGATTCCCACCAAACTGTCGCGCGAGCAGCGCCGCCTGTTCGAGCAACTCGGCGCCACGTTGCCGGCCGAAAATCGCCCCGCGCAGCGCGACTCTTCACTCTTCGAAAAAGTAAAAGATATTTTTGGATAAGCACTTAGTAGCACAGGCTTCAGCCTGTGTGGTTTTGATTTGTGACCAGCGAAAGTCAAAAGAACACAGGCTGAAGACTGTGCCACTACATTTACTCCATACGGAAAATTTAATTTGGCGGATTGCCTGCGCGCGTGATGCCATGCGATTGATATAACATAGCGGCACATGAGACGACGATTCTTCGTGGACGAGTTCGAGGCGGGATCCGCAACCCTGCGCGGCGATGCGGCGCACCATCTGGGGCGCGTCTTGCGCGCGGAATCCGGGCAATTATACGAGCTGAGCGACGGGCGATGCCTGTGGCTCGCGCGGACCGAGAACGTGGGACGCGATGAAGTGCAATTCTCGCTTGTCGAGCAACTGCCCGCGCCGCTTGCACCCGTTCGGATCGAGATGCTTCTGGCCATCGTCAAGTTTGACCGGTTCGAGTGGGCGCTTGAAAAGGCGACGGAGCTGGGCGTCGATGAAATCGTGCCGCTCGCGGCGGATCGAAGCGAAAAGGGGCTGATCGCCGTCGCGGAGAAACGCGCGGAACGGTGGAAACGAATTCTCGCGGAATCCGCGCAGCAGGCGCGGCGTTTGCGCATTCCCGCCCTCGGAGTCGCCACAAAGACGCGCGAGGCATTGTCGGCGCCGGCTGCCGCGCTAAAACTATTGCTCTCCGAACGCGTGGGCGCGAGGCCCATGCGCGAAGTGATCGAACCTGCCGCGGCGCTGCGCCAGGAGAACGATGCGGCACGCGTGGCCATCGCGATTGGTCCGGAAGGCGGATGGACTGACGCGGAATTTGCGTCAGCCGCCGCTTGCGGATTTGTGGAGGTTGCGCTGGGAGCAAACATTTTGCGCACCGAGACGGCCGTGTGCGCGGCGCTCGCCGCGGTGCAGTATGCGTTCGGGGCGTTTAAAAAACTGTGACTGGTGACTTGTTATGGGTGACTGGTGAGGAAACGACCGTCGAGAGTTAAGCGTCGATTGCTTAGCCTGAATATGTCACGGCGGAGGCAGCTCGAATTCGGAAGTCGTCCAAATCCGATTTCGTGGCATAGGTTTAGTAGCGCCGGCGTCCCGCCGGCAGTTTTTCTGCTCGTGTCGAGGCGCAAAACTGCCGGCGGGACGCCGGCGCTACTAAACACGACGTTGTGGACGACATCGGAAGCGAATAAGGAGTTGTCGTGAGCGAAAAGGCGCCAGAAGCGGGCGCGGCGTGGGACGCCGGCTTATATAACGCGAAGCACGATTTCATCTGGAAATACGGCTCCGATGTAGTTTCGCTGCTCGATCCGCGCGCCGGGGAGCGTATCCTCGATTTGGGATGCGGCACCGGGCATTTGAGTGCGCAGATTGCCGAGTTCGGCGCGCAGGTTGTGGGAGTGGACCGCTCGGCAGAGATGGTGGCCGCGGCGCGGGCGGCGTATCCAAATCTAAAATTTGAAGTTGCGGATGCGCGGCGTCTTGCGTATCGCGAGGAATTCGACGCGGTATTCTCGAATGCGGCGCTGCACTGGATTCATGAACCGGAACTCGTGTTCCAGGGCGTCTGGAGAGCGCTGCGCCCAGGCGGGCGATTTGTCGCGGAGCTTGGCGGCAAGGGGAATGTCCGTGAGATGCAGGATGCGATGGACCGCGCGCTGGACGAGCTTGGCGCCGCGAGGCCCGGCGAAGTGCAGCCGTGGTATTTTCCGAGCGTGAGCGAATACGTAACGGTGGCGGAGAAGAACGGCTTCGAAGTGCGGCTCATCACGCTGTTCGACCGGCCGACGGCGCTTGCGGATGGCGCGGCGGGATTGCGGAACTGGATCGTCATGTTCGGCGCGGAGTATCTGGCAAAGGCCGGCGAAGTGAAACGCGAGGAATTTCTACGAAGAGTCGAGGAACTGCTCCGCCCGAAATTATTTCGCGACGGCCAGTGGTGGGGCGACTACCGCAGGCTGCGCATTGTCGCCTGTAAATAAAATACAGAACGACCGCTTTTCAGTGGCACAGGCTTCTGAGCCTGTGTGACAACTCGATCCCGAAATAGCCAGCGGCTAAAGCAGCATTGATTGCGCGCACTTTACGGCACGGCTGAAGCCGTGCCCTACAAAGATTTGCCAGTTGCCACATAGGCTCTTCAGCCTGCGTGGTTTTGATTTGTGGCATGCTAAAGTCCAAAGAACACAGGCTGAAGTCTGTGCCACGCAAATCCTTCGTCCCCAAAACTGCAAGATTAAATTACTTCCAGCCGTCGATTGCTTTTTTCTGGAGCGACTCCGGAACATAGTCGAGCAACTCCAGTCGCACGCCGTTGGGATCGAACGCATTCGTCAAGGGCGCATGAGAGGCGGCCGCGCGAGGGTCGTCCACTTTCACCCCGCGTTGCCGCAGCGCGGCGACCGTGGCGTTCAGATCGTCGGCCCAGATGCCAACGTGTGAAAGTCCCACTGGTCGATCCGCGGTGGTCGGGGCCAATTCCAGGAACGTGTCGCGATTGATCTGAAGATAGGCGAGACTCGGTTTGCCTTCCTTGTCATTCAGCACGAAGGCCACGCGGAAGCCCATGGTCTTCGTATAGAAATTCATGGACTCGTCGAAATTCTTCACGTAGATTCCGACGTGGTTCAGTCTAAGACCAGTCGGTTTTTCTTGCGGCGCGGCGCTGGGCTGCGTCGCAAATAAAATGCCGCAGGCGGCGCCCGCAATAAATAGCATGACTCCACGCATCCAACGCATGTGAACCTCCCTGACAACTAGACTTCATCCCATCGAAATGTGGCGCCTGGAAGTACGCCACCCCGGGGAGTGGCGAGACGATTTCCGCGCAAACCATATGCCGGACCTTCGTCCGGCGTCAACCTCAAATCGGGTGGCGCGGGAATATCGGAAGCCCAGCCCGGCTCCCGTTTCTGTAACAGTGGCGCGCGGCAAACTGGCGTGGTATAAATTTAGTTGTTCACGCGTAACGACATGATGGAGCCGAGCGCCGAAATCAGCACGTCTGTCGCGCCCGGAGCGGAGCCACCGCTGCGGCGCGAACTAAGAAGTTGGGGCCGCGATCTCGTCATTGCGCTCAGCCTCGCTGTCGTTATCATCATTTTTTTCTACCAGCCGGTGAAAGTCGAAGGCACGAGCATGACTCCCCTGATTTCCGATCAGGAGCGAATTTTCATCAACAAGTTCGTTTACAAATTTGAGCCGATTGAGCGCGGCGATGTCGTCGTTTTCTGGTATCCTCTTGACCGCTCGAAGTCGTTTATCAAGCGCGTCGTGGGTTTGCCGGACGACATGGTTGAAATTCGCGGCGGACAAGTTTTTCTGAATGACAAACTCCTGCCGGAGCCCTATATTCCGGCCGAGTCGGAAGACTTCGGGACGTATGCGCCGACGCGAATTCCGAAGGGCGAGTATTTTGTAATGGGGGATCACCGCAACAGCTCGAACGATTCGCGGATTTTCGGGCCGGTACAGCGAAAATTTATTTACGGCAAGGCTGTGTTCGCGTACTGGCCGGTAGATCATTTTGGTTCGATCCCGATTTTTGCCGAAACCGTAAAATAACGCCTGGGATGGGCGCGTGCTTGGCTTGATTACCCTGAATGCAGAAGGGGAGCCCGCCGGAAAGAGGATCCACTGTCGGAAGCAGAAGCTCGGAAAGCGATTCTTGCGCTCGAAGACGGGCGAATTTTTCTCGGCCGCGCGGCGGGAGCGATCACTCGCCGGGGCGGGGAAGTCGTTTTTAATACCAGCCTCACCGGATATCAGGAAGTCTTCACCGATCCGAGTTACGCGGGACAGATTGTCTGCCTGACCTATCCCCATATTGGAAATGTCGGGACCAACGCCGACGATGAGGAGTCTTCCATTCCTCACATCGAGTCGCTCGTCGTGCGGGAATTTTCGGCGATCGCCTCCAACTGGCGCTCGGGCGAATCCGCGCAGGACTACCTTGTGCGGCACGGCATTCCCGTTCTGTGGGATGTGGACACGCGCGCGCTGGTTCTGCACATTCGCAAGAAGGGTGCGCTGCGTGGCGTGATTTCGACCGATGGCACGCCCGAGGATGTTCTGCTGGCGGAAGCGCGAGCATTGCCCTCGATGGCGGGACTCGAACTGGCGAGTCGCGTCACCTCCGAGCGGCAATACGCCTGGGACAAAGGCTCCATTGAATTGACGGCTTCGCCCTGGAACGAATCGATGGGCGAGGCGCAGTCCGGCAAGGAATCGCGGAAATTCCGCGTGGTGGCCTACGATTTTGGCATCAAGCAGAATATTCTCCGCCTGCTTGTCGATCATCATTGCGAAGTGATGGTGGTCCCGGCGAAAACATCGGCGGAAGACGCGCTGGCACTAAAGCCTGACGGCGTCTTTCTTTCCAACGGGCCGGGAGATCCGGAGCCGGCGACGTACGCGATTGAAACGATCCGCAATCTGCTTGGCCGCGTGCCGGTGTTTGGCATTTGCCTGGGCCACCAGCTCTGCGGGTTGGCGCTCGGCGGAAAAACATTCAAGCTGCGATTTGGCCACCACGGATCGAATCATCCGGTAAAGAACCTGCTGACCAATCAGGTTGAAATCACTTCGCAGAATCATGGTTTCTGCGTGGACCCGGATTCGTTGCCGGCGGACGACGTGGAAGTCACGCACGTGAATTTGAACGACCAGACCAATGAAGGATTGCGGCACCGCACCCTGCCGCTATTTTCCGTGCAGTACCACCCCGAGGCCTCGCCCGGGCCGCACGATTCGCACTACTTATTCCGGCAGTTCACGGACACCATGAAAAATTGGAAACTATCCGGCGCGTTGCGCCGTGGACAGAAGAGGGCCGAGTAATTTCATGCCCAAGCGCAAAGACATCAAGAAAATCCTAATCATCGGCTCCGGCCCGATTGTGATCGGGCAGGCGTGCGAGTTCGATTATTCGGGCACGCAGGCGTGCAAGGCGCTGCGGGCCGAAGGATATGAAGTTGTCCTGGTGAACTCGAATCCCGCGACGATCATGACCGACCCGGAGATTGCCGACCGCACCTACATCGAGCCGCTGACCAAGGAATATCTCGAAAAAATTATTTCCGTGGAAAAACCGCAGGCGCTTTTGCCGACCGTGGGCGGACAGACCGCGCTGAACCTTGCCGTCGAGCTGGCGGAAAGCGGTGTCCTCGAAAAATACGACGTGGAATTAATCGGCGCGTCGCTGCGCGCGATCAAGGTGGCCGAGGACCGGCTTTGGTTCAAGGACGCCATTCGCAAGGTGGGACTCGATGTTCCGACCTCCGCGCTGATCAATAATGCGCCGGACGGGCTGACGCTCGCCGACCAGCTTGGATACCCCGTCGTGATCCGGCCGTCGTTCACGCTGGGCGGTACAGGCGGATCGATCGCCTACAACCGCGAGGAATTCACGGAAGCGATTGCGCGTGCGCTCGATGCCAGCCCGGTGCATGAGGCGCTGGTCGAGGAATCAGTGCTGGGATGGAAGGAATACGAACTCGAAGTGATGCGCGATTACCGCGACAACTTCGTGGTCATCTGCTCGATTGAAAATTTCGATCCCATGGGCGTGCACACGGGCGATTC
>PLUM01000014.1:0-1982 GCA_003165465.1 Acidobacteriota bacterium
TGATCAGGATGCAATTCGGCGACGCTGCTACCACCTTGCTCACGACGTCCGACATGATCTTGAAGTTTGTGTTCAGCAAGTCGTCGCGGCTCATACCGGGCTTTCGCGCGATTCCGGCGGTAATCACAACGATGTCCGAGTTCGCGGTGTCCGCATAGTCGTTCGTCCCGACGATCGAAACATCCCGCTTCTCAATCGGCATCGCCTGCAGCAGATCGAGCGCCTTGCCCTGCGGCACGCCCTCAATGACGTCGATCAGAACGACATCCGCCAGTTCCTTCGCTGCAATCCAGTGAGCCGCAGTAGCGCCCACGTTTCCTGCTCCAACAATAGTTACTTTCTTCCGCATCACGTATTCCCTTCGTTTGTTGACTCTTCAGTCGTCTATTCACACTCGTCGTGCGGCATCTGCGCCGAAAACGCTTCCGCCCGTGCGGCAAGCACTCACATATTCTCGATCATCCGCGTCGCAAACTCGCTTGTCTTCGCCTTCGTCGCACCCTGCATCGCTCGCTCAAAGTCATAGGTCACGAACTTCTGCGCGATCGTCTTTTCCAGTGAGCTCTCGATCAGACGCGCCGCCTCTTTCCAGCCGAGGAAGTCGAACAGCATCACGCCTGAAAGCATCACCGATCCCGGGTTAATCACATCTTTGTCCGCGTACTTTGGCGCCGTCCCGTGGGTCGCCTCGAAGACCGCATAGCCGTCGCCGACATTTCCGCCGGGTGCAATGCCCAACCCGCCAACCTGCGCGGCTGCTGCGTCCGAAATATAGTCGCCGTTCAGGTTCGTCGTAGCCAGCACGCTGTAGTCCTCCGGTCGCAGAATAATCTGCTGGAAGATCGAGTCGGCGATCCGGTCGTTCACCAGAACCTTCGACTTCCATTTACCGCCGCCGTGCGATTCCCCGATGGCTGCCAGCACCGCCTTGACCTCGGCAACCACGCTCTCGCCGAACTCCTTCGAGGCAAACTCGATCCCTGGTTCGATCATCGCGGCATTCTCCTCTGCCGTGAGCTTTGGGTTCGCCTCGACGTTGCCAAGGATCCAACTCTCGCGCTCGGTCACCGTCTGCTCGCGGAACTCCTGGGCTGCAACCTCGTACCCCCACTCGCGAAACGCGCCCTCAGTGAACTTCTGGATGTTGCCCTTGTGGACGATCGTCACTATCTTGAGCTTCTTATCGAGCGCATATTGGATAGCCGCACGCACCAGTCGCTTCGAGCAGGTGATCGAGATCGGCTTCACGCCAACGCCTGAATCCAGCCGGATCTTTTTCTTCGTACCCTTCAGCATGTCGTCGTTCAAAAAGGCAATGAACTTCTTCGCCTCAGGCGTGCCTTCGCGGAATTCGATGCCCGCGTAGATGTCCTCGGTGTTCTCGCGGAAGATCACGACATCCAGTTTTTCCGGATGCTTCACCGGGCTGGGCACGCCCGCGTAATACTTCACCGGCCGAATGCATTGGTAGAGATCCATCAATTGGCGCAGCGCCACATTCAGGCTGCGAATCCCGCCGCCCACCGGCGTCGTCAATGGGCCTTTGATCGACACTCTGAAGTCCAGCGTTGCCTTTACGGTATCGTCCGGCAGCCAGTTCTGAGTCTGGCGATACGCCTTCTCCCCGGCCAGCACTTCGTACCACTCCACCTTGCGCTTGCCGCCATAGGCCTTTTCGACCGCCGCATCGAATACCCGCTGCGAAGCCTTCCAGATGTCACGGCCCGTGCCATCGCCTTCGATAAAAGGAATGATTGGATGATCGGGAACAGTGTAAATACCGTCCGCATATTCAATTGGCTTGCCGTTCGCCGGGATAGGAATGCCGTTGTAACTCGTCTGCATGTGGTGGGTAACTCCAGAGATAGACCGGAATAAGTCAGCATTCGAAGGCTACCACCCGCAGAAGACACGTGGCAACGGGGGGTTCTGGAACGGCCGAAAAACGCCGTGAGAGTGCCGATAATCGAACTCGGAGCCTT
>PLUM01000014.1:1998-143231 GCA_003165465.1 Acidobacteriota bacterium
AGGTCCGCATAGCGTGCCTTAACATCCTCGCCCAGCAACGTGGTTGTCCACTCCGAGTTCCGGAAGTCTTCGATGGCCGTATAGATGTTGTCCGGCAGGAAACGCTGAGCCGCGCGCAGGTTCTTCATCTTCGAAGCTTCTGCATTCAGCCCTGTCTTGAAGATCGAATAGAGCACCAGGTAGGGGTTTGCATCCGGTGCAACCGCTCGCACCTCAATGCGCGAGGACTTCTCGTTCCCGATCGGAATGCGGACCATCGCGCCGCGGTTGACGGCCGAAGCGTTGAGTTGGTTCGGCGCCTCAAAGTGCGGATCCAGCCGACGATAAGAGTTCACGCTCGCATTCATCAGCAGGCAGAGATCGAGACCATGGGTCAAGATCCGATCCACGAACTGCCAGGCTGTGCGCGAGATTTTCTCTTCGCCCTTCGGGTCCCAGAACAGATTCTTCGAGCCCTTCGAGACCGACACGTTGGTGTGCATGCCGCTGCCGTTGACGCCGACGACCGGCTTGGGCAGAAACGAAGCGGTGAAGCCCATCCGCGTCGCCACTTCACGGCAGATCAGCTTGTAGAGCTGAATCTGATCGGCGGCGGCCACGGCCTCGCCGTACGAATAGTTGATTTCAAACTGCGAGGGCGCGACTTCCGGGTGATCCTTCTCGTTCTGGAAGCCCATGGCGCGCTGCACTTCAGCAGCGGTGTCGATGAACGTGCGCAGGGGATCGCCGGGAAGCGAATGGTAGTAGCCACCCGTGTTCACGTATTCGAACTTCCCGGTTTCAGGATACTTCTTTTCCGCGTCCACCCCCGCGAAGAGAAAACCTTCGATTTCGTTGGCGGCGTTCAGCGTATACCCTTCCCGCTTAAAAACTTCCTGGCTGTAGGCTTTCAATACGCCGCGAATATCCGCGGCGAACGAGCTGCCATCCTTGTCGATGACCTCGCCGAAGACCATCACCTTGCCGGTGCCGAAATAATCGGCAGGAGTCCAGTAAAATGCGGCCCAGTCGATTCCCAGGCGCAGGTCGCTTTCCCTTTGCGCGGTGAATCCGCGGATGGAAGAGCCGTCAAACGTCAGGTTGTCCCAGCTCTTGGTGAAAAACTTCTTGTCGTAATCGAGCATGTGCAAGCGCCCTTCGAGGTCGCTGAAAAGCACGGTTATGGCCTTGATCCGCTTCTCGTTCGTCAAATACCGCAGCCGCTCTTCCTGAATCTTGTGGGGATCAACTCGTTTCATGCGCTGCTCTTTTGCCTGCAAATTCAATTCTTCCAGCTCTTCGTACGTCAGCATTAGATGATCACGCAGTTCAGTCGACATGGTTCTCCTTATCGAAGTTATCGAAATAAAATGTCTGAAACAGCCCAGAGCCGATCGAATCGCGCTTCGGCAAAGTGGTAGCCTACCGTGTGCCAGTGCCCTCGTCAAATCAAAGAAATTGCTTCATAGGTTCAATTTTTGTGATGGCCGAATGGGCAGCCTGGCCTTCGTCTTCCGCGTTCATTTCCCATGATGTATAAGTCCTTCCATTTAGTGTAAGCTCTTTAGCTCTATCATTGAGGCCCTAATGAACCGTGTAACTGCCATCCTTCCTGCCGCAGGGCTAGGGACCAGAATGGGCGCGGATACGCCGAAACAGTTTCTTTCGCTGGACGGCGTGCCGCTGCTGATCTTCACGCTGCGGCGACTTGCGGCCTGCCCATCGATCACGGATTTCGTTATCTCGACGCGCGCCGAGGAAGTCGATTCCGTGACGGCCAGCGTCGCGGCGGAAAATATTGGCCGGCCCGTGCGCGTCGTGCGAGGCGGCGATTCGCGGCAGGATTCCGTTGCCTGCGCGCTCGCGGAGGTTTCCCCCGAGACGGATCTGATTCTGGTTCACGATGCGGTCCGGCCGCTCGTGACGGTCCAGCAGATCGAGAGCGTGATTGCCGAAGCCGCCGCCTGCGACGCGGCCATCCTGGGCATTCCGGCGATGGACACGGTGAAGGAAGTGAAGCGCGCAAGTCTGCCCACGGATGTCGCGCTTATCACCGCCACGATTCCACGCGAGCGCGTGGTTCTCGCACAGACTCCGCAGGTGTTCAGCTCCACTTTGCTATTGGAAGCGTTTGCGCGCGCGCGGCAGGATGGAGTGACGGCTTCGGACGAGGCGGGCTTGGTCGAGCGCATCGGACGCGACGTTCATGTGGTCGTCGGATCCGAACGCAACCTGAAGATCACTCGCCCCGGCGACATGGAGCTTGCCGAGTTTTATCTGCGCCAGGAGCGCGCCGGGAAATGACGCGCGCAGGGATCGGGTACGACCTGCATCGAATGGCCGAAGGCCGCAAATTGATTCTCGGCGGCATCGAACTCCAATTTCCCAAGGGGCCGGTTGGACATTCGGATGGCGACGCGCTCGCGCACGCTCTGTGCGATGCGCTTCTGGGCGCCGCCGGACTGGGCGATATTGGCACGCATTTTCCGGACACCGATCCGAAGTGGAAGAACGTGTCGAGCCTGCGATTTCTGGAGCGCATTCGCGATCTGCTCGCCGAAGGCGGCTTTCGCATCGCGCACATCGATGCGATTGTCATCACGGAAAAGCCGAAGCTGGGGCCGCATTTTCCCGCCATGCGCGAGGCGCTCGCGAAATCGCTGGGCATTGAAAAATCCGCGATCAACCTGAAGGCGAAAACCAACGAAGGCGTTGACGCCATCGGGCGCGGGGAAGCAATTGCCGCGCAGGTCATCGCCACGCTCGAACGCTGATCCCGCTGTATGCGGCTCTGTCCAGGAATCCCGGAACCGGAATTTAATACAGGAAACTTTCTTCGCCCTCGAAGAAACAGGAGACATGACTCGATATGGATCGTCTTACAGGAATCCACGCGGTTCGTGAAGCGCTGGAAGCGAACCGCCCGCTCGATTCCCTCCTGGTTGCCAAAGGCACACACGGCACGCGGATTGAAGCGCTCGTGCGGCTCGCTCGGAAGCAGGGTGTGCCCGTGCGTTTTGAGGAACGCACGCAGGTCGATCGCTCGGCCGGAACTCGCGAACATCAGGGCGTGGTCGCGTTTATTGCCGCCTCGCCCGTCGCCAGTTTTCACGACCTCTTGAAGCCGCGACCCGAAGGCGGCGCCCCCGGATTGATCGTTCTTCTGGACGGGGTCGAAGACCCGCAAAATCTTGGCGCCATCGTTCGCACGTCGCTCGCGGCTGGCGCGCAAGGCGTCGTGATTCCCGAGCGCCGCGCAGCCGGGCTTACCGAGGCCGTGGCGCGCGCGTCCGCCGGAGCGCTTTCGCACTTGCCCGTGGCGCGCGTGACCAATCTTTCCCGCGCCATGGAGGAGATGAAGGAAGCGGGCTATTGGCTTGTGGGGCTCGATGAACGCGCTGAGCAGCGGCACACCGAAGCCGATTTCAAGATTCCCGTGGGAATTGTTTTGGGCGGCGAAGGCAAGGGGCTGCACGCCCTGGTGCGCGAGCGCTGCGATTTCCTGATTTCGATTCCGACTACGGGCCCCGTGCGCGCGCTCAACGTCTCGGTCGCCGCCGGAGTCGTCCTCTTCGAGGTGGTCCGCCAGCGCGGCCTCGCGCGGTAAGCAACCACGGATGCACACAGATGAACACGGATAAAATCCAAGCATAAATAAAAAGAAATGCCGTCCGCATGGAATTTTTTCCGATGAGCCGGTTCCATGCGTCGAATTGCGTGTCCGCGCCGAACGGTTTTAAGTAGCACAGGCTTCAGCCTGTGTTCTTTTGACTTTCCGATGGCCCGCGCAAAATTCAACCCCACACAGGCTGAAGCCTGTGCCACTGAAAAGCTTTCCCCTTAATTTTCAGGCTCTGGTTTTATCGGTGTTGATCCGTGTTGATCCGTGTTGATCCGTGTGCATCCGTGGTTCCAACGCTTTTTCTTCCTACTTGTCGTACTGGATCATCGTGAAGACGTCGATTCCCGGCAACTTTGCGCGGCCGCCGAGAAACGTGAGTTCGACGGCGAACGATGCGCCAACCACTTTTCCTCCCAGCTTGCGCACCAGTTCCACGGTTGCCGCGGCCGTGCCTCCGGTGGCGAGCAGATCGTCGCTGATCAGCACGGTCTGGCCGGGCTTGATCGCGTCCTCGTGAATTTCAAGCGTGTCCGTGCCGTATTCGAGCTGGTAGGTGACGGAAGTGGTTTTCGAAGGCAGCTTTTTGGGTTTCCGCACGGGAACAAAACCCGCGTTGAGCCGGTAGGCAAGAGCCGGCGCCAGAATAAATCCGCGCGCCTCGACGCCCACAACCGCGTCCACTTTTTGCCCCGCATAATGCTCGCACAACTCATCGACCAGTCCGTGGAACGCGCCGGGATTTTGTAGCAATGTCGTCAGATCGTAAAATAGAATTCCCGGCTTTGGATAATCGGGAATTTCCCGAATGAATTGCTTCAAATGGTTCATTCCTGTCGCTCCACCTTTCAAAATAAAGTTCCGCTCTTAATCTTAAATAACTTTCAATGGCCGTGCTGGCCGTCGCCTGAACCTCTCCGTGCTTTCAATCGTCGCTTTCGATGAAGAACGCGGCCGAATATTTCGGCAAAACTTCCGCGTCCTGCTCGTCCAGCCGGTCCACGCCCGCCATGCGCGGGCCGCGCCGCAAAGCGTCCCTCAGCGCGTCCAATTGTTGCGCGTCGCCGATGGCGTAGACTTCCACGCGCCCATCCAACAGATTTCTCGCAAATCCGCCGAGGCCCAGGCCCGATGCCGTCCGCTCGGCGAAAAATCGGAACCCCACTCCCTGCACCCTGCCGGACACGAAAAATCGCTTGGCCTGTGTTTCCACGGCGGCACTTCACTCAAGAACCGATTTTTGCAGACTCGCGATTGTAGCAAAGGTCCAGCGGCCCCGGTAGCACAGGCTTCAGCCTGTGTTCTTTTGAATTTCGCTTGCCACATATCAAAACCACACACGATGAAACCTGTGCGACTGGAACCCGCCGGGCGCCCCATCCTTCGCGTCCTGTGCGAAGGGTGGGTCCGCCGCGATACACTGTTGCACGGGCCAAAAGGCGGCGCGCCGGATTTCTCACGAGGCCGTGCTACAAAATAACCACGGATTGCATCCAACGGACGGTGGCGAATTCCATGATTCCCGTGATACGAAGATCAAACATCCTCGCCGCATGTTGCGCGCTCGCCCTCGCAACGGCCGCCGCGCCCGCTTCGCTGCTCGCTCAGGTTGCCGGACCGATGCAGCCGCCCGCGTCAACGAAGTTCCCCGCGCCACCGCCGCCCGCCAAGCCCGAGCCTCCCACGCTCCCGCCGGACGAAATTATCCGCCGATTCGCGGCCAAGGAAGATCAAATGGCGCTCGCGATCCGCGACTATACGTTTCAGAAAGACGTGCGCATTCAGGAGATCGGCCCGGACAACAAGCCCGCCGGCCAACTCGAAATCGTCACACAATTGCGAATTGCTCCGGACGGCAAGCTGTACGAAAAGCCGGTCAGTCGCCAGCCTTCGACGCTTCACTATCTGGATTTGCAGAGGGGGGATTCCGACCTTCTCGCCGTGGCGCCGATGTTTCCGCTCACGACGGCGCAGCTTCCGAAATACATCATCACATATGGCGGCAAGCAGCCGCTCGACGAGCTAAGCGCCTACTATTTCACAATCAAACCGCGCGCACTGGAACGCACCCACGCCTATTTTTCGGGCGTCGTGTGGGTCGATACGCAGGATCTGGTCATCGTCAAAACGATGGGCAAGTGGGTCACCGAAACCGGCGATGTCACGGCTTCCTCCCTGCCGTTCACGGTTTTCGAGACGTACCGCCAGCAGGTTGGCGGAAATCTGTGGTTCCCCGCGTACTCACGCTCGGACGAAACCTTCGAAGCCGGCGGCGCGCATGTTCCGATTCGCGTGATCGTCAAGTGGAGCGATTTCACTCCGCAGTCAAACGCGCCCTCAGCCGATTCCCCAGCCACCGTGCACCCTCCGCAGTAGCACAGGCACTCTGCCTGTACTACTTTTTCCGCAACCTGTGAAGCCTGCGTGGCTTTGATTTGTGGCAAGCTAAATTCAAAAGAACACAGCCTGTGCCACCGCGTATTTTTACCAGGAATCAGTTTCCGGGCTTATGGAGCAGCGTGGGCTTTTCGGGTGTTTCCGGCGTTTTATCGTCGGGCGTCTTGCCGGGCGTTTCGCCGGGTGGTGGAGCGGGCGCTTTCGGCGGCTGGACAATCCACTCGAATCCTCGATCGTAGTCGACCATCGCCATCGTAAAGTCTGTTTCCGGAGGAGCGATTGCCGTAAGAGCCGCCTTCAGAAAAGTGGAAACGCTTGCGGCTCCGGCTTTCTGGCTCAGCCCTTGCACGACGAGCGCCACGGATTTTTCCTGAATTTCATTCGCGGCGCGGATTTTCCCGAGGCGCGCATCGTTCTGCTGGAGCAGATCGAGAAGCTCGGGGGCGCCCGTGGCTCGATTCTCCGGCGGATAGCGCACCTCGATGAGCGTTCTGGGCCGGCCGTTTTCCGGCGGATAAATCTGGTTGTACGCCGGACGCAGCACGCGAGTCCTCCAGACATCGCCCCCTAGATCGTCCTGGCGGATTCGGTAATCGATCGTCCACGCTTCGGGCCCATAGCCCGGCACATAGCCGGCGAGAACGACGCGAATCAAGGGTTCGTCCTCGCCCAGATTAATTTTGTGATGCAGCAGCGCCGCAAGCTGGCGAACACGTTCCAGCAACGCGACGCCAACGACCTCGATATCGCTCGCCTCACCTGCGCGGTCTTGCGCCCCGGAGGTGTTGACCGCGGTGGCGATGAGGCCGCGGAATTCGTCATCCAGCCGCACGGGCTTGTCCCGCGAATCGGGCTGCACCCATTCCACCGCTCCCAGCATCACGCCCATGCGAACCGCGGAAAGCATCGCGATAGCGGGAGGCCGTGAACCGGCTTCGCCATGTGCGTCGACCGCCGCCACTATAATTCCATCCTTTGCCGCACAGATCACGACCCGCCCCTCGGCCAGATTCACGGCGACTTCCCGATCGCCCATCTCCTGCGCGGAGGCTCGCTCGGGAAGCAACCACGGATGCACACCGATGAACACGGATAAAAACAAGAGTAAGGATGGGAGAGAAAACCGGCGGGCGTGATTTCGCGTTGCCATTGTCCTAATTTTGCAAACAGGAGTTCTTACTTTTTCTTTATCCGTGTTTATCCGCGTTCATCCGTGGTTCCAAAGCTTTTTCCTTGCGCTCGATGGCCTGCAGCGACGTGATGGCCGCCACGCTCGCGATGTCGCTGGCCGAACACCCGCGCGACAAATCGTTGGCGGGCCGCTGCAAGCCCTGCAAAATCGGGCCAATCGCCTGCGCGCCGCCCAGCCGCTCCACGAGTTTGTAGCCAATGTTTCCGGAATCGAGGTCGGGAAAGATCAGCACATTGGCATGTCCGGCGGAGGGCGAGCCCGGAGCCTTCGCATTTGCAATGTGCGGCACGAGCGCGGCGTCGGCCTGAAGTTCTCCGTCCGCGGCAAGCCCCGGCGCGCGCGCCTTCAAGATGCGCAGCGCCTCCCTGATTTTTTCCACGCGCGGGTGGCTCGCCGAGCCTTTGGTGGAAAACGAAAGGAAAGCGACGCGCGGCTCCGCATCGAGCATGGCGCGCGCATTTTCGGCGGTAGCGCGAGCGATTTCGGCAAGCTCCTCGGACGTAGGATCGGGCACGACGGCGCAATCGGCGAAAAGCAAAGCGCTGGCGGGGTACGCGTCCGTCCCCAGACGTTCCGGAACGATCATGAGGAAAAAACTGGAAACCAGCTTCGTATCCGGCGCCATGCCGATCGAGCGCAGCGCCGCGCGCACCGTTTCGCCCGTGGTGTTGGCCGCGCCGCCCACCGTGCCGTCGGCATCTCCCGCAGCCACGCTCAACGCCGCGAAGTACAGCGGTCGCCGGGCGATCTCCCTCGCTTCGTCCAGTGAAGCGCCGTTCGAGCGCTGGCGCTCGTGATAAATCTGGGCGTACGACTCCGTGCGCGCGCTCGCCGCGGGATCGTCGATGGCGACATCCCCCAGCACCAGATGCAAATCCGCGGCGACCGAATCGATAATTTTCTTCCGGCCCAACAGCGTGATTTTCGCAAACCTTTCCCTGCCGATGGCCACAGCCGCGGAAACCATGCGCGGGTCTTCGCCCTCTGGAAACACGATGCGCTGAGGATTCGTGCGCGCTCGGGCCTTGATTTTCTCAATCAGTGTCATGGCACGCACAAGTTATCACAGGTTTGCGCAAGATCGTCATCGAGTCATTCCCAATTATTTTTCAAGAGCAATTCCTCAATCCGGTAAGCATGAAACATGTCGTGCATCGCCAAATGGCGAAACATGATGAAAACGGAATAGTGCGTGTACTCGCCATGCTCGGCAGTGCGTTGCCAATCATCCGGCGAAAGCGTCTTCAATCGCCCTATTAGCTCCTGCCGGTCGAGGGAAAAGCGCTGCATTTCGTCATCCAACTTCAACTTCAACAGCGCCCCATCCTCTTCGTCCGGACTGGGGAAATAAGGAACTATGTGAGGTCTGGCATGACTCAGCATCAAATTCAGGCGCGCAATCATCACGGGATGGATGGTGGAAAGGTGGCAGGCATGTTCGTGGGCGGACCATTTCCCTGGCTTCGGGCGGCGCTTTAGGATTGCCTCCGGAACCTCGCGGATAAGAGGGAGAATTATGTGTGGAGCGCGCTCCAGGGCGGAGATGACAACTCTGGAATTATCCATGCGACCTCTCTAGCGAAACTTCGCTTTCAATTTACCATCCCCCGTTCCCGGTAGAATAACAGAGGAAAGCGTCGTATGTGAGGCCGGAGGGACCGTTCGCTCAAATGGCGATTCATCTGAACGGTTCAAGAATGGCCAAGAGGTTGCTGAAAGCGCTGAAGGTCGATGCCGGGGGTTCGAGGAAGGCGGAAGCCATTTGACACACAGGCAAGCCGCTAATTTTTGGATGCGCGCTGTTCCTGAACGTATCGCTGCCGTATGCCGGCCTCGATTCGCATTTCTTCGTCGGCTTCCCTGGTGTGGCCTTGCCGGCTCAACGCTTGCGCGAGCAGGGAGTGATAGTTCAGGGTTTGCGGAGCGATCTGAATCGCCTCGCGCGCATGGTCCGCAGCTTCCTGGAATTCCGAACGCTTTAGTTCGATCCCCGTCATTTCGGATAACACAACCGCTCGAAGCGCCGTGGGGCTCGTGGACCAATGCAACGCCTTCGCGTATTCCGCCATGGCTTCGTCGTCCTGGCCAGTTTGAGCCAGCGCCGCGCCATAGCGTTCGTATGCACCCGGCGATTTTGGCAGCAGGTCGGTGACAATCTTGAACTCGCGCAGACCCTGCTCGTATCGTCCATACGACCACAACGCTTCCGCGTAATAGCCATGCGCCAGGGTGTTCCTCGGAGCCACTTTCAGCGCGCTGGCATAAATGGCCGCATTGTCGCTGAATCTCGGAACTTGAAACACGGTATCCACAAGCAAGATCGCAAGAACCAGCGCGCTGACCAGGATGGATGCTTTTGTCGGCAGTCTCCGATCAGTCAGGAGCGCCGCCACGATCAGGCAAATGGGAACTGAAACCAGATACACTTGCCGGTCCTGGCCCCAGGCTGCACGCTCGAACGCATAGACGCCCAGCACGGGCGGCACAAAGAGAATCGCCGCCCACAACAGCTGCAATCGCACGCCGCTTCGATCCTGATATTGAATCCACAAATAAATCGCCGTCACCATCGCCAGGACAATTGCGGCGGCCTTCAAAACGGTCCACTCGGAACCCCATTCCACGGGATAAAAAAAACTCAATCGGAACGGCCAGAAGAGATTGTGAAGATACAGAATCAGCACCAGAGGAATATCCAGGAGAGCGGCCCAGCGGCTCCCGCCCGGGCCTGGCCCGGTGTTGACGCCGAAGAGCAGCGTGCGTACCGCGACATAAGCGCCCACCACCGCGAAAAATGGCAGCGTCCAGAAAAATTGTTTCCACCGTTGCCATGCGCCGGACGGAACCCCTGAAATAGACGGGCGCAGCGCCTCATACGCGACCAGCATCCATGGAATCATCCCGGCCGTTTCCTTCGACAACATGGCCATCGCCGCTGCAAGCACGGAACCCAGGAAATAGATGGGGGAGGCGCCTTCTTCGCGGAAGCGGAAATAAGCCAGAAACGCAATCAGCGAGAAGATGGTCACCAGGAGATCGGTCGAAGCCGTGACGTAGGCCACCGATTCCACGTGAATCGGATGAAAGGCAAAAAGCAAAGCGGCCAAAGCGGCGGTCCAAGGCTCTTTCAAGAGTTTGATGCCGAGTTGATAGACGAGAATCGTTGCCGCGATATGCAGAAGGATCGACGTGAGATGCCACCAGGGCAGCACCGATCCGAACAACTGCGCGTTCAGCATTTGCCACAGCCTGTAAACGGGCCGGTAATGAACCGTCATGAATTCCACTGGAAACATGGAGCTGACCGGCGGAGAAATAGGATTCACGAACAGCGTTTTCCAATTCCGCCACGATGCGATCGTTTCATCCATCAGTATCAGCGGTATGTCATCGAGGATGAAGTCGTACCGAATGTCCTGGAGGTAGGCGATTGCCGCAAGAAATACACCGACCAGGACGATGCGATCGGGAGTGATGCGCGATTGCGTGGGCATGACTTCTAAAATTATACGGCTGAGCCAATGCGGATATTTTAGTTCGCGACGATCCTGAGCGTGTGAGTTACTACGCAGCCCACGAGGCATGGCTCTTCGACCGATGAAAGTGGAATCCATTTCGCCAGAAAGGCAAGCCGCTAATTCCTCGAAGCTTGCTCATCTCGAAGGAATTGTTGCCGAATATCGGCCTCGACCTGCATTGCTTTGGCCGCCTCATTGGCGTTGCCCTCGCGGCTCAGCGCCTGCGCCAGCAAGGAGTGATAGTTCAGGGCCTGCGGGGAAATCTGAATCGCCTCACGCAAGTGGTCCGCGGCTTTCGGGAATTCCGAGCGCTTTAGCTCGATCTGCGCCATTTCGTACAATAGATATGCGCGGAATGGCGTTGGGAGCGAAGACCTTTGCAATGCCTTCGTGAATTCCGCCATGGCCTCGTCATTGCGGCCAATCTCGGCAAGCGCCGCGCCATAGCGTTCGTATGTCGTCCATAATGTTGGCGACAACTCGGTGTTGATCTTGAACTCGCGAAGCCCCTCCTCGTGACGCCCATACGCCCACAACGCTTCCGCGTAATACTTATGCACGAGAACACTGCGCGGCGCCACTTTCAGCGCGCTTTCGTAAATCGTGATGTTATCGGCGAATCGCGGCACTTGAACCGCCGTGTCGATCAGCAGAATCGCCAGTACCAGCGAACTCACCATGACGGATGCCTTTACCGGAAATTTTGGATCGGTCAGGAGGGCTGCAACGATAAAGCAAATGGGAACCGAGACCAGATACATGTGCCGGTCGTGAACCCAATCGTCGTGCAGGAACACATATACACCAAGAACGGGCGGGGCAAAAAGAATCGCCGACCATAAAAGCTGCAATCGCACACCACGCCGATCTCGATAGCGATTCCACAGGATGATCGCCGCCAGCAGCGCAAGGACGGCTGCGGCGCCTTTTAATAGCGTCCATTGCGTGCTCCATTCCGTGGGATAAAAAAAACTCAATCGGAATGGCCAGAAGAGATTGTAGAGGTACACGACGAACACGAGAGGAGTGTCGAGGAGAGCGGCCAGGCGGCTGCCTCCCGGCCCTGGCCCGGCGTTCGGGCCGAACAGCAGCGTGCGCACCGCGAGATACGCGCCCACGACCGCGAAAAAGGGCAACGTCCAGACAAATCGCATCCTTCTTTCCCGAGGACTTTCCCGAGGGCTCTCCCGAGGGCTTTCCCGCGTGCCGGACGGAACTTCACGCAACGCCTCATACGCGACCAGCAACCAGGGAAGCATCACGGCCGTTTCCTTCGACCACATGGCCAGCGCCGCCGCAAGCACGGAAGCGATGAAATAGATGGGAGAAGCGCTCTCCTCACGGAATCGCAAATAGGCCAGCAAGGAAATCATGGCGAAGATCGCAACCAGGAGATCGCTCGAAGCCGTGACGTAAGCCACCGATTCCGCGTGAATCGGGTGGAAGACGAAGAGCAGCGCCGCCAGGACCGCGGTCCAGCGCTCTTTCAATACCTTGACGCCGAGTTGATACACGAGAAGCGTTGCGCCCATATGCAGCAGCAAGGAGGTGAGATGCCACCAGGGCAGCACCGATCCGAACAACTGCTGGTTCAGCATTTGCCACAGTCTGTAAACGGGGCGATAGTGTATCGCCGCCAGCTTCACGGGGATCGCGGGATTCTTTACGGTGAAAATATCCGTTACGAATATCGTTTTCCAATTCCGCCACGATGCAATCGTTCCATTCGCCAGAATGAGTAACACGTCATCCAAAATAAAGTCGTACCGGATATCCTGGATATAGGCGAGCGCCGCCAGGAATGCGCCTGCCAGGACAGCTCGATCGGGAGTCATGCGCGATTTGAATGGCATAACATCCAAAATTGTACTGTTGCGCCAAAGTGAATGCGTATTTTTTGCGGCAACCCTAATCTTATGAGTCAATACATTGAGCCCTAAGCAAACCTGCATGGCTCATACGCCGAGATTAGTGTACCCTTGGGAGGAAATTCCCCCGCGACATGCGGGCCGTACTTGGCTGGACCCTGTTCCAGCGCGAATCCGATCGTTAATTCTCAAATGAACGATGCGAATGAATCCTTTGGCGGAACGAGGAGTGAATCACATGAAAACGAGCGCAAACCATTCGGCGGCAAGGAATCCGAGACTGTTTCTGGCGGTGTTCATTCTTCTCCTGGCAACGCCGCTGGCGACCGGCATTGCCCGCGCGGCGGCTGACGACACCGCGAACGGCGCGGAAGATACGGCCGTGAAGCAGGTCGTCGCCGGATTCAGCGATGGCTGGAACACGCATGACGCCCATGCCATGTGCGCGTCGCTGGCGGATGATGTGCAGTGGGTCAACTGGCGTGGCGAACCGCTCGGCACGCGGCAGGCGGTCGAGGACGAGCACGCCAAGCTCTTTGCCGATCTCTACAAAAATACGCGCCGCACCGATGCGGTGAAAACCATCCGCTACCTCAGCGCCGATCTGGCGGTGGTGGACGATTACTGGACCATGACCGGCGCGCGAAAACGCGATGGGTCCGACTGGCCATACCGCGCGGGCTATTCCAATTTTGTGATGGCCAAGCGCAATGGGCGCTGGATCGTGATCGTTTCCCACACGGCCGATTTCAATGCCCAGGCCCCTGCCAAGTAACCGGCAGAAGACAAGTGGCCCAGGCTTCAGCCTGTGTTCTTTTGATTTTCGCTTACCGCAAATCAAAACCACACAGGCTGAAGCCTGTGCTACTGAAAAGCGGCCGTCTGGTCTGCCTTCTATCCGTCAACGATAATTATTTCCTGGCCTTCAGGTACCAATCGAGAATTTCCTCTCCGGTCCAATGCAACACGCCATCGAATTTTGCGATGTACTCGTAGATTGCTTCGAGGTACTTGATGCGCGAGGGCTGGCCGCTCAGGTACGGATGAATGGCGATGGCCATGATCTTCGGCCGGGTTGCGCCTTCCTCGTACAGGCGATCAAACGTATCTTTGCACTTCTGCGTCCAGTAGGGCGCTTCGTGGTACTGCACGGCCATAACCGGGATGTCGTTGGTCTCGAGCGAGTACGGCAGCGTGTACAAGGGGCCGTGCTTGGTCGCGATCTCGGCCGGCTCGTCGTCCCAGGCCCAATCGCAAATATACTTGATGCCCGCGGCTTTCAGGTGGTCGGGCGTATCGTACGTTTCGGTCAAGCCGGGGCCCATCCAGCCGATGGGCGGCTTGCCGGTAAATTCGCGAATAGTTTTCACCGAACGCTCGATCATCGCCATCGGATCGGGTTCGCTGTGCATTGGGCGCTGATCGAAACTATGGCCCATGAATTCCCAGCCCGCATCCTTGCAGGCTTGCGCCACGCGCGGATAATCGAGACACACGCGCGCGTTGATCGAAAGCGATGGCCGAATTTTCAGGCGCTCATAGAGCGAGTGGAATCGCCAGAAGCCAACCCTCATGCCGTATTCGTGCCAGCTCCAGTTGGGCACGTCGGGAAGCGTGGTCACGCCGGTGGGCGGCACGAGCACCTGCCGGGGCATGGCGCGCGCAATGTCCCACACTTCGACGTTCACGATGGTCCAGATGACAATGCGCTTGCCGTTGGGCAAGTGCAACTTCGGCCGGTCGACAATGGCCGAGTACTTCGCACGTTCACAGGGGAGCGTCATGGGAAACACCGCCTTCCAGGGATTCGAATTCGCATTGCGCGTCGGCGTCCGAAGCGCCAAAATGCATTGGAAATCTGTAGCAGGCGCGTTCGTCCCGTGTCAATGATGAATACGCGCGATCAAGATAGGCGATCGACCGTCTGACGGTCCGGCGCGTAATCTTGGCGTATATTCCGTGAAGGATGATTGTGTTTTTGCCTGAAACCGGTGCATGATTGTCCGCGTCTTAACAGCGGGTTGTAACCAACAATATTAAAAACTGAAAACGAGGTGGCTCCTATGTTGGCACGTCGCGTTCCAAGTGTGTTGTACTGGGCCTGCGTTCTTGTCTTTGCGCTTTCGATTGTTTCTCCCACGGTCTTTCATGCCGCGCCTCAGGATGCGGGCTATCGCGTCCTCAGAACCATACATCTTGGAGGCGAAGGCGGCTGGGACTACGTGACCGTGGATTCGGCTGCACGCCGTGTCTACATTCCTCGCAGCACGCACATCCTGGTGCTTGACGCGGATTCGGGAAAACTGATTGGCGATATCCAGGGAATGAACGGGCTGCATGGCGTGGCCGTGGCGCCTGAGTTCAACCGCGGATTTGCAACCGGCAACAAGACGGAGGAGGAAGGCACCGTCTACATTTTCGATTTGAAGACGCTAACCCTGACCTCGGCAATCAAGTCGAATAGCGTCGATACCGACTCCCTCATTTACGACCCCTCGACCAAGCACGTCTATGTCAACAACGGCGACGGAATGAACTTGACCGTGGTGGACGCGGCGACGGCGAAAGTTGTCGGCACGATGCCGTTTAAAGCCAACCCGGAAGCGGCGGCAGCCGACGGCAAGGGAAGCATCTTTCAGGACTTCGAAGATAAAGGCCAGGTGATGGAATACGACGCGAAGACGCTGACCGTCAAGAACAAGTACTCGACCGCGCCGTGCGATACTCCGGTTGCCCTGGCGATGGACACGGCTCACCGCCGGCTCTATATCGGTTGCCGGGGCAAGGGTGGCGCGGCTCCGGGTGTGTTGGTGGTCATGAACGCGGATAATGGCAAGGTGGTCGCGTCGATGCCCATCGCCATTGGAGCGGACGGCGATGTTTTCGACCCGGAGACCGGCAATGTGTACGTGACTTGCCGTGACAGCGGAGACGGCAAGAGTGGCGCAACCTACATCTTCCACGCGGATTCACCCGACAAGATCAGTTTGGTCGCGACCGTCAAAACCATCTACGGCGCCCGCACCGTGGCTCTCGATTCGAAGACCCACCACGTCTTTTCCATAGGAACTGAGCAAAACGATCCCGTGCCGGCCACGGCCAAGAACCCGAATCCCCGCCCGAAGCCGGTGCTCAGCACATTTCAACTTTTGGAGATCGGAAAATAGGCGGCGCTTTTTCTTCAAACAGTTCTCGGAGTGATTATCGGAGTGATTATGTGTGGTAGCGCGGGCTTCAGCCTGCGCCACTAAGACATGTGGAATAAAATATTTTCGTGAAAATGGAGCGGAAAACAATATGAAAAAACAAACGAAGTTGTTTCGTGCGGCAGCGATCCTGGCGGTGGCCGCGGCGGCACTCGCACTCGGAAACGCGAAAGCCTGGGCCCAGGGCGCCACGGCCGCCCCATTCAGCAAAGTGACGGTCTCCGATGACGTCGCCAAGCGCACCTTGATGAAGGCTGTGATCAACGCCGATGCTGCCAGGGCCATCGTCGACTCCTGCATCGAATGGCAGAAGGCGCAGCCCGGAAACGTCTCGGTCGTCGTTTTTGTGCTCTCGCCCACGGGCGAGATCATCGACTCCCACAAGATGGACGGCGTGCTGCCGATCGGCGTGGAGACTGGCTTGATGAAGGCCAAGACGGCTCTGTACGCGCGAGCGTCATCGGCCACCGTCGCACAGCGATTTAACACCGTCGATGCCCGGCTGATTCGCCTGGACCTCGGCAAAGAGCAGGGTTTGGCCTACTACTTCGTCCCGGGCGGTCTGCCGATCGTGGTCGATAACCAGCTCATCGGCGCGGTTGGAGTCGGCGGCGGCAATGCGGACGAGCAGTGCGCCTACCAGGCGCTCCAGAAGGTGCTTGGACCGCAGCCTCCGCTGGCGCAGGCTACTCCTCCTTCGGCCCCGGCCTCCATGCCAGCGCCGCAGCTGCAACGATAGCGCATAACCAGCGCACGCGTGGGGCTGCCACTGCTGGCAGCCCCATGCAGGAAGGTTTAGCCCGTTCGGTTGGTTGTATCCGTCAGTTCAAATTGGCGCCTGGGGCTAAAGGCCTGCGTTTTAGCGCAAATCAGACCCTGTAGCTCCCGTTCCTCTGAAACCGGGCTTTGTACTTTGAAAACCTTCAGGTAAGATGGTTAGTGCGAGCCTGGAAATTCATATTTTTCTCTGCTGGAGCAAAAGGCCGTAGTCTGTCATCCTATTTCGGAACCTAAATTCCCCCGGGATAAAAACAATTGCGACCATCACAGATTTCATGCCTTTGGAAACAACCCGAAGTTACAGGGAACTATCGCACGGCTGTTTCCCTTCACAGCCATACGAATCAATCCAAGGAAAGCCTGCTCTTTATCCCGGCATTTGCCGAGAAGCGGCCCCTGATGCGCTGGGCGCTGAAAGAACTGTGCAAGAAATCGGCCCGGCCCGTCGATTTCTCCACGGCCTACTGGACGCCGCCCCTGCCGCCCAAACTGGCTTTCCAGCTGGAAACCAACCAGATTGAATTTGACCTTGAATTGATGAGCATCGTATCGCTGACCGATCACGACAGCATTCAAGCGCCCACCCTTTTGAAGCAGATGTCGGACACTTTGCAGGTTCCCTTTGCCGTGGAGTGGAGCGTCCCGTTTGAAGGCGCCGTGTTTCATCTGGGCATTCACAACCTGCCCGAGAGCCGGGCGCATGCAATGATGGACGAGTTTGCCGCCTACACGCGCAACCCGTCCTCTCCACGCCTGATGGAACTCCTGGCCGGGCTGCACGAAATGCCGGATGTATTGATCGTCTTCAACCATCCTCATTGGGACCAGTATTGCCTGGGAAAAGCGATTTTCCGGCACGTTCTCGACCGTTTTTTGCATGCCCACGTCCAATTCTTCCATGCCTTCGAGTTCAACGGGATGCGCGGCTGGAGCGAAAACCAGGGCGTCATCGAGCTGGCCGCCACCTGGCAGCGCCCTCTGATCTCGGGCGGAGATCGTCACGGATGCGAGCCCTGCGCCACGCTGAACCTGACGCGCGCCACCAGTTTCCCGGAATTCATCAACGAAATCAGGGTCGATCAACAGAGCCATGTCGTCCTCATGCCGCAGTATGCCGAGCCGCTCGGCATCCGCTTCCTGCAGACCGTGATTGACACGATTCGCGATTATCCCGAACATCCGGTGGGAGCGCGCCGGTGGGACGAGCGCGTATTTCACGTGGATTGTCACACTGGCCTCGATCGTCCATTGTCCGCGCTGTGGAAAGCTCCTCCGTCGTACGTGGGGCGAATTTTTTCCATTATTCGCATGGTGGAAAACGCCTCGGTGAGAAACGCTCTGGCGTTCACATTCGGCGGAAAGACGGACTTGCATCATGCCCCGGAGGTTCCGGACGAGGTCGTTGCGTGACGGTTGAAGCACTCCGCGTGGCCCTGTTTCCGGACACGTTCCTCGAAATCGATGGCGTGGCGAATACGAGCCGGCACTTTGCGGAATTTGCAAAGGAACATGGTTTCTCTTTCCTTCTGGTTCACGCGGGACCTTGCGATGAAATTGCGGTCGATGGATCGCTGACCAGGGTGCAGCTCCGGCGCGGCCGGGTCAAGTTCCCGGTCGATGGCCACCACGAGTTCGATCTGCTCTTCCTGCGGCACTACAAGCGCGTCATGGCCATCCTGCGCGAATTCCGTCCGGATGTGATTCACATTACGGGTCCGAGCGACGTAGGAATCCTGGGCGCTCTCTGCGCTCACAAACTTGGCGTTACACTCGCGGCCTCCTGGCAAACCAACATTCATGAATTTGCCGGCAGGCGCGTATCCAAGCTTCTGTCCTCCTGGCCGAATAGCGTTTCCAACAAATTGGCCGCCTCCGCCGAGTCCGGCAGCTTCCTGGTCACGGCTCGCTTTTACAAAATTCCCCGGCTCCTGTTCGCTCCAAATCACGAACTGGTCGAGTTGCTGGCAAAAACCACGGGAAAGCCCTGCTTCCTGATGTCGCATAGCGTGAATATCGAGACGTTCAACCCCGCATTTCGCGAGCGGTCCGGCGGTCCTTTCCGCATCGGCTACGTGGGGCGGCTCACTGCGGAGAAGAACGTACGGTTCCTTGCGAAGCTCGAAAGGGATTTGCTCGCGGCCGGCAATCGCGATTTTTGTATTGCCATCATCGGCGAAGGCTCCGAGGAGAAATGGCTGCGCGAAAACATGCAACACGCGGAATTCGCCGGCTGGCTTACGGGCGAGAATCTCTCCCGCGCGTTTGCCAATATGGACGCGTTCGTATTCCCGTCGGAAACGGACACGTTTGGCCTGGTGGTTCTCGAAGCGCTGGCTTCCGGCGTTCCGGCGGTCGTGTCGCCGCGTGGCGGCCCGAAATACACCATCGAGCACGGCAAGTCCGGCTACGTCGCAAAAGATTTCGATGAATTCGCCCCGTTGATGGCGACCTTGATGACGCAACCGCTGTTGCACGATTCGATGCGTCTGGCGGCGCGCGAGCGAGCTTTTTCCATCGGTTCATGGGATAATATCTTCGCGGGAATGTACAAGGCCTACGGGCGTTACGTGCCACCCGCAATCCAGGCAAAAAACATTAGTCTTGACGACTCGAAAACGATTTTGAATGCCTGATTTAGAGCGCAACTCGCGGCTTTTCGAAGCAGCCCGGAGACCCTGCATTTTTATGTTCACAACTAAACGTTATTCCCGATTACTGCTTTTGCTTCCATTGGCCCTCCTGTGGCCCACGGGAGGGCGCGCGCAATCCACCGTTCCGCAAGAGATGATCGAGCCGCGAATGAACGTCACGCAAGTCGCGAACAAGATGATCGAGAAGAACGCCGCACGAGCCGAGGCTCTGCAGAGCTTTCAAGGCCGGCGTACCTATCGGCTAGACTACACGGGCTTCCCCACTTCCCTCCATGCCGAGATGGTTGTGGACATGACGTACGATGCCCCCAACACGAAAAAATTCAAGATTATTTCCCAGAGCGGTCCCGATTGGCTGGTCGATCGCGTCCTGAAGAAGCTGATCGAGGTCGAGGCGGACGCGCAAACGGAAGAAAATCGCGAGCGCGTGGCGCTGAATACCACCAATTACGAATTCACCGCGTTCGAGAATCAGAATTCGCCGGATGGCTGTTCCTATATGCTCAGCGTGGAACCCAAGACCCCGAACAAACTTCTGTACCGCGGACGGATCTGGCTGGATAGCAAGGATTTTGCCGTGTGCCGCATCGAGGCGGAGCCCTCCAAAAATCCGTCCTTCTGGATTAAGAAAACCGACATTCACCATTCCTATATGAAGGTGGGAGACTTCTGGCTCCCCGCGGAAAATCAGTCCACTTCCCTGGTGCGCGGAGGCGGGCACGCAGTCCTGACCATCAAATACCAGAATTATGAAATCCTCGCGGCGCGCGCAGTGAAGGGAACCGATGTTGGACCTTCGGCAAGTTCCAATGCGTTGCCCAATCGCTCGGAATAACCGGCATTTCTTACAACAAGAAGTTCACAATCGCTGCGTGGAACCGACGCTTTTCAGTAGCGCGAGCTTCAGCCTGCGGGGTTTGGTGCTCGCCCGGACTAACCTCGCAGGCTGATGCCCGCGCTACTCAACCCCATAACCGCAATGCGCCACAATAAACCGACCTTCGAAAACGAGTGATTCCATCGCTTGTGAAAAATGCGGATTACCAGAATTCGCTATTTTCCTGTTCGCGATTACATACCTCACGCAAAGGAGGTGGTATAGTGCCTTTCCACGAGCAGAAAGTATCCACTCAGTTATCCTGCGCCAGTACAAACCAAATTCCGCGTCCGGTTAAAGAGAGATATGTCGCGCGATTATTACTATACGATATTCCGCAGTTCTTTTATGCGCGGCCCGTTCAAGACTATTTCTGGACAGGGAACTATTCCAATAATTATAGGTGCGGCAACAGCCGCTACGGGGCACTCACAAATGTTAGTGCGTAGCGCGGCCGTCATTATATGTGCAATTTGGTTGTCATTGGACGTGGGGATTTGGATTTCTGATACGAACTGGTCTAAGTTTTGGAGAGGAATAACATTCTGCGCTTCCGCATCTTTCCTTTGTTGCTCGGCAATGGGAATAATGTTTTTGTTTTTATCTTCAACGTTGGAAGATCAGCGAGCGGATACGTCGAACCATTTAACCGTCCAGATTTATCCGGAACTAGAAGTTATGAATACGGTTTTTTCAATGACAAATGGTGGCAGCGAAACAATCGGCTCTCATCAACTACTTTGTCGCATAATCACGCTGGTATTTAAGAATAATTCTGGCATTTCAGAAATGATCAGTAAGATTCTAGAGTCAAATTCTGAAATGAACCCTGGAGATTCGCAGTCTGACGCAT
This sequence comes from Acidobacteriota bacterium, assembly GCA_003165465.1. Taxonomy (GTDB): domain Bacteria; phylum Acidobacteriota; class Terriglobia; order Acidiferrales; family UBA7541; genus Palsa-360. Next base: position 22,939 of record PLUM01000014.1, read on the forward strand.
GTTTGTCTAATTTCAAATCATTTCCAATTGTGTGTGCGGATATTGTTGTTACTTTGTCCTATCAATTAGTCAATCAGGTCGGGATACCACAGGAAAAAGATCTAAGATTCGTAGGATATGGCGATTCTTTTCGTTGGATACCGGAACCTACAAGTTCGCGGGGAACTTACTGCAAGGTGCTCTGACGTTTTGTGTCACGTATATAATCACGTTCCTGTTTATTGAGAAATGTCGGCCACGCGAATCGTGGTCTGGTAGCTGTACGCTTCGAGCCACGCGCCGTTGCGCTTGAACCAGACGCGTGTGACATGCAGCGGCAAGCCCTTCTCCGGCTGCTGGCGTGAAATCATCACCATCGTTTCCCCGAACGCAAACATGCGCGCCGACACCAGCGGAAACGGCGCGATACCCGCCACCTTCCGATTATCAAGGCCCGCCATGCGCGTCGCTTTGTCCAGAGGCCGGTCGCTGTTCGACGTGACCGCAAAAAATTCATCGGCAATGTGCGAGGCCCACGCCGCGGAGTCGTGCGCCGTCACCGCGCGTTCCACCGCCTGATACGCGCCAATCACTTCGCGCTCGTCCGCGTTCCGCGGCTGAAACGGCACCGTCTTGCACGGGTTCTCGCAATTCGCCGATCCCGGCTCGGACGAAGCGGAAGCACCAATCGAGACAGCTTGATAAATCAGCAACCGCCAGGCATCCCTGCGCTTCACCCAGATGCCCAGCGCGTACACTTTTCCGACGTTCTCCTGAATCAACCCGATCTCGCCGTGGACATGAGCCTCGATCGTCTCGGAAACGCTTCCGTTGCCGGCGTCTATTGGTAGCCCCTTTCCCAAACTCAGGGCTTGCACGATTTCCGATTTGTTTTGAGTTTTTCCGGAGGAATCCGTCCACGTGAAATTCGGGTCGAGAAGTTTTTCATTGAGAGCGGCGCGACCGGTTCCCGATCCGAATGCGGCCCGGTCCGCCTGAAGCAGCGATGGTTGAGCGTCAGCATCTATGGCGGATTGCTTCGCGGCGGCAGCCGCCACGACGCCAACGCAAAGCATGCCAATCGCAAGCGCAACCGCGAGCGAGTATTTCATGGACACCTCCGAACGTACAGTTTCACGAATGAAGATTCTAGCGTGATCGCCAAACCTCAATCCAGTCCAAGTGGCACAGGCTTCAGCCTGTGTTCTTTTGACTTTAGCTCGCGCAAAATTCAAAACCGCACAGGCTGAAGCCTGTGCCACGGCTTGCCCCAACTCTTGCGGCAAGCGCCGCGAATTGCCCGTGATAAACTGCTCAGGCCTTGGACACCTCTCCCACATTGCATACGGACGTGGCGGCGCGCACGTTGCGCCACGTCAACCGCCGCCTGATGCCGTACCTTGTCCTGCTCTACGTCGTGGCGTATCTCGACCGCGTGAACGTGGGGTCCGCCGGACTGCAGATGACGCGCGAGCTGGGCTTCTCGAACCGCGTCTTCGGCCTGGGCGGCGGCATTTTTTATCTTGGCTACATGCTGCTGGAAATTCCCGGAGGCGTGCTGGCCGAGGTCTGGAGCGCGCGCAAGTGGATTGCGCGAATCCTGCTGACCTGGGGTTTTCTGGCCTCCGCCACCGGACTGATTCATTCCACCGCGCAATTCTACTGGCTCCGTTTTTTTCTGGGGCTGGCCGAGGCCGGATTCCTCCCCGCGATTCTCGTCTACATCAGCCACTGGTACCGCCCGGCGGATCGCGGCAAGGCCATTGCGATTTTCATGGCCTCCAATCCCGCGGCGCAGGTGATTGGCGGGCCGCTGTCGGCCATCTTCCTGAAGGTTCACTGGCTCGGCTACAACGGCTGGCGCTGGCTTTTGCTGATCGAAGGAATTCCGGCCATCGTTTTGGGATTCATGACGCTGTCTTATCTCACCGAGCGTCCGGAAGAGGCGCGCTGGCTGCGCGAGGACGAGCGCGGGTGGCTCGTGGGCGAGCTGGAACGCGAGCGCGAAGCCCGCGCCTCGCACGCACCGGCCTGGCACGCTCTCGGCAATCCGCGCGTGCTGCTCTTGAGTGTCACGCTCTTTTTGGGGCTCACGGCCACGTACGGAGTGAGCCTCTGGATGCCGAAAATCGTCGAAAAACTTTCGTCGTTCGGCGTCTCCACTGTGAGCCTGATCGCGGCCATTCCCTACCTCGTAGCGCTGCCCGTGATGTGGCTCGCGGGCTGGAGTTCCGACCGCACCGGCGAGCGCCGCTGGCACGCTGCCATTCCGCGCATCGTTGCAGGAGTGGCACTGGCGGCATGCATCTATTCCTCAAACCATGTTTGGATCAGCGTGCTGGCCCTGTCCGTGGCCGCAGCCGGTTTTTACAGCTCGCACGCCGGTTTCTGGCCCATTCCCAATATGATCCTCGGCCGCGCCGCCGCCGCAACCAGCATCGGCCTGATCAACACCTTCGGCAGCCTGGGCGGATTTGTCGGCCCCTACGTCATCGGATATTTGCGGGATAAAACGGGAGGCTTTGGCGCGAGCTTGCTGTTTCTTTCCCTGTGTTCGGTCGCATCAGGTTTGCTGGTCCTGTGCGTGCAGCTCAAACCAACGAACATCCAAACCGGACCGGATGCCTAAGCCTTCCCTGAATTTACTGTGGGATGAAGCAGACCTGCCCGAATCACCAGTCACCGGTCACCAATCACCAGTCACTGGAATTTTGGTGCCCGAAAGAGGACTCGAACCTCCACTCCCTTGCGAGAACTAGCTCCTGAAGCTAGCGCGTCTGCCAATTCCGCCATTCGGGCACATCACCTAGTGTTGCGAGGTGAATTGATTGTGCCCGCGCATGGCAGCGTTTGTCAACGCATCCCGCTCGATGTTCTGCCCGTTATTGGCTAATTAGCCCCATGTTCCATGGACAAGATGGATTTTTAGTACCGGCGGAGATTAGAATCTGCTTATTCGGAGTATAGTTCCAACCATGTCAACAGCGTGCAGCGAAAACGGTTGCAAAGGAAGAGTGCCAGCCCCGCTCGAAAGGGTTTGCCTGTGCATGCTCCACTTCACGTTGAAGCTGGAGAACGATTGCGCGCAAATGCGCCGCGAAACCGTTTACGGTAAAACTCCTCCTGCGCGCCAGGCTGAAATCATTCATTTCATCGCCGAGCACGGAGAAATGCTGGCGAGGGCTTCGACCAGCGGTCTTCATCTCGCCGACGAAATGAAGGCGCGCCTCCTGAACTCATTCCTCACCCTGATGAACCTGCGCGAAAATCTGGACCGCGCCGCCCTGCGCCACCCCATCGGCCGCACCAACGGATAAGAGCCCGCCGAACTATGAAACGCCATCCGAGTTTGCACCCGCTTAGCCAGCATCACCACTTCGCGTTGATCCAGGCGCTGGAGATGCGGCGCGCAACCGAGGCGCCTGCGGAGAAACGCGCGGCGGCCGTCCAGCGCCAAGCCGGGAAGTTCATCCGCTTCTGGCATAAGACGGGGATCGTGCATTTTCGCGAAGAGGAGGAAGTCCTGCTCCCGGAATATGCGCGCCACACGCGGCTCGATCTGGACACAGAAGTCATGCAAATCCTCGCCGACCACGCGGAAATCCGCGCTGCCGTGAGCGATTTCGAGCGGCGGCTGGCGGACAATATCCCCGTCGATGCGAAAGAAATGGCCCGCATCGGAAAACTTCTTCACGATCACGTACGCCTGGAAGAGAACAAGGTTTTCCCACGCATCGAAAAGGCACTGGGCGAAGAGCGTCTGAATGCCATGGGCCGCAGACTCACACGGCTGCACTCGAAGAACGATGTTTGCGAAATGTGAAACGCGGCGCGAGATTTGCCTGGCGCTAGCCTGTATATCTCACGACGGGTGCAGCTTGAATTCGGGCGTCGACGAATCTGATTTGCTGCCTAGGGTTTGGTAGCGCCGGCGTCTCGCCGGCAGGTTTTGTACACGTGTCGCGGCACAAAAACTGCCGGCGAGACGCCGGCGCTACCAAATCTCTGTCTCCACACTCAAGCGCTTGATCGCCGGCCCAATCACTCAAATCGTGGTGAGATATCGGCTCTACGCGAGGATTTCCGCCGCCATCGACGCAACCCGATCGGCGATAGCGAGGCTAGATGTGAGGCCCGGCGACTCGATGCCAATCAGTTGAATCGCGCGCGGGACATTCGCATCGCGCTCGATCACGAAATCGGCGATGCCTTCGTGGCCGGGCGGCACGAGCTTCGCGCGGATTCCCGAATAGGCGAGCTGCAAATCGGCGGCTTCGATTCCCGGCAGCATGGATTTTGCACGGCGGGCGAATTCCTCGACGGGCAGGCGGTTCCGTTCGTAGTCGTTCTTATCCGCGACGTAATCCGCCGTGGGGCCGACGAGCACCGTGCCCCAAAGCGTGCGCGTAAAGTGAACGCCGAGGCTGAGTCCGTCCGCGTGCGGAAGCGGATAGACCAAATTGTTCACGAGGTAAGATTTCGTGTGCACCAGTTCGCAGTATTCTCCCCGCACGGGATAGATGCGGTGCCGGCGATTTCCCAGCATCGCCGCAATTTCATCGGCAAAAAGCCCCGCGCAATTGACGACGCAGCGCGCTTCGACCGTTTCCTCCGTGCGTTGCGCGCCCTCGCCATCGCCCTCGGCGAGCGTCACGGCAACGCAATCCCCGCGCGACTCCATCCGCACAACGCGCGTGCTCGTCAGCAGGCTCGCTCCTTGCTCCGTCGCCATGCGCGCAAGCGTTTTGATCAGCTCTTCCGCGGAGACGATGCCGGTCGAAGGCACCTCCAGCGCGCTGCCCGCTGCGATATACGGCTCACGCGCGAGCACCACCGCGCGATCCACCAGGCGCAATCCCTCGATGCCGTTGGCGCGGCCGTTTTCGGCCAGGTGTTCGAGCGCCGCTTCCTGTTTCGCGTCGTGAGCCACCACGAGCTTGCCGCAATTCCGGTGCGGCACATGATGCGCCGCGCAAAATTCGTAGAGCATCCGGTTGCCCGCGACGCACAGCCGCGCCTTGAGCGAGCCGGGCGGGTAATAGATGCCCGAATGGATCACGCCGCTGTTGCGCGTGCTCGCGCCCATGCCAAGCTTCGGCATCCGCTCGACGAGAAATACGTCGCCCCACCGCGCCGAAACCGCGCGCGCCACGGCGCATCCCACAACCCCGCCGCCGATGATGACAATGTTTGCGCAATCCACACCAAACAGAATAGATGATTTGAAGCCGGAGGCAAGAGGCAAGGAGGCAGGAGTTCCGCGCATTTGTAGCACAGGCTTCAGCCTGTGTGGGTTTCGTTGCGCCACGCAAAATCAAAAGAACACAGGCTGAAGCCTGTGCTACTGAAACGCCGGGTGCCCCATCCTTCGCGCATTTTGCGAAGGGTGGGGTTCGTCCCAACGATTCATGCTTGGACGAAATCCCGCAGGCTGAAGCCCGCGCTACTAGGGAAGAACCATCATTGCTCGTGACGACCGACCCACCCTTCGCAAAGAGCGCGAAGGATGGGGCACCCGGGCACGCACCCAGCACGCACGGCGGTGCGCGAATTACATTTTTATTTTGAAACCCGAGCGTCAGGGTGTAGAAATAGGCCTTGCCTGTTTTCCCATTCCAATGATCCAAGACTTCGGAGGATGAATGATGCCCTGGAAATCTTTCTGTAAAGCCGCTGGTGCACTTGCCGCGATGTTCTTGCTGGCGGGACATTTCCTTGCGCTCGCCGCGCAAAGCCGCCCCGAGGCGCCGTATTTTGACGCTTCGCGCATGACCATGCAGCCTCCTCCGCCGGCGGGCGTCGCGATTCGCGCCGGGCGCTTGTTCGATCCGCGCACGGGCACTAACCTCGCAAACCAGATCATCGTCATTCAAGGCGACCGCATCGTCGAGGTCGGCCCCGCCGACCGCGTAAAGATACCCGCAGGCGCGCGTGTGATCGATCTGAGCGCGGCAACCGTTCTGCCGGGGCTGATCGACCGCCACGTGCACCTTATGCAGAACCAGGAGCCGAACGATGCGCGCGCCCTCCTAGTAGGGCAACATTACGCCCTGGCGAACCTCTACGCGGGCTTTACGACGCTCCAGGACATGAACTCGCCCTTCACCTATGCCACGGTCGAGCTGCGCGACGCCATCAACAAGGGAGTGATCGTCGGCCCACGCCTGCAGGTCACCGGCCCCGCGCTGAATCCGCGAGGAGCCACCTATTACCCCGCGCCATCGGAGCCAGGTACGTTCGGCATGACTCCTGGAATGCCCGTCTGGCAGAACACCGCGAACATCAACTCGCCGTGGCTGGCGCGCGCCGCCGTGCGCGACCGCTCCCACTACGGCACCGACTGGGTCAAAATTTACGAAACGGAAGATTATGAGGGAAGCGGATACCCGGTGCCGTCGGGCGCGGGGGCATTCATGCCGGACGGCAAGATGATCAGCGTGCCTTCCCTGACGCTCGAGGAAAACCAGGCCATCGTGGACGAGGCTCACCGCCGGGGCTTAAAAGTCGCCTGCCACGCGTATGGCGGCGAAGGCTTGCGCAACTGCCTCGTGGCGGGCGTTGACCTGCCCATTCACGTGATCGTGGGCGTGACGGGCGCGGAGGGCCTCGATGACGAGACCATTCGACTCTTCAAGGTGCCGCTCGCGGACGGAACCCTTCGCCCCGTGAATCAGACCATCTGGGACCTGGCAGGCCCGCTCGACGAGGTCGACATGAAGGTCAGCGGCGGCAAGACCTCCCGCCTCCGCCTGACAGAGGCGAGTTTCAAACGCCTCGTGGCAGCGGGAGTGACGCAAACGTTCGGCAGCGGAGCCTACACCGTGGGACACGGCGTGCAGGCCTACCAGTTCGCCATTTACGTGAAGTGGGGCATGTCTCCCGCGCAGGCGCTGCGAACGGCCACGAGCGACGCCACCGTTGGCCTCAACTACGACCTAGGGAAACAGATCGGCTATGTCGAAAAGGGCAGGTTCGCCGACATCGTAGCCGTCTCGGGCGATCCCCTCTCCGACATCACGGAGATGGAGCGCGTGAAATTCGTGATGAAGGGCGGCGTGGTCTACCGCAACGACGTGAAGTAACGGGGTGATGTAGCGGGGTGATGTAGCGGCGTGACGCAGCGGCGTGACGCAGCGGCGTGATGTAGCGGCGCGATGTTGCGGCGCGATGTTGCGGCGCGTTGTTGCGGCGCGTTGTTGCGGCGCGTTGTAAAAGGGGCGCTCGAAGTCCCGGAGGGACGTCACAGGGTAGCCCACCGCTTAAGCGGTGGGGCACGTCGCGCGAATGTTTACAGCCCCGGAGGGGCGGCACATGGTCAAGCGTGTGCCGCCCCTCCGGGGCTTGTTTTTTGCTCCTATGCGTACCCACCGCTCAAGCGGTGGGCTACGTTCTTTCGTCCCTTGCGGGACTGGCCATCTCGGAATGAAAGGTTTTAGTGGCACAGGCTTCAGCCTGTGTGGGTTTGATTGGTGCCAAGCAAAAGTCAAAAGGACACAGGCTGAACAGTCTGCGGAAAAAGTCGATTCGGAGCGGGTTTTAGTAGCACAGGCACTCTGCCTGTGCTACGAAAGACTCGAAATGGCAGTTTTGTCGCGATGGTAGGGGCACGGCAATGCCGTGCCCCTGCGGCCAATCCGGGCGTCTCCGTATTGGAGACTTTTTCCGCTACTTGCAAAACCTACTCCACCACAAAACAGAAACGGGCGGGACAGCACTTCTGCTGTCCCGCCCGTTTTCTTGATTCCTACTTTAATTTTTCCAAGTCGGTGGCCGGTGCGAGGAAACATTCTTCCTCGCACCAACCAAACCAACTAGAAGGTGAGCTTCAAGCCGAGCTGGATAGCCCGGTTGGAGCCGGAACCGATGAGCGGGTTGCCAGCGGCGTAGTCTGGCGTAAAGCCGGAGTAGCCGAAGCCGCCCCCACCGAGACCATTTCCACCATTAACGGCGCTTGATGCGCCGTACGGATTCGCGGCCAAGGGGTGATTGAAAATGTTAAAGCCTTCGGCTCGGAACTGGGCTCCATATCGCTCCTTGAACGTAAAGTTCTTGAAGATGGAGAAGTCCACGTTCTTGAAGCCGGAGTCGCGGAAAATGTTGCGGCCCATGTTGCCGAACGTTCCCAAAGCGGCGGGAGTAATGACCGATTTTCCGTTGGCGGAGACGTAGCAACCAGCGGTGGTTAAAGTAGCTGCGCTGGCAGCAGGTGTAAGGCAGGACGTCGCGCTTACGGCGCTGGGTGCGGCAACATTGCCGTACACGGTTGTCACCACGCAGCTGGCGCCGCTCGCACTAGCAACTCCACCAGGGTCCGTGAAGCCGGTGCAGTAAGGAATGCTCTGCTTGCCGGAAACAAAGTCGGCGGGATTGCCGGCGATGTTCCAGCGATCGGAAAATTCTCCGGTCCCGCTGAAATTATCTCCGCCGTCATACGCCGCCCACGGCTGCGCGGACTGGATATTCACGATGGAGTTGAGCTGCCAGCCTTCGAGCATCTGGGCAAAGCCCTTGATCCCGGGAATATTGTAAGTGACGGTAGCAGTAAAGCGGTTCCGGATGTCGAAATCGCTGCTGGCATACTCCGCACCCAGAAGGTTGCTGTTCTGCGGCAACAATCCAAAGCGGTTCAGGGAGCCGTTGTCGAGATTATGTCCATATGTGTAGCCGCCGGTAAACGACAAGCCGTGAGATATGCGCTTGGTCACGCTTACCTGGAGGCTGTCATACCTGGAATGCGACGAGTTATTCACATAGTTGATAAACCCGAGGTACGGGAACTTCGTGTAGTACGGACGGGCTTCCTGCGTCGCTATTCCATTGCCGGAGCAGTTATTTACCGCAGGATTTGTGCTCACAACGCACTGAGCTGGGGGGGTTCCAACCAACACTCGATTGGGCCCGCAAGCATCGGCGAGCTGCGCCGCCGTCAGTGTATTCAGACAATTTGCCGAGCCCAACTGGGCTTGGTTGATGTCATGGAAGTTAAGCAGCCGATACCCGTGGTTGCCCACATAGCCAATCTCGATCGAGAGGTTCGGCGTGAAGGCGTGTGTGATGCCGAGGCTGTAATTCACGACGAATGGAGACTTGAGATTGGGGTCCACGCCCATGATGTCGCACGGGGATGCGTCTCCGGGGAGACCATCGCCGCAGACCGCGCCACCACCAGTGGCAGCCGGGAACACTGTCTTCTGGCCGCTAGTGCAAGCCGGAGTAATGGGATTTGTTGGATCCCAGCAAAGTCTGCTCGGCTGGTAAGTGACGGCACCAAGGCTGATTGTGCCGGTGCCCTGCGTCGGGCAACCAACGTTGATAACCCCATCGCACTGGATCGCAGCTCCCGTGGGTACGGCACCGGGAGTGGTCGCATTGTTATTCTGGAGCGAGAATTGCGCCAGAAACGTGGCCAGGCTAAACGACGTGTGAATGAGGCTGGCGCCGCCGCGGATCACGGTCGTGCCCTTGCCATTCATATCGTAGGCGAAACCAATGCGCGGCTCGAAGCCGTTGCGGTCGCCGTTATAAATCGCGCCCATCCCGCCAAGTCCCTGCTGGACCATTCCCTTGGTCGGATCGAAGCTGCCAAGGTTATTGTTGATATCCTTCATGGGAGAAACGTACTCGTAGCGCAGCCCCAGGTTGACGATGAGTTTCGGGGTGACGCGCCAGTCGTCCTGAGCGTACCCAGCGTAATTCATCCAACGCAGGGTATGGGACGGATTGCCGATGAGGAGTTGCCCGTTGGTCGGAGTTCCGGCGAAGAAATCCTCAAGTGGCGTGGACCCGTTAAAAGCCCCATTACCGTTGAAGTTAAACGAGCCTCGGCCGAGGACATAGATGGCCGAATCGGCCTCGATGTGCGTAAACTCAGCGCCGAACTTGAAGGAGTGCTTGCCCTTCAAATAGGAGACGCTGTCCTGAAAATCATAGTACGGGTTAGGAGTCCAATACTGGGGACGGTTTGTGGCCGTGCCCAGAACTGGCGTACCGCCGGTCCCAAAACCCGAAATTCGAATATTCGGCATCCCGCCTGCAAGCGCGTCTGTCACACCTGTGTTGATAGGAACCGCCGTGTTCGTACCGTTGGCAACCGTTCCGACGTCGAGGTTTACGAAGTCAAAGGTAATGCGGTCGTAGCCAAAGCGCAATTCGTTCACGATGTTCGAGTTTGGGGTATATACCCAGCTCGCAGTCGTCGTTAAGGTGCGTATCGGCACCGTGTCGGTGGCCGCCAGATTCGAGAACGGGTGATCTTCTCCCGTGGCGTTATAGTGGCCATAGTAAAACATGCCATTGATGGTGTTCTTGTCGTTGGCGTGGTAGTCCAGCTTGCCAATGCCGTTATCGCTGGTATTCAAGTTCGGGAACGTGCTGAGGAAGCTGGTCGCCGTCCCGGTGTTGGGGAACAAGTTGCCGGTGCAAACTGTTGCGGCTGCGGTTGCTCCCGTGGTACACCCCGCCATATTCAAGCTCTGAGCGCTCAAAGCCACTGGGGTACCGACTGTAGGAAACTTCAGGGCATTGATCGCGTCCACCATGCTCTGCGTCGTCGCAGTCGGAGACGCACCTAACGACGCGGTCGAGGGAACGTTAAGTGACCCCGCGAAACCGATCTCGGAACGCAAGCCTTCGTACCCGCCGAAGAAGAAGAGCTTATCCTTCTTGATCGGACCGCCCGCGACGCCTCCGAACTGCTTTAACTGAGCCGGGACCTTGGTGCACTGTCCATTTGAAATCAATAGGCAGCCTGAGGCGACGGATACAGGGTTGAAGTAATTGCGCGCATCCCAAGAATCGGTGCGGCCAAAGGCATATGCCGCGCCATGAAGCTGGTTGGTTCCCGACTTGATTCCGACGTTGACCACCGCGCCGGGATGCCAGCCGTATTCGGCCTTCGGGTTTTCCATGAGGTTGAATTCCTGAATCGCGTCGACGGGCAGAATCGATGCGCTATCCGTGAACGGACTGGCCATGCCCATGACGGGACGACCGTCAAAGAAGTTGGCGTTGTAGACGCCTTCGACCATCCAGACAGACTCATCGGGGCGGACGCCATTGGTGCTCTGCGTCCACGGTCCGCCGCCCGGCTGCAACACAACGCCGGGACGCAAGCCCAACAGGTTCTGGTAGTCGCGGCCATTGAGCGGAAGGTCGGCGATGTCCGCGTTGTCCAGCGTGCCGCCCAGGGTGGCGTTCGTGGTCTCAACCAGGGGCACCGCTTCGGTGACCGTGACGGTCTGGTTCTGCTCGCCGGGCTGAACGGTCAGGTCGACGCGAACTTCATGGCCAACCTCCATCACAATGCCCTGACGCTCGATCCTCTTGAATCCTTTGGCCTCGACGCGGACGGTGTAGTTGCCCGCGGTCAGGTTCGGTGCGTTATAGACACCTGCATCGTCCGTGACGAGCGCGCGCGATACGCCGCGCTCCGTGTCGATGACGGTGACCGTGGCGCCGGCAACGACGCCGCCGGTCTGATCGGTTACGGTTCCGAGAATACGTCCAAAGCTGCCCTGTGAGAACGCCGGCAGACAAACCAAAAGCACGGCAAGCATACCGCACAGCAACTGCACGGCCTTTTTGCCCCGTGCCCCCCAACCCTTCCCCACGTTTACTGAGTTCATTTCTGGACCTCCTGTCCAAGAACTACCCAACAAATCTCATCTGGAACTGACCCTGCACCCCAACACCTTACCCAACACACCACAAAAAAATCTAAAATGCCAAAAAGCGCTGGCATCTCCCGCTTGCGGCCTTCATGTACTGCGACACCGCCTGCTCTGGTTCAGAATAAAAAATCAGAATAAAAAAGTGGAAGCCCCAACCCATATCGCAACGCATCATCCCCAATCAGACCACGCGTTGCGCTGTTGAAATCTCTCGCTGAGGATCACCCCGGGAAGCGCTCTCATTCCAAAAACAGGAACACGCTACCACGAGTATGCAATACACCCAGCCAGAAGACCTCTTCCCCACTCGTATGGGGACGAATTCTTATTCTAGTAAGGCTTTGAGTCAAGCGTTATTTTTGGAAATGTAACCGGGGATACGTAAGAATCAATACAGGTTGCCCCAGGAGGCCGGCTCGGGAACCGCTTTAATCCGATTTTTTCACAAGCAGTTCATGCCATGATCGCTGCTGGCTGAGGACGGTGCATCCGTCAATCTACAGGCCGTCCCGAAACAGGAACGTAATTCACATGCACCATCGGAGTCCTATTCGGCCGTGCCCAATGGCAGGAAGTATTGCGTACCCTTGACGGGTTCCTGCAAGCGCCGCAGAAGCTGCTGAAGGTCGGCGTTGCGTTCGACGAAATCGATTTCCGATGTGTTGATCACCAGCAGGTCGGACGCCGAGTAGCGGAAAAAGAAATGCTCGTAGGCGCGGACGACTTCCGTGAGATAGGCCTGCGAGATCTGCTTTTCGGCGAGCGATTTTTTCCTGGCGATGCGGTCGCGCAGGACTTCAGGAGTGGCTTGCAGATAGATGACCAGGTCAGGCGGCTTCACGGCCGCGGCGAACATTTCAAAATAACGCTCGTAGAGTTTCAGCTCTTCGTTTTCCAGATTGATGTAGGCGAAAATTTTATCCTTCTCGAATAAAAAATCGGACACGAGCGGGACCGCGACATCTTGCTGCGCCTCGGCCAGACGCTGGCGCCGCTCAATCAGGAAATACATTTGTGCGCGGAAAGCGGAGCCGGGCTTTTCCCTGTAAAAATCGGCGAGAAACGGATTGTCCTCGGGATCGAACACGCGCCGCGCATGGAGACGCTCGGCCAGCACCCGCGCCAGCGTGGACTTGCCCACGCGGATCGGCCCTTCGATGGCAATCGAGCGCGGCGGCTCGAACATCGGGGCCGGCGGCGGCGTGGAGGGCGGGGATGGCGGCATGGCCGGGAATTATATCCGAAAGTCCGGAGAATGCACTCTTGCGTTTTGGTGGTGTTGCAGTAGCGCGGTCAGGCCATTTTCGCGGGCTCCCTGTGCGTCGTTGCGCCGACGCTGCGGGGAGAGAATGGGAACGCAACAGGAATCGCGGGCAGATCGATGCGGAACGTTGCGCCACCCTCGGAGCGGTTGTAGCAGGAGATTTGCCCGCCCTGATCCTGAATCAGGCCGTAACAGATGCTCAGGCCAAGCCCTGTACCCTTTCCAACAGGCTTGGTCGTGTAAAACGGGTCAAACACAAGATTGGGATCGCTCATGCCGGGTCCTGTGTCGGAAAAAAGAATGACGACATTGCCTTTTTCGAACAGCGTCTTCACGGTCAGCGTGCCGCCGCCGGCTTCATCCATGGCATCCACGGCGTTGTTGATGATGTTGGAGAATACCTGGAGCAATTGATTCATGTCGGCGCGAACTTCCGGGATGCCGGCCTCGGCCTGGACCACGAAGCGGATGTTTTTGCCGCGAAGATCGAAGCGGCGAAATTGCACGGAGGTATTGACAATGGCATTGATATCAATGGGCGAGCGGTGTTCGCTGGGCACCTGGCGGGCGAAGCTGAGCAAATTGCCGACCAGCGTTTTCGTGCGTCGCGCCTGATCGCGAATTTTCACCGCGATGCTCCGCGCGCTTTCAGCTGCGGAGGGATCGTCCGCGAGCAACTCGGAATATCCCAAAATGGCCGTGAGCGGATTGTTGATTTCGTGCGCTGCGCCGCCGACCAGTTGTCCGATCGACGCGAGCTTTTCGGATTGCACAAATTGCGTTTGCAGCCGTTTGAGATTGTCGAAGGATTCTTGCGAGGCGCGAAGCACCTGAAGGTGCTCGCGGTCCGCCAGCTCATGACGCAGGAAAACCAGAACACCCAAAGGCAAAACGGCTCCGAGCGACACCAGAAGACGAAACTCGCGCACCGCCAGGGGAGCCTCGCTGATTCGCAGACACCAGAACCCAATCAAGGGAAGCGAAAATAGCGCCAACCGCGCAGCGCGCGACGCCCAGATCGTATCGGTCGAAGCGTTTGCGTCCTGCGCCGATTGCGTCGCGGGCTGCACGCTGGCATTCGAATCCTCATCGCGGTGCCGGTAGGCGACAATCCCCGTGGCGCCCAGCCAGAGAAATGAAATCAGGAGCGGCAGATCGTAGAGACTGCCCCTCGTATACGAGCCGCGGCCGACCACGACTTGGATGATTATCAATCGGATCACGTAGACCGCCTCGACGGCCGCAAGATGCCCATAGATCCGGCGCCAGTATCTCGTGGCTGACATGGACAAACGGATGGCCCCGCCGACAAACACAATGTTTTGAAGAAGCACAACGACGCTGAATGCTTCCACGTAACGCTTGCCGTCCGTCACGACGTATTGCCAGGGAATTACGACACACACGTAAAGGTAAAGCCACCAGCAGAGAATCAACCCAAAGTCCACATAACTATAAAGCAGCTTCCGGTCGTCCGAGGGCTTGTGCGGTTGCACGGCGAGAGCCGCAATCATGAGAACGGTGTGCAGAAAAAAAATAATGTCTACGTTGGAGAAGTATCCGTTGGACAAATACGGGGTGTTCCGGTGATGGTACACCTCGATATAGGTCCAGACCGCCTGCCCCGCCAGCCAGAACGTGCAGCCGAGCGAGAGAAGCATCCAAAAGGCTTGCTTGCGCCAATCGGGCGTAACCGCATTGATCAGCAGCGCCCCATTGACGAGGAGAGGCATTACGCAGAGCAAGATGTTAGCGGCAGTGATCCGAGCCGTGCCCGCTGGAACACCCAGGGAAATAAGGACATATGCGCCCAGCAATAGGAACCAGACGGCGGCGATATACCAGTTACCTCGGAAGACGTTTTTCATATTTGGGCTGCCCCTTAAGCTTATCGCAACCGCAGGAGCGAAATGAACCGGCAAAGTACAGGTATGCCGAAAATGTAACCTCCAAAAACACCTCCTGATCTACTAGCGCGGGCTTCCGCCTGCGGAGGTCGTCCCTGCAAGGACCAACCCCCGCACCCGGCCACTAAGAGGCCTGAGATGAGGGTACATTTCGCAATCCAGCGATATCGATTCTTCGCACATAAAGGGGGGAAGGGATAAAATGAACGGCATGGCTGAACGCAGCGCTCAGGAAAAACTCCAAGGTGGGGAAGCCTACGCGGATTTTATCGCGCGTTACCCGGACTACAGGAATACATCCTTGCTGGACGAACTGCGCGCGACGGAATACCGCCGCCTGGACGAATGTGGGCAGGTCTACCTCGATTATACGGGCGGCTCGCTTTATGCACAGTCACAGCTGGAGAGACACTTCGAGCTTTTGCGGATGACCGTTTTAGGCAATCCACATTCCGCGAGCCCGACTTCCGTGGCCATGACCGAGCACGTCGAACGCACGCGGAAATATATTCTGAGCTATTTCAATGCGCGCGCGGAAGACTACATCCTGGTGTTCACCCTAAATGCTTCCGCGGCGCTCAAGCTCGTGGGCGAATCCTTTCCCTTCGCGCCGGGCGGCCGCTGCCTGCTCACGTTTGACAACCACAACTCCGTAAATGGCATTCGTGAATTCGCGCGCGCCAAAGGCGCCGCTGTCGCCTACGCGCCGCTGGTCATGCCGGAACTGAGACTGGACGCCGCCCGCCTGGACGCTTTACTGGACGAAGCCAATCCGGCGCACGCAAATCTCTTTGCGTACCCGGCGCAGTCCAATTTTTCAGGCGTAAAGCATCCGCTCGACATCGTCGCAAAAGCGCGGAGCAAGGGATGGCGCGTGCTGCTCGATGCCGCCGCCTTTGTGCCCACCAGCCGCCTGGATCTCTCGGCCGTGCAGCCAGATTTTGTGACGCTCTCGTTCTACAAAATGTTCGGCTATCCCACGGGCGTCGGCGCACTGCTCATTCGCCGCTCCGCTTTGGCCGGGCTGAAGCGCCCGTGGTTCGCCGGCGGAACCGTAAATTTCGCGTCCGTGCAGGGGCAGGCGCACGTCCTGTCTCCGAACGAAGCCGCGTTCGAGGACGGCACGTTGAACTACCTTTCCATCCCCGCCGTGTACATCGGATTGCTCCACCTCGAATCCATCGGCATCGAAACAATCGCGGAACGCGTGCGCTGCCTCACGGGTTGGTTGCTGGACGAATTGCTGGCGCTGCGGCATGCCAATGGCCCCGCGATGGTGCGCATCTACGGCCCGGCAACCACGCAGGCGCGCGGCGGAACCGTGTCGCTCAACCTGTACGATCCGGAGGGACACCTGCTGGATTACCGGCGCGTCGAGGAACTGGCGGGTGCGGAAGGCATCTCGCTGCGCACCGGATGCTTCTGCAATCCGGGCGTGGGAGAAATTTCGGAAGGCTTGACGGAAGACGATATGCGTGCCGGGTTCACCATGGGAAACGAAATCAATCTGCTCACGTTCGTGCGCATGATGCAGGAGCGCGGGCACAAGAGCGCCGGCGCCATTCGCGCTTCCATCGGGATCGCCACGAACTTTGCGGATATCCAGCGATTCCTGGGTTTCATCGCCGCGTTCCGCGACCAGACGCGGCTGACCATCGGGGACGTCAGCTTCGACATCGAATCCTGCCGCATCATTCGCGACGGGAGCTAACCCGCATTGCTCGCAAGTAATGGAATTATTTCCTTTTCGATGGACAGTTCCTTGTGAAGAAATGCGTTTCTGGGGGTGAAGGGTTTCAGTAGCACAGGCTTCACAAGTTGCGCCACGACCACACAGCCCATGCCTCAGATCTTGCGGCGAGTGAACAGCCGTTTTGTGGCTGTCCACACCAGCAGAGGAATCTCCAACAGGCCTGGCCAAACATCGTCTCCAGCCATAACGGCTTCTTCCAGCGGTCCGCCGAAAAACGAGCGCACATATTCGACCGGAGAAATCCGCCCGCGCAGCATCCCAACGAGAGCGGTTAACAAATCAGAACTTAGCCTGACCCAGTGCACTCCCGTTCGGGCGGCAACTTGGGGCAGCGGTTTGCCGTTAACCAGCAGCCAGAGCAGATAGGGATAATCGACTCCGGCCCGACCGCAAAGCGTGTGCCAGCCCCAAATGCGGGGATTGATATCGAGCAGCTTGAATTTTCCATCGCGCGGGTCGCGCTTGTACTCGATTTCCACAAGCCCATCGAGTTTCAGCGCATCCAGCAGCCGCTCGGATGGGCCCGCCAGTCCGGGGTCGTCAACCGTTTCGACGTAAGTGCTGGCGCGGCCAAAATCCATCGGGTACTGGCGACCGCGTTTAGCGACGAGATGAACCAGCGGCTTTCCATCCCTGCACAATGCCGTATACGAAAACTGGTTTTCGCCGCCACCCGGAATAATTTCCTGCACCATGAGAAGCTGCTGCTCCATCACACGCGTCGCATCTTTGTATGCGCGGATCAGTTTCTCGCGATTGTCCACTCGCAACGCCTTCCTGATCGTCAGCTCGTTGCGCACATCCCTTTGCGCCGGCTTCAAAATGACAGGGAAGGGACAATCCATGGTGGAAAGTTCATCGACATTTGGAGGACATACGGTCCAGGGTTGCTGCACGTCAAATTCCGCCGCAAGGCGGTGCATCAGAATTTTATTTGCGGCCCACTGCAACGATTCCCAGGCCGGCGTGACCACCTGAAATGCCTGAGACAACTCCCTGTGAAAGCGGGATACAAAGGTGACGGCTTCGTCGTCGGTCGGAAAGAGAATCCAGCGTTGTAGGCCATGCTCCCGAGACAAATTCAGATAAAAGTTTAGCCGGGCTTCTCCATTTCGATCGGGCGGCGCCAACGTGCGGAGCGCATATTTTGAGTAGGTTGCGAGGGAATGGTCCCTGCCCTTGGCAACCCAGACAGGAATACCACGGCGGCCAAGGCTGCGAACAACGCCCAGACTTCGATAGTCCGCCCCCATGAGAATAGCCCCTGGGAGAGCCGACCGATTAACGATCCTGGAATCGCCGCTTCCTTCGGATTGAATTTCCGCCACGGCACACATTTCCGCCACCACACCTTGCTTCGATCTCTGCCAAGCCCCCAAACCCGATGCAAAATTCGTTCACCCAACGAAATTGCATGAGCGGACCAAAACCAAATGCCCGCACGCAGCACTCATTTAAGTTAAGTATAGACCCGAAACCAGTGTTTCCCCGCCATCATTCAATTACACAATTACAGCAATCCTCCCGATTGTGGTATCGCAACCCAAATGACCTCCAATCCGCACAGATCCCAGACCTTTACGGTGAACTTGTCGCGCGTCGAGACGTGCTTGACGTTGCACCTCGGAGAGACCTTCGAAATGGAATCCATGGCGTGAAAAGCAGGGATACGCGCCGTTGCACGGGTGTCCATGATTCACAAGAATACGCCCCCCTGCCATCAGATTGTAGGTGGAAATCGCTGGCAGGCGTTAACAGTGAGTCCTCCCTTGTCATGATCAACTCCAATTTTTCATAATCGTGCCCATAGCCGCGCAGGTAATTCCAGCTGGAAGCCGCATGGCACAATAGGGCAGGTTTTTTCTCTTATTTGCGGATTTACAAGGAACTTGGGGGGACCTGCGATTTCCGCAATCCGCTTTTAGAGTGTTAAGTTATAGCCCTAAAAAGACTTAAGTTAACTTCCATGAATCTCTAAGAATCTAGAGTCCTCCCTGATCCTGGCTGGCAAATTGCACTCCTCTAATCGTGGAAGAATGCTCGTTGGGACATTTATGGCGGTAGCTTGTGCGGATCTCACGCTTGGAAAGATGTATATCTATCCAACGCGGCATGCCGCTAAGACAATACTCGCTCTCTAGGGATAATAGGCGAGCGAAAGAAAGCCAAAACTGGCCACAAATCGAATATTGCTACGTTATAGTGTGGAAGGAACTTACATGACTGCTGCTAGGGCCCAATCGAGTCAAGTCGGTCCGCAAGAACTCAAAACGCTCAAATTGTGCCAAGAAGCTCTTCAGAAGCATCTGAAATACTGCCGCGAGAACAATTGGGCGGGTTACGATCCCTATGATGCCCTGAATAGTAAGCTCTTTAAGTCCTTGCCATTTCTGAACTTTGGCCTTTCCCGGCTTGTTCTCACGCAACTATTGAAGCGGAGCCCGGTCAATTTCCGCGGGCTCATGCTCATGCCCAAGACACAGAACCCAAAGGCTTTAGCCTTATTTTTATCGTCATTCCTCAAGCTTTCACAAACCCAGCTACCCGATCGGGACAGCCTGATCGAACTGATGATCGAACGAATCATCGCTCTGCGCTCCCCGGATGAAAAGTATTGGTGTTGGGGATACAGTTTTCCGTGGCAAGGACGTGGAATTTTAGTGCCCCGAGGAACGGCCAATTTAGTTTGCACGATATTCGTCGCCAATGCTCTGCTGGACGCCTATGAGAAGCTTCACGATTCGCGATGTCTCGGCATGGCCGTAAGTTCGGCCGAATATATTTTGAACGAACTATACTGGACCGAAGGCGACTCGCTTGGCTTCAGTTATCCACTGCCATCCATTCGTGGTCATGTCCACAACGCAAACTTTCTCGGCGCCGCCCTGTTTTGCCGCGTGTCCAGACTCACCGGCGACAAGAAATACATCGAGCCTGCGCTGAAAGCCACTCGCTACTCGGTTGAAAGGCAGCAGGCGGATGGCTCCTGGTTCTACGGCGAAGCGAAAACGCAATTGTGGGTCGACAACTTCCACACGGGCTATAATCTGTGTGCGTTGCAGTCGATTTCCCGGGATCTGCAGACGACGGAATTCGACTCGTGCATTCGCCGGGGACTTGAGTTCTACCGATCCCACTTTTTCCTCGAGGATGGAGCCGTTAAATACTTCCACGATCGAACCTATCCCCTCGATACGCACTGCGTGTCGCAGAGCATCATCACGCTCGTGGCATTTAAGGATCTCGACCCCGGGAACATCCCACTCGCGTGTTCCGTGTTCCAGTGGTGCATGGATCATATGTGGGATAAGCGAGGGTTTTTCTATTATCGAATTCTTCGGTTTTGCACCATCCGCACTTCGTACATGAGATGGACACAGGTATGGATGTTTCTGGCCATGACCACGCTCCTGCGCGAATCGGGCATCGAGGCTCCAGACTCCACCCCCGCTCTCGCGTCTCCCATTGAGGTGGAACCACGCTGATGCTCCCTTCCTACGTGCTCATTACTCCGGCGCGGGACGAAGCCGAGTTCATCGAACTGACGATCAAGTCGGTGATTGCGCAAACGGTCCGGCCGATCCGCTGGGTGATCGTGAGTGACGGTTCGACTGATGGCACGGATGAAATCGTAAACAGATACGCTGCCGACCACGCCTGGATTGAGCTGGTACGCATGCCGGAACGGCGCGAACGGCATTTCGCCGGAAAAGCTCATGCGTTCAACGCCGGGTACGCGAGAGTCAAAGACTTGCCGTATGAAGCAATCGGCAGCCTGGATGGCGACCTCTCGTTTGACGAAGACTATTTTTCTTTTCTGCTTGGGAAACTGGTTGAAGACCCGGCACTGGGGCTGGTCGGAACGCCATTCAAGGGCACATCGGATCAGAAGACATACGACTTCCAGATTGTTGGATTGGAACACGTGTCCGGCGCGTGCCAACTGTTCCGGCGGGAGTGCTTCGAGGAAATTGGCGGCTATACGCCGGTAAAACTCGGAGGCGTGGATTACATCGCGCTCATCACCGCGAGAATGAAAGGCTGGAAGACAAGAACCTTTACCGAGAAAGCGTGCCTGCATTATCGGGAAATGGGCACGGCGGAACATGGCCGACTGAGTGTCATGTTCAGAAATGGCATAAAAGATTACGCCTTTGGGGGTCATCCGCTTTGGGAATGCTTTCGAGTAATCTATCAGATGAAGACGCGGCCCCTGGGAGGTCTGGTCCTGGGCATGGGCTATGTCTGGGGGCTGGCGCGGCGGATCGAGAGACCCATCCCGAAAGAGGTTGTGGCGTTTCGCAGGCGCGAGCAGATGCAGCGGCTGAACAGGATTATTCGCGGGGGACTGTCAAAAGTGTGGGGCCCCAGGTTGAAGCAAACTGAAGCAGCGGGCGGGGAAACTTCTGCTTTACATCGAAATGATGGCGTGTCGAATGCAGTTCCGGCGAAAGACTTTCGCAAATCCTAGGGACCGCGCGACCCCAATAAACATTGCGTTTCGCCTGGTCGGCGGCGAAGACAGATAAAGCTCGACGCAAAATTGTTCCTATGCCAATTGACAACATCTCCGAGCGTTTGACCCACGGGCCTTCGGCCAATACCGACGCTTCGACGAGCCTTGGCCTAGAAACGCCCGCCACGGGCGTTCTGATTATCAACGCGGACGATTGGGGCCGGAATCGCGAAACCACGGACCGAATTTCCGAGTGCGTGCTTCGTGGAACAGTGTCCTCGGTAAGCGCGATGGTCTTCATGGAGGATTCCGAGCGAGCCGCAACCGTGGCGCAAGAGCGGGGAATAGACACAGGCTTGCACCTCAACCTCACAACATCGTTTTCCGCGCCCGGAGTACGCGCATTGCTCGCGCAACACCAGGAGAAACTGGCCAAATACTTGCTGCGGCACCGTCTCGCGCAAGCCATCTTTCACCCAGGGCTTATGCGGTCGTTCGACTATGTCGTGGCGGCCCAGATTGAAGAGTTCTCTCGTCTCCATGGAACGATGCCGGACCGCATTGACGGGCACCATCACATGCACCTTTGCGCGAATGTGCTTCGCGCGAAACTCCTGCCGGAGGGAACCATCGTCCGGAGAAATTTTTCATTCCAACCCGGCGAAAAAAGTTTTTTCAACCGGCGCTACCGGCAAATCGTGGACCGCAGGTTGGCTCGGCGTCACCGGCATACGGATTTCTTCTTCTCGTTGCCGCCGCTGGAACCGCCGGCCCGTCTGCAAAGGATCTTCTCCCTGGCCCGGCAGTCCGCTGTGGAATTGGAAACGCATCCGGTCAACTCGGACGAGTATAAATTTCTCATGGAAGGCGAGATATTCCGGTGGGTCGGGGATTGCCCGATTGCGTCTGGTTTCGCCGTAACATCAAACGGAAAGGCCGCGGATTAATTCCAGTCTGAGCATGATTCCATCAAACAGTTCGCCTTTGGAGCCGGTTTCGATGCCCCCCGCAAGGAAACACATTTGCGTGTGTATTTGCACGTACAAGCGGCTAGACTTTCTAAAGCGATTATTGACGGAACTCGGCCGCCAGGATACGGATGGACTGTTCACCTATTCGATCGTCGTTGCCGACAACGATCACCTGCAATCCGCGAAAGCGGTCGTGACGGACTTCCTCGCCACCTCCGCTATTCCTGTCGCGTATTGCGTCGAGCCTCGGCAAAATATTGCGTTAACGCGAAATAAAGCTGTCGAAAATGCGAGCGGCGACTATATCGCGTTCATCGACGACGACGAATTTCCGATCAAACGCTGGCTGGTCACTTTGTTCAACGCCTGCAACGAATATGGCGTGGACGGCGTCCTTGGCCCGGTGAACCGATACTTCGACGAGCCGCCTCCGAAGTGGATCCTGAAAGGCAACTTTTACGATCGCGCCACCTATCCCACGGGATTTGTGATCGATTGGCCGAAAGGCCGCACAGGAAACGTCCTCCTGAAACGGGACATTTTCCCGACGGATGAGCTTTTCTTTAATCCCGAATTCCGAAATGGCGAGGATCAGGATTTTTTCCGTCGGATGATTGAACGAGGGCATAAATTCATTTGGTGCAATGAAGCCGTCGCTTATGAAGTTGTGCCGCCCATGCGCTGGAAGCGCAGCTTCATGCTCCGAAGGGCATTATTGCGCGGTTCCATGGAACCAAAAACGCCCACATTTAAAGTGCAAAGCGTTCTAAAATCAGTCATTGCCGTCTGTATTTATACGATCGCCCTCCCGTTTGCGCTGGCGTTAGGGCATCACAGATTTATGCGTCTCTTGGTTAGTCTTTGTGATCACCTTGGCAAGATCCTCGCTTTCGTGGGTATTAACCCAATAAAAGAATCTTATGTCACTGAGTAAGCGGGGAACGTGGTGATGCAGAATTCGAGCCGCAGGAGCATGAAACTAGAGAGATTGTTAATCGATGCCCTCAGGGATTCGAGGGTAAACAACTAAGCCCATGGCAAAATTGAAAAAACGCGAGTTGGGTCATGATTACACAGCGGAAGTGGACACCTGCGGTGAAGAGACGTGGTGTCGGGTTCTGGAGGAGTTCGAAGACGCCAGTATTTATCAGACCTGGTCATATGCAGAGGTAATCGCCGGCCGGGGCAACACAAGCCATCTGATACTGAGAAAAAACGGCGAAATCGTCGCGATTGCTCAGGCCCGAATTGCAAAGCTGCCTATCGTCAATGCCGGGATTGCGTATATACACTGGGGACCGCTTTGGCGGCGGCGTGCAACAGAAATGGATGCGGACGTATTCCGACAGGCTCTTCGCGCCCTGCAAAATGAATTTGCGTGCAGGCGAGGCCTAGTCCTGAGGATGTTTCCAATTCTTTTTGATAGCGACCCTCCTTGCCTTTTAGAAATTTTAAGGGAAGAAGGATTCTCTCCGGTCAGCAGCAAAACCCCTGGCAGGACAATCCTGATGGATCTTAGCCCTTCTCTCGAAGACTTGCGTGGGGGCATGGGGTCGCACTGGAAACGTGAGCTGAAAGTGGCCGAGCGAACTGAATTGGAGGTCGTCGAAGGTTCGGGGGAAGCGTTATTCGAGACCTTTGTCGGCATTTACGAAGAGATGGTATCGAGGAAGAAATTCGTGGAACCCAACGACATCCATCAATTCAAACTGATCCAATCCCAGTTGCCGGAAAAGTTCAAAATGAGAATCATGCTGTGTAAGTCCGGCCAGGATGTCTGCGCAGGGCATATCTGCAGCGTGATGGGAAATTCGGCAATCTATCTATTTGGCGCGACGAGCAATGCCGGCATGAAGAGTCGAGGCTCGTATCTGCTGCATTGGAAATTCGTCCAGGAACTAAAACAGAAAGGCATCGCTATTTACAATTTGAATGGGATCAATCCAACCAATAATCCGGGAACCTACAAATTCAAGAAAGATCTCGCGGGAACAAACGGCAAGGATGTTTACTACTTTGGACGATTCGATTCGCGCGGCGGGATTCTGAGTCACTCTTCGGTGATGTGTGGTGACGCTCTCAGAGCCTTCTTTCGGAAGATGAAGGGGCTCACGAAGCTTGCCCGCAACCTGAAAATATCGCCGAAGCCGGCAAACGGATGAGCTCGCTGACATTTCAAATCACGCAAGTCGTATTGCTCGCGGCGAAAGTCCGCTGACAAAGCCATGCGCCATCGTAATAGGAAATGGTCGCACTCCATGGAGCGATTGTTTCTGTTAGGCATGACAGATTGAGTGACGAGTTGTGGAAGATCCGATGGGTGCCCCTGAAAAATGAGACGAATACTGACAATTGCTGACCAAGATATTCAACTTGAAGGACGCTTGCTCCGAATCGCCCGCCCTGCGGGGGACAGTTACAAGTTCATTGCCGATCCCCAGCCAGTCCTCGATGGCCTTCGGAAGTCCGGAACCCGCGTCGACCTCTTTACATTCATGCAGAAGTTGCCGGAAACCGAGCCGAAATATCCTTACCCGATGGAGTGGGACAACTTTGCCGCTCTGCCCGTATCCACCTTCGACCACTGGTGGACGCAACAACTCGGCTTCAAGGCCCGGAATAAGGCCAAGCAAGCCGAAAAAAAAGGCGTGACCCTGCGGGAGGTTCCGTTCGATGACGCGCTCGTCAAGGGAATCTGGGAGATCTACAACGAGTGTCCCGTGCGGCAGGGAAGGCCGTTCAGCCACTACGGAAAGAACATCGAGACGGTACGCAAGGAAGAGGCCACGTTCCCCGAAAGCAGCATTTTCATCGGCGCGTTTCTCGGCGATAAATTGATTGGCTTCATCAAGCTGGTCAGCGACGAAACTCGAACGCAGGCCGGCCTAATGAACATTGTGTCGATGATCCAGCACCGGGACAAGGCCCCCACCAATGCGCTGGTCGCGCAAGCCGTTCGGTCCTGCGCCGAACGCGGGATTTCCCATCTTGTGTACTCAAACTTTGCCTATGGAAATAAACAGCCGGACAGCGTCGCGGACTTTAAGGAACGCAACGGTTTCCTGCGGATCAATGTGCCGCGTTATTACGTCCCTTTGACATCCCTTGGTTGGGCCGCCTTTAACATGGGGCTGCATCACCGCTTCGTGGACCAGTTTCCAGAACCATTGACTGCCAAGCTGCGGGAATTTCGGAACGCCTGGTACAACCGTAAATTCCAATCCGCGGCGGAAGCGTCCTAGGGACAAAAAGGACATGCCTGGAATTGTTGGTCTAATCACTAAATTGCCACGGGAACGGGCCGAGCGGGAATTACTGCGCATGGTCGCGGCCATTCGCCACGAGTCTTTCTATGAGACGGGCACGTGGGTGGATGAGTCTTCGGGAGTGTATGTTGGATGGACGGCGAGGAAGGGTTCTTTCTCGGACGGCATGCCGCTTCGCAACGAGCGGGGCGATGTCTCTCTTGTTTTTTCCGGGGAGGAATTTCCGGAGCCGGAAACCCGCTCCCGCCTCAGGCAGCAGGACCATGTATTCGACGCCGCCGGCCCCTCTTATCTCGTTCACCTTTACGAAGAAGATCCGGCCTTCCCAGCGGGGTTGAACGGACGATTCCACGGATTGCTGGCGGACCGGACGCACGGAACTGCGGCGCTCTTCAATGACCGGTACGGGATGCAGCGCCTGTATTACCACGAGTCGAAAGATGCCTTTTATTTCGCCGCCGAAGCCAAGGCCATCCTCGCGGTTCGTCCCGAGCTCCGCAAAGCGGACCCTCGGGGCATGGGCGAACTTATCTCCTGCGGTTGCGTCCTGGAAAACCGGACGATTTTCGACGGCATCCACGTACTGCCGCCGGGTTCGTCCTGGGTGTTTCGCAACGGCTCGCTTGAGCTGAAATCCAGCTATTTCCAGCCTCAGGAGTGGGAACAACAGGAGCAGCTCGATCCCGAAACGTATTACCAGCAACTACGGGAAGTTTTCTCGCGCACACTGCCCCGCTACTTTGCAGGCGCGGAAAAAATAGGCATATCGCTGACCGGGGGGCTGGACAGCCGGATGATTATGGCTTGGCAGCCGTCTCCGCCCGGATCGTTGCCTTGCTATTCGTTCGGCGGAACCTATCGCGACTGTCAGGATGTGGTGATTGCGCGCCGGGTGGCGAAAGCGTGCAGCCAAACGCATCAGGTCATCCCCGTTGCGGAAGAATTTCTCTCTAATTTCCCCCACTACGCGGAGCGCACTGTTTACCTGACCGACGGATGTGTCCCCGTGACGCATTCTCCTGATTTATTCGTAAACGAGAGGGCCCGCCAAATCGCACCCGCGCGCATGACCGGAAACTACGGGGGTGAAGTGTTGCGCCGGGTTCGGGCATTCAAGCCGGGATCGCCTCTGGCCGGCCTCTTCCATTCCGACGTGGAGCCATATTTCCAACAAGCCAAATCAACGTATGGCCAATTAATTGAAACTCACCCGCTCTCCTTCGCCGTATTCCGGCAAGCGCCCTGGCACCATCACGGGCTGCTGTCACTGGAACAGACGCAAATCACATTACGATCGCCATTTCTCGACAACGCGTTGGTCAAAACCGTTTTTCAGGCGCCAGATTCGGCCTGCCGAGACAATCAGGCGTCCTTGCGGCTGATCGAGGACGGCAACCCGGCGCTCAAAAGCATCCGCACGGATCGCGGCTTGGCGGGGAACCACAATTCTCTGTTTTCCGCCGGGAATCGCGCATTTTTCGAGTTCACGTATAAAGCCGAGTACGCATATGATTACGGCATGCCACAATGGGTAGCCAAGGTGGATCACTTGCTTTCGCCACTGCATCTCGAGCGCCTCTTTCTCGGGAGACAGAAGTTCTACCACTTTCGCGTTTGGTACCGCGATCGGCTTTCCGCCTATGTCAGGGAAATGCTGCTCGATCCCAGAACTCTGTCGCGCCCGTACCTGAACCCCCAAAAAGTTGAGGAAGTGGTGCAGGGCCATATCAAAGGTACTCGCAATTACACAACCGAAATTCACACACTGCTGACATTGGAGATTGTGCACCGCCTTTTCCTTGACTCCAAATGAAACCGAAATAATGGCCGGAGAAGAATGCAGTGGACCAGATTATGAGCCAACCCACAACTTCCGAGATTCCCCGAGGCGAGGGTACTGAAGTGGCAAAGCGCACTAAAGCCGAACGGATTCCAGCGCTTGATTTCACGAAGGGCTCACTCGTCTTGATCATGGTACTTTACCATTGGCTGAATTATTTCATCGGCCCTCAGGGCTTTTTTTACGTTTACCTGAGATTCCTGCCTCCCTCTTTTATTTTCATTACCGGCTTCCTGATATCCCACGTTTATCTGCAAGCAGATAAAATTACGGATGCGCGGATTCCTCGGAGATTAGTCATTCGGGGCTTGAAGATACTAACAATATTTTTCGTGCTGAACGAGCTCATCAGCCTGGTGATTCCTGGAGCCGGCAATGGAAAATCGTTCGGAGAGAGCTTTTCCGCCAGCGCCCTAACGTCGGTCTACATCACTGGAAACTCAACAGGCGGAAAATTGGCTGCTTTTACTATTTTGGTGCCAATCGCCTACTTGCTCATCTTGAGTGCGGGCCTATTGGTCCTGTGTAGAGTTTACAGGTACATTTTTCACGTGGCGTCCATTGTGTCCTTGTTGAGTATTTTTGTTTTGGGTTTAAATGGCGACAAGAACGGCATCTTGGAACTTCTTACGGTAGGACTGCTGGGAGTGAGTGTCGGGCACATTTCCATTCAAAAGGTGAATGTAGTCTTGAGACATCCCCTTACGCTATTTTTTGTTTATCTTTGTTACCTAGTAACAATAACGGTCTGGGACGTCCCTTATCCATTGCAGGTTATCGGCGTGTGCCTCACTCTCGCGGTGATTTATTGGCTGGGCACGATCAGCGGCGACTCCGGGGCGATTCCTCGGTCCGTCATCCTGCTCGGCAAGTATTCGTTGCTGGGATATATCGGTCAAATTGCCATCCTGCAATTGGGCCGGAGAGGGCTGCGCCACGTAAATCTGGGACCATGGGAGTTGTGTATGACCTTGTTCGGCGCCGCGGCCCTGACCATGATGGCCATTGAGGCGACGGATCGCGCGAGAGCTAAAGCACGAATCGTCAACGCCGTTTACACCGCCGTGTTCAACTAGAACAAAAAGTGTGCCGCTTGAGATGAAGATAGATTCCTCCGGAGAAGAGCATTGACACAGTTAGCGACCTTAGTTTGTGTAATCGGAATCTTAGGGCTTTTCCTGCTCAACCGGGATCCGAAGGCCAAGACATCCAAGGCCCTCTGGATTCCGCTGATCTGGCTGTTGATTGCAGGGTCGCGAAACGTCGGTGAATGGCTGCAGCCGGCGGGACCCACGGATGGCTCGGACCCTTACCTCGAGGGAAATCCCATAGACCGAAACATACTGGCGGGACTCGTAGTCCTGGGCATCATCGTCCTAATCCGGCGGCGACACAAAGTTGTGAAAATTCTCAGCGCGAATTGGCCCATCATCCTGTTTTTCGTTTATTGCCTGGTCAGTATTTTTTGGTCCGACTATCCCTACGTGGGATTTAAGAGGTGGATCAGGTTCTCGGGCGACGTGGTAATGGTGTTGGTGATCCTGAGTGATCGCGATTGGCTGGCGGCTCGTAAAAAGATACTCGCCTGGCCCGCTTTTGTGCTCTTGCCGCTTTCCATTTTATTCATCCGATATTACCCCCAACTGGGCAGATCATTTGGACAGTGGGATTATGCTGTGTTCTGGACCGGGGTCAGTTCGACCAAGAACGGCCTGGGCATGATCTCCATGGTCTTTGGACTGGCATCCGCGTCGCGTTTCCTGGATGCATTCCGAGAGCGGCAAGACACAAATAGGATGAGAGTGCTGATTGCCCACGGCACGATTTTGGCGATGGCCATCTATCTCATCGAGATGGCCCATTCGGCGACGTCCCTGGCGTGCTTCATGCTTGGAAGCATTGTGCTGGTGTTGACGAGTGTGCGTCCGTTGGCCCGATTTCCGGGATTCGTGCATATTCTGGTTTGGGGCTTGCTCTTCATTTCTTTTTCTTCTCTCTTCCTTAACATCGGTTCGGGCTTCGTCGAAGACTTGGGAAGAAATTCCACGCTGACTGGCAGAACTGAAGTCTGGAGTCGCGTCTTGACATTGGTCAAGAATCCAGTGTTAGGCACCGGTTTCGAAAGTTTCTGGATCGGACCAAGACTCGCCTATATGCGTTCCCTCGACCCCGGCCTGAACCAGGCTCACAACGGTTATCTTGAAATATATTTGAATCTCGGTTTCGTCGGGGTGACTCTCTTTGCCATCGTCATATTGACTGGCTACCGGAATATTATTTCCGCATTCCACCGGGATGCAAACACCGCAAGGCTCAGGCTGATGTACTTTGTCCCGGCTATTTCCTTTAACTTCACGGAAGCAGGGTTCAAGATGATGAGTCCGATATGGATTCTGTTCCTGCTATCGACCATTGCCCTGCCGGCGGTCGCCAGCGAGGAGAGCCCTGTCGCGCGCCCAGCGCCTCTTCTTCGCGATAGGAAGACCCCCGTGCCTAAGTCACGGGCAAAGGACGCGCTCGTTGTCGGAATACATAAGAGAACCATTTGAAACCGTTTGATACAAGGAGCGCATTTCGATCCAGCGCGAAACGTGGAAATGGGAACTGGCCAGAGGAGCGTTCCTGATGCCAACTGGAAAATTGAAATCAGCGGGCTACAAGCTCCTATCGGGCTCCGTGCTGCGCATGGGCAATCTCGTTGCTAGCGCGCTCGTTGGCCTGTTCCTGCTGCCTTTCATCGTGCATCACCTGGGCGATCGCCTCTATGGGTTCTGGTCTCTCACAGCGGCGTTCATTGGTTATTACGGTCTTCTTGACCTGGGTCTCACCAGCGCCATCTCGCAGTATTTGTGCATTGCGATCGGCCGCAACGATCCGGCCGAGAGTCAAAAAGTTTTCAATACCGCCCTGCGCATTCAATCATTCCTCGGCTGCCTCGCCTTGCTGGCGACGGCCCTGATCGCCGTATCCGCACCCTTGTTCTGCCACAATCCGGAAGACGCCGCACTATTCTGGAGAGTGATAGCCATCCTGGGCATAAACGCGGCGATTGGCTTCCCGGCAAGGGTCTATGGGGGAATCCTGGAGGCGGAACTACGGTTCGATATTCAGTCAGGGTTGACCCTCTTCGGATTAGTTCTGCGCACCGGCCTTACGATCTGGGCAGTTCTGGCGGGCGGGGGACTCTTGGCACTCGCTTGGGTGACGCTAGTGTCTTCGCTGCCGGCCATCCCGGTACAGATTTGGTATGCAAAGCGGCAAGCGCCATGGGCCAGAATTGACGTTTTGCCCGTCGCGTGGGCCAGGACAAAAAGTCTATTTTCTTACAGTGCCTATACCGCCGTGACGATGCTTGCGGACACTTTGCGGTTTCAGATCGATCCTCTTGTCATCTCGGCTTTTATTGGGTTGGCTGCCGTTACGCATTACAGGGTTGCCACCGTCTTTATGGCGTATTTTATCAATGCCATGATCTCAACCGGAGGGATATTTCAGCCCGTCCTCAGCCAGCTCCACGGCGCAGGGGATCGGAATGCCCTGGAGAAGGTGTTTTTCTTTGCGACAAAAGTTTCACTTTGTATCTCCGTCTTTATCGGCTTCAGCCTCATCTCCTGGGGAAAACCTTTCATCAATCGCTGGATGGGGCCTCACTATCAGGACGCGTACTGGCCCATGGTTGTCTTGTCGCTGGCCGTGCTACTGGATGTGTGTCAGGGCCCATCGATAACTCTGTTGTACGCTACGTTCAACCATCGTTTTTATACCTATGTAAATGCCGCGGAGGGCATCATCAATCTGCTGGTTAGTTTGCTGCTGGTCCGGTCTCTTGGAATCCTGGGCGTAGCCTTGGGTACACTGATTGCGGCATTCGTTATTCGGATCGTGGTGCAGCCATTCTTCGTGTGCAGGGTCAGCGAACTCCACTACAGCAACTACATGAAATTTCTCGGAGGAAACCTGCTGCGCTGCGCCTGCCTGATGGGCGCGGCTATCACGATTTCGGCCTGGGGTTTAAGATCCAGCTACCCTTATCTGGTCAGTTCCGCAGTCTGCGCTGCGGCAGTCTATGCGGCCGGATCCTGGCTGTTTGTCTTCAACCGACGCGAGCGCGAACAGTTGCTGGCGGCCATAACAAATCGTGGCCGGAAGAGCATCGATCCGGCGGCCGCGGTCGCGGCGGTTCAGTAGAAGGTGACACTTGAAAGTATCCGCGCTTATTCCGACTTATAATCGCCGAACGCATGTATTCCGGGCGATCGACAGTGCGCTCGCGCAAACCGTGCCCGTGGACGAGATCATCGTCGTGGATGACGGCTCGACCGACGGCACGGCCGAGTCGATTCGTAGCCGTTACGGCTCGCGCGTCGCGGTATTCAGCCAGGAAAATAGAGGTGTTTCCGCAGCCCGGAAGCGCGCTATTGAAGAGGCGCGAAGTGAATGGGTGGCATTTTTAGATAGTGACGATGAATGGCTGCCTGACAGAAACGCCGCGTTCTTGAGAGCTGCTTCTGAAGTCCCGGACAGGGTAGCTTTGATCTTTGGCGA
Organism: Acidobacteriota bacterium; assembly: GCA_003165465.1. GTDB lineage: Bacteria > Acidobacteriota > Terriglobia > Acidiferrales > UBA7541 > Palsa-360. The sequence goes on from PLUM01000014.1 coordinate 54,589, forward strand.
TACACAATATTTGACCGATGAAGGTGAGGGCGATACTGTCTTCGGTGAGAATGGACTGATCATCGACCGTTCTCCATATATCTTCAACAACCCATTATCTGGGTTGGTATGGCATTACGGACGTCAAGCATGTGTTCTGCAGTCGAGCTTTATCAAAAGATCGGCATTGGTCGAGTTCGAGTGCTTCAAAGAAGGACTTCATCACAGCGAGGATTTTCTTGCAACACTGCAAATCGCCAGCCGATATATGTTCGCCGCGATCCCTCTTGTGGTGACGAGGCTCTATAGAACATCGGACTTGCGGGAGAGCTCCTTGGAGATTAATCAGCGTAGCGGCCCTGATGGAGACAGAGCAAGAATTATTGGTTATTCGCTTGCGGCCCGAACCGCCGGCGCCAAACCCTGGGGCACCTTTCACGCCGAGTCGGTGCGAACATTTTGCAGATGGCGCGCGCACAACAACTTGCCCATCCGAAGATTGGCTCTGGATCAATTCACGTTCGGTATCTCTGCCAAGTCCATTATCTTTTTGGGTGGGGCAATGCTTGGTTCGGGCTTTTTTCGCGCTGGGTCGGCAGTAAAGCGAAAGTTGAAGTCGATTTTCAGGGATAATTAGATAGTACCGCGTGCCGCAGCCAGATTAAATCGCGGCCAATTAAAATGCATCAAACAAACAATGTGTCAGGCGGGCATCAATCTCATGAAACCGATCTTGCCGTGCTGCCCGGAGCCCTTGATGGCGTCACGATTATGCGGTATGCACACATTCACCGCACCCGGATTTCTGGCGGCTTAGAGCAGTATTTGCGCTGTCTGAATGAAGGTCTTCTCCAAAGAAACCGCCTTACCATTCTTCAGATGCATCTCGTCAGGGAAGATGAAAGCGATACAATCGAAATTGAGAAGATCGGGCAAGGCCGGATTCTTTGGGTGCCGGTGCGAACTCACGATGTCGCTTCGCGGATTACTGGCTTGTGGCGACGCATAGGCCCTGTGTACCACAACGCGCGCGGACTACAAAAGCAAGTGGAGAAAAACAAATTCCACGCAACACTATCCGCACTGCCACGGATGTTTGCCCACCGTGGCGGGCATTTCCGATACAACACTACCGTATTCAGTGACCACCTTCCGGGACTTTTGAAGCAATATGACGTAAACCTTCTGGTCATGCATTGGTTCAGCTATGATTCAGAGGGGCTGCTATTAAACGCTCTGCGGACCAATATCCCATTCGCATTCGTAAATCATTTTGCCAATTCCAGGTTATCCTTGCCGCAAAATCGATATTGGATCGACAATGCCGCTGCCATCGGCCTCGTCTCCGACAGGGGTATTCCAATTGATTTTCAACGCCCCTACACGAATCTCTCGGATGCTGTCGACACAGAATTCTTCAGGCCCGAAAAAGCTCGCCAAATCCAGCTTCCCAATGCTCCGATGATACTTTTGCCCGCCCGAATTCATGCAGGAAAGGGCCATCGGGACTTGATCGAAGCGATTGCCCTGTTGATCGCAACAAACAGCGATTTCTCCTTATGCTTTGCCGGCGTTGTGGATTCAGAGGACGAACATCGGGAACTCCGCGAAATTGTTGCGGCTGCCGGACTTCAGGAAAGAGTTTCTTTTCTAGGCGAACAAACTGCCGTGGAACTTCGGGATTTGTATGCATCTAGCTGTATGGTCGTCCTTCCAAGCCATTCCGAAGGACTAGGCAAAGTCCTTCTTGAAGCGCAAGCGATGCGAAAACCTGTGATTGCGTACGATTCGGGAGGCATGAGCCAAGCGTTCTTGAACGACGAAACTGGATTTTTGGTGAAAACAGGAGACATTCAAGCTTTGGCTGACAAAATCCGTTTCCTTCTCGACAATGCGGACCAGAGCGGGCGCCTTGGAATTAGGGGTAGAGAATTCGTTACCAAGAACTTCGCGATTCCAGCTCTCATTCAACGGCACGAAGCTTTTTACTTAAAAGCTCTTTCTAAATTGGGCGTCAATCGTACTTAACTCACGATGAGCCTAAAGATTGCGCGGCCCATCGCAAGTTGCTGGCAGATACAATCAATTCCCGATCGTGCCGTTTCGGTTATGCCCGTCGATGGCACCGGGGCCCCGATCGAGGATTGCGAGTTACCGAGAAGAATGCCTAGATCCCGATGTCCGTCGATGAACGAGGCGGCTAGGACGCATCCTTCAACAAGCGAGGCTCAGTTGACCGTGACTACCAGACCTGTAGGGGGCGCGCGCCGACAGAAGAACCATCATCTGCATATTATGGAGTGGGAGAACGGAGCGCTTCCAACACCTGAACAACGGGCAGGATGCTTGCGCCCGAAGTCAGCGCACATCGCACGACGCTCTGAAAAAATTCAGGCCTGCAACCATATGGAGTCGGATCATCCGAAATGTCGTGAGTGGCAAAGATCAACCACCCTTTGGCTTTCCGATTCTCCTCGATCAGACTTTGCACTTCTTCGAAATTGCCTCTGCTTTGTTCCAAGAAATAGGCTGCCATGTAGTTAAGATCCGTCGTACCCACATTAAATGTCTGTCCACCGCACCGACAACATCCGAAATGTTTTGCAACTCTGCGCTTTGTAAAAGGACGGGGAACGCTGATGGGGTAGGAAAGTGTCTTGAATGCGGCGCCCGGCATGAGATCGTTGAGCTTACGGCGATTCTCGATGACTGAATCTTCAAAGGCATCCGGTTTTGTCTCCCATGCATTGCAGTGACCAAATGTATGGCAACCCAACTCGTGGCCCTCTTCCAATAGGACGCTCAAATCTTCGCGCAAGAACATGGTCCCAGTCGGTGTTTGCTTGCCCATGAGACCCAAAGATACGTAATAAGTTCCGGCTAACCCAGAACTTCTTAATATCGACCCGCCGGTGTACAGAGCCGATCGCGGGAAATCGTCGAATGAAAACGATATGAAAGGGACCTGAGAGCTGATCACAAGGGGTCGCTTAAAGAAAAGGCGAGCGGACTCCCTCGCATAACGGCCTCGCGCTCTAGACCAAAGTCGAAGAGAAGTCATTGTCGGTTGGCCACGGAGACTACAACGTTGATAACGTGATCATCGGGAATCTCTCGTCCACTCTTAAAAACAAGAGATTGAACGCCGTCATTATCTGCAACGAACTTAAACCCAATTTCCTCGAAAACTTTTCCAGCACCCGTATTCTTAGAAGTGCGGCGATAATTTGCATAGAAATCCAGATTTCTGCTTCCCGCAAACCTCTTCAAAAGATAAGACACTATCGCGTGCTCCACGCGCTTGCCTTGAATCCGGCAGCTAAACATCAGGTCGAGGAGACGTGGCTCACGAGTATCCACGACGGCGAATCCGACGATCCCGTATTTACCATATCGGTCTTGGCAATCGATCACGTAAGTTTCCAGGAATCTAGAACTCATAATTTCCATGAGTTGAGATTCCAGATATCGATTTCCGGAATAGTTGAGCTGATTCGTTCTCTGAGCCAGTTCGTACACCCTCTTGAGATTTGTGTGTTCGAGTGTGCCAATTCCGACTTCCAGACCGCAGCCTTTTAGGAATCCGATGTAGTCTCCCTTAAAGGAGTCCTGCGCAGTTTCACGTTGCTCCTGTTCCCGGTACATCTTGCGCCGGTTCTTGCTCTCCGCTGTTAAGGGGACGAGGCACTCCGGCCGGTGGGGAAGGAGCGCAGAATCGGCGGCATCGATGACCGTGATCTGCGGATGCGCACCTTTCACCTCTTCGCGTTCGAATATCTGATCATCCACGAATGCAAGGGAATCCACGCCGATATTGAGCGACTTGGCGATTTGAAAGATAGATCGGCTCTTCGGCTCCCAGCTGATCTGGGGATAAAGAAAATAGTCGTCGAGGCCGACGAGCCGTAAAATCTTCATCGCGTCTTCGTAATTATTCTTACTAGCAATGGATTGAAGGATGCCTCGTTGATCTAATTGCTTTATGACGTCCACAACGTTTTGGTTTATCCGAATATTTTCCGAACCGCCTTCGATCAAGACCCCTTCCCACAGAGTGTTATCCAAATCCCAGACAATACATTTGAATTGTTTGTTTCCGGACGCAGCTTTATTCTCGCGCTTGGATTCGCGGCGCTCTCGTACGAAGTCCATCAGCCCAAAGTAGAGAATCGTGCCATCGCATTCATTCGGGACGATCTCGACATTAAATGGCTGAGCCATATCAACGGTTTCGGATATCTCGGAAAATGGCACGTTTGCTCGCGTGTATCCAGGCGGCACACTGACCATCTTCTGAAACGGCTGCGTCTCTGGCTGGTCTCTCAACCGTATGGTAAAAGTTAAAGTAACAGCGGTTACATTGGGGTTAAAGCATTCCAGTAGAAAATAATCCGGGCGCTCAGGGGACGCTGGAGCATTTTCGGCAGAGCAACGCCGGAGGTAGTTGATCTTTTGCAGAACCCGAGGTTTGACAGAGGCAGGGAACGGTACATTGCGTCCAATCGCACCAACTGCAATGTTGAACCGCTCTTGCCTTACGGCCTTTGACAATGGCTGAAGATGGAGATTGCCGACTGTCCAAAGCTTTGCCCACTGCTTGAACCTGATTTTCAGAACATAAGGACTCAATCCCTCTCTATGATCGATACGCACCATGCCGTCCACGAATTGCCGACAGGCCCCATCTATTCTTGGCGAATAAAGTTCACACGAGGTATAACAAGTGGGCCAAACGCACTCCGTACAGTGTTCCCCCCAGGGAAGTAGAGTGCGAGCGGTAATTTGATCGCGGAACTCGGCAAAGCGCTTTCTGATCTCCACCGGCAAAGTTTCAGTGGAAGATATAGAATCGTTCATCTCCGCTTCGTACATTCACACTTTTCTCCTACTACCCATTCGTTAAGTACGTCGCATTTGTTAGATCTTCAAATCTGTATTGCACAATCTTGTCATAATGACGTTTGGAACTCAAGGATTCTCAGGCTCTCTGATTGACCAGACTGCGGTTTCCAAATGCATACGTTTGGCTCGCAGGCGATAGGTATATCGTAATGGGTGAACCTATTCTGGCATCGAGCGTGTTGCGTCTGGTCGCCATTTCCGAGGAAGATTGCGTCATTCTTGTTAGACGTTAGACGCGGAAGAGCCATCGCTGCCACAGACTTGCGTTGCCGCAGGCAGTCCCGGCTGGTTCCAAATGGTCTGCATTTATAACTATCACAACTTCGCGAGTTGTGGTTGCCGGATCTCGATCATACTGTGATGCTCAGTTAGCCGTGGCCTTGAGGCCCGTGGGCGCCACGGGAAGACTGGCTGCAGATGCACCGTAATAGCAAACACTCGGGTCAAACTGTTTGAGCCCGTACGCGTCTCTTGGCGTGCTGCTGTAGCAAACCTCGGCCGGGATCGCATTGACGTGCCCCGCCAAAGTAGAGCTATCCATCGCTCCACCCGTCACATCCGGCCCAATCGCAGGCCACGGTACACTGCCAAACCAAGTTGGCTTGGAACTTCTGTAGAATGACGCGGGCATGGCCTCGGTTGTGCTGCCATTCCAAATAATCGAGCTGCTGGCAGTGTCGAAGTTGCCATGCTGGAAAGTGCTGCCAGAAGCCTTACCCACCCAATAACCAACGGCATTGGACGGGCCTCCAGCAAAACTCGCTACACTAGTTCCACTGCCATCCGAGCCTGTATCATAACCAATGTTTACAGCCTGGAATTGGCACGCATTGGCATGACAACCATAATATCGAGTGGCAGGGGCAAGGAGCGTGGATGTATACGGCGCGCTCCCGGCATTGTACGCCCACGGACTAGTCCCACAATCGTACCCCGTACAAGTCGGCCCAACCTGAGTTTGATCATACGAACCTAAAACATTTCCTACCAAATTAGCGTTGGTGTGCGGGAAGGCAACAGTGATCCCACGAGTTTGCTGACCTGCAAGTTGCGTGGATGACCAGTTGACAACATTGCGGCCAGCCGACAGTGGTGAGGCTAAAGTATCTGTTCCTCTAAACAGATTGCGAAATGTCGTGTTGTTCGATCCAGACCCCCAAAAACTATCCATCGTAATGTTGTTACCTACATTGCCCTCGAATAGATTGAACTGAGGATGCGCTCCGTGAAAATCAATCGAAGCCAAAATCACAGGCGCGCCACCGGAGTCGAAATTTCCATAGCTGTAATTGTAGGCGACTACGTTTCCAGCCGCGCCCCAGTTGATCATGATGCCCACATGGAGCCTTTCCAGAATGTTGTTCTCAATGAGAGTGCCCGAAGTTTTGTCTAATAAAGACACATCCGAGTCGGAACCTCCCGACGTATGCGAATAGGCGTTGGAAAAGTAGCTGTCCCGGATTTCATCGTGAAAGCCCCAATAGACATCGACGTGGTCGCCATCCGTGTAGTTATCAAATACGCCCTTAATCCAGCAGAAGGCGCATCCATCCATGCTAAACGTCTGCCCGTAGCCCGTGCCATTGGCATAAACTTGCAGGCTTTCGACTCCCACGTATTTGGCCCCCGGCTGGAAGTAGGTGGCCTGAGCCGGGGAGGTTCCCGTGGCCACTCCGTAGTTGCTATACAGCGCCGGTGTAAATGTAACGGTAGTACCAGAAACTCCCGCAACTTCCACGATCTGTCCACGCGCGCGCGCGCCGCCGTCCGAACTCCCATCGCACCAACCGCAAGTGCCGTTCGGTGTGGTGACGGTCACGTAGGTGGGATCGTTTAATTCCGAAATCGCCAGAAGCGTGCCCGTGGAAATGCCCGATGTGCTGGCGACAACGATGCTGGTCGACCCAGCAGTTGTCCCGAAAGTTATGTTTGTGGTCTGAATGCCAGCACCATAAGGTGCGCCCCCTTTCCCCATTTGAATCACGGCGCCACTTGTGCCAGTCGCGTTGAGGATCGTTTGGAGCGTCCCCGCGCCGCGCAGTGTGCAATTGCTGGGAATTTGAAGAGTTCCGGTGATGCTGTACCTGCCTGCCGCGAGCAAGACCACGCTGCCGCTTGGGCAGGAGGCGAGCGCGGCGTTCAATTGCGCAAGTGTAGCGTTGGCTCCGGCGGACGTCGCAGCCGCACAGGCCGTCGTCACGCAGATTGTCGTTCGATTCGGTACCCCACCCGGCACACCAGCCGTCGTCCAGTCAATTGCGCGAGACGGCGCCAAAATTCCCGACCACGCTTGTTGCGCGTGGGCAGCGGCCGGGATCACCAGCAGCAATACGAGTAAGATCGAAGAAGAAGAAAACCATTGTTTGCGATTCATAATTTTTTTTGCGGTGACGGACGACCCGCGACACCGATTCCTTTAGCTCGAATAACCAGTATACTTCCTTCTGGCCATGAAGCTTAGCCCCCGTATGAAGAAGGGAGCTACTGGCTCTATGTACAGATTATGAACAGGAGAAGTACCTGTACCTCGACCCGTCCATGATCGTGGCGGGATCAGCCGTCCAGCGGCCCGCTATAAGCCTTCTACAATGAGGATGCTTCGGTCGCTGGCACCCGGCCGATTCGGTTGCAAACAGGAAACTGCCAGCAACGACATCGCTTGTGAACTGAATAGCGCATGCCATACACTGTGCGAGAGCAAACGGCACGATTATCAGGACTTACGAAAAAGACGCGGCGAAACGTTCCAGACCGAGAAGAGGCCCCTCAGCCATGAATCGAGCGTCCTGGATGATTTGCGCGGCGCGGAACCTGTGCGAAAGCTGACGTGCCCGGAGCTTTCTCCAAAGACGAAGATTCAGGCATCGTTCATTCGGCCGCAATTCAAAGAAGACCGGGATCGCTCGCCTTCGATCTCACTCAGTTGATAGGGAATCTGCCTGATGAACGATGCAACCTATATGTTCGGGACTCGTTCCAATGAGCGCCTGGCAAAACGCATCGAAGGCTGCAGGTGATGGGGTTAAAAAACTTGGGGCATTGCCGATGAAAGTGTGCATGGTTGCGTACACGTTTTATGAGCAGGACAACCGCGTCCGCCGGTATGCCGAAACCCTGGCAAAACGGGGGGACCGCGTCGACGTTGTGGCGCTGCACATGGAGGGGCAATCCGCGAGGGAAGTGATTGAAGGCGTCACCGTGTACCGAATCCAGCGCCGCGTCGTCAATGAAAAGGGGAAACTCACCTATCTCGCAAAGCTTCTATTCTTTTTTCTGCGCTCGTTTGCCTTTTTGACCTGGAAACAATTGCACGAACGCTACGACCTGATTCATGTCCACTCCGTTCCCGATTTTGAGGTCTTCGCCGCGCTGGTTCCCAAACTCATGGGATCGAAAATCATTCTGGACATTCACGACCTGGTGCCTGAGTTCTACCTCAGCAAATTCGACGCCTCCTCGAATTCGGCGACGTTCCGGCTGCTCGTCGCCATCGAGCGCATGTCCGCGTCGTTTGCCGACCACGTGATCGCCGCAAACCATATCTGGCTCAAGCGGCTCCGTGAAAGGTCCGTCAAAAGCGGGAATTTAACGGTCATCCTGAATTTTCCGGACACGGACATTTTTCATCTACGCGGCCGAAACCGGAATGACCACAAATTCATCATGCTGTATCCGGGAACCTTGAACTATCACCAGGGAGTGGACATTTCGGTTCGCGCATTCTCCCAGATCGCGGATAAGTGCCCGGAGGCGGAATTTCACATTTATGGCGGCGGAGACCAAATCGAGTTTCTGAAGTCCTTGATTGCCGAGCGCGGCTTGCAGAAGCGCGTGCTTCTGAAGAGCAGCCGCACGCTTCAGGAGATCTCGTCGATCATGGAGAACTGCGATCTGGGCGTGGTTTCGAAGCGGAGCGACGGGTTTGGCAACGAAGCGTTCAGCACGAAGATTTTCGAGTTTATGACCGTGGATGTGCCCGTCATTGTTCCCGAGACCGCGATCGACCGCTATTATTTCAACGATTCCATCGTGAAGTTTTTTAAAGCCAACGACGAAAACAGCCTGGCGGAAGCCATGCTCCAGATGATCAAGCACCCGGAACTGCGGGAAACACTGGTTCGGAACGCGCGGGAATTCATCAAGGATTACGTGTGGGAGAAAAATAAGGGCGTCTACCTTGACCTGGTGGATTCGCTGGTCACGGCTCCCGGGCGCCAGGCAGCCGCCAAGAAATAAACGTATCGCCTGTATTTCCCGCAACAATGCAAAATATTCCGTAAACTAAGTCTGGCACAAAAGATTCGCGGCCCATGGAGCGTAGCGGCGAGCCCTGAACTTCAGCCAAAAGTAATCCGTGACGCTCGCGGCTTTTTCCTGGAGACATACCACCAACGGAAGTTTTCCGACTTTGGCATCTCCGATATTTTTGTCCAGGACAACCACTCGCGCTCGACCAAGGGAACTCTGCGAGGTCTCCATTATCAATTGCGCCGTGCGCAGGCGAAACTTTGCCGCGTGGCCGAGGGCGAAGCGCTGGATATTGCCGTGGACCTGCGGCTCGGATTGCCAACATTTGGAAAATATGCCAGCGTATTGCTCTCGGCCGAACTCCAGAATCAAATTTATATTCCTCGGGGATTCGCGCATGGTTTCGTCGCCCTGTCCGACACCGTTCAATTTCTGTATAAGTGCAGCGACTTCTACGAGCCCGGCGATGAATACGGAATTATTTGGAACGATCCCGACCTCGCCATCTCCTGGGGCGTTAGCAGCCCACTCGTCTCCGAAAAAAACTTGAAGCTTTCCACGCTCGCGGCAATCCCCCGCGAATTCCTGCCGCGCGATTCGACAAAATGAAACCTGCCATCCTGCTGATCGGGACGAACGGGCAAGTCGGCCGGGAATTACATCGGATGTTGCCGCGCATCGGCGAGGTAACGGCCTTGGACCGGGCAGGCCTCGATCTCACGCAGCCCGATGAGATTCGCCGCGCGATTCGCACATTCCATCCCGCCTATATCATAAATGCCGCGGCCTACACGGCGGTGGACAAAGCCTAATCGGAAGAGGCTCTCGCGCGTGCCATTAACGCCGAAGCTCCGGCCGCGATGGCCGAGGAAGCCCGGAAGATCGGCGCATCGCTCATCCATTTCTCAACGGACTACGTTTTCGACGGTACACAAACCACGCCCTACGACGAAGACGATCCGGCGAATCCGCGGAACGTGTATGGGAGAACGAAACTTGCGGGCGAACGCGCGATCCAGGCGTCCGGCGCGCCGCGTCATTCCCATCGCTTCCGCTGAATATTCCACTCCGGCGCAACGCCCCGCCTTTTCGGCCCTCTCGAATGCTCGCTTGGCTCGCACCTTTTTCCTGCAATTGCCGGACTGGCGAACACAGCTGCATTCACTCTTCACAAACCCATAACCCGGAGCGCCCTGAAAATCGCACTCAAACACACCTACTGCGCTCGCGGCTACGCAGCGCACATCCAGCGCGTTCCCTTTAATTAGGCGATGTTTTCAGCGGAGGGAAAGTTGCCAACGACGTACGTCAGGCGGCCGTCCTCGATTTGCGCGAAGGCCAGGCGCGCCCGCTCTGAACCCGGCCCGGTCACCTTCCACGAGCCGCCGGAACGTTCGATCCGCATGAGGCTTCGGTCGCGCCACCAGTGCGCCACTTCCCGCGGCAGGGGCTGCCAGAGATTTGCCTGTTTGCACAATTCAGAAATGTACTCCAGCAGATTTTCATACACGCGCCGCGCGCGGCGATCGATCACGTAATCCGGATGCACGATGAACGAGGCCATTCCGTGACTCGCGACAATACCGCTTAATTCTTCCTTCCAAAGGTCGATCGAATACTGGCCCAGAATGTGAAACAGGGAATAGTCCTGCGTGGTGGTCAGAGGAAGCTCGACAAGATTTCCCGACAAATACGGCATGACGGTGCAACATCCGCCCTTTTGGGGCTCCAGGTGCGCCGCATTCGGAAACGACATGTCGTAGACAAACTGTAACGCCTCGCTCCACTCCGCGTTCCTGTACATCCCGCCCGCGCGAAACCCTTCCGAACCCCATTTCCTTCCATACTCGTTAATCCGATTCGCCCGCCGCCGGAACATCTCCCGGCTTTGAAACAAATGTCCATCGTGATTCAAATCGTGGACGTTCAATTCAAACCCGCGCGCGCGAATCCCGTCCAGAAACGCATCGGAAACCGCGTAGCGCTCCTCGGGAATCACCTGAAAAGATGCCCGTATTCCGTGACGCTCGTTCAAATCCATCAGCTCGCCGCAAAAATTTATCCCTTTCTCGTCTTCGACGTCATGGGTCATGAGGATGCAGCCCTGGTAATCGTCCGGCCAGAACCAGACGAAAGGGATTGGCCGGTTTCCATTCGCACGGATGGAGGCGGCCATCAACTCCCCGCACAAATTATCGATGGTCTTGTCCAGCGGCCAGGAGGGAAATTCCGCATTTTTTCTTCCCCGCAAATGAAATCGCTGAAAATATTTGCGCACTCCCACGGGAAGGAACGGCCGCGCCAGATAATAAATCTCTTTAATCAGATTTCTGGAGGTGGAAGGGGCGTCCTCACTGGCGACGTATTTTTCTTTCCGGAGGTTCTCCACGATTTCGTCCGCGTCAAAGGGTAGCATGACTTTCGTCCCTCGCTCCTTCACGAGAGGGAGGACATCGGACAGATCGCCATTTGGCAGTTGCGCAACTCGTCCCGCGCTGCGTCCAAAACAAGTAATCCGCTTCCCGAAGCGGAAGTACCCTGCATCCTGCCCAAGCTCCCCATCGACGCCAAACTTGGCGAATTCTTCCGGGCACCGGTAGTAATCTTGGAACGTGGAAGTCATGTATTTTTAGCGAGACAACCCTCGCCAGTTCACTCCGTCCGACGAATTGCCGACAACGACATTCTACACCGATGCATGGCCATTCCCGAGATGAGCACCCCACCCTATTGCCTGCCATGATAATGCTATCCAATATGCCTGTACAAGACTCTTCCGGCTGCGGACAAGATTCCATCCGGGAGGATGGAAAAGATCCGGCGCACCAAACGGGAATCTCCCCAGGCCTGCGCACTTCTCCCAGCGGCCTGAGGGTAGCGATAATACGTCAACGTCCGCTTGCTCGTCCCAAACTTGTCCTTGAACGCGATCAGGCCCTCATTATTCATTTCGGACCGGCCAAAGTCGATGCGCTCGGCGCCCGCCGCCTTGCTTTCCTCGATAAGCTTCCAAAAAAGAAACGGCATCCCGCCAAGCTGGTGAAAGGCCCCGTCCGAGCATCCGTACTTGTAAATGACGGTGGTGCCGTGGCTCAACGTCAGCATCGCGGCAATGGGAACGCCATTTTTTCGGGCCAGCCGGATGTGCAGCCCATTGCCCATATTCCTGGCCAGGTTCCGGAACCAGTTTTTCGGCTGAGGCGGCAATTGATGGCGTCGCCTCGTCATCAGCAAAAGGCCGTAAAACGCGTCAATCAGTTCGTCGCCGCGGCCCGCTTCGCAGGAAACCTGTTCCTTTTCCGCGCGTCGGATTTTTCTCTGGATTGAATCCTTGTGCAGATTTTTGAAAAGTTGCTCCACGCCCGGCGCAAGATCGAGTTCGTGAAAACAAAACGATTCGTCCGGCTGAAATCTATTTCCCATTTCAACTTGCGCCAGCAAAGGCCTCATTTCCAGATACGCGCAATGTTGCCGGCCGCATTCCTCGACCAGACGCCCCAATAACGACGCACGCTGCGCGGCATCGCCAAACAACGGGTCGCAATGGTCCGCAAATGGCAGGGAAACGAGACGCGTGCCTGTAAGCCAGCTCGCGATGCGGCACGCCACAATTCCATCCGCCAAGGCTTCCCCGGACGACGCGCTGGTCACCACAAATGGCTCATAGCCGTACGTTTGTTGCAATGCTTCGAGCCAACCCCGCTCATGAAATGCCGTGGCTTGCGGATGACGGGAAACCAGATCGTCCCAACGCGTATCGGTAAGTGGATCGATGATGTTCACTGGTTCCGCAAGTCCTGCCGCACACATTTCGTTTCCGGTTGCCGAGTCCGCGAGTTGTAATCGGCGGCCCTCCCGAATGGTCCGTTGCCTGAGATCCCTTTCGGCGCCGCACCCGCCGAAGATAGGGAACGGATCGTTTCCAATAAATTTTCTACTTCACTTCTCTGGAAGCGCCCGTTGCGGCAGCCGTCGCGGCCATCGCTTGTTCGACCGCATCGCAGAGCGCGTGCCCCACCAGGATGTGGCACTCCTGAATGCGCGGCGTCTCGATCGATGGCACGGCGATCAGCACATCGACAATCTCGCTCATGCGCCCGCCGGAAGCTCCCGTCAGCCCAATCGTATGAACGCCCATCGTTCGCGCCACGACAAGTGCTTCCACGACATTTTTGGCATTTCCGGACGTGCTGATTCCGAAGGCCACGTCGCCGGCAACGGCGAGCGCCTGAAGCTGCCGTGAAAATATGTGTTCGTAGCCGTAGTCATTGCCGATGGCCGTCACGGCGGAACTATTGGCATTCAGCGCCAGCGCCGGCAGCGGGCTGCGTTCGCGCAGATAGCGTCCGAGAAACTCCGCCGCAAGATGTTGCGCATCCGCCGCGCTGCCGCCATTTCCAAAAAAGATCGCCTTGCGTCCGCTGTGATACGCCGCAATCAGCGCCCCGGCCGCCCTGCTCATGGCCGGCAAACACGCCTCCATCATCCGGCCGTGCACCGCGATGCTACCCTCGATGTTCTTCCGAAGAATGTCGTCCGTCATGATTTCCCGCCGTTTTGATCGAAACCATTATACGGGTTCCGCTCCGCAAGATTCGTCTTACAATTTTTCACTTTGAATCCGCCAATGACGGGAAAGAAAAGAGGATCGTACGGGGATTTACGCAGTTCAATCCAGATTCGCATCTGGACAGGATGTGGGCTCGAAACCATCGTTTCGGTTGGCGTCATTTCACCGGCTAGCTTGATTGTCGCGTTCCCGAGAATGATACCAGGATACGAATATGGCTCGACCGCCCTTCTCCGCGCGGTCAAGCAAGACTTGCGCGGCCAGTCCGCTGTTAACGCGCCATCTCAACGCTCAAGCAGCGCAGAATTTCCTGAACGACGCGGACCTGCTGCTCCGCCTGCAACGTCGGAAACATCGGAAGCGATACGATCTCCGACGCCACTTTTTCCGAGACCGGAAAATCGCCCTGCCGGTAGTTCAGATAGTCGTACGCCTTTTGCATGTGCAGCGGAATCGGGTAGTGGATTCCCGTGGCGATGCCCGCTTCCTTCAGCCGGTTGATCATCCCGTTGCGATCATGCGTGCGGATCACATACAGGTGGTACACGGCGCGCGACCAGGACGGCTCATGCGGGCGCACCACGCTGCTCTCCACGCCCTCCAGCAGCCGATTGTACTCGCCGGCCCGCTCGCGCCGCGCGGCATTCCATTTCGCCAGGTGGGGCAGCTTCACGCTCAGGAGCCCGGCCTGTATGGCGTCCAGCCGACCGTTATAGCCCTCCATGTCATGGTAATACTTATGGGCCTGGCCATGATCGCGGAGAATCTTCACCTTTTCGGCCAGCTTCGCGTCGTTCGTCGTGACCGCGCCGGCTTCCCCGCACGCTCCCAGATTTTTCCCCGGATAGAAACTGAACGCGGCGGCGCGTCCCATTGTTCCGGCCTTCTTCCAGCAATCGTTCTTCCTTGAAAAATACTCGGCGCCGTGGGCCTGGCAGGCATCTTCAATCACAATCAGTCCGTATTTTTCGCCCAGCGCCAGGATCGCATCCATGTCCGCCATCTGCCCGTACAGATGCACGGGAATGATGCCGCCCACGCGGCGTCCGCTCCGCCGGCTGACCAGCTTTCCGGCGGGGTCCGTCGTGCACTGCTTTTCCAGATATTCCTGGAGCCGCTCGGGGCTCATATTGTAGGTGCGCTCGTCGACATCGACGAATTCCGGATGCGCGCCGGCCTGCGAAATAGCTTCCGTCGTCGCGATAAATGTATGCGGTACGGTCACGATCACATCACCCGGCTGAATTCCCGCCGCTATAATCGCAAATCGCAGCGCATCCGTGCCGCTGCTGACGGCCACGGAGTGGCTCGCCCCGCAGAACGCGGCAAACGCCTTTTCAAAATCCTCGACCATCGCGCCGCCGATGAATCCGGCCGTGCGCAAGGCCCGCTGAAATACTTCCGTCAATTCCCGCTCCATCTCGACGTGCGGGGTAACCAAATCCAGAAACGGAATCGCCTTGCCGTTGCCAGTTACTGTGCTCACTTTATGGCCTCCACCGAGGATTCGATCTTGCGAAATACCTTTGCGGGATTCCCGCCCACGATGCTGTTCGCGGGAACATCCTTGGTCACAACGCTGCCCGCGCCGACAATCGCTTGTTCTCCAATCGTGACATTGGCGAGGATCGTGGCGCCCGTGCCGATCGATGCGCCCTTCCTGACAACCGTCCGCTCAACTTTCCAATTGGCTTCAGTCTGTAATTGCCCGTTTGCCGTGGCGCGCGGATAACTGTCGTTAATGAACATCACGCCGTGCCCGATGAAAACGTTGTCCTCGATCGTCACGCCCTCGCAAATAAACGTGTGGCTCGAAATTTTGCATTGCCGGCCCACCGACGCGTTCTTCTGAATTTCCACGAACGCCCCGATCTTCGTGTCGTCGCCGATTTCGCAGCCGTACAGGTTGATGAACTTGGAAAGCTTCACGCCCTTGCCGAGCTTCACGTCCGGCGCAATGCTGCAGTATTCGTTCACAGGCGCACCAGCTCCCCTCTCTTCTTGATGGACCGGTCGGCGGCTTCGAGCATGCGCACCACGCGCAGGCCGGCATGGCCATCGTTGAAAGGTGTCTTGTCGTTAAGAATGCAGTCGGCGAAATATTCCAGCTCCGCGTGCAGCGCTTCCACCTGTTCGAGCTGTGGCGCCCACATGTCCCCGGACCGGTAATTCACGAGCAGTTCGCGCACCTTGTCGCCGGACGTAATCTGCACACCCTTATCGTACACGCGAATTTTCTCGTCCGCGACCAGGTCGTTCCAAACCAGCATCTTTTTCTGGCCGCCGATCATCGTCATGCGAATCTTGACGGGAGAAAGCCAGTTCACGTTGATGTGCGCGATGACGTTATTCGGAAAATAGATCGTCATAAACGCAACGTCCTCGACCCCATTCAGGTGGCATTCGCCCGTGGCCACAATCGCTTCAGGCTCGCCCTTGATCAGGTGATCCATGATCGAAAGATCGTGCGGAGCCAGATCCCAGATCACGCTCACATCGTGCTGGAAGAGGCCCAGATTCACTCGCAGCGAATCGTAGTAATACAAATCGCCCAGCGCGCCGCTCTCCGTCAGTTCGCGTATCTTGCGCACCGCGCCCGTGAACAGAAACGTGTGGTCCACCATGATTTTCAGGTTCTTGCGCGCCGCAAGCTCGATCAGTTCCTTGGCCTGCTCGGAGGTGGACGTAAACGGCTTCTCGACAAACACATGCTTGCCGTTTTCGAGGGCCGCCTTGGCCAGCTTATAGTGAGTCCAAACGGGAGTAACGACCGCGACGGCGTCAATCTTTGGCGATTTGAGAATTTCATCGGGATCGGTCGTCACTTCGAGCCCGGGATAGTTCTTCTTCGCTCGCGCCAGCGCGTTGGGATTCATGTCGCATATCATGTCCACGCGCGTGTGATCCACGGCAAAAAAATTCCGAACGACGTTTGGACCCCAATACCCGTAACCGATCACGCCGACTCGTATCATTTCCGTTTTTGCCCCATTGAAGTTGCCGTTTTGACTCATCTAGTTCTCCCGACCGATTCCGACGGGCCGGCCTTCGGCTCCGCGGCGAATGGAATTTGCGTTCGACCCATTCCCGTTCTGCGGTTCGGGAGGGACCCAGAAACAATTGCTTTGAACCTGATTGCCGCTTGCCTGAAAACATTCACACCATCGAAAACCTTGTTCGCCGGTATTTAGGCGCTGGCCGGCTCAAGCACGGAAAAACTCCCGGTGGCATTCTTCGCCGGCGACCTCCGGGGCGATCCCACCGGAGATATCCTCGCAAGATCGATTTCGAGCGCCACGGACCGCCGTAGCAGTGTCACCGAAATAACAACTCGGTGGCTTCCCTTAAAGTTCGTTAGAATTCCTTCCATCCCCTCCAAAGCGTCATCCTTGATGCGAACCCGTTCGCCGATCTCTACGTACGGCCACGGCTCGATATGGATTCCGGATCGGATTGCCGCTTGTATCGAGAGAATTTCCGCATCCTCGACCGCTATGGGGGTCTTGCCTTGCCCCACAACCGCGATGACCCCTGGAGTAACCAGGACGGGAAACCGATCATGGACATCAAAACGGCAGAAAACGTATCCGGGAAACAGAGGCAGCTCAACCACCTTGTAGCGGTCCGACCATTTGCGCTTGGCCGTATAGGTCGGCAATAGCGTCTCCAAACCTTTGCCCTGTAGCAACCCCGCCGTGGTCGCTTCCCACCGGGACCGGGTCTGAAGTGCAAACCATCTATAGTCGTTACCTACCGTGATCTGGTTCATGGCAGTGGCGATTCGCTCTCCCAATCAGGCCCTGGCTTCAGTGGATCGACACATTGCCGCCATAAAATCTCAATGCCGACACCAAAGATTCATCCCCACAAGCGCAATCTGGCTTCCAAAGATGAAACGGACCTAATGAAACGATCATGAATTAAAACTTAATTAAACTATTGATTCCAAGCAATATAGCAATAACCGTGGGATTATCGGGCAAATATTCATAAGCTCGAACCACCGGAATTTGAAGTTGTGAAGAAAAGTCTTTCCACAATATACCCAAAGGCTTCCAAGAAGGGCGGGCTCCCTGTCCACCAAGGAGCCGAGACCCTACCAATGGGAGTAGATTTAGTCTAACTCATTTGTAATGAATTATTTGCATATATTTTACGGCTCTTTCGGCTCAGAGCAGAAACTCGAATCTCTAAGGTGTGGGAATCGTGGCGGAGGTCTGCGCGGAATAGGCGCTTTCCGCGCCGGTAGACGTTACCGAGGTCACCACATAATAATAGGTAAGTCCGCCCTGAACGCTAGTGTCGGAGTAGGAGTTCGCTGACACCATGGGGAAATCGATTTTCAGGAATGGCCCGCCAGAAATTTCGGAGCGGTAGACATTATAACCGGGCACTGTGGACGTGCTCGGAGTCCATTGCAGCGCCACGGAATGGGCAACTCCATGCACTGCCGAGCCGGATAGTGAAACCGTGGATGGCGAATTGGAAACATCGCTCGAAACGGATACATTCCCCGACAAAGTTCCAGCCGTTTGCGGCGAATAAATCACACTAAATGTGGACTGCTGTCCCGGCGCAATCACCAGAGGAATCGAAATGCCCGCGAGCGTGACTCCGGAAGCCGTGGTGCTCACCGACGTAACCGTAAGATTCGATCCCCCGCCATTCGATATGGTGACCGATTGAGATACCGTGCTGTTCAGGGCTATGGCGCCAAAACCAATCGACGATGGCCCTACTGAAATCATCGCGGCGGACTGGCTTGATCCAGGCCTTGATGCGCTGGTTAGACCGATGCAGCCCAAACTAGGCAGAATAACCGAAAGCAGAAGGATCCAAATGCCAGCACGAATTGACTTCTTTCGCGTTGCACACATGTACATCGCACGTTTTCTCGCGCCGCGGAAACATTCGCTCCTGCCTAAATTTTTCATTACGGCGATTGTGGGTTGTAGAGGGCGTGGAAAACTACTGTCCCAGCGTACACTTATGGTACAGGGGGGGGAACCTGCACCAGGCACACCCGTATTGTGGTAAAAAGCGGGTCGCTCCTCAGCTTGACGTACGGCCCGCTACATCCGATCCCCTTGTATGCCGCCCGGTCTAGGGAATCGTTGCCGTCGCTTCCGTCGAGTAGGCGCTCTCCACCCCGCCCGAATCCACCGCCGTCGCCACGTAGTAGTACGTCGTGCCCGACACGACGGCCGTGTCCGTGTCCGATGTCGCCGCGATCAGCGTGGAATTCAATTTTGTGTATGGTCCACCGCTCACCGTGGAACGGTACGCATTGTAGCCGGACACAGTGGACGTGCTCGCGGACCAGGCCAGCGCAACGGAATGTGAAACCGGCTGCATGCCTGTTCCGGACAATGTAATGGTCGCCGGGGAACTGCCGGCGTTGCTGGATACCGTGATGCTGCCGGAAGAAGCTCCCGATGCCGACGGCGTGAACATAACATTTAGCGTTGCGGTTTGCCCGGGCGCCACAATCTGCCCGGACGGAACGCCGCTTGCCGTAAATCCCGCGCCGGAAACCGTGACGTTGGAAACCGTCACGTCCGAGTTTCCGGCGTTCGTAAAGATAACGGACAGCGTGCTGCTGCTGCCAATGTTCACACTCGAAAAGTTCAAACTGGTCTGGCTGGCATTGAGGATGTATGTGGCGGCATTCACCGTGAGTGTGGCTGCGTTGCTGGTGATATTGCCCGCGATATTGGAAACGGTAACGGTAAATTGCGCGCCGCTGTTCGCCGTGGTTGTCGCGGGAGTTGTGTATGAGGACGAAGTAGCGCCATTAATCGCCGTGCCGTTCTGATTCCACTGATATTTCAGAGTCGCCGTACCCGTCGCCGCCACAGAGAATGTCGCCGTCTGCCCGGCGATTACCGTCGCGCTGGCCGGCTGCGTGGTGATCGACGGCGGTGTATTAACCGTCAGCGTGACGGCATTGCTCGTCACGCTGCCCGCGTTTCCGGTAACAACCACGGTGAATTGCGCTGCGTTGTCCGACGCCACTGTCGCCGGCGTCGTATATGACGCCGCTGTGGCGCCACTGACGGCTGTCCCGTTCTTCTTCCACTGATACGTCAGCGTCCCCGTGCCCGAAGCCGTGATGCTGAACGTGGCGGTCTGTCCCACGGTTACGGTTTGGTTCGCGGGCTGCGCCGAAATCGTTGGCGGTACATTGACCGTCAGCGTGGCGGCGTTGCTCGTCACGCTGCCCGCGCTGTTCGTGACGGTCACGGTGAACTGCGATCCCCCGTCCGTTGCAACCGTTGCAGGCGTTGTGTACGACGCCAACGTGGCGCCGCCAATCGCCGCTCCATTTTTGTTCCATTGATACGCAAGGGTTGCCGTGCCCGTTGCCGCCACAGAGAATGTCGCCTTCTGCCCGGCGATTACCGTCGCGCTAGCCGGCTGCGTGGTGATCGACGGCGCCACGGCTGCCGCGGTCACCGTAAGAGTCGCGGCATGGCTCGTCAGATTCCCGTTGCTGTCGGTCACCACCACGGTAAATAGCGCGCCGTTATCCGCGCTCGTCGTCACGGGCGTCGTGTAGGACGCCACGGTTGCACCACTGATGGCCGTGCCGTTCTTCTTCCACTGATAGGTAAGAGTCCCGGTTCCCGACGCCGCAACCGCAAAGCTTGCGCTCTGTCCGGCGACGACACTCTCGCTCGCCGGCTGCGTTGCGATCATGATCGGCGCTATCCCCGCTCCACTGAGAGAAATGGCCAGCGGAGAATTCGTCGCATTGCTGACGATCGAGATGTTTCCCGTGGCGCTCCCCGTGCTTGCCGGAGCGAATTGCACCTGATAGGACTGGCTCTGCCCGGCGCCCATCGAGGTGGAAGCAATTCCTCCCGTGACGCTGAAACCCGCGCCGGTGATCGTGCCCGCCGAGATCGTCACCGCCGCGCTGCCCGTATTGGTCAGCGTCAAGGTCTGCGAGCTGCTTGCGCCATCCACGATGTTTCCATAGGCGAGGCTTGTGGCGCTCGCCGCGAGTGTTCCTGACCCAGAGCCAGCCGAGGCCGTAGACGCCGTGCCTGCGGCCGTCAAGCCCGTACAGCCGGAAAGGGACAAGGCCGCGAAAATAGCCAAAATTGGAATCAGTAACGTGCGCGAAGCGCGGCGCGCCGTCTTACGGTGCGAGTGAACGTGACAAGTTTGATGTGTTCTCATATCGAAATCCAGTCTAGAAATCAGGTGGGAAAAGCATCTACTGGTCGGGGGAACGAAACACGGACAGGCATCTTCGCTGGCCACGCGAACATCGCGGGCGATTAGAGAAAGCTCATGTACAGTCTGGCCTGACCCTTCGGCCATGCCTTATTTCGATAAGTTTATTCTCATGTGGAAAAACAGTGCGCGCGGAAAGAAGAGCGGAATGAAACGTTCTGAAAAACTAGAGGGTTTTCCGTAAATCAATTGCGGGGCTATCGGACAAATCTGAAACAGCAGAAAATCCCCGGGTCTGAATACCCGGGCTACAGCAGTCGCGCAGGTTTACCGTTGCGCGGCGTGCTGTAGCCCGCCTCTTCAGAGAGGGGGGTTTTCCGCCAGCTTACGCAACGCGTCCTAACTGGTAGCGGCCGTGGCCATTCCCCACTTCTGGCGGATCGAGGAATCGAGCTTGCGGAACAAGACGCCGTCAACAATGTATCCAAGCAGCGCGATCAGGACCATGACGGCGACAACCAGGTTGATATCGTTCAAATCGCGGCCCGTCATCAAAAGCTGGCCGAGGCCCAAGGAAATGTAAATCATTTCGCCGGTGATCAGTGAGCGCCAGGCAAACGCCCAGCCCTGCCTCAGCCCATCGATCAGGTACGGCAGGCTCGCGGGCAGCAGCACGTGCCAGAACATCTGCGGCCCTTTTGCGCCCAGATTGCGCCCGGCCATGGACAAGATGCGCGGCACATTATCGAAGCCCGACTTGGTCGCCTGCGTCACGGCCAGCAGCGAGCCGGTAATGGTCACGAAAATAATCGCCGTCTCGCTCAAGCCAAACCAGAGCAGCGCGATGGGAACCCAGCAACTGCTCGGCAAACTTTGCAGGCTGAGGATCACGCGCCCCAGCGTGTCCTCCAGAAATTTATTCGACGCCAGCGCCATGCCCAGGAGAATACCGAGAACCACGGAGATGACATAGCCGATCACGACGCGCCGCAGGCTCACGCCGATGCCGATCAGGAGGCTGTGGTCCTTGAAGCCGTCGTACAAGGACTGCGCGACTCCCTGCGGCGTGGGAAAAAGATACGGCGGCCATATTTTCGCGAGCGCCAGCCCCTCCCAAACCACAAGCGCGCCGGCGGCAAACATAATTTGGTTAACGCTTTTCTTCACGCGAATACTCCGCATTAAAGGAACGATCGATTTCCTCGCGCAGTTGGCCGAGAATTTCCTTGGACAGGTACGCCACGTCCGAATCTTCCACATGCCGCGGACGGTTAAGATGGATCCGAAACTGTTTCTTGATGCGCCCGGGCCGGAAACTCATCAGCAGCACGCGGTCGCCAAGGCGCACGGCTTCGCGGACGTTGTGCGTGACGAACACGATGGTCGGCGCGGTTTCCTTCCAGATGCGCTCGAGTTCATCGTGCAGCATGTCTCGCGTTTGCGCGTCGAGCGCCGCGAAAGGCTCGTCCATCAAAAGTATTTTGGGACGGAGCGCGAGCGACCGCGCCAGCGCCACGCGCTGCTTCATGCCGCCGGAGAGTTGATGAATGTAATGATCCTCGAAATGCGAAAGGTGAACCATGCGCAGGAACACACGCGCGCGATCCCGCCGCTCGTCCTTCGATACTCCCGCCATTTTTAATCCGAACTCCACGTTTTGCCGCACCGTGAGCCATGGAAACAGCCCCAGCTCCTGAAAGAGCAAAATTCGGTCCGTGCCCGGACCTTTTACAGGCGCGCCGTCCACCGTGATTTCTCCGGTGGTGGGGCGGTCCAGGCCGGCGATCAGGTGCAGGAGCGTGGATTTTCCGCAGCCAGACGGCCCGACGATGCAGACGAATTCGCCCTGCTCGATTTCCAGATCGATGTTTTGCAGCGCGGGCGTGAACGAGCCGCGCGAGTTCGTGTAGCTGCGGAAGACGCCGCTCAGCGAGATGCTTTCTTTCCCTGTGGACTCGTCCGCGGGCCGCGGACCGGAATCGGCCGAGGCCATTAAGGCTGGTTTTGTCGACGCCATCGGTTCGTCCTCCACGATTTCCACGGGCGCAACACGCCCCCCGCCCATCGAGCGGTTAAACAGGTCTAGAACGTAGTTCGTCATTGCACTGGCCTCGCCTTCTTTTCGCGAAGAATTTCATTGAGCAGCGTCAGGTCATACAGCCCGGAAAGATCCGGCTGCGTGCGTCCCAGAAAACCTTCGTCAAATGCCTGCTGGCTGGATTTCAGAAGCGACGAGCGGATCGGATCGTAGGTCACGGCCATGCGGGAAAACGCGTCGTTCAGGACTTCTGGCGCGAGCGGCTTGCCGGTTTCCTTTTGCAATTGCTGGTTCAGGAGCTGCTTGGCCTGCTCGGGATTCTTGTTGATCCAATCGGTAAGCTCCACATGGGCGCGGAGAAAGTTCTTCACCACATCGGGACGCTCCTTCAGAAACTTGGGGCGCACGATGAGGTTGGTGATGACGAACTCGCGGTTCGGCCACAGGTCGCGCTCATCGAGGAAAATCCGGCCGCCCGCTTCATGCACCAGCCGCGCCGCCCACGGCTCGGGCGCCCAGGCCGCGTCGAGTTGTCCCTTCAAAAATAGGGTGAACTGGTCGGCGTTTGTAATCGGAAGGACCTGAACGTCGCCGCCCTTTTCCCGCGCCTGGAGTCCGTTGGCGCGCAGCCAGGAGCGCATCGCCACGTCCTGCGAATTGCCCTGCTGCGGCGTGGCGACTTTCTTGCCGTGAAAATCCGAGGCCTTCTGAATCCCCGCACCTTGCCGCACGACGAGCGATGCTCCGCCGCTCGCGGCCCCGGCAATCACCCTGACCGCGGCGCCCTGCGACCGCACGTAGCCCGTCACCGTGGGATTCGGGCCGACATACGCGAGATCGATGGCATTGGCAAACAGCGCCTCGATCGCGGATGGCCCGGCATTGAACGCTTTCCATTCGATCTGTACGCCCGGCCCGACAGCCTTCTCAAACTCGCCGCACGCGCGACCCACGAGCGCCTGCGCGTGCGTGATGTTCGTGAAATATCCCACGCGCAGCACGACGGGTTTCTGCTGCGCGCCGGCGCTGAAAACGCAGAGTAACAAAAGGATGGCCGGCAGCATCGCCCGCAGCAGCGCTCTTCCGCGCTCGTTGCTCTCGTCCCACCGACTTTTAAAAATTTCCCTCATTGCGATTCGTCCGCCCCGTTTGCGCCGCGTATGCGGCTGAAATGCGCCCTAAAATAAAAATCCCACCGCCAGTATTGCTCCGGCGGTGGGATTCTAGAATTGCCCGTTATGATTCTAGATTATTCAGACCCCAGCACCAGAAGACGCACACGTACAGCAGGTACAACAAAGGCAAGCCTGCTTGGTCTTCTGGACGTAGGATTTCACGAGATAAGCGTACTGAAACATGGCTTCGAAGTCAATCCGTCATTCGCCGCGCGTGTTGAGTTTCATTTCGAACATAGTGGTGGCGCGGAGTCTTAGTGGCACAGGCTTCAGCCTGTGTGCTTTTGATTTGAGGCAAGCTTAAGTCAAGAGAACACAGGCTGAAGCCTGTGCCACTGAATTACCAGGAATGTGGAAAAATTGGAGGCGCGGGGCGGGATCGAACCGCCGATAAAGGTTTTGCAGACCTTTGCCTTACCACTTGGCGACCGCGCCTCGGACGTAAAACAATTCTATCAGATGATCCGCTGTATCGTCTTTCCCTCGGCCTCTCGGATGAAAAAAAATCGAGGGAGGTGACCCTCCACCCCCCTCGAAGTTGCCGGATCGTCTTTCCCGGACGGATTAGTTAGAACGAGATCTTCAGTCCGATTTGGACTTCCCGAGCATCACCCGAACCTACGACCGGGTTCCCGGCAACGACGTCGGGTGTTCCCAGCGCGCCGCCGAATACTGAACTGTTAACTGTCGTCGGTACCCCACCCACACTGATCGTCGTGGGATTTACCGCCGAGGGGTCGTTGTTTCCGCCGCTGGAGCCATTGGATGCACCGTATGGATTCTCTGGAATGGGGTGGTTGAAGATGTTGAATACCTCAAGCCTCAATTGGGCTGTAAACCGTTCCTTGAACGTGAAGTTCTTGAAAACGGAGAGGTCCAGGTTCCGGAAACCTGAGTCACGGAAAATGTTCCGGCCCATCGTACCAAATGTTCCCGCGACGGGAGGAGTCATAACCGAGTTGCCGTTTGCGTAGCAGCCACCTGCCGCAAGGGTAGAGGCGTCAGGAGCCTTGGCTACGCAATTCGCGGCATAAGTGGCTGTTTGGGAGGCCGAAACCAACGAGGTCTGTTGAGACTGGCCGTCATACGTCGTGCAGTTAACGCCGGAAGTACCGCCCCCGGAGGGAAAGCCGTAGCAGTAGGGGACACCATTCGCGGTGCCCTTGAAGTCGGACGGGTTCCCGAAGAAATCCCATCGATCCGTGGAGTCGCCAGCGCCGCTGAAGTTGTTATTATAGTCGTTCACGAGCCAGGGCTGGGAACTCTGGAGGGTGACGATGCCGTTAACCTGCCATCCCTTAAACGCCTGAGCGAAACCGTTGATTCCTGGAATGTTGTAAGTCCCGGTCAGTGTCAAACGGTGACGAACGTCAAAGTCGCTGTTTCCGTATTCTGCTCCTGGATTGACGGAATTCTGAGGAATGAGCCCGAAACGATTCAGGGAACCGTTGTCGAGGCCATGGGCATAAGTGTATCCGGCCGTGAAAGACACCCCGTGAGACATGCGCTTGGTCAGGGTCGCCTGCAGGCTGTTGTAGTTAGAATGCGTGTCGTTCGTCATCACGTTAATGTATTGAAAGTAGGGGAATTTGGAAGCGTAGGGACGAACGCAGGAACCCGAACTAGGAGCGCACGCGTTGACATCGGCGAAACCAGTTAATCTTGAGCCGGTGTTGCCTACGTAACCAATCTCCAACGACATGTTGTTGCCGAAGGCGTGTGTGACGCCAAGGTTGTAATTCGTGACGTACGGCGTTTTGAGATTCGGGTCCACTCCCATGATGGAACACGGACCCGGGTTTGTCCCAACGCTATCCCCGCACTTAATTTGCGCGCTCTTCGGGAAGACCGTTGTTTGGGTTCCTGGCGTCACGGACGTAGCACACGTCGAGACGACAGCCGGATCCCAGCAGAGTTGGTTTGCGTTATAAGCGTAGGGAGCGACGGCGATTGAACCTGTACCGTTTACGACCGAGGCACCCGCAAAGAACGTGGCCGCCGTCGGGTCGCCAGCGAGGCTGACGCTCGAACTATTCTGGAATTGATTCTGGTTCATCCATTCGACGGAGGTGAAAGACGAATACATGACGCTGAAGCCGCCTCGGACCACGGTCGTCCCCTTGCCGTTCACGTCATACGCGAAACCTAAGCGGGGTGACAAGTTGCCTCGATTGGGATTCCACATGGTATTTTCGCCTGGCTGACCCTGCTGGACGAGCCCCGTTGCTGAGTTCGGGTCGAAGTTGCCCCAGAGGTTATTGGCCTCTTTAATCGGTGAAGCGTATTCGTAGCGCAAGCCCAAATTGAGCGTAAACTTCGGGGTCAGGCGCCAGTCATCCTGAACGAACCCTGCCATGTACGTATTGAGCATTCTGCGGGTGGGGTCGCCGACCAAGGCCTTTCCAGCTGCACCGGATTTTGTTTTCATGTTTCCCGTAAAAAAGCCGGGGAGGCTAGCAAAATTTATCCGGCCCCGGCCATAATCCGGGATGTAGGAGTCGGCCTCGATGTTCGTATACTCGCCGCCGAACTTCAGACTGTGTTTGCCCACCAGGTAAGAAAAACTGTCCTGAACGTCCCAGTAGGGGTTTGGGGCAATCGCCTGAGGTCGGTTGTGCCAGGTGCCATAAAGGGCAAAACCACCAATTTCGAGGGTGGGAAGTCCGGGTACGGTCAAGCCCGTGTTGACACCAGGAATTGAGGCACCGGCATCGGCGCTGGTCGTCAGGAAGGTCATGCGGTTGTAGCCGAACCGCACCTCATTCACCATATTGGAGTTAGGGGTGTAATCCCAGGTGCCGGAGGTGCTCCACGTGTAGATATCAAAACCGTTCGAGAAGAGCTGGTTGATAAAAGCGCGATCCTCACCATTCCCGATGTAGTTGCCGATGAGCAGCATTCCATTGAGGGTGTTCTTGTTGTTGATGTGATAGTCGATTTTTGCCAAGCCGTTGTGGCTATTATTAATATTCGGAATGGTGCTGACGTAGCCGGTATTGGTAAGGGAAGGGTCACTCGGGAAAAGGCCGCCCGTGCATGTAGCCGTTGCGGTAGGAGCCGCCCCGGTGACAGTGCAGCCTGCCACTGTCTCACTGACCACGCTAGGGATTCCGCCGCCGTTTACCACGGACGCGAGCGCGGCCGCGAAACTTGTCGCCGGAGTCGCTCCGACTGAAGACCCAGTCTGGGGAACGCCGCCGGTTGCGGCAAACGAATTGCCGATCAAATCAGCCAAGGCCTCGTAGTTGCCAAAGAAGAAGAGTTTGTCCTTGATGATCGGGCCGCCCAAGGAAGCGCCATACTGCTTCAACTGCGTCGCCGGTTTGTCGCAACTCGTCACCGGGCAAACTCCGTCTGAAGCCGCGGGGTTGAAGTAGTTGCGGGCGTCCCAGTTGGAGCTGCGGTAGAAGCCGTATGCCGTGCCGTGCAGGGAGTTCGTTCCGGACCGGATTCCGACGTTCACCACAGCGCCGGGATCCCATCCGTATTCGGCCTTGGGATTTTCCATCAGATTGAATTCCTGAATGGAGTCGATCGGCAGGATCGTCGCGCCGTCCGTGATCGGACTGGGCATGCCTGCGATGGGCCGGGCGTCAAAGAAATTGTGGTTGATGACGCCGTCGATCATCCAGACGGACTCATCGGGCCGGACGCCGTTGGTGCTCTGGGTCCAAGGCCCGCCACCGACCTGAGTCATGACGCCGGGGCGCAGACCCAAAAGATTTTGGTAGTTGCGGCCATTCAAGGGCATGTCGACGATGTCGGCGTTATCCAGCGTGCCGCCCAATGTCGCGTTCGTCGTTTCGACCAGGGGAATGGCTTCGGTGACGGTTACCGTCTGAGTTTGTTCGCCGGGCTGAACGGTCAGGTCGACGCGTATTTCCTTGCCGACTTCGAGCACTATATTTTGCCGCTCGATTTTCTTAAAGCCTTTGGCTTCGGCGCGAACCACATAGCTGCCGGGCGTGAGGTTCGGGGCGTTGTACTCGCCGGCATCGTCCGTGGTCAGTGTGCGCGATACGCCGCGCGCCGTGTCCACGACGGTGACCGTGGCGCCGCCTACAACTCCGCCCGTCTGGTCCGTGACCGTCCCAAGAATACGGCCTGCATTGCCCTGAGAAAAGGCCGGAACGCAGATCATCAGCAATGCAAGCATGCCACATAGCAGCCGCGCCGCTCGTCCGCCCCAGGATTTCTTACTCGTCGTTAATGGAGTCATTCTGAACCTCTCGTTTAAAGGATTCACTTCTCAATCGGGACCCAACCCCACACACCCTAAATTCATTTCCAACGCGACATCGCGGCCGCCACACATTTGACACAAATACAACTAACTACATAGGCAATACAGCCATGTCGAACGCAACTCGAGTGGAAAGAGCAATGCCAGCGCGGCATTTTCTTTCCACCAAAATAGCAGCGCCAAAATCGAATGGCGCTCCAATGCGCGCAGCGCACGTTCGATCGAGCAATTTTCTATAGTTCAGTTAAGACGGATGTTTCGACTGCACCCAACCCTATTAGATGGCGCGGAGGGCAATTCCACGGGGCCGGTCAAGTCAAGTGTTATTTTTGATTTTTATTTTTTTTTGGGGGGGGAGAAGCGTGGTGGCGTGGGCTTCAAGCCTGTGTGGTTTTGATTTATGGCATGCGAAGGCCAAAAGAACACAGGCTGAAGCCTGTGCCACTAAAAACGAAAACGGGCGGGACAGCATTTTCGGCTGTCCCGCCCGTTTCTTGTTTTTCTTTGTCAGCGGCCGGCGCTGGGAAACGTTCTTCCTCGCGGCGGCCAGTTGGGTTAGAAGCCGAGCTTCAAACCGAGTTGGATAGTCCGGGCGCTGCCCGATCCGACGAGCGGATTGCCGGCCATAACATCAGGCGTCGCGCAACCGCAGCCGAACGTGCTCTGCTGCGTTCCGGGGTCATTGCCTACACCCCAGCCGGCCACCGACCCGTACGGGTTAGCAAACTCGGGGTGGTTGAATATGTTGAAAAATTCGGCGCGGAACTGGGCGCTATACCGCTCCTTGAACCTGAAATTCTTGAATACGGAGAAATCCACGTTCCTGTAACCGGTATCGCGGAACAGGTTCCGGGACATACTGCCGAAGCTTCCGGAGGGGGGAGGAGTCATAACAGATTGGCCGTTTGCGGACGCGAAGCAGCCAAAGGTGACAAGGTCGGCGCCGGGCCTAGCGGCGTTTTGACAAGACGACCATAAGGTTCCAGGGTTGGATAGTGTGGTAACCTGACCAGTAACTCCGCTGGTTATGGTGCAAGCAGCGCCGCTAGTTCCTAAGGCTGGACCCGTGCAAAAGGGAAGAGAATTTGAACCCTGAGATTTGAAGTCAGAAGGATTCCCGGTGAAATCCCACCGACTCGTATTTTCGGAGCACTGCAAACTGCACCCGAAAGTGTTCCCCTGGTCCCACACGGTCCAGGGCTGCCCTGTCTGGACGCTGATGATAGCGTTCAGCTTCCATCCTTCCAGCATCTGGCCGTAGCCCTTAATCCCCGGGATATCGTAACTGGTGGTAAATGTGAAGCGGTGACGCATGTCAAAATCACCGCTGGCGTAGTCCGCCATTGGATTGTTGCTGTCTTGCGGGAGGAACCCGTTGCGGTTCAGGGAACCATTGTCAAGGCCATGGCTGTAGGTGTAACCCGCAGTGTAGGAAAGCCCGTGAGTCATGCGCTGGGTCAGCGTCACCTGCAGGCCGTTATAGTTGGAAATGGTATCGTTGGTGAACTGGTTGATAAACCCGAGGTACGGGAACTTCTGTCCAATAGCATTCGGAGTCCCGTCCGAGTTCGGCTGATTCAGGTCGCGAAAACCAGTCAGCCTAGCGCCATGATCGCCAACGTATTCCACCTCTAAGGAGAGGTTGTTGCTGATGGCGTGCGTAATTCCAAAATTCCAAGCCGTGACGTAGGGACTGGTGAGATTCGGGTCCACCGCCATGATGTTGCACGGAGAGGGAGCTGTGCAAGCAGTCACAACGCCGGTCGGAAAGACCTTACCGCCGTTGAGGCTAGGATTGGGGTTGACGGCGGGGTCCCAATTCAGGAACTGCGATTTGATTTTGTTGTTTGCAAGGGTATCGTTGCCGCCAAACGTTGATCCGGCGGGGCAAGGTACTCCGGGCGCTTCAGCTATTGTGCAGGCGCCTGTCGGAACGGCGGCAACGGTCACGGCCGTGCTGTTCTGGAAGTTGACTTCTTGCAGAAGCGTGGCCATCGTGAACGTCGAGTAGATAATGTTGAATCCACCCCGGACCACGGTCGTGCCATTGCCCGTCATATCCCAGGCAAAGCCCAAACGCGGCGAGAAGTCTTTGGTATCCGGTTTCCAGAGGGAACCGCCCAATGCCTGCTGGTCAACCATTCCTTGCGTTGCGCTAAAGCTGCCAAATAGCCCGTTGGCTTCCACCACTGGCGACACATAGGAATAGCGCAGACCCAGGTTGAGGGTTAGCTTTGGCGTCAAGCGCCAATCGTCCTGAGCGAATCCTGCATAGGAACTCCAGGAGGATGAGCGGATAGGGCTGCCATTGAGGAGAAATCCTCGCGAGGGCGATCCGGCGAAGAAGTCCTCGAGAGGGCAAGATCCAGGTGCACCGGCAGGTGTACTGTTAGAGTCGGGGCAAAGGGGAGTAGCTAACGCCGCATTTTGTTGGGCGCCCTGGAAATCGATCCGGCCCCGGGCGGTCTCAAAGGACGCACTGTCGACTCGGATGTGCGCGATCTCGACCCCGAATTTCATGCTGTGCTTGCCCGCCAGGTACGAAAGGCTGTCCTGCCCATCGTAGTAAGGATTATGGAAATAAAAGGGGCGGTTGTGTTGCGTGCCCAAGCTCGCAAAGCCAGTGATGTTGATATTCGGCAGACCACCCGACCCACCCGGCGCCCCTACAAGGGATATACCCGTGTTGATGGGATAGCCCGAGCCACCCGTGAGGCCCGAACCGTCAGCAGGCACGGTGGCATCTGCGGGGAAAAAGTCAAAGAGCACTTTGTTGTAGGCAAATCGAACTTCGTTCACCAGCCGGGAATTAGGAGTCCAATCCCAGTTGCCGGAGGCGGTATACGTCTTTATCGGTATATTGTCTTCGAAGGCCGAGTTCAAAAATGGGTGATCTTCTCCGAGGGCGTTGTACCGGCTAATCAACGCGATGCCATTCAGGGTGTTCTTGTCGTTGATGTGGTAGTCGATTTTTCCGACACCATTGTCGCTCTGATTAGCGTTTGGAAAAGTGCTCGTAAAGGCCTTCGAAGCCCCGGTATTATCCGGGAACAGGCCACCATTACAAGTCACCGGCGGTCCCAATTTGCATCCCGCCAAGGCCAAACTGACGGGACTCACCGTAAGCCCCGCCGTTTGCACAGCAGTGATTGCATCCACCATGCTGCTCTTCGGGTTCGCGGTCGATTGGCCCAGGGTCTGGGGAGAGTTCGTGGGAATCGCATTGCCAACAAAGGAACGCAGACCCTCGTAGCCGCCGAAGAAGAAGAGCTTGTCCTTCTTGATCGGTCCGCCCACCACGCCACCGAACTGTTTCAACTGCTCCGGAAGTTTGTCGCATGCATGAGGAGTAGGATTGGCGCAAACCCCATTGGCGTCCGGCGCCGGATCAAAGGCGTTGCGGGCGGACCAAGCATCGGAGCGGCCAAACGCATACGCCGATCCATGAACGGCGTTGGTTCCGGATTTGATTCCGACGTTCACGACGGCGCCGGGTTTCCACCCGTATTCCGACTTGGGATTTTCCTCCGTGTTGAACTCCTGAATGGCGTCGATCGCCAGGATCGTCGCACCATCGGTAAACGGACTCGGCATATTGGCGATGGGGCGGGCATCGTAGAAATTGACGTTGATCACACCCTCCAGCAACCAGCCGGATTCATCGGGACGGACGCCATTGGTGCTCTGGGTCCAGGGTCCGCCACCCGGCTGAAGCGCAACGCCAGGGCGCAGGGCCAGCAGCATTTGATAGTTGCGGCCATTCAAGGGCATATCGTTGATATCTGCGTTATTGAGCGTGCCGCCCAATGTGGCGTTGGTCGTCTCCACTAGGGGAACGGATTCGGTGACGGTAACTGTTTGTTCTTGCTCGCCGGGCTGAAGGGTCAAATCAATACGAATTTCCTGGCCCACTTGAATCACTATGTTCGTCCGGTCCAGCTTCTTGAATCCTTTGGACTCGGCGCGCACCGTGTAATTGCCGGGAGTCAGGTTGGGAGCGTTATATTCCCCGGCGTCGTCCGTCGTCAGCGTTCGCGTGACGCCTCTGTCAACGTCCAACACCGAAACCGTGGCTCCGGATACGACGCCGCCGGTCTGGTCCGTAACGGTTCCGAGAATACGGCCGTTACTCGATTGTGAATAAACTGGCAGGCAGAGCAAAAGCAACGCCAACATGCCACACAGCAGTTACGCCGTCCTCCCGCACCAAACACCCGATCCACTCTTCGAATCTAAAGAACTCATTCCGCACCTCTCACTAATCAAGGATTTACCTCTGAATCGGACAACAACCCCCTACCCTTTACAGCCACAACCGCTCGCACGCGAAAAACACAGCCGAGAACGTCCGGCCTGACGATACGAGCACTTACGGAACTTTTCCAAGCCTGCCATTTGACTCTGGCAACACTGATAACGGGTCCTCGGAACATTTGCAGCAAAAACAGTGCGATAAAAACAGGCTAAAACTGCGAACAGCACTTCACTCGATCAATCCCAATTTGTTTGGCGGAAATTCCGTGTCAGGGGCATCCACTTTCGCCAAACAGCACCGCTAAAATCGAACGGGGCAAGGCAATTCCGCAGAAGCCTCTTTCACAATTTGGCTCAGATAAACCGATCCACAGCACCCCTACCAACCCAAATGATGCAAGATGTTAGTTCCACGGGGTTTATCAAGTCAAGGGCTAATTGAGAATTTCAGCTTTTTCCACGGGTCGCGCGAGGCCAAATCTGGAGGGAGACGGAGCGATGAGTTTGTCACACAGAACGAAACTCTTGCTGTCTTACCCAGTCCCGCCAGGGGCGACAGAACGTAGCCCACCGCTTGATTGGTGGCCATGTGAAAAGACACAAAAAAATAAGCCCCGGAGGGGCGACACATGGCCACCATGTACCGCCCCTCCGGGGCTGTCCAAAATCGCGCCACATTTCCCCACCGTTTCCACCGTGGGCTACGTTAAACGTCCCTACGGGACTTCGAGCAATCCAAGAGCGGGAAGCCACCATTTACGGGGGCGAAGTCTTTCATGGGAAATACTCCCAAGCCGGGTGCTTCGCTTCAGACGCGGGCGTGGGATAGCGGAAGCCGAACCTGGAAGCTTGAGCCGTGGCCGAGCGAGCTACGCACTTCGATGGTCCCGGAATGGACTTCGGCAATCCAGCGGCCGATGGAAAGGCCCAGTCCCACGCCGCCCGATTCGCGGGTGCGCGCTTTATCGGCGCGATAGAAGCGCTCAAACACGTTTGGCAGGTCCGCTTCCGCGATGCCGATTCCGGTATCGCGCACTTCGGCCACCGCGTGGCCGCCGTCCTGCCGCAGGGACACTTCGATTTGTCCATTGGCGGGCGTGTATTTCACGGCGTTATCGATCAGGATCAGGAACAGGCGGCGCAACATTGTCGCATCTCCCTGAATCCACACGGCGTTATCGGGAATTTGCGAATGAAAAGCGATCTGCCGGGCTTCGGCCAGAGCGCTGCCCTGATGGCAGGCCTCGCGCAGAACGTCCGCGACGTTGGTGGCCGTAAAGTGGGGCGTTTGGCCGCCGCTATCGGCGCGCGCCAGAAACATTAACTGTTCAATTAACCCAGATGTTTTTTCGAGTTCGGCGAGAACTTCGGCGATCACCTCGCGATA
The DNA here is from genome assembly GCA_003165465.1 of Acidobacteriota bacterium. GTDB lineage: Bacteria > Acidobacteriota > Terriglobia > Acidiferrales > UBA7541 > Palsa-360. The sequence continues at coordinate 88,567 of PLUM01000014.1, forward strand.
TTCGCCGGCGGAGCGCGCTTTTCTAAGGGACAGTTCCGCCCGGGTGCGCATCACCGCGATGGGCGTTCGCAGTTCGTGCGAGGCGTCGGCCGTGAATTGCGTGATGCGCTTGAACGCCGCGTCCAGACGCTCGAACATGCCGTTGAGCGTTTCCGAAAGGCGCTGCAACTCGTCGTCGCTGTTCGGCACCGCGAGGCGGCTCGACAGATTTTGCGCGCTGATCGTTTGCGCCGTCCGGGCGATCTGGTCCACGGGGGCCAGCGCCCGCGCGCTGATCCAATAGCCTCCGGCGGCGGCGAACAAAAGCAGCGTGGGAATCGAGATGACGAGCAGCAGTTCGAAACGGTCCAGGGCTTCGTAGAAATCGTCCATTTCAAATGCGGATTGAATGAGGTAGGACTGGCCTCCCTCCTCGACCCTCCGGCTCCATACGCGCAAGGGAACGGGGTTCCCCAAAAAATCGACGGGCTTGGCGGGCGGGTTCGCCGGCCGGGGAACGGCGTAATCTCTCATGGCCGTGGAGCGATACAGCCAGTTGCCCTGCGCGTCCGACACCTGCAAGAGGGCGCCGCCGGCGCGCAGTTCGGTATGATCGCGAAGCTCTTCTTCCAAATCTTCCTCGCCGCCCGGGCGGACCACTTGGGCGATGAGCTGGCGTACGCCCTCGGCGCGGATTTTGAGTTCCTCGTCGACCGTTTGGCGAATGCTGTGGCGCATTTCGACGTAGGCGCTTACGCCAAACGCGGAGAGCACCACGGCGAAGACCACGAAATACCAGGCCGTCAGGCGGAGCCGAATGGGAAGCGTCCTCATACTGTTTTCGTCGTGTCCCGCAGGGTGTATCCCGTTCCGCGAACGGTCTGGATCAGCTTCACTTTGTGGTCCCGGTCCACTTTATTGCGCAGCAGGCTGATGAAGGCGTCCAGCGTATTTTCCTCGACGTCTTCCTGCGAATCCCACACCGAATGGACAATCGTGTTTCTGGGGACGACTCGACCGGCGCGGCGCATCAGGAATTCCAGGAGGCGGAATTCGGTCCGGCTCAGGCTAATCTCCCGGCCGGCGCGCGTAACGTCGTGCGTGGCGGGATCCAAAATTAAATCCGCAACCTGCAGCAAAGCGGGGCGCGGGGCCGAGCCGCGCCGCGCGGCCGACCGCAGCCGCGCGAGAAATTCCTCGAACGAAAACGGCTTGGTCATGTAATCGTCCGCGCCGGTGTCGAGCCCTTTGACGACGTCGGGGATGGTGTCCCGCGCGGTAAGAATCAGGATCGGCGTTTTATTTCCAGTTTTTCGCAGACGCCGCGCGACCTCGTAGCCGTCGATCCCCGGAATCATCAGGTCCAGCACGATGGCGTCGTATTCGAGCGCCTGCGCCATTTCGAGCGCTTCGTGGCCGTCGAATGCCAGGCTGACGGAATGGTTTTCTTCCTCCAGCCCCTTCTTGAGCAACTCCGCCATTTTCTTCTCGTCTTCCACGATAAGGACGTGCATCGACGACATACTCCTATCAAAACACTGCAACCTGAAAATGCGCTGAAACAGCCTGTTTATCATTCTAGGCTCTTCGCGCCGTGCAGGGAAAGAGAAGCTCTGGTAACCTACTCCGCACGCGGATCCCCAAGGGTTCCAACCGGAGAAACAAATCGAGATGAAACCGTGGAAAACAGCGCTTTTTATTCTGGCAAGCGTTGCCTTTGTGACGATCGCTTATGCAATTTCCGTGATCCGGCGAGGATTCAGCGCGACGGATCAGCCTTCTGCCGTCGAGATGGTCCTGGCGCGGACCGTGCGGACCCTGGGTCTTCCGCGAACGGAACGGGATAAAGCGAATCCATGGACCGCGACTCCCGCTCTGCTGGACGAGGCGCGGGAGAACTTCATGGACCATTGCGCGGGCTGCCACGGCAAGGATGGCGATGGGCGATCGGGGATCGGCCAGAATCTTTATCCCAAGGCGCCGGATTTGCGCCGGCCCGAAACGCAAAAACTCACCGACGGCGAAATCCATTACACCATTCAGAACGGCGTGCGGCTCACGGGGATGCCGGCGTTCGGAAATCCGCACGGCGGTCAGGACGACAACAGCGCGTGGAAGCTGGTTCTCTTCGTTCGCTCCATCGGGCTGGCAACGCCCCAGGAAAAAGCTGAACAAGTCGCAACAGCTGCCTCGGCGCACTACGTCGGCTCCGCCGCGTGTGAGAAATGCCACGGGGAAATTTACGAGCGCTGGAAAAAAACTCCCATGGCGAACGTCGTGCGCGATCCGCGCGAGCATCAGGACGCGATCATTCCCAATCTCGCTACAAATAATGTTAGCCCGAAGTTCACGAAGGACCAGGTTGCGTTCGTCTATGGCAGCATTTGGAAGCAGCGCTATTTCACGAAAATCGGCGACGACTATTTTCCCGAACCCGCGCAGTGGGACGTGACCAACAAGGTTTGGAAGCCTTATTTTGTGCCCAAGGGTGGAGACTGGTGGGAACCGTTCTATCCCCCCGACAATAGGAAGCGGCCGACGGGGCCAACTTGCGACGGCTGCCACTCGGTGGATTACAACATTCAGACCAAGCAAGTGGCGGAATGGAATGTGGGCTGCGAGCGTTGCCACGGACCTGGGAGCGCTCATGTCGATCACGCTACGCGCGAGAATATTCTGAATCCCGCGCGGATGGATTACGTCAGCGCCAGTGACACCTGCATCCAATGCCATTCGCAAGGGCGCCCGCTAACCAATCCCATCGAAGGCAAATACTATGACTGGCCGGTCGGATATCGCGTGGGGTTGAATCTGCGGGATTACTGGCAGCTGGAAGATCACAAATTGGGTGAGCTGAGTTTTACGCATTTCCCCGAAGGCACGGCGCATAAGAACCGAATGCAGGGAAATGACTTCGCGCAGAGCGTGATGTACCGGCGCGGCGTCACCTGCTTCGATTGCCACGATGTGCATGGGACGGAGAACTACGCACAGCTTCGGAAACCAGTCGATAAAATTTGCCTGGATTGCCACGGACCCGGTTCTCGGAACGGGCCGCGCGAAGCAACTCTCGCGGAGCACACGCACCACAAGGGTGGCTCGACGGGCAGCGCCTGCGTCGCGTGCCACATGCCGAAGATCGAGGCGGAGATTCCCGGCATCTTCGTACGCGCGCACACGTTCGCGTTCCTCGCGCCGTCCATGACGGACAAATACAAAATTCCGAATCCCTGCACTTCCTGCCACATGGACAAGACCACCGCCTGGGCCACGGATGCGATGCGGCGCTGGACGGAACTTTCCCCATGGAGAGAATAAGTGGAGGGAGTAACGGGATGATGCCTGTTTTTTCAGGCGGCCTTCCGGTTGGGAGATTAGGATTACCGGCATTAAAAATCTTTCGTTCGCGCAACACAATCACGCCAAGGCGTGGAGGAGATGTCATGAAATTTGCCGTCACAGTACTGATTCTCGCAAGCGCTCTTGCGTTTAGCGGGCCGGCTGCCGCACAGGATTCGCCCGTATTGTCGCTCAAAAGCCAGATCGCGCTGCCGAACGTGAAAGGTCGCATCGATCATTTCAGCGTCGATGTGAAGGGACAGCGCCTGTTCATGGCCGGTGTGGGGAATCACACGCTCGAAGTGATTGATCTGCAGGCCGGCAAGCGCGTGCGGACGATTTCCGGATTGGCCGAGCCGCAGGGCGTGTACTACGACGCCGCCGCGAATCGCCTGTACGTCGCCTGCGGCCTCGATGGCGTCACGAACATTTACGACGGGACGACCTTTCAACTTTTGGGAACGGTGAAGTTTCCGGACGACGCGGACAACATCCGCTATGATGCGCGCGCCAAGGGCGTGATCGTCGGCTACGCCGGAGCGAAGGAGTTGCGGAAGAGGACCGAGGGAACCGGAGGGCTCGGGTATATTGACGCCAGCGGGAAGAAAACCCGCGACATCGTCATCGATGCGCATCCGGAATCGTTTCGGCTCGAGGAACAGGGAACGCGTATTTTCGTGAACGTGCCGGACAAGAAAGAGATCGAAGTCATCGACGATGTCAAGGGCGCGGTCATTGCACGCTGGCCCGTCACGGCAGCCGGCAATAATTTCCCGATGTCGCTGGACGAAGCCCATCACCGGCTGTTCGTCGGCACCTGGACGCCGCCGCGATTGCTCGTGTTCGATACGGAGGCGGGCAAGCAGGTCGCCGAATTGGTGTTTGGAGAGCCGGGCGTCGAGAAGGGAAACACGGACGACCTTTTCTACGATGCGGCCCGCGGCCGCGTCTACGTGCTCAATGGCTTGGGATCGATCGACGTTTTTTCGCAGAAAGATCCCGACCACTACGAGCGCATTGCCGGCATCTCGACGCCGAACGGCAGCAAAACCGGACTATTCGTGCCCGAGCTGGGGGAACTTTTTCTCGGTGTTCTCCAGCAGGGGGAAAAGGACGCTGAAATTCGCGTGTACGAAGCGCACTAAGGCGTGGATGGCCCGCGCCCTGCCTGCCTTTTCGCATACTGGCCTGCAAGGCACGGGCGGCGAATGGCGGGGGTTTAAGGTTGGTAATTCGCGAAGCTTTGAACTGGCTCGCGCGTCTCACGCGGGGCGGAAATCAAAAGGACACAGGCGAAAACCTGATATAGTAAGAAGACCCCAAGGGCAAATGCTTGACAAACCAGCCGGATTCCGTTTATATGTCCGCGATGGTTCAAGCGCCATCGAATTCCTCGAAATGGCGGCAAATCGAAGGGAGAACGTGGATGGCCTACGAAAAAGAAGACCAGGGCGACGAAAACGAGTTGGTGCATTTTGAGGAAGAAGAGATCGGCGGCGACCCGGAAGAAGTGATCGAAGAGGAAATCGAAGAGGAACTGGTCATCGGCGAGCGCCCCGGGTTGGCGAGCGCTCCGCAACTTCCTATGGCGGCGTCGAAGTCGGTGGCGAAGAAGGCCAAGAAGAAGAAATCGAAGTTGAAGAAAAAAGCTCCAAAAAAGGTCCAAAAAAAGATTCACAAAAAGGTGAAAAACAAAGTGCAAAAAAAAGCCGCTCCGAAAAAAGTAGCCAAGAAGAAGGCAGCAAAAAAGGCAGTTAAGCGCGGCAAGAAGGGCTAACCGCCTTTCCAACGATTTCAACCGGGGCCTGGAGAGTCGATCTCCAGGCCCTTATCTTTTGTGCGCTTCCCTCCTGGTTCAATCCGGTACAGATTCGTTTATTTTCCCATCGGGTAATCCGCGCTTCCCAAAGCGGAACAATTTTCTTGCGGCTTTTGCCCTGGCTGACTAGCATGGCGGTCATGAGGATTGCCGTCGAGCAGGTGCGCCGGATGCGTGGGGGCGCACAGGCCCAATTAATGCGGTGCGACGATGAGGCGTACTACATCGTCAAGTTTCAAAATAATCCGCAACATTTAAGGATTCTGGCAAACGAAATGCTCGCTACACGGCTGGCGGCGCGGCTGGGATTGTGCGTGCCGCAAGTCGACGTGGTTGAGGTGCGCCCGGAAATCGTCGCCTACACCCCGGACCTCACGATTCAACTGGGGATTGGCCGAAAACCTTGCGCGGCGGGAAAACAATTCGGGTCGCAGTTCCCGGGACATCCGGCGCGGATGACGGTCCACGATTTTTTGCCCGACGAGCAGTTGTGCGCGGTCCGCAATCTCACGGATTTTCTGGGCGTTCTGGTTCTGGATAAATGGACGTGCAACACCAACGGCCGCCAGGCGATTTTTTTTCGGGAACCCGGCGGCGCGGCCGCGAGTGAAACGCTTTCCACGGCCACCGATGCGGAGCCCTATACGGCGTCCTATTCGACGATGATGATCGATTTCGGATTCTGCTTCAACGCCGGGGAGTGGGATTTTCCCGATGCGCCGCTGCGCGGGCTGTACAGCCGCCATCGCGTCTATCAAGACGTTACCGGAATGGAATCGTTCGAGCCGTGGCTGGACCGCCTGGAAAACCAGATCACCGAGCGCGTGCTGGGCGAGGAAGCCGCGCAGATTCCGCCGGAGTGGTATGACGGCGACTGGAGCGCGCTCGAGCGGCTGCTGGAGCGTCTCCACAGCCGGCGCAAGCGCGTGCGCGAACTGATTCTCTCGGCCCGGGATTCGGGCCGCGAACCGTTTCCCAACTGGAAGGTGAGACATGCCTGACGAAACAACCTTAAACCCCTGCGCCTATCACGTGGTGCGCTACCAGCCGAATTTGATTCGCGACGAGTGGGTCAACATCGGCGTCCTGCTGCTGGATCCGGCCACGGGGCGCGTCCGCCAGCGCTGGCTCGACGAGCCCGCCGACCTCGTGCGCCTGCGGCGCATGCATCCGGCCGCGGACGAGGAGCTTCTCTTGCGGCTGCCCGCGGAATTCGAGCGGCAGTTTGCCGGCCGCGAAATGGACGCCGAAGCGATCCTCGAAAAATTCGACGATACGCTGTCCAACGCCGTGCAGCTCGCGCCGCGCAAAGGGCTGCTCTCGCGCGACCCGGAAGCGGAACTCGACCGCATCTTCCGCGAGCAGGTCGAGCCCCTGCGCGAGACGCGGCGCGGCGCGCCCGAAATCCGCACGCGCAGCGACCTGCGCGCGCGTGCCGCCGATTATTTCCGCACCGAAAAAATTCTGCGCCTCATGCACCGCTCCGTGCGCGTCGAGGAGTTCACGGTCCCGGGCGATCCCATGCGCATCGACTTTTCCTACCGCCGCAACGGCACGCGCGGTTTTGTCCATTCCGTGGCGCTCGGGCGCGATCCGGGGCAGGCGAAACTCCTGGCGTACACGGCGGGGGCGATTCGGGGGCGTATGGAACACTCGGAATTTATGGCTGTCACCGAACGCGAGCCCGCGCGCGGCAACGTACGCGACCAGTTCGTTTCCGGCATCCTCGCGGAGAACGATATTCGCGTGGTGCCGCTCGCCGAGCTGCGCAAGTGGGCCCACGATGTGGCGCCGGTGCTGCGGGCGGAGAGCGCGTGATTCGTGAATCGTGATTCGTGATTCGTGTTTGGCGGGAATTTTGCGGAGGGCGGAAAAGTTGAGAGTCGAGAGTTAAACTAGGACCGACCGGTGCGATGGGTTCGTTTTTAACTCTCAACTCTTAACTGTCAACTCTCGACTCTTCACGAATTACAAATCACGATTCACGAATCACGTCCTTACAGAATGTCCTCGCTCCACGACTCCAGATACTCCTTCACCTTGCCGACAAACTGGTGGGCCACGGCGCCGTCCACGACGCGATGATCGTAGGAGAGCGTCAGGTAGACCATCGAGCGGATCGCGATGGCGTCGTCCACAACCATTGGGCGTTTCTGGATCGCGCCGATTCCGAGGATGGCCACGTTCGGCTGGTTGATGACCGGCAACCCCATCAGGCCACCGTAAATGCCCGGATTGGTGATCGCGAACGTGCTTTCCTGCACGTCCTCGGGCTTCAGCTTTTTCGCACGCGCTCGCTCCGCAAGGTCGTTGATGCCGCGCGCCAGGCCCAGAAAATTTTTCTCCTCGGCGTTCTTCAGCACGGGCACGATCAATCCCCAATCCAGAGCCACGGCGATGCCTACGTTGATTTCGTGGTGCAGCACCACCGTCGCTCCGTCGGCTGACGCGTTGACCGTCGGATACGCGCGCAACGCCTCGGTGCAGGCACGCACGAAGAACGGCATGAACGTCAGCTTGGTGCCGTGCTTGGATTCGAACGCGGCCTTCGAACGCTCGCGAATCCTGACGATCTGCGTCATGTCCGCTTCGTCGATCGAATACACATGGGGGGCAACGTGCTTCGAGGCCACCATGTGCTCGGCGATGCGCTGCCGCATCGCGCTCATCGGCTGGGCTTCATATTTGCCGAAATAAATCCGCTCGCGTGGGACGGCATTTTCCAGCACGGGATGCGCCATGGCCCCGCCGCCCGCCGGTGGCGGCGCGGAAGGAACAGAGGGAGCGGCAATTGCCGCCGGGACGGTTGCCACTGGAGCGGGCGCGGTCGGAGCAGCGGCCTTTGCGCCGCCCGAGCCGAGCGCGCCCAGAATATCCTTCTTGCTGATGCGCCCGCCCGCGCCGCTTCCCTGCATCGCCGCGAGGTCCACGTTGTGTTCCTTGGCCATTTTTCTCACTAGCGGGGAGCTGCGAATTTTTTGGCCGTCGTCGCGCGCAGCGGGCGCAGCAGGCGCCGCGGGTGGCACGGGCTGACTGGCCGCGGCCGATGGCGCGGGCGCGGCAGGAGCAGCGGGCGCGGGGGAAACGACTGCGGCCTCGGCGGGAGCTGAAACCGCCGCCGTGTCGCCCGCGTCGATCACCGCAACCACCGTCTGAATGGGCACGGTCTGTCCCTCGGCGACCTTGATCTCCTTCAGGATGCCGGCCGAAGGCGCGGGAATCTCCGCATCCACCTTATCGGTCGAGATTTCGAACAGCGGCTCATCGCGTTCCACACGGTCACCCGTTTTCTTGAGCCACCGCGTGATCGTTCCTTCGAAAATGCTTTCCCCCATTTGGGGCATGATGACGTCGACAGCCATGTTTTTTCCTCTTTCCGTTATCTAGATAATTCCGTTTGCAGGTGACTGGTGACTGGTGATTAGTGACTGGTGAAGAGTCGAGAGTCGACAGTTCAGAGTTGAGAGTTAAAACCTCATCCATGACGCGGATTCGGGCCTGTTTAACTCTCGATTCTAAACTGTAAGCTTCCGACGATTCACCAGTCACTAGTCACTAGTCACCTCCCCTAGTACCTTGCCAGTTCCCGCGCCGCCCGGACCACCTTGGCGGCGTTGGGCATGAAATAATCCTCGAGCCCCGGCGCGTACGGCACCGGCGTGTCGAGCGAAGTCACGCGGCGGATCGGCCCGTCGAGATCCTCGAAAGCTTTCTCCGTGACGATGGCCGCGATTTCCCCGGCAATGCCTCCGGTGCGCGTGTCTTCGTGCACGACGAGAAGCTTGCTCGTCTTGCGCACCGACGCGAGAATCGTTTCGCTATCGAGCGGCAGAAGCGTGCGCAGGTCGATCACCTCGGCCTCGATGCCGTCTTTAGAAGAAAGCTCGGCGGCGGCTTCGAGCGAAACGTGCAGCATCGCCGCATAACTCACAATCGTCAGGTCGCGCCCCTCGCGCCGCACCGCCGCCTTGCCAATGGGCACTGTGTAATCCTCCGCCGGCAATTCTTCCTTGATCCGGCGGTAGAGATATTTGTGTTCGAAAAACAGCACCGGATTATTGTCGCGGATCGCCGACTTCAGGAGTCCCTTCGCGTCATGGGCCGTCGCCGGGCAGACCACCTTCAGGCCGGGCGTGTGCACGAAATACATTTCCGGATTCGCCGAATGGAACGGCCCGCCGTGCACGCCTCCGCCGCACGGGCCGCGCAAGACCATCGGCACGGGCGCGCCCCAGCGGTAGTGCGATTTCGCCGCGAAGCTCGTAATCATGTTGAAGGCGCACGCGATGAAGTCGATGAATTGCATCTCGACCACCGGCCGCAGCCCCGCGTAGCTCATGCCGATCGCCGCGCCCACAATCGCGGACTCGCTGATGGGCGTGTCGATCACGCGCTCCCAGCCGAACCGCCCGAGGAGACCCTCGGAAACCTTGAACGCGCCGCCGTATACGCCCACGTCCTCGCCCAAGAGGACAACCGCCGGATCGCGGTCCATTTCCTCGAACAGCGCCTGGCGGATCGCTTCGAGATACGTCGTTTCGGCCACGGTCAGCGCCCCGCCTTCGTGCGAACTCTCTCGCGCGCCGGTTTCTTTCCTGATTTTGTTTTTGCCGCGGATCGCTTCACGCCATTTCTTCCATGCGACTCATTCAACAGCGCGGCCGGCCATTCGGGCTTCACGCTGGAGAGCGGTGGCAGCAGCTCTTCCTTCGGGCGCTTCCAATCCGCTTCAATCGTGTGGCAACCCTCGCAATAGACTCCCTCTTCGGCCGACTCGGGCGGAGGAAACGGCGAATTTTCGGCGAACTCGACGTCGGCCTGAATTTCGCGGGCGATGCGCGCGTCGATTTCCTTTTTTATTTTCGCGTCCCAGAACTTTTTCCCGGTCAGAAGTTTTTCAAACCGGTCGAGAGGGTCGCGCTGTTTCCACGTTTCCAGCAGCTCCTTCGGCACGTATTCGGCGGCGTCATGCTGCGCGTGGCCGCGCATGCGCATGGTTTTCGCTTCGATCAGCACCGGGCCGTTTCCGGCGCGGGCGTGCGCCGCGGCTTCGCGTGTCGCCAGCTCGACGGCCAGCACGTCGTTGCCATCCACGATCGCGCTTTTGATGCCATAGGCCCTCGCGCGGTCCGCGAGATCCCCGAGCGCGGACTGTTTTCCCGCGGGCGTCGAGTACGCCCATTGATTATTTTCCACGATCAGCACAAGCGGGGCTTTCTGCACCGCCGCGAGATTCAATCCCTCGTGAAACACTCCGGTGGACGCGCCACCGTCGCCGATCCACGTCATGGTCACGATCTTTTGTCCCAGGTACCGCCCCGCCATCCCGATGCCGGCCATCACCGGAATCAGGTCGCCAAGAACGGACGTGGGTGAAATGACGTGCCGCACGTTCAGGTCGCCGAAATGGCTTGTGCCGTCCTTGCCGAGCGTGGGCGACGTATAGCGCGCCAAGTGCTGCGTCAGCACATCACGCGGCTTGAAACCCCTCACCAGGAGCGCGCCGATATTGCGGATCATCGGCGCGATCCAGTCGCCGGGAGCGAGCGCGTAGGCCGTGCCCACGGAAATCGCTTCCTGCCCCAGGCTCGGATACAGGCCGCCGACAATCTTGTTCTGGCGGAACAGGCGCACCATCTGCTCTTCCAGCTCGCGATTGAGCCGCATGAAGTAATACAGCTCGAGATGTTGTTCGCGCGTGAGTGTGGAGTTCATGTTTTTCCGAGTTGCCATGCGCCAAATTCAATTCTGCAAGCACTGTAGCTCGCCTCTTCAGAGGCGGGCTACAACACGCAGCCAACACGCGCCCAAGGATGAAAACGGCGGATTCCTATATTGCCAGGGTCGCCGCTTGCTCTTCGTGCGCGCGCAGCGCCGCTTCCAGATCGTCGCGGTCGCCTGCGCGCGGCGCGAGGCCGAATATTTCCGCCAGATGGGCCACGATGCGCGGCGCGACTTCCTTCATATCCACGCGCCGCCCCAATAATTTTTCCAGCGACGTCGTCCGTTTTCCAATGATCCCGCACGGCACGATCAGATCGAAATAGCTCAGGTCCGTCGAAACGTTGTACGCAAATCCATGCGAGGTCACCCAGCGGCTCAGGTGCACGCCAATCGCGGCAAGTTTTTCCTCGTCCTGAACTTCTTCGACATCCCCAACTTCCTTAATTTCCTTCTTCTCGACCCACACGCCCGACCGCCCGCACACGCGCTTGGATGCCAGGCCGAACTCGGCGGTCGCGCGCATCATGCTTTCCTCCAGGCTGCGCACGTACCAGGCGACATCGCGGCGAATTTCGGCAAGGCTCAAGATTGGATAGCCGACCAGTTGTCCCGGCCCGTGATAGGTGATGTCTCCGCCGCGGCTCGTTTCAAAAAAAGCAACGCCCATCCCGCGCAGCATGTCGTCGGTGACGCGCAGGTTGGAACGTTTTCCGCCGCGGCCGAGCGTGATCACATGCGGATGCTCGCACAGCAGGATCACATCGGAGACGGCGTCGGCCTTGCGCGCATCAGCCACGCGCCGTTGCAACTCCCACGCCGCGCCGTATTCCATAAGCCCGAGATCGACGACCAGCAACTCTTTCATGGCATCCAAACTCTCAACTCTTAACTGTGGACTCTCAACTTTTCTTCGACGCAACAATCCGCTCGATCTGGCTCAAGTGATTGAGATCGTGCCCCGCCATCATGCAAGAAATATGCTCGATCGTTTCGACACCCCGCTCGGCGTGCATGCCGTGGTGCTTCCACTGTTCGGGCGTGAGTATTTTCAGCAGCGCGAGGTTGCCTTCCCGCACCGCGCGGAATTGTTCCAGCGATTTGCGCGCGTCCCGCTTCTCGTAGTGGCCCGCTGCGGCCCACGCATCCTGGTCAAACGCCTGGATCGGCGTTCCCGGCCCGCCCAGAATCTGCCGCATCCGCCAGCCCGTGACAATTTCGCAATCCGCGAGATGCGCGAGAATTTCTCCTACGGACCATTTTCCAGGCGCGGGCCGCTTGCGCAACTTCGCGGCGGACGTGCGCTGGACGAGACGCGCAATTTTCGCGGCCGTGGCCGCCTGCACCTTCAGCGGATCTTTCCCGCCAAGCTGCGCCAGAATTCGCTGGATATATTCCTGCGGCGTTTCCTGCATGATTGCGTCTCCTATCTCGCGCATCCGCTCAGCCAACGCTTCTCGACTTCCCGCGTTAAATGCGTGCGCTTAACTCTGAACTCTAAACTCTGAACTCTAAACTCTCGACTCTCAACTGCTTTTATGCATTGATCGCCAGCCCGCGCACGGCCGCGACCGCGTCGGACATCGCTTCCCAGACCGTCGGATGCGCGTGCACGGTGGACATCAGATCGTCCACGGTGGCTTCGAGCTGCAGCGCGGCGACGGATTCGGCGATAATTTCCGTCGCGAGCACTCCAATGATGTGCACGCCAAGAAGCTCGCCGGTCTTTTCGTCGGCCACGACTTTAATAAAACCTTCGTGGTGACCGAGAATCGTGGCCTTGCTGTTTCCGAGGAACGGAAATTTTCCGGTTTTCACCGTGTAGCCCTCTTCGCGCGCCGCGCGCTCGGTCAAGCCGATGGACGCAACCTGCGGCTCGCAGTAGGTCGCGTTGGGGATGCGCGTCTTTTCGATCGGCGGCATCTGCTTCCCGGTGATTTTCGCGACGCACGTGATGCCTTCCATGGACGCGGCGTGCGCGAGTTGCGGCATTCCGGCGACGATGTCGCCGATCGCATAGACGCGCGGCTCGGCCGTTTCCATGTACGGCCCGGTGTGAACGAATCCGCGCTCGAGTTTCGCCTTCGATTTGTCGAGGCCGAGGTTCGCGGTTTTCGGCACGCGCCCCACCGCCATCAGCACGCGCTCGGCGGAGATCGTCTGCGTTTTCCCGGCCTTGTCCGTGAACGCGACGGTCGCGCCTTGCGCATCCTTCTTCACGGATTCGACCTTGGCTTCGGTGAAAATCTGGATACCCTTCTTCTTCAGCGATTTTTCCAGCTCCGCCGAAATCTCTTCGTCCTCGATGGGCGTCACGCGCGGCAGCATTTCCAGCACCGTCACCTGCGTCCCAAACGAATTAAAAGCCGACGCGAACTCGACGCCCACGGCTCCCGCGCCGACGATCACCAGCGACTTGGGCACGGCGGGCAGATTCAAAATTTCGATATTGCTGAGGATCGTTTCTCCGTCGATGTCCATCCCCGGAAGAGACCGCGCGGCGGATCCGGTCGCGAACAGGATGTGCGTGGCTTCGATCTCCGTGGTCTTGCCGTCCTTCTCGACGCTCACGCGCCCCGGCCCGGCCCACCGGCCCCAGCCCTGGATGAGGTCCACTTTGTTTTTGCGGAACAGAAACTCGATGCCCTTGGCGTGCTTCGTGACGATCTTCTCCTTGCGCGCGAGAACCGCCGGCCAGTTCAGCGAAAATTCCTTCACGTCGATGCCGAACTCCTTGGCATTCTTGAACGTGTCGTAGATTTCCGCGTGATGCAGTAGAACTTTCGTGGGGATGCAGCCGACGTGCAGGCAGGTGCCGCCCAGGAACCCGTCTTTTTCGATGACGACAGTTTTCAGTCCCCACTGGGAAGCGCGGACCGCGGTATTGTAGCCCCCCGGACCACTGCCGATGATTGCGAGATCGTATTTGGCCAAGTGCCCTCCAAGGCGGGCGGGAGCGCCGCTCAAGATGCTGGAATCGCGCGCGGGCCATGCTGGCAACCCGCGCAAATAACGAGGAAATACAGCCGGCGTCCGCCCTTTCGCGCGGCTTGCCCCAATGGAAACGGGGCTTGTGCGAGAATTGCGCGACTCATTCTAACAGCCGCTCGGACGGGTCGCAACACGCGGGGTTTTCATGGAAGGATTCGTCCCGAGAAACGATCTTTTAGTAGCGCAGGATTCAGCCGTGCCGTAAAGTCCGCGAAATCAATGCGGCTTTCGCCGCTGGCTCTTTCGGAATTGAGTTGCCACACAGGCTGAAGCCTGTGCTACTGAAAGCCGCAATTCCTAAAATGTGAACAGCGGGCGAAGGTCGCGCACGTCACGAACTTCTTCGAGTGCGTTTACGCGCTGAATGAGGGCCGCGGTCCGCTCGGAGCCCAGGACCGGGGTCATCAGGTCGCGCACCTTGATGTTCAGGCCTTCTGTGCTGAGCGGGTTTTCCTTCGTGCCGGGAGGGAAGCGTGTGAAGTGGCTCACGGTTCGTCCATCCTTGAGCGTTACTTCCACCAGGGCGCTGCGTGGCGCCGCCGGGTCCATCAGCTTTTTGTCGGCCACGAGTTGCACGCGCTCCTTCACGGCGCGGATTTGCGGGTCTGCCATGCGCGCGTACGAATGGCTGTCAGCGAACGAGACGCCGCCATCGATGAGCGCCAGCGCAATGATGTACTGGCAGTTCACGTCCGGCATCGAGCTGTTGTCGACGATCCCCGCGCCGTCCGCCGGTAGCCGGACGACGATGCGTTCCACGTTGTCCGCGCGCAGGCCGTATTCGCGGCGCAGGCTGAGGAATGCGTCCGCGGCGGACTGTATGGGATAGCCAACGGAATACGTCTTGATGGACGTCTCCGCAATCCAAAAGCGGTTTCCAAGGGCCGCCACAAGCTCTTCCGGATGCGGCTGCGAGGAGAGCGCCTCGAGAACATTGTGCTCGCAATCGAACACGTCGCGGACGCCGGAAAATCCCGCTTGGACCATAGTGGCGGCCGTCACGCCATTGCGCGCGCCCATCCCGGAAAAGTCGAACGCTTTTTCCACGTGCTCGGTATCCTGGGTCCAGCTCCACAGGCCGGACACCTGCTGCGACGCATACGAGAGCGCATAGCGCATCCCCGTTTCGTCCAAGTGAGCCAGGGACGCCGCCGCGCCCACGGCCGAGAATGTCGAGCCGATACCCTCCGCACTGCGGTGCGTGCCGCGTACATGCTCCGGCCCCAGCGCCATGAGAAAACGGCAGCAGACGTCATAGCCCAGCACCACCGCGCGCAACAGGTCCATTCCCGAGCGGCCTTCGCGCTCGGCCATGGCCAGCGCGGCGGGCACGGACGAAGATCCGGGATGCGCGTGCGTGGCCAGCTCAACGTCGTCCGTTTCGTCTCCGTGCGCGCACATGGCGTTGGCCAGCGCGGCGTTGATCGCGGAAGTCTTGATGTTCGTGCCGATGACCGAAGACTCCGGCGTGCCGCCCTGTGCGCGCACGTAGGCGATGGCCATTTCTCCGGCCTTCAGGCGCGATCCGGAAACCATCGCGCCCAGCGTGTCCAGAATGTGGTGTTTGCCTTCCAGGGCGATGTTTGCCGGAAGCGCGCGGTCGCGCGCTTCGACCATATAACGCGCGAGTTGGCCGGTGAGATCGCTCGCCGCCTTAGCCGCCGCTTTCGGAGATTCCTGGCGGCGGGGAAGCGCCGGGATCGCGAGCGGCGCGTTTGGTATTGCCGCGGCCGCGAACAATCCGCCCGCGCCCTGCAATATCCGCCGCCGCGTCAGCCCCGCCGGGATCGAGCCGTCACTTTCCAAAAAAGGCTTGCCGCCGCGATTGTTTTTCACAACACCCTCCTCAGCGAAACCTAATTTCCATGTTCCTTACCCAACAGCCACAAACCTGGAGCCTGTTCCACCGAACATTTCGACCATCGTTCTTATCCGGCGACTTGTCGCTGTTTTGCCCAAAGTCCCGGAGGGACGAAACAACGTAGCCCACCGTGGAAACGGTGGGCTACGGAGCACAATATTTTGTAGCCCCGTAGGGGCGGCACACGGTTGAACCTGTGCTGCCCCTACGGGGCTTGTCTCTTTGCCATCCCGCGTACCCACCGTTTCCACGGTAGGCTACGTTGTTTCGTCCCTGACGGGACTGGCCAAGGTGTGAAGAACGATTCCTCGTTTTGTAGGACAAACTCTTAACCCGGTCAGGCGGGCAAATGTTGGCCCTTGGTTTCTTCGCCGAAGGGAACAAGCGCGAGCCCGACCACGAACGCCAGCGCAATCATGGCCACGGGAATTCCGAACGTCTGAAAATGGCGGATGCCCGCACCCACCAGAAACGTGAAACCCGCGGCGAAGAATCGTCCGACGTTGGTAATGAACGCGAACGCGCTCGCGCGGCATTCCGTTCCGTACTGCTCCGGCAGCCAGAACGAATACACGATGAAATTCGCGCCCCCCAGGCCCAGCAGCGCGGAGCACACCAGAAACCAGGCGATGGCGTTGGTCTGCATGTAAAAAACGTGTGCGAACGCCAACCAGATCGCGAACATCATCACCACATAGAAAATCGCGAGCGTCGCGCGCCGCCCCAGCCAGTCCGCCAGGTACGGCACGATCAATGCGCCGAGAACCGTCGTGACTCCCAAGAGGGCCGTGGAGTAAGACGCGAGGCGCGCGCTTTCCGCGGCGCTCCGCCCGGCCCGTTGCGCGATGTACGTCATGGCCGTCGGCGAGTACACGGAGCCCGCCCACAATCCGGCGAGCGATACGATCAGAAAAAGACAATTCACAATCGTCCTGCGGCGGTACTGCGGCGAAAAAAGTTTCAGGAACGCGCGGTGCATCGCCCACGTTCCGCCGAGTTCCTGCACCTTGTTTTCCCAGCGCGCGGGTTCCTGCACGTTATTGCGAATCAGGCCGATCAGCAGCGCCGGCACGCCGCCCAGCGCGAACATGGCTCTCCATCCGTAATGGCTGCCAATGAAAATATTCGCGATGCCCGCGAGAAAAAATCCGATGTAGTAGCCCGTGTGCATCAGCGCCGCGCCCATCGTGCGCCGCTCCTCGGGCCAGTCCTCGGCCACAAGCGATGCGCCAATCGACCACTCTCCGCCGATGCCCACTCCGGCCATGAAGCGAAACACTGCCAAACTCCAGATGCCCGTGGCAAACGCGGCCAGCAGCGTGAACAGCGAAAAACAAAAAATGCTGAACATCATCGTTCGCACGCGCCCGAAGCGGTCCGCGATGGGTCCCCAGACGAGCGCCGTGCCGTAACCCAGCAAAAACAGGGTAAAGAAGATGCCTCCGTAGTAGCCGACGTTCGCGGCGGTGGCCGGAATTCCGGAGCGAGGCAGGAGTTCGGTCAGCGCCGGAACCAGCACCAGCGAATAGATGAACGAATCCATTCCGTCCATGCTCCAGCCGCCCCAGGCCGCCCAGAAGCTGCGAACCTGGTTGGGCGTGAGCTTGGGTTTGGCGCTTGCCGCTCCCGGAGTTTCAGCCGTGATCACGCGAGTCCGAGCACATACGCGGCGTTGCGGTCCAGAATTTTTTCCGCGTCCTCGCGTTTCAGGCCGGAGTCGCTGATGTATTGAATGGCGCGGTTGTACAGCTCGCCGGGTTCGTACGGATAATCCGAGCCGAGGCAAATGCGGTCCGCGCCCATCGAGTCGACCGCCGCTCGCAGCGCCGGCGGATGTCCGTGGCCCACGCTGCAATACCACATGCGCTTCGCGGTAATCGTCGGCAGCTCCGGCAGCGGATGCTCCCACTTGGAAATATTGTCGAGCCGCTGAAACACCATCGGGATCATTCCGCCGAGATGCGAATTGACGATCTTCAGTTTTGGATATTTCTGTGGAATGCCCGCTTCGATCAGATGCATGATCGAAACGGTGTCTTCCATCGGCGCGCCAATCGCCCAGCGCAGGTTGTAGGGAATCACGAAGGGAGATTCGAGGCCGTTTCCGGAGGGATGAATGTACAGCACGGAAGCGCGCCGGTTCAGCTCTTCGTAAAACGGAGCGAACATGGGATCGGCGACGGAGCGATTGCCGATGAACGTGGTGATCGTCGCGCCCAAGAATTTCAGTTGATCGAGCGCGCGCTCCAGTTCCTTGAGCGCTTCGTCCACGTGAGGCAGGGGCACGGCGGCGAAGGCCTTGAATTTTTTCGGCCAGCGGCTCACGGCTTCCGCGTACAAGTCGTTGGCCATGCGCGCGGCGTTCACGGCGTGTTCCTTGTTTTCGAAGTGCGGCGCCTGCGGGCAAATGTCGAGTATCTGCATCTCGACGCCGTTGGCTTTCATCAGGGCGAAACGCTTTTCGATTTCCGCATCGCCCATTCCCGCGCCCTTGTTGCGCTGCGTGCCGGTGTCCACATTTCCGTAGCTCTGGCACAGGTCAAGATAGTCGGTGGTCCACAGATGCGCGTGGATATCAATGCGCATTCCCTTCTTCGCTTGAGCAACGACGCCCGCTCCCGTCAACAGCCCGGCCGCCGCCAACGAACCCGCGCGCAGTACTTCCCGGCGCGTGAAACCGCATCCGCATCCCATGATTGAATTGCCTCCCGTAAGGCGTCGCGGTTCAGCGCCGCTCGACGCGCAAAACACCCAATACGACGGACATTGTACGACGAAAAGTTTGAGTAGCACAGGCTTCAGCCTGTGTTCTTTTGACTTTAGCTAGCCACAAATCAAAACCACACAGGCTGAAGCCTGTGCTACTGAAAAGCGCCCGTTCCGCTCTTGTAATGATTGTGAAGTGTTTTGGAAAATGAAGCCGAACCGCGATCAGCGCTGCGACGTTTTTCCCGACGCGATGCTGGCATTGTATTCCGCCGATTTGCCGCGCGGAACGGTCAACGCCGTCCAGTTTTTCGCCGCGAAATACTTCGCGAGATAGACGATTTGCCCCACGTGGTAGGCCAGATGCCCCACCTGGCGATGAATGGCCTGCATTGCGGAATGCGCCTCGCCCCGTATATAAACGGTGCGCGCGAGATCGGCGTCGGCGAGCGGCGCAAGCGCATCAAACACAACCTGCCAGCCCGCTTCCCACAGCGCCAGAATTTCGGCGCGCGTTTTCGGCGGCGCTTCAAATTCCGAATCGCGATTGCGGTTGGGTTTTTCGCCGTCCGTCGTAAGAAAATCCGTCCAGCGCGAGCGCATCCCGCCCGCCATGTGTTTCACGATGATGGCGATGGAATTGGACTCGGCATCCAGCGTCGCAAACAGCGCCTCGTCCGGAGCCTGCGCCATCGCGCGCTCTCCCAATCCCTTGTAAAAGTGGAAAAGATCGATCGAATCTTTCAAGCACGATGTAGTGACTTCGAGAGCCATACCTGGATTTTGCCGACGCCACTATGGAAAATCAAGCGAGCATGCCCGGCTTCTTCAAGTACCGGTCTACGATGGCGTCGGCAGTGCGGTAGGTGAAGGCCAGAATCGTCGGAGTGGGATTTGCCGAGCCTTGATTCGGGAAGGTGGAACCGCCGAGGACAAACAGATTCGGCATGTTCCAGTGCTGCATGTACGGGTTCACGACGCCGTGCTCGGGCGATGCGGACATGACGGTGCCGCCCTGCACGTGCGTCGATTGATAGCGCCGCACATCGTAGTGGTCGTAGCCCGCGAACGAGTTGATTTCCTTCGCGCCCATGGCCAGCGCGATTTCCCTGGCCTTGGCGGTCATGAATTCGGCGGTCTTGCGTTCGTTGTCGTTCCAGTCGATCGTCAGGCGCAGCAGCGGATCGCCCGCATAATCCTTGTACGTCGGATCGAGATCGAAAAAATTCGTCTTGTAGGGAACGTGTTCGCCGGAGAAGGTGATGGCGTCGCTCCGGTCATAGGCCGCGACCGCCGCTTTCTTCCACTCCGCGCCCCAACGCGCCTTCACCGACGGCGGCACCGCGCCAAAGCCCGAAATCGGCTGCGCGCCATATGCGCTGGCCGAGAACGTGCCGCCGCGCAGGAACGGCAGATTCGAATGGTCGAACACATCGCCGTCGAAATCCGCGATGCGCATCCCCACCGCGCCGCCGCCCATGAACCGGTTCAGCGGCTTGTCGAAAAACGCCACGGCTCCGGCAAATAGAACCTGGTGGGTCAGGTTGCGCCCGAGCGTGCCTTTTCCTGTGGCCGCGTCATACCGTTCGCCGATGCCGGAAAGCATGAGCAGGCGGTTGTTGTTCAGCGTCCACGAGCCGAGGATCACGAGGCCCGCGGGTTGGAAGAATTCCTCACCGCTGGCATCGACGTACGTGACGCCCTTCGCGCTTCTGTTCATTCCTGTGGTGTCATGCCCCGTTTTGTCATGAATGATCCGGCGCACGGTCGCGTGCGTTCGAATCTGGACGCGGCTGATCTGCTCGACGAGCGGCAGCAGCGTGTTGGTGGGCTGCGCCTTCGCGCCGATCATGCAGCCGTAGCGCGAGCAAAAGCCGCAATACTGGCAGGCGGGGCGCGAAATGCCGTCCGGGTTGGTCGATGGAACGCTGTTCATCGCGGCGGGATCGCGGAACGGGTGGTAGCCCAGCGATTTCGTGGCTTCCCCAAACATCGCCGAAAAACGCGGTGTCTTGAGCGGCGGGTTGGGATACTCGGCGCTGTACCAGCCGGAGAAAATGTTGCCGCCTTCGATTTTTTGGCCGCGCAGGTTGCCCACTTTGCCCGAGACGCTCAGCAACTGTTCGGCGCGCGTGTAGTACGGCTCGATCTCGTCGTACGTGACGCCCCAATCCTGAAACGCGTGGTTTTCCGGCAGGCGCTTTGCGCCGTAGCGTTCGACCGTCTTCGAATACAGTTCCAGGCAATCCGGCTGGTAACGCGGGCACTGCGCGGTCCAGTGCTCGCCCGCGCCGCCAATGCCCTCGCCGGGCAGGAAGCAGGCCAGCTGGCGGATGGGCTGCGCGCGCTCGTCCGGATTGCGCCGCAGCGTCACGGTCTCGCGCGAGGTGTCCTGCATCATACGCAGGCGTATGAAATAGTCGAGCTCGTCCATGTCGCTCGCGTAGTCCTCGGTCTTGCGCATCCCGCCGCGCTCCAGCACCACGATGTTCAGGGACGTGCGCTTGCCCAGCTCCTTGGCCATCAGCAGGCCGGTCCAGCCTCCGCCGATGATGACGATGTCCGCCGCGGGAAGTGTTTTCACCAGGATTCCTTTTCGAGCGATGAATTTCGCCGCATGACCGCGAGTCTAGCATAACCAGTAGCACTGGCTTCAAAGCCTGTGTGGCAACTCGACTTCAAAAGAGCCAGCGGCTAAAGCCGCATTGATATTGCACACTTTACGGCACGGCTGAAGCCGTGCCCTACAAAGATTTGGCCGTTGCCACACAGGCTCTTCAGCCTGCGTTCCCTTGATTTTAATTTTTCCCGGGTGCCCTCGCATTCTGTGCGAAGGGTGGGTCCGCCGCGCACAAGCAACGATCGCTCTTCCCCGGAAGCAGGTGCTGTGAACAATCGAAATCAAAAACTCTTCAATAGGGCGGGCAGTTCGCGAATCGTTTCGATTAGGGCGTCGGGTGACGCGGCGCGCAGACGCTCCGGGACCGGCGAACCTCCGAGGACTCCGATGGCGCGCACGCCGGCGCGATGCGCCATTTCGATATCTTCCGGGGCGTCGCCGATATACACGCAGGCGTGGGGCTGGGCGCGAAGCTTGCCGAGCGCCATGCGCAGGGGCGCGGGATGCGGCTTGCGGCGCGGAGCGTCTTCATTGCAAATTTTGGCGAGGAACATTTCCGAGACGTTATGCTCACGCAGTTGTCTTCGCACGCGCGTGCGGCTTCCGCTGGACACCAACGCCAGATGGAAACGCCGGTCGAGCGTTTCCAACACGCGCCGCGCACCGGGCTGCATCTTCGGCTGCTGTTTGCGGTACGAAAGTCTCCACAGACGGTCCGCCTCTTCCCATTTCGCGCGAGGCAGGCGCGCGGCGCGGTACACATGATGCCAGTTCGGCGAATAGTGGCGCTTCAACTCGGCGATGCTCCAGGGCATTCCCAGAGCGCCGAACATGTCCATATAGGCGTTGGCGTCGGCCTCGAAGGAATCGAGCAGCGTCCCGTCCCAGTCGAAGAGTACGTATTCAATGGCAGCTATCATATTGTTGGCACGAGTTTTAGCATGCGCAGGCATCAAAGGTTGCGGAAAAAGTCTCCCAGACCTTTTGTCATTCCGAGCGAAGCGAGGAATCTCTCTTCGATCTAAGCCCAAGAAAAGAAAGGGAGATTCCTCGCTTCGCTCGGAATGACAAAATTACGGACCTTTTCCGCAACCTGTGATGCCTACGCCACTACAACATATACCAAACCACTACCGATTGGCATGAAAAGCGAGTAAAACAGAATAGAGACTTTTTTTGCAAGCACCCCTCGGCAAACATGGCAAACCGCCCCAAAACAAACACAAGAAAACACCTATGTAGCTCAGCGTACTAAGTTACATCTACAGTATTAGTTTCGATTAGAAACATATGACATATATCTGATAGATTGTGAGAATTAATAAGGTGCGCATCCTGAACTCCGCGGCGCGCTTTCTCGTTCGCCCGTTGACGTCCTGCGGAATTATCCTTGCCCGGGGAAAGAGGAATGGATCATGACGCGTGACACGAACAAATCGGAACGCGCCGAGGAGTTGCTGCGCGAGAGCGAGGCGCGTTTGAAACGCGCCGAGAAACTGGCGCGCATGGGCCATTATTCTTTCGAAGCAGATCATGGCAATGCGATTTGGTCCGACGGTCTGAAGGATCTCTGGGGTTTCGATCGCGATTCCAATCCTACCTGGGACGACTTGATGGCCCGCATTCATCCGGACGACCGGGAACGCATCCTAGCGGAATACAACCGGCGGGTAAAGGAAAGACAGGGTTTCGAATTCGAATACCGGATCGAGCGGCCCGACGGTTCGGAATCGATCGTACATTCCCTGGGTGAAGCCACCATCGATCCTGCCACCGGAAGGCTGCGCTATTTCGGCACGATGGTGGATATCACCGCGCGCGAGACAGCGGAAGCGGCGGTGCGCAAAAGCGAGGTCCGGCTGCAACGCGTGATCAATGCCACGAACGACGGAGTCTGGGACTGGAACAAGATTACGAAAAAGTCTTGTCGTTCACCTCGGTGGAAGGAAATTTTCGGCTATCTCGACCACGAACTGTCCGATGAGGAAGACGTTTTCTTTAGCCGCGTACATCCGGACGACTTACTCATGCACAAGAATGCTCTGGCTCTTCACATGGAAACCGGCGCCCCTTTGTCGAGCGAGATCCGCATCCGGCACAAGGATGGCAGCTACCACTGGGCGTTGATCCGCGGCGAGTCTGTGCGGGACGCGCAAGGAGTTGTCATAGGCATGTCCGGAACAACGACCGACATCACCGAGCGCAAGCTGGCGGTTGAGGCGATCCAACACGAGCGCAACCGTCTGCGGCAGATTCTCGATTCGCAATTCGCATTCGTTGCCGTGCTCACTCTTGACGGCGTGATCGTCGAGATTAATCAGATGCCGCTCACGCTCATGGGGCTTTCGCGCGGGGACGTGTTGGGCCGCATCCTCTTGGAAATTGCTTGGCTCGATCCTAGCGCCGTGCCAAAAGTGCAAGCGGCCCTGGCAGCAGCGGCACGTGGCGAGACCCTACGCGATGAGATCATCGCCCTTTTCCCCGGGGTAGGACGCCGCAACGTGGAGGTTATTTGGTCTCCCATGCGGGACGCGGCAGGCAAAGTGACCAACGTCGTTGGCTTCGGTGTGGACATCACCGAGCGCGTGCAAATGGAGCAAGCATTGCGCTCCAGCGAAGAGTTGTTTCGAACGCTGGCAAAGATCGCTCCGGTGGGCATTTTTCGAACCGATTCCGCCGGCAACTGCATCTATGTGAATGAGCATTATTGCGAAATCTCCGGACTCACTCAGCAAGAGTCCCTGGGAAATGGCTGGACGGCAAGCTTGCACCCGGGCGACCGGGATCGCATTTTCAAACAATGGATACAGACAGTGAAAAACAGGGAACCGCTTGTTTCGGAAATGCGCCTGCTGCGCCCCGATGGCCAGTTGGTCTGGGTTGTGACCGAGGCGCGGGCGGAAACCGATCTCAAGGGAAAAGTGCTCGGTTACGTGGGCACGGTAACGGACATCACCGCGCGCAAGCTGGCGGAATTGCGCATCGCGGCCTCTCTGCAGGAGAAAGACACGCTGCTGCGCGAGGTGCATCATCGCGTCAAGAACAACCTCCAGATCATCTCCAGCCTGCTCTATTTCCAGGCCAAGAAAGCCCGGACCACGCATGAGATGCAAGGGCTGCGCGAGGGGGAAGACCGGCTGCGCGCCATGATCCTGGTTCACGAGCAACTGTATCGCTCGGAAGATCTCCACTCCATTAAACTGGGCGAATACGTCGGGGCGCTTGCCAGACAATTACAGCGTTCCTTCAGCGATGTTTCCAATAATATTCGCATTGGCATCGAGGCGGATGAGGTTACAGTGGCGGCGGAAACCGCCCTGCCGTGCGGAATGATCATCACCGAACTTGTGACCAACGCCATCAAATATGCCTATCCCGGCGGCAAAGGCGGTCATGTGCGCGTCCGAATTGCCAAGGAAGACGCGGGCTTTACACTATCCGTTACGGACTCGGGCGTCGGAATGCCTGAGGGCTTCAACCTGGCACTGACCGAAACGTTCGGGTTGAAACTCGTGCAGAACCTGGCCGAACAGCTGAATGCAACGCTCACCCTCGTGCCGGGCAAAGGAACGGCTATTTCTCTTCATGTACCGCAATCACCCGTGTTGGGGGACGATATAAAGATGACGATACAAAGATAGGGTTGCAATCATCCCCAGTCGATATGGAAAAATAAGGACAATGACAGCGACATTACAAGCACCCCCTTCCCAATCCGAGCACTTGACCACCACGGCGAAAACTCGTGTTTTCGTCGTGGAAGACGAAGCCCTGATCGCCATGCAACTCAGCGACTGCCTGAAGCAGATGGGCTATGAAATCTGCGGCCGGGCGACCACCGGCGAAAAGGCGCTGGTGGAAATTTCCCGGACGCTTCCCGATCTGATTCTCATGGACATTCGCCTGGGCGGCAAGCTGAGCGGAATCGAGACGTCCCTCCAACTGCGGCGGTTCATGGATGCGCCGGTCGTCTTCCTGAGCGCCTTTTCGGATGAGCGGTTAATTCGGGAAGCCATTGGCAGCGAGCCATTCGGATATCTGGTCAAGCCCTTCGAAGCGAGCGAACTGCACGCCACACTTCAGGCGGCGCTGCATAAACACCGGGCGGAACAAATCCTGCGGGCGGACAAAAACCGCCTGGAGGAGGCCATCCAGGAACGCACGGCGGAATTGCGGCGAAGCGAGGCGGAACTCCGCGAATTGAATGCATCCCTCGAACAAATCGTTGCCGAGCGCACCGGCGAACTGCACAAGAGCGAGGAGCAGCTTAAATATGCGCTTGGCGCCACGAGCGACGGCCTTTGGGATTGGGATCTGAAGACTGGAAACGTGTATTACAGTCCTCAGTGGGTTCGCCTGCTGGGCTATTCGCCCGAGGAGGTGCCGCAGAGGATTGAATTTTACTTGACCGTCGTGCATCCCGATGACCTGTCTCCACTCATGCAAGTGATGGAGGATCACCTGGCGGGACGCGTGTCGGTCAAGGAGATCGATATCCGCCTGCGGACAAAATCCGGCGATTACCTCTGGGTTCGCGACCGAGGCAGCGTGGTGGCCACGGACGAAAACGGCAAGGCATCGCGCATGGTGGGCACGATCACGGACATTACCGAGCGCAAGCAGGCCGAGGAGGCGCTGCATGCGAGGGAGCGGCAAAACGCCGCCCTGCTGAACGCCATTCCCGACTTGATGTTTCGCATTAACCGCGCGGGCATTTTTCTGGATTACTGGGCGCAATCGGCGAGCGACCTGTTCGTGCCACCCGATAAAATCATTGGCGGAAATATACGGGAACTCATGCCGCCAGGCAATGCCGAACTTGCCCTGGAGCATATCCACGCCACATTGGAAACCGGCGAAGTGGAGGTATTCGAATTCTCCCTGACCGTGCCGCGCGGTCCACGCCAGTACGAAGCGCGCATGGCCCCGAGCGGCGCGGATGAAGTTGTGAGCATCGTGCGCGACATCACCGAGCGCAAGGCCGCCGAGGAAAAACTGAGCGAGTCCAACCGGCAACTGACCACCGCCCTGGACCAACTCAAGCAGGCGCAGTCCGAGATGATCGAACACGAGCGGCTGCGCACGCTCGGACAGATGGCCGCCGGGATCGCGCACAATTTTAATAATGCGCTCTCGCCCATCGTCGGCCTCTGTGAATTGATGCTGGACCAGCCAGAGATGCGGCAAGACCAGCAGAAAGTAACTCAATATCTGCAAATGATTCTGCAGAGCGCGAACGACGCCGCCGGCGTCGTTCGCCACTTGCGGGAGTTATACCGGCGGCCCGAAAAATACCAAACGCTGCAAGCCGTCAACCTCAGCCACGTCGTGGAGCAGGTGGTGGCGATGACCGAGCCGCGCTGGAAACAACAGACCCAGTCCGCCGGAAAACCCGTGGAGATCGAAATGGACCTCGCGGATGTTCCGGCAATCGCCGGCAACGAAGGCGAGTTGCGCGAAGTCCTCACCAACCTGATCTTCAACGCGATCGAATCCATGCCGCAGGGCGGGACGATTCACCTGAGCACCCGCCAACAGGAACAAAGCGTCGTGCTGAAAATCAGGGACACGGGTATCGGGATGACGGACGATGTGCGGCAGCATTGCTTCGATGCGTTCTTCACCACCAAGAACACGCAAGGCACGGGCCTGGGGCTGGCCACGGTGATGTCCATTGTCCGGCAACACGAGGGAACCATTGACCTGCAAACCGCGCCGAACCAGGGCGCTACGTTCACGATCCTCCTGCCGATTCGAACCGCGCTGGCCGCGCCGGAGCGCGCCTCCACCCTGAAGGATTCCGGCAAACGCGGGCGGATTCTGATTGTGGAAGACGAGCCTGCGATACGCACAATCTATGCGAACTATCTGACGCAGCAAGGCCACACGGTCGTGACCGCTGCCAACGGCCGAGCCGGGCTGGAAGCGTTTTGTATCGGCGAGTTTGACATAGTGATCTCCGACATGGCCATGCCCGAGATGAACGGAGAGCAACTGGCCATGGAGATTCATAGGCTGGCATCGCGGACGCCGGTGATTTTGCTGACCGGCTTCGGCGACATCATGAATGCGCGCGGGGAGCGGCCTGCGGGCATTACCGCCGTGATCGCCAAGCCGGTGAATTTGAAAGACCTGAGGACCGTGGTTCTGAACGCGCTGGCGCTGCGGGATAGAAAAGAATAAACCGGAATTTCGAACGGCGTTCCGCGCGCGGAGGCGGAACCGCCGCTTTTCAGTAGCACAGGCTTCCCGGAAACGCATATGGGTTAGAAGGTTTACTGGAAAGCGCCTCGGGTGTATAAGAATGCACGTCTGGATGGTCCAAACAAAAATCCCAACGAATTATCAGGGGGAGATGCAATGAGTAAGGACAGAAGCGTAATGGCATTTGGCCTGGCGCTGGGCCTGTGTCTGCTGGTCGTGTTTGGCGCGCGCGGCGTGCAGTCGCAAAATGCGCCAAAGTTCAAGGTCGATGCGGACTGGCCAAAACCCTTGCCGAACAAATGGAAGATGGGCGGCGTCACGGGGCTGGCCGTGGACAAGGACGACAACGTATGGGTGCACGACCGTCCCAACGATTTGACGGATATCGAGCTGGAGGCGGAACTGACGCCGGCCATCGCCGATTGCTGCGTGCGTCCTCCGTCGATGATCCACATCGACAAGAATGGCGAAGTGATTGGCTCGATCAACCCGCCGCAAGGGCATGGCATGGCGGTGGACAGCAAAGGGTTCATCTATCTTGGCAACGTCGTCGACGGCAAGGGCAACGTCCGCAAATACGATCCGAAGACGGGCGCGTTTATCGCCGAGTTGCCGCGCACTCCGGAAATGCCGCCGAGCGGCGGTGGCGGCGATGCCGCTCCGACGGGACCGCCCGCTCCGGGCCATGGCAGCAACGGGCCAGTGTTTGGCTTTCTGCCCGCCGGTCGTCCTCCAGTCGATGCGGCTACGCGCGCGGCTCGCGCCGAGGCCACTGCCGCTTTCCGCTTAAAATATCCTCCGACAACGCCCATGATCGTGGGCGGAATCGAAGAGGTTCGTCTGGATGAAGGGGCTCATGAGCTTTATGCGGCTGACAATTATCTGGGCGGGCGCGTAATGGTGTTTGACCTGGACACGTTCCAATTCAAGCGCGGCTGGGGCGCCTATGGGCACAAGCTGTCCGAAATCACAACCGATGACAAGGACCGAGCCTATGTTCCCAATGGACCGATGCCCAAGGAGTTCCGGGGCCACCTCACGTTGAATGTCTCCCACGACGACTTGGTGTATGCGGCTGACCGCATGGCGAACCGCATCCACGTCACCACCAAGGATGGCAAGTTCGTGAAGGAATTCATCATGGCGCCGTGGACGGGCGTGGGCGGCTCGACGGGCGGCGTGATGTTTTCGCCGGACAAAGAACAGCGCTTTTTGTACATTTCCGATCTCACGAACAATCACATCTGGTTCCTGAACCGCGAGGATGGCAAGGTTGTGAGCACGCTTGGCAGCATGGGACAAAATGCCGGGCAATTCTACGGGCTGCACATGATCGCCGTGGACTCGAAGGGAACCATCTACACGGGTGAAGTATTCGGCGGCGAGCGCGTGCAGAGGTTCGTGCAGGTCAAGTAAGGCGCGCAGCCGGCATATGCACAATATGAGCCGTGGTAGCGCGGGCTTCAGCCTGCGGGGTTTTATCCGTCCAAGAACCAACCCCGCAGGCTGAAGACCGCGCTACTAATCCGTGCTTCTCACAACAAGTTCACAATCGCTGCAGCGAAACAGACACTTTTCAGTGGCACAGGCTTCAGCCTGTGTGGGTTTGAATTTTGCGCTCGCTAGATTCAAAAGAACCCAGACTGAAGCCTGTGCCACTAAAACCAACCCGGCGTTTGCCTTGCACGTCCCCCCGCCGCACAGATTACTACATAAGAAATATATTTCCGGTGACTGCAATCAACGAATCGCCACCTAAGGGTCCCGGAATCTGGGATCATCCATACAAGCCATAAATTGCCGGATGCCCGGACGAAAACGTGGATCGAGCCGCAAACGGCCGGGCGCGGAGTGCGGGAAGCACACCGCAAATCCTTCGGAGCAAGAGGCGGCCCGAGGCTATGCCCAGAATAGACAGGCGCGCGCATCAACGCTTTCTAGCCAAGCCCGAAGATCGCGTCCTTTACGATGAACGGTCCGTGCCTGTCCGGGACGTAAGCCTGGGCGGCATTTTTATTCTCGACCCGGACCCCCTTCCGGTCGGATCGGAAGTTGCCTTCACGCTGCGAATCGGACGCCTGAATCTCGACCTCGATGGAATTGTCCGGCACTCGACGGATCAAATCGGCATGGGAATTCAATTTACGAACGTTTCCGCGCTGCCCATGCGGCGGTTGACCATACACATCGCCAGCCTGCTTTCGGCGCCGAGCGAAATGGAAACGGCATAAGCACGGAGGCCAGCCACTCCCGTCCCGGCTCTCGATCCCGGCTCTCGATCCCGGCTCTCGATCCTTTACAAAAGTTGGCGGGACACGTAAAGTTTGACGGTCGTCTTTTGCTCTCCGATAGGCGCGAGACCGTGCGCAAAGCGGAGTTTTGCACCGAGACATACACAGGCCACCTGAAATAATGGCGTCTCCCTTTCAAAAATCCACGTCGATCTCGATTCTGGTTGCCACGGCATTCTTCATGGAAAATCTGGATGGCACCGTGATCGCCACGGCGCTGCCTCAAATGGGGAAAACGTTCCATGTCAGCCCGGTCGATTTGAATATCGGAATGACGGCGTATATGTTGATGCTGGCCGTTTTTATTCCGATCAGCGGGTGGGTGGCGGACCGGATCGGGGCGCGTTCGGTTTTCGTTTCGGCCATCGCGATTTTTACCATGTCTTCCGTTCTTTGCGGGCTGAGCAACGGGTTGATGGCCTTTACCGCCGCGCGCATCATTCAGGGCATTGGCGGCGCGATGATGGTTCCCGTCGGGCGGCTCGTGGTGTTGCGCACGACGGAAAAACATAATCTGATGGAGGCCATCGCCTACATTACCTGGCCGGCGCTGGTTGCGCCCGTTGTGGGGCCTCCCGTCGGCGGCTACATCACCACGTATTTTTCGTGGCACTGGATTTTCTATCTCAACGTGCCGCTCGGGATTGTTGGGCTGGTGCTATCCATTCTGTGGATTCCAAATTTGCGGGAAGACAAGGTGACGCCGTTCGACTGGATCGGGTTTGTGCTGAGCAGTACGGCGTGCGTGACGTTCATGTACGGCATGGAACTCGTGGGCCGCGAAAGCGCCACGTGGGGGCCGGCCACGGCCTTCCTGATTGTCGGATGCGTGCTGGGCGTGCTGGCCGTGCTGCATTTCCGGCGCACGGCTACGCCGCTCCTGAGCCTCGCCCTGCTCAAGATCAAAACGTTCGCGATTACCGTCGAGGGGGGATCTATTTTCCGGATTGCGATCAGCGTGTCGCCCTTCCTTCTGCCGCTGATGTTTCAGGTGGGCTTTGGGCTGAATGCGTTTCAATCGGGCATGCTGATGCTGGGCTTGTTCGCGGGAAATTTGAGCATGAAACCCGCCACCACCTGGGTTCTCCGGCGTTTCGGATTCCGCTCCGTGCTGATTACCAATGGAGTTCTGACGGCGGGCTGGATGCTGGGTTGCGCGCTACTGTTTTCTCACACGCCGAGGACCGTGATTCTCGCGGTGCTCTTCGTGAACGGGCTGTGCCGCTCGATGCAGTTCACGTGCCTGTCAACGCTGGCCTTCGCGGATATTCCGAAACCCGACCTCAGTTCGGCGACCAGTTTTTTCAGCATGATTACGCAAATGTCGATGGGCATGGGCGTGGCGGTCGGCGCCATCCTGCTTAGAGTGGCTGGATTGCTGGACGGCAATGCGCACGGAAATCCGACGACGAAGGAATTTCACATCGCGTTTGTAATGGTTGCCGCGCTGACGCTGCTTGCGACCATCGACTGCTTCACCCTGGATCGAAATGCGGGCGCGGCGATCAGCCAGCCCCGCCTCGCGCCGGAAGAAACATCCGCCAGCACATAAATCAAAAACCCCACCCTTGCGAAAACCGCAAGGATGGGGCACCCAAATCTTAAAACCAAATTCAAACGTAATCCCTGCAGCCTAAAACCTGCTGCCTGCATTTCTATCCGTGACTGCCGCCTCCGGAAAGTTCGCGGATGATGGAACCTACGAAACTTTTTGCGTCGCCGAAAAGCATGAGGGTTTTGTCGAGATAGTAGAGCGGGTTATCGATTCCGGCGAAACCGGCGGCCATGCTGCGCTTGATGACCATTACGGTGTGCGCCTTGTCCACGTCGAGAATCGGCATGCCGAAGATGGGGCTTGTCGAGTCGGTGCGCGCGGCGGGATTCGTGACGTCGTTGGCGCCGATGATCAGGGCCACGTCGGTCTGCGGAAATTCGCCGTTGATTTCTTCCATGTCGAGCAGCTTGTCGTAGGGAATGTCGGCTTCGGCGAGCAGCACATTCATGTGTCCGGGCATGCGGCCCGCGACCGGGTGAATGGCGAACTTCACGTCGATGCCGCGCTTGGTGAGATTGTCGTACAATTCGCGGACCTTGTGCTGCGCCTGCGCCACGGCCATGCCGTAGCCCGGCACGATGACCACTTTGCTGGCGACCGCGAGAATTTCAGCCGCCTCTTCGGGCGTGGCGCTGCGAACGGGCCGCGTTTCCTTGCCGGCCTTCGCGGTCGTCTGCTCCTGGCCGAACCCGCCAAAGAGCACGTTGGAGAACGAGCGGTTCATGGCCTTGGACATGTTGACAGAGAGAATCAAGCCGGAAGCTCCGTCGAGGGCGCCCGCCACGATCAGCAGCTTGCTATTGAGCACAAAGCCCATCGCCGCGGCCGAAAGCCCGGCGTACGCGTTGAGCAGGGAAATCACCGTGGGCATGTCCGCGCCGCCGATGGGGATAATCATCAGCACGCCAAACAGCAAGGGGATGGCGAGGACCAGCGGAAACAGGTACATGCGATCCGGATGAATCACCAGAACGACGGCCAGTCCAATGGCGACGAGCATCAGGCCGAGGTTGACGAGGTTCTGGCCCTTGAAGGTGATGGGGCGCTGCGGCAGGATTTCCTGCAGCTTTCCGGCGGCCATCAGGCTGCCCGTAAACGTGAGCGAGCCGAGAATCACTTCCATGGACAGAACAGCCATCATGAACTTGGGCACGGCCGGCGCGCGCAGATAGAATTCCGCCGTGCCGACGAGCGTGACGCAGCACGCTCCAAAGGCGTGGCTGAGCGCCGTCCGCTGGGGGACGGCCGTCATCTGCACCTTGCCGAGGGGAACGCCAATGATGGTGCCCAGCACGAGGGCAATGGCAACCCACTTGTAGTCCACGATGCTGCTGTTGAGGAGCGTGCCCACAATCGCGAGAAGCATGCCGAGTTCGCCCGCCCAGACGCCGTGACGCGCCGTCGTCGGTGAACTCATCCACTTGAGGGACATCACGAACAGGACCGTGGCGATGAGATACGTCAGTTCGATAATCGTGTCGGTTGTCAGAAATGGAGTCATGGTTTCGGGCTGCGGCTCGCTTTAAACATTTTCAACATTCGATCGGTGATGAAGAAACCGCCGACGACGTTGCTGGTCGCGGCGACAATGGCAATGGTGCCAAGGACGGTGGACAGCGTGGTCTTGTGTTGTCCGGCGAGGAGAATCGCTCCGACCACGGCAATAGCATCGAGCGCGTTCGTCAGCGACATGAGCGGCGTGTGCAGGAGCGGGGACACGCGGCGAATCACTTCCAGGCCGACGAAAGCGGCGAGCAAGAATACGTAGGTGCTTGTAAACAGGTCCATTTTCATCGCTAGACTGTCTCCTTCGGGTTGGCCGCAAGGGCCGGGAGCGCGAAAAATTCGCGTACCCGCGGGTTGACCACTTCTCCCCCCTGCGTCAGCAGGGTGCTTTTGATGATGTCGTCGTCGAGATTGAGCTGAAGCTTTCCGTCCTTCACCAGCAACTGTAGAAACGCCGCGACATTGCGCGCATACATTTGGCTGGCGTTATGCGGCACGGTGGATGCGAAGTTGTAATAGCCGATGATCGTGACGCCGTGGGCGACGATTTTCTCGCCGGCCCTGGACAGCTCGCAGTTTCCTCCGCGCTCGGCAGCCAGATCGACAATCACCGACCCCGGCGCCATGCCCTTGATCATTTCCTCGGTCACCAGCACGGGAGATTTTTTGCCCGGAACGACCGCAGCCGTAATGACCACGTCGCTTTCGGCGATCACCTTGCCCAGCAATTCGCGCTGGCGGCGGTAGAACTCCTCATCCTGCGCCTTCGCGTAACCTCCGGCGTCCTGCGCGTCCTTGACTTCAAGCGGAAGCTCGACGAAGCGTGCACCGAGGCTCTGGACCTGCTCCTTGGACGCGGGACGCAGATCGTAGGCCGATACGACGGCTCCCAGCCTGCGCGCCGTGGCGATGGCTTGCAGCCCAGCCACGCCCGCGCCAATCACGAGGACACGCGCCGGAGTAATCGTGCCAGCGGCGGTGGTGAGCATGGGGAAAATTTTCGGAAGCGTGTCGGCCGCGATCAGCACGGCCTTGTAGCCGCACATGGTGCCCATCGAGGACAGGGCGTCCATGCTTTGCGCGCGCGTGGTTCGCGGCATGAGTTCCACCGAAAACGAAGTGACGCCCGCCGCGGCGATTTCTTGGATTGTTTCGAGCGATCCCATGGGGCGCAGAAAACCGATCAGGACCTGGCCCGGGCGAAGCAGCGGCAAATCGGCGCGGCCCGTCTGGTCATTCGAGCCGTAACAAAGCATCTGGACGATAATGTCCGCCGCGGCAAATACCTGCGCGCGATCCGCGACGATCTTCGCGCCCTTGGCCGCGTAGTCGGCGTCGGGAAAACCCGCCGGCGCGCCCGCGCCGGCTTCGACGATCACTTCCATTCCCGCCTTCGCAAGATTGGCAATGACAGCGGGCACGAGCGCCACGCGCCTCTCTCCCGGATACGTTTCTCGCGGAACACCGACAATCATTACACTTCCTCCTTCAGGCCCAAACCGCGCGGCACACTCGCGGCATCCCTAATCCCAAACAACCAAACCAACGAGTCCAAGGTCGAGAGTTTTCTTCGTGAGAGCCACGCCAGGTAAGAATCGCTTCCATGTGGCGGCCTGCGCAGGCCGTGAACCACGGGCGCCGGGCGCTATCGCGACACAACCAATCACTTTGCTTGCACCGGAACCACACATTGAAGCACCAATTTTACATGCAAATTTGCGAAAGTCCAATCGAACCATTAAAAGAAAACGGGCGCGTTTCCAACGGGAAAACTTAAATCGGTGTTTCGCTACCCAGCCTTCCGCAGGCCGATCAGGGCAGTCATGAAATTCAAACAGCGTGGAATATCATGCGCGAATAGGCGCCGGCGAAAAATAGAACTTGCGCCCGAAACGAACAAGGCTGGTGGGGACAATTCGGGGCGCATCCTCATGGACCATAAGAGCTGTGCAAAAATTACATATGCCAGATGTCATTCTCGCAACGCATTGAATATCGCGTATCTATTTCCTCAGAAACGATTTAGAAGTTTTTCCCCGGAGTGGCATAAATCGTGCATTTCTGCAGTGTGCAGGGCGATTTTATTTGCAAATGCTGGGAAATCATATCTGAATGGAGCAGATGCCTACGTCAGAAGGTTTTTTTTCAATTTCGCAATGTCAATGAAATTGGAAAAAGAAAGCGCTGAGGTGGCCTATGAACGCAGCTACTACCGCGAGACGCGCAATGCGCAAGAGGAGTCTGTACTCCCTCAATTCCTTCCCTTCGCACATAAATTACTCGGATAATATGAAGAAGGACTATGCGTTTGATGCGCAAGATTTTTTCCGGACGGCGGACATTACAAAAACAATTCGGAGAGTTCAGCCCAAAGAAACACTTTTTTATCAGGGAGATGTTTGTAAGGACGTGCTTTACCTTCAGGAAGGGGAGGTGAAGCTGTCCGTAGTCTCCTACACGGGCAAGGAGGCCGTAGTCGCGATTTTGAAGGCAGGGGACTTCATCGGTGAAGGGGTCTTGGCGGGACAGTCCGAGTACGGGGAGACTGCTTCAGCACTCACGTGTGCCACGCTGATCGTAATTGACCGAAAGGAAATGCTGCAGACGCTGCGTGAGGAAGATGCCTTTTCAGATCACTTCATCGCGTACATGCTGGAACGCAACAATCGCATAAAGAA
This sequence comes from Acidobacteriota bacterium, assembly GCA_003165465.1. Classification (GTDB taxonomy): domain Bacteria; phylum Acidobacteriota; class Terriglobia; order Acidiferrales; family UBA7541; genus Palsa-360. The sequence continues at coordinate 123,837 of PLUM01000014.1, forward strand.
AGATTTGATCGATCAGCTTCTTAATTGCAGCGAAAAACGTCTGGCGCGAATCCTCCTGTTACTTGCCGGACACGGCGGCATGGCCAAATCCCAATACGCCCTTCTCAATGTGTCTCAAGAGACCCTGGCAGGGATGGTTGGCACCACGCGATCGCGCGTCAATTTCTTTATGAACAAGTTTAAGAAGTTGGGGTTCATCCATTACGACGATGGACTCCAGGTGAACGGTTCCCTTCTCAGTGTTGTCACGCATGACCGATAGTTCGGGCCCCTCGGAGCGATCTTACGAAACCGACTAATTACCTGGAAGCATGACATTGATCCAATTGCCTTTCTCGATGGGAGCAACTCGGCACGTGTAGCAGGCTTGGATTCCAGACCGTCCTGTTTCGGGGAGAATCGGTTCCCAGCGCGATTTATTCTCGCGATCCCCCGGCGGAGTTAACTGCTTCCGGCAATTCCGTAAGTGCCATCTTGCTGGTCCGAATGCTCCCGAAAACCAGAATGAGATTTGTCAGCAGGACCACGGCAAGAGACATGGGCGCAAGAAACGCCATGGACAGACCCCGAACTTCAATGACTTCGATCGCCAGCACAATGGTGATCAGTCCGCGCGGCAGCATCCAGAGTATTTTTTCGCGATCAGAATTTTTGAGGTCGCGCCATGTCCAGCGGCTGAACTGAATGGAAACCCAACGTGCAAGGAATATGACCGCCGTTACGCCCATCAGCAACGGCCAGATGGGGCGAAGCCCGGATAGTTCAACGACGACACCGATCAGCACGAAGAAAAACGTGCGGACCAGAAAGGAAAGCTCCGCGTGGAAATTTAAGATCTGCTCGTGCGCTCCGGCTCCGCCTTGTGAAAATTGAAATAGGGTGGGAACAACAGATCGGCGTCCGCCGGAGACGTTGGAGAGCGTCAGTCCAAACCCCAGCACGGCCAGCAATCCGCTCCCGCCGAGACTCTCCGTTCCCGCATAAAGCAGCAGCACCATGGAAAAGGTGAGCACTTGCCAGAATTGCTGCTCGGAAAGATAGGGGAGTAAGCGCGACCAGGCCAGTCCGATCAGAAACGAAACGCCCAGGGAAATCACCACTTGCGAGAAAAAGCCCGTCAAGAAGTCGCCGACTACAGAACCGCCCACTCGATGCGTTCCCAGCAAAAATCCAACGGTGAGCACCCCTAAAATGTCCCCGAGGGTGGATTCCAGCAACAAGATAATCTTGACGGCCTTTTCCGCTTTCCACTGCTGAAGAACAGGAAGAACGATCGTGCTGCTTGTGCAACCGACCACCGCTCCGGCCAGCAAGCCATCCTGCCGGCTGATGTGAAGGCTGGCGGAGGCAATCCAGCCGGCCGAAAAAGTCGTGAGAGCATAGACCAGGACGCCGAACAACAAGCCTCCCGGAAAGTGGCTGATGGTTTCGCGGATCTTTAGGTCCAGCCCGCCCTCAAACAAAATCAAGATCAATGCCATCGTGCCAAATGCGTGGGTGACGTCCCTGAATTGATCCGCGCGCGCCCATCCCAGAACTGGGCCGATCACCACACCCGTTGCCATGAGAACCACCACGTCCGGAATTAGCGTCCACCGGAAGAGCCGGTTGGCCGCGAATGCCAGGACCAGCAATCCGCCCAGCAGCCCGAACAGGTAGGTTAGGTTCATCTCCGAATACACTACACTATGCTCAGGAATCAAAAACCAAATTCCATTTGTCCGTGGGTTTTCCGGTACAATTCAAAATCGGCGCGCGGAAAGCAGGTGCTGCAAGTTGAACAATGCTTTCATGCAGGAAGCGATTCAGCGGGCGGTGGAGAACGTCCGCACGGGGCGAGGCGGACCTTTCGGCGCGATCGTCGTAAAGGATGGCCGCGTCATCGCCACTGGCACAAATTTAGTCACCTCCACAAACGATCCCACGGCGCATGCGGAAGTGACCGCGATCCGCGAAGCCTGCCGCGCGCTTGGCGCTTTTCAGCTGGCCGGCTGCGAAATCTATACGAGTTGCGAGCCTTGTCCCATGTGCCTCGGCGCGATCTATTGGGCGCGGCCGGACCGTGTCTATTTTGCGGCCACCGCGAGCGATGCTTCCGAGGCCGGATTTGACGATTCCTTCATCTACGAGGAATTGAAGCACCCGCACCGCGAGCGTAAGATTCCGTTTGAACCCATGATGCGGGAAGCGGGCCTTGAGCCGTTTCGCGAATGGAAGCAAAAAAACGACCGCATCCGTTACTGAAAATGGGAAAGCGCTGGACGGTCTGACGTTTTCCTTCAAGGGTTCGGAAAACTTGTAGCGCGGCAAAATATGGAAGAAAAATACTTCGGACATTCCGTCATTCGCAAAGAGGGCCGGGACAAAGTCCTGGGCCGCGCGCGGTACGTGGATGACCTCTCCGCTCCGGAAATGATCCACGGCGTGACCGTGCGCAGCAGCGTGGCGCGCGGGCGCATCCTCGGCATCCGTTTCGGCGAAGGCATTCCGTGGGGCGAATTCGCGGTGGTCACCGCCGCCGACATTCCCGGCAAAAACGAAATCGCGTTGATCGAGCACGATCAGCCCTGCCTCGCCTCCGAATTCATCAACCACCAGGCGGAAGCCGTCGTTCTGCTCGCGCATCGGGACCGATATTTGCTGGAAGAGGCGCGGCGCGCGGTGCACATCGACGTGGAGCCGCTGCCCGCGATTTTTTCGATCGAGGATTCGCTCGCGAAACGCGCCGTTATTTTTGGCGAGGACAACATTTTCAAATCCTACCGCATGGAAAAGGGCGGCGTGGACGCGGCCATGGCGCAGGCGGACGTGATCGTCGAGAGCGAATACAGGACCGGGGCGCAGGAACAGCTCTACATCGAGAATCAGGGCATGATCGCGGTGGCCAATCCCGAGGAGGGCGTAACCGTCTGGGGCTCGCTGCAATGCCCCTACTACGTGCACAAGGCGCTGGTTGCGGTGTTCGGTTTCCCTCCGGAAAAAATTCGCGTGATTCAAGCCGAGACGGGCGGCGGCTTCGGCGGCAAGGAAGAATATCCGTCGATCATCGCGGCGCATGCGGCGCTGCTCTCGTGGAAGGCCGGAAGGCCCGTGAAAATTGTGTACGACCGCGCGGAAGACATGGTGGCGACCACCAAGCGCCATCCCTCGCGCACGCGGCACCGCACGGGCGTCACGCGCGACGGCAAACTGGTCGCGATGGACATCGATTTCACGATTGACGGCGGCGCGTACGCGACGCTTTCCTCCGTGGTGCTCTCGCGCGGGACGATTCACGCGGCGGGGCCTTACTTCTGCCCCAACGTGCGCGTGCATTCGCGGGCCGTGGCAACGAACGCTCCGCCGCACGGCGCGTTTCGCGGCTTTGGCGCGCCGCAAAGTATTTTCGCGCTGGAGCGACACCTCGACGAGGTGGCGCGCGCCGTAAATCTGACGCCGGAAGAATTCCGGCGGCGAAATTTTATTCACGCGGGCCAGACAACCGCCACCGGGCAGGTGATTCACGAGGACGTAAATCTCGGCGCACTCGTCGACCGCGCCTTCCGCGAAAGCGATTACCACGCCAAGCGCGAGCGCTTTGCGCGGGAAAATCCCGGCGCGACCGTCAAGCGCGGCATCGGCTTCGCTTCCTTCATGCACGGAGCGGGATTTACCGGGTCGGGCGAAGATTACCTGGCGTCGGTCGTTGAGCTGGAAGCGACAGAGGAAGGAATCGTTCGCGTGCTCGCGGCCAGCGCCGAAATCGGACAAGGCTCGAACACAATTTTCTCGCAAATTGCGGCGGACGCGCTCGGCATCGGCTACGACCGCATCGAAATCGCGCAGCCCGATACCAGCGCGGTGCCCAACAGCGGCCCCACGGTGGCTTCGCGCACGTCGATGGTGGTTGGCAACCTGGTGGAAACCGCCGCGCACAGTTTGAAACGCCAACTGGTGGAAAGCGGCCTGCTGTGCGACGCATGCACCGAGGTTGAATTTGTGCGCGCCTGCCGGCGCTACATCGAAACGCGCGGGCCGCTCCGCTCGCGCAGCCAGTACCAGGCTCCTCCCGGCCTGCACTGGAACGATGCGACCTACAGCGGCGACGCGTACGGAGCCTACGCGTGGGCCGTTTATGTTGCCGAGGTCGCTGTGGATACCGTTACGTTCGAGGCGCGCGTCACCGATTTTGTCGCAGTGCAGGAAGTGGGCAGGGTGATTCATCCCGTGCTGGCCGCCGGGCAAATCGAAGGCGGTGTGGCGCAAGCCATCGGCATGGCGCTCTACGAAAAAGTGGTGTGGCGCGATGGGCTGATGGCCAACGGGCAAATGACCAACTACATTATGCCGACCGCCGCCGACATTCCGCCCATTCGCGTATTTTTCGAGGAGCAGCCGTATGCTTTCGGCCCGCACGGAGCAAAGGGAATCGGAGAGTTGCCGGTGGATGGCCCGGCACCGGCGATTCTGAACGCGATTGAGAACGCGACGGGAATTTGCGTCCGCGAAATCCCCGCGACGCCGGAGAACCTGATGGACGCGATGACGGCCAGCATGACGAAGAACGAAGGCGCGCATGTCTGAAACGCTCAGCCGGATCGGCATCGCGTGCACGGTCAATGGCGAGCGGCGCAGCGTCCACGCATTTCCCATGGCGCGCCTGTTGGATGTTCTGCGCGAGGAACTGCACCTGACGGGCACGAAAGAGGGTTGCGGCGAGGGCGAATGCGGCGCGTGCGCCGTGCTCCTGAATGGCGCGCTCGTCAACAGTTGCCTGGTTCCCGCCATCGCGGCGGAAGGAGCGGACATTCGCACGATCGAAGGAGTTTCCAGCGGCGAGCAACTGAATGCCGTGCAGGAAGCGTTTCTGGAATGCGGCGGCGCGCAGTGCGGGATTTGCACGCCCGGCATGGTGATGGCGTCCCTGGCGCTTCTCGGACAGCATCCCCATCCGAGCGATGCGGAAATTCGCGAAGGGCTGGCCGGAAATCTCTGCCGCTGCACCGGCTACCAGAAGATTTTCGCGGCCGTCGTGCGCGCCTGCGAAAAACGAAAAAAAACCGGATAGCCAATGAGAGCCTACATTCCCGCCTACGAAATGCGCGCCCCGGAAAACCTTTCGGAGGCGCTCGCGCTGCTCGCTCGCGAGCCGGGAGTCTGGCAGCCGTTCGCGGGCGGCACCGACCTCATGGTGCTGCTCGAAGCCGGCAAGCTTTCTCACAAGCGGTTCCTGAGCGTGGCGAAATTGGACGATTTGCGCGGCATCGAAGCCACCGCCGATGGCGTAATCATTGGCGCTCTGACGACGTACACCGAGATTCGGCGGCATCCCCTGCTGCGCGCGGAATATCCGATGCTCTGCGCGGCGGCGCGCGAAACCGGCAGTATCGCCACGCAGAATCGCGGCACGCTGGGCGGCAACATCGTGAACGCTTCGCCGGCGGCGGATTCCCCTCCCGCGCTGCTCGCGTACGACGCCGACATTGAACTCATTTCCGAGCGTGGCGCGCGCTGGATGGCGTATCGCGAATTCCACACCGGCTATAAAAAAATGAAAATTGCGCCCGATGAATTGCTGCGCGCCATACGCCTTCCGCGCCGAGGAAAGCCCTGGCGCGAGTATTACCGGAAAGTGGGCACGCGCAGGGCGCAGGCGATTTCCAAGGTGTGCTTCGCGGGCGCGGCGCTCGTTGAACACGGCGCGATTCGCGACCTGCGGATCGCGCTTGGCAGCGTTGCGCCCACCGTATTGCGCGCGGTGAAGACGGAAGACGCGCTGCGGGGCGCCGGCGTCACGCCCGAGGCAATCGCCACGGCACGGGAAACGCTCGCGCGGGAAATCGCTCCGATCGACGATATTCGGTCGACCGCGCGCTATCGCCTGCGCGTCGCGCAAAATCTGCTCGAGGAATTTCTTACGCAACTCGCGAAATGACCACTCTGCACGCAATTCGCGGCAAACGCGTCGTGACGCCCGAGGGAATCCGGGCGGCAACCGTGCACGTCCGCAAGGGCGCGATCGAGGCCATCGCGGGATACAACGACATGCCCTCCGGCAAACACATTTACGACGCCGGAGAATCCGTCGTCATGCCAGGGCTTGTGGATACGCATGTGCACATCAACGAGCCGGGACGCGCGGACTGGGAGGGATTCGAGACGGCGACGCGCGCGGCGGCCGCGGGTGGCGTGACCACGCTGATCGACATGCCGCTTAACAGCATTCCGGCGACAACCACGGCTGCGGCGCTGGATGCCAAGCGTAAAGCAGCGCGCAACAAATGCTGGGTGAACGTGGGGTTTTGGGGCGGCGTTGTGCCGGGCAACGCGGGCGAGCTGCGCGCGCTGCACGGCGCGGGCGTGTTCGGCTTCAAATGTTTTCTGGTTCCCTCGGGCGTGCCGGAATTTGCGCACACGAGCGAGGACGATCTCCGCGCCGCGCTGCCGAAACTCGCGGCGCTCGATGCCCCGCTGCTGGTGCACGCGGAGCTGCCTGGGCCAATTGCGGAAGCCAGCGGAAAACTTGCAAAGCTCGATCCGGCAAAGTATCGGACATGGCTGTTATCGCGGCCGCCGGGCGCGGAAACCAAAGCGGTCGAGATGATGATTCGTCTCGCGCGCGAATTCAACGCCCGCGTCCACATCGTCCATCTTTCCTCGGAGCTTTCCGTGCCGCCGATTTGGCGCGCAAAAAAAGATGGAGTGCACATTACGGCGGAAACCTGCCCGCATTATCTTTTTTTCTCGTCCGGCTCGATCCGCGCCGGACAAACGCAATACAAGTGCGCGCCGCCCATCCGGGATTCGCGCAACAACCGAAAACTGTGGGCCGCGCTCGGCACGGGCGCGATCGACTTCATCGTGTCCGATCATTCGCCTTCGTCGCCCGCGATGAAATGCCTCGACACCGGCGATTTTTCCCGCGCCTGGGGCGGAATCGCCTCCCTGCAACTTGGGTTGCCGGCGATGTGGACAAAATTGCGCGGGCAAAAGCATTCGCTGGAGCATCTGGTAGGCTGGATGTGCGCGGGGCCGGCGCGGCTCGCCGAGCTCGAAACGCACAAGGGCGCGATTACCGAGGGATATGACGCCGACCTCGTCGTCTGGAATCCGGAGAAACGCTTTGTTGTGCAGCCCGAGATGCTCCAGCACCGTCACAAAGTGACTCCGTATTTGAACGCGACATTGCGCGGCGCGGTGGAAGCGACGTTTCTGAAAGGCGAACTGATTTACGATCGCGGGCGCTTTCCGGGAGCTCCGCGCGGCGAACTGCTAAGGCGAGGCGAACGCTGATGGATTTCACCGAACACATCGATCTGGCCGCCGAGCGGCTTGGCGGGCGCGTGCTTGCGGCGAATGACGAATTTTTCGCGCCCAAGGAAAGTCTATTAAAAGCCGCCGCTCCCGTGTGGATCGCGGATAAATACACGGACTTCGGCAAGTGGATGGACGGCTGGGAAACGCGGCGGCGGCGAACGCCGGGCTACGACTGGTGCATCGTGAAATTGGGATTGCCGGGCGTGATTCACGGCGTCGTGGTGGATACTGCCTATTTTAAAGGAAACTATCCGGAACATTGCGAACTGGAAGCGTGCGCGGTGGATGGCGATCCCGGCCTCGCGCAACTCGAGGACCACGCCACGCAGTGGAGATCGCTGCTGCCGAAGTCCCCTCTTGCGGGCGACGCGCGCAATGCGTTTCCGCTCGCGCCTTCGGATAGGGTCACGCACATGCGCTTCAAAATTTATCCGGATGGCGGCGTTGCTCGCCTGCGCGTCCACGGCGAAGTCGCGCCGGATTGGCCGGCGCTGGTTCGCGCGGGAGGCGAGATCGACCTCGCGGCCGTCGAGCACGGCGGCTGGGTGATTGTTTCGAGCGACATGTTTTTCGGCTCGCGCAACAACCTGATCCAGCCGGGACGCTCGACCGGGATGCATGACGGCTGGGAGACGCGCCGGCGGCGCGGACCGGGACACGACTGGTGCATCGTGCGCCTGGGCGCGGCGGGAAAGGTCAGCCGCATCGAAGTCGATACGTCCCACTTCAAGGGAAATTTTCCGGAGAGCTGCTCGCTCGAAGTGTGCAGAGCGCCGCGTGAACTCACCGATCCGGATGCGCTGAACGCCCTGCCGTGGAAAGAAATCCTCGCGCGGACGAAACTAAAAGCGGACTCCGTGCACCTTTACGAACATGTGGCGGACGCGGGCGAAGCGACGCACGCGCGTTTCCATATTTATCCCGATGGCGGCGTGGCCCGGCTGCGCGTGTTTGGATTGCTGGGGGACATTGTGGGAAAAACTTCGGCGGGGAGGAATTCCTAACCGTGACGCTCGCGGAATTCAATACGTTGCCCTCGGATCGGGCGGCATCGGCGCTGATGGATTGTTGCGGCTCGGCGCGCTGGGCCGCGACGGTCGCTTCGCGGCGTCCCTACGCGGAGGTGGAAGCGCTGCATAAAGCCGCCGACGCCATCTGGTGGAAACTCGATCGCGCCGAATGGCTCGAAGCCTTCAGCCATCATCCGCAAATTGGCGAAGCGCCCGCGAGCGGATCGGATTCCGCACGCCAGTGGGCCGAAGGCGAACAGAGGGGCGCGCGCGCGGGGACCGAAGAAGTGAAGGCGCGCCTGGATCGCGCCAATCGCGCGTATTTCAACAAATTCGGATATATCTATATCGTATGCGCGACGGGAAAATCCGCCGCCGGAATGCTTGCGATTCTCGAACAGCGATTGCAGAATGACCTGCCGAGCGAACTCTCGATCGCGGCGGAGCAGCAGCGGCTGATCACGCGCGTTCGCCTGAATAAATTGTTGGCCGGAGAGCAACCATCCCTATGAGCGCCATTACCACTCACGTTCTGGACACGTCGCGCGGCTGCCCGGCCGCCGGAATTGGCGTGAAACTGCACCGGAAGATCGGTGAAAACTGGCTAGCGGTTGGCGAAGGCCGCACCGACGCAAACGGGCGCTGCAATGACCTCATGAAAGACGGGCTGGCGGAGGCCGGAACGTACCGCCTGGTTTTTCACGCGGCCGACTATTTCCGGACGCGACAGGATGAAACATTTTATTCGGACATTCCCATTGTTTTTGAAGTGCGCGATCCCGGCGCGCACTATCACGTGCCGCTGCTCATCAGCCCGTTCGGATACTCGACCTATCGCGGCAGTTGAAGCGCTAAGAGTCTGCTCCGCAGAACATTTTCGACCACTGTTCCTGTGCGGCTTCCCTCTTTTGTGTTGTTCGAAGTCCCGGAGGGACGTCACTGTGTAGCCCACCGTGGAAACGGTGGGGCGCATCGCGCGATCATTTACAGCCCCGGAGGGGCGGCACAGGGCTACCGTGTGCCGCCCCTCCGGGGCTTTGCTTTATGCCTGTTCACATACCCACCGCTTACGCGGTGGGCTACGTTATTTCGTCCCTGACGGGACTGGCTATGACGATAAGAGCGATTCTTCGCATCCTCCATCACGTCATTATCGTTGCTTGCGATTCGCCAAGATCCGCAAGAAAGAGCCGAGACGCAATTCTTCCAGCGTCACGCCCGTTAGGCGCTCGGCTTCCGCTTCGCCGATCGCTCCGCAGTTAATCGCGCGCAGGAAAAAATTCAGCAGCCCCTGCCCGGTGGCGGCATCGTCAAACACGTCGCCGACGAGCGTGGCTTTTGCGGCCTTCTCCACGAAATTCTTGAGCCGTACGGCGGCGGAATCGAGTCCTTCGAGAAAAAACGAAAACACGGCCGCGTAGCGCGTGGGGAGCTGCGCCGGATGCAGATCCCATCCCTGGTAGTAGGCGGTCACAAGCGAATGCTGGATGTGTCCGTAGTGCAGCCGCCAGGCGCGATGAATGGCTTCGCGATTTTCGGACTGTTGCGCGCGCGTGAGCCGCTTGCCTTTTTCCGCGCGGTGCGGCGGCGTGGGAAGCACGTTCGTCGCGCCGTCCGAGAGCCATATCCCGGTGCCGGCAAACGCGACCTGCATCATGTGTTTCGCGAAGTCGCAGGCCGGATGGTCCATGATCTGATACGCGGCCGTGATGCTGCAGCTGGCCGTGTAATCGTAGGTGCCGAAATGCGCGGCGATGCAGCGTCCGCCCGAGGCGTCAAGGAAACGCGGCAGGCTGGATTCTCCGCGTTCGTTGAGAATCGCCTGCGTCGTTTCAATCATGATCTCGAAGCGCAGCGAATTTTTCTGCAGGCCCAGCGCGGATTCCATTTCGCCAAGCAAATACGCGAGCGCGGACACCTGCTCGGGAATCACGACCTTCGGCAGGGTGATGACGAAGTTCGGCGGCAACTTCCCGTGCGTCGCGTCGCACAGCGCGCTCACGAAAATATTGAGCGTGCGGATGCTGCGATCGCGCAAATCGGGCGAGAACGGTTTGAGGCGGATGCCGATGAACGGCGGCAGCACACCCTCGGCGAGTCCCCTGGCAACTTCCTGCGCGGCGAGCGCCGCGTGCTGGTCCTCCTCCTCATCGGGACGATTTCCATAGCCATCCTCGAAGTCGATCCGGAAATCTTCGACCGGCTCGCGCTGCAATTTTTCGAGCACGCGGGCGTAAACCGTTTGCGCCATCCACGCGCCACGATTTTCGCGCCGCAGTTTTTCGGGCGATTTCGCGAACAGCCGCTCGGCCGCCGCGGCCTGCTTGCCGGATTTCGGAAGAGCCGCCGCTCCCGGCAATCCGATGGCGCGCGCAAGGGTGAAGGCATCCGGCGCATATTCCGCTAGCGTCGCAAGGGCCACGTCGCCAAGCCGCCTGGAAATGGCCGCCTTGAACAAATGCGCGCCGCCGTAGACGACGTGGACGGGCTGGCGGCGCCCCGTTTCGCCGGGATAGCGGCGCGCGAACGCCTTGGAAGGCTCGTCCAAGATTTTTAACCCCGCCTGAATCGCCGAATTCGAGAGTGATGTTTTCATTTTTCCATTCTTTCCGTGGGTTGTCGCACACTGCCGGCAGGGTGAAAAAAAAAACCGCCGCAGGCACGCCGCCCATAGTAAACGCGCCGCGCGCAAGATTCAATTTGCAAAAGTAACGGTAGCTACTAGAAGCGAGGCAAACCTATAGAGGGGACGCGCGGGAAGAAGCCCAGCGAGGAAGAAAACCGTGACACCCTAAGGCGGTGCGAGGGAGACATTCGCCCGGCCGCCGCGTCTTGCGGCGGCACGCCACGGCGGCTCCCTCCCCCCGATCTATGCCGGCGCGCTTGCGGCCCGACGGTGCTGGAAACATTCGCGGCAGAACACGGGACGGCCCTGCGTCGGGCGGAAGGGAACCGTGGTTTCCTTGCCGCACTGCGAGCAGGTCGTTTTGGTTTCCGCACGCTGGAAATTATTGGCGCTTGGACCCGGACTCTGAGAGCGTTTGGCTTTGCAGTCCTTGCACCTCTTGGGCTCGTTCTTAAAACCCTTGTCGGCAAAGAACATCTGTTCGCCGGAGGTGAAAACAAACTCCTGACCGCATTCGCCGCACTTCAGGACCTTATCGTGATATTCCATACACTACTCCGAGGCTCCACATTGACTGCAGAACCTAGCACACCCCCGTTTCAGCTGGAAATTGCCGGGCTACGCCGGAAAAGAACGTAATGCCCAATTCCAACCGATCCGAGGGTGCATAGGAAAATCCCGGGTCATGTCGCAAGCCTGAGGGAGGTTACTCCAACTCCCGCCGCTGCTTTTTGCGGAGCCGCTTGCGCGATAATGCCTGCTTCGCACGGCGCTTTTCTCCAGGCTTCATGTAATAACTGTGTTTTTTTATTTCCTTGATGATGTCTTCCTGTTGCACTTTACGCTTGAACCGGCGCAGCGCGTTTTCCAGGGACTCACCTTCTTGGATGCTGACTTCAGCCACCTAAACTTCACCCGCCTTCCGATGCATGTGGCAAAGATTGCTATGAACCATGAGTATTGTAAGAGGTCCCACTCGTTTATGACAGCTTATTGTGGACCACTTTTAACGGACCTGCCTGGCGAAGTCAAGCTTTGTTTTGCAAGGATACACGATAACCAACGTTGTACAACGGTTGGGAGAGGCGGCCTCAGCCTGGGAATGACGATGTCCCGGGCGAGTCGTCCAGAACTTCGCGAACGCGGCGGCAAAGCATGGAGGGGGTGTAGGGTTTTCTCAAGATGGAGACGCCGCGTTCCACGAGATCGGCAAGGACCGCCATCTCATTACTATAACCTGATGTAAACACAACGGATACTTCAGGTTTTAGTCCCTTAATGGCCGTGAACACTTCCGGCCCGCTCCGCCGGGGCAGGATCACATCCAGCAAAACCAGTGAGATGCGTTCGCGGTGCGCGGAGAACACTTCGAAGGCTTCTTCACCGTCGTGCGCTATCAAAACTTCATACCCCTTCGCCGTCAGAGCGAATCGCGCCATCTCGCAAATTCCATCGTGGTCCTCGGCCAGCAGGATCGTTTCGGATCCTCCGCGGACAGGCAAATCGTGGAAAACAGGCACGGGAACATCATCCACAGGCGGAATTCCATTCACAGGAAAGAAGACACGGAACGCGCTCCCCAGGCCCGTCGCGGCCTCCACGAGAATAAATCCACCGTGCTGTTTGACAATGCCGTAAACGGTGGCAAGCCCGAGGCCACTGCCCTTCCCGGCCCCTTTGGTGGTGAAGAACGGCTCGAAAATTCTCTCGCGCACGGCGTCATCCATGCCCGTCCCCGTATCGCTCACGCAAAGCTCGGCAAAGTGTCCCGGCAGGCCCCCCGGGGCGCGGCGGCAATCTTCCTCGGAAAAGACAGCGTTGCGCGTTTCAATCATGATGCGCCCGCCCTTGGGCATGGCGTCTCGCGCATTGATGCAGAGATTCATCAGTACTTGCTCGATCTGCGTGGGGTCGGCCCGCACGGCGGACAAATCCTCGGCCAGCGCCGTTTTAATTTCGATGTCCCTGCCGATCAGTTTATCGAGCAGATTCATTACGTCGCGAACGGCCTGATTGAGGTTGAGGCTTCGCGGATCGAGAATCTGCCGCCGCGCGAACGCCAGCAACTGCTGGGTCAATTCCGTGACGCGATCGCATTGAGAATGAATTTTCTTGAAATAATTTTTTAAATCCGGATTACTCGAAGCGAACTGTTCCTCGCCCAATTCCGCCCATCCGAGAATGGCGCCGATCACATTATTGAAATCGTGCGCGATTCCTCCGGCAAGCTGGCCGAAGGCCTCGAATTTCTGGGCTTGCCGCAGTTGTTGCTCGAGGGCGTGCCGCTCCGTCATGTCCCGGGAAATTGTGGCAATAAAAAGGGGCTCGCCGGTCCACGAATCCTTGACCTGAAATCCCATGCATTCCATGGGGACGGATTGGCCGGTCCGGCAATGGCGGAAGCGCAATTCGCCTTCCCAGCGTCCGGACGACTGGAGGGCCGGCAAAATCGTGTCACGGACCAGCGGCCTGTCCTCCGGCGCCACATAGTCAAACGTGTGCATCCCTTTCACGTCGTCCGCATTCTCGATGCCGAGGATCGTGCGCCCCGCGGGATTGACGTATTGCACCTTGTTGTGGAGATCGGCCACGGCAATGAAATCGCAACTGTGTTCCGCCAAGGCAAGAAATTTATTTTTCTCTTCCTCGGCTCGCTTTCGTTCCGTTATATCCCGCGCCACGATATACGAAGCGGCGTGTCCGGAATATTCCATCTGGTGCAGAAATAGATCCACATCAATCAAGGAACCGTCTTTCCGGTGATGGCGCCACTGGCCGGCCAGCCCCTCGCACGAATGGCCGCCATGGAACATCTCCAATAATTTCGGAACGTCCCCGGCCGGGTGCAGATCGCTGGTGCGCATCTGCAGGAATTCCATCCGTTCGTAACCGTAGTGGCGAAGGGCCGCATCGTTGACCTGCAGAATTTGCAGCGTCTCCCTCTCGAAAATCCACATGGGCACGGGGTTGTGATCGAAGAGAACCAGGTAATTGGCTTCGCTCAGGGGAAGCGCCTGCGCCAGGAAGGTGCGCGCATCGCGAAGGGCTCGCCGCTCCATCGCACGCGCCAACGTAAATGGGAAACGCGACGGATGCTCTTTCAAAACATAATCCGTGACGCCTTGCTTGACGCATTCGGCGGCTGCTTTTTCCTCAGCCACTTCGGCGATCACGATGAAAGGAACATCGCGGCCGGCGCGGCGCATCTCGAAAAAAGCGTCCATGCCGTTCCAGCCGGAAAGCCGGTAATCGGCCAGCACAATGTCGAATGGAAAGCGCCCGAGGCGCTCCAGAAACTCCGCACGCGTGGAGATGATTTCCGGTTCGCACCGATATCCGGCTCGCTCCAGCGCGTGAATGTACAACTCCGCATGGAGCGTCACGCGCTCCACGATCAATACACGCAGCGGCTCGGACAGGTTCCAAACCGTGGTCATCGAAACAGGAGTGGTCGTCTGGCTCATACAAACTGTTCCTGGCATGAAATCAAAACCTGGGCGTACGGATTTTCACGGAATTGGCCGAGTGCTTCTCCGAGGCGGCACAAACGGGCCATGGAAATCGGCAGGCGGGAACTCGCGGACGGGGAATCCGGCGTCATGCGCGGCGCGATCGGAACCCAAGTCCACAATCGCCATGGTCCGTGCGGCATAAGGCCGCCCGGAAAAATAAAGTTCCTCAGAAATTTCATTTCCATCCCCCAGTCCTGTACGACTCAGCCGTGAAGTGAAAGGCATTGCGTCTTTGCGTGCATGACCGCGCAGCCCCGCGAAGACTCCACGTTGTTCCTATCGGCACAATGCGGATAGGCTTCAGCCAGGGGGAACATCCTGCTGTAATCGGCTGTGAGGAGACGCTAACGGCTTTCGATTGATTGAGAAACGGCGAATCGTGGACGCGCGGTTGCCGGAATTCTTCCATCCTACTGGTGTATATCGGCAATTCTCGTACTCACGGATAGGCGAAAATTTCTGGACGTATCGTTTCACAATGAAACAACCGAATGCTCGATGTGGCCTTCGGTTTTAGTGGCACAGGCTTGAAGCCTGTGTGGTTTTGATTTGTCGCAGGGTAAAATCAAAAGAGCACAGGCTGAAGCCTGTGCCACTGAAACCTGACTCTTGATCCTTTGAGTTGAATGACATGTGTCATTCAACTTCACGTGAGAAAGGCCAGTCAGGCTTCTCCGTACATCTGATATGCTTTCCCCGCTTCGGGCCATCCATGTCCATACCGCTGCCATCGGAAAAACTCGAACGAGGACTCGGCCTGACCGAGGCCATCGCGCTGAACATGAACGCGATGGTCGGGATCGGGCCGTTCATCGTGATTCCGCTCGTCATTCAGTCCATGGGCGGGCCGCAATGCCTGCTGGCGTGGGTGGCGGGAGCGGTGCTTTCTCTGCTCGACGGGCTGGTGTGGGCCGAGCTTGGCGCCGCAATGCCGCGCGCGGGCGGCACGTACGCGTTTCTCCGGGAAATTTACGGGCCGGGGCGCGGCGGGCGGCTGATGTCGTTCCTGTATATCTGGCAAACGCTGATTCAGGCGCCGCTCGTCGTGGCCTCAGGCGCGATCGGCTTTTCGCAATACCTGACCTACCTCGTGCCGCTCGGCAAATATCAGCAGAAGGCGATCTCGGGCGCGCTCGTCGTTTTTTTGATCGTGCTTCTGTACCGCAGAATTTCGGCGGTGGGCATGATCTCAAAATTTTTGTGGATCGGCGTCATGGGTACGATGCTGTGGATAATCTGGGGCGGAGCGACGCATTTCTCGGCGAAAATGGCGTTCGATTTTCCTCCCGGCGCGTGGAATTGGTCGCTGCTGTTTTTCGCGGGGCTCGGCTCGGCGACGGTCAATACGATTTACTCCTACCTCGGCTACTACCACATCTGTAATCTGGCGGCGGAGGTTCGCGAGCCGGAGCGCAACATTCCGCGCTCGATTCTACTGTCGATCGCGGGAATCGCGGTGCTGTATCTGGCGATGCAAACGAGCATTCTGGGAGTCGTGCCATGGCGCGAGGCGCAACATTCGCAATACATCGTGAGCGCGTTCGTCGAGCGGCTGTACGGCCCCCGCGCGGCGGCCTTCGCCACGATCATGATCTTGTGGATCGCGTTCTCCTCGCTGTTCACGACGCTGCTCAGCTACTCGCGCGTGCCCTTTGCGGCGGCCGAGGACGGCAACTTTTTCGCGGTGTTTGCGCGCGTACATCCCAAAAAACATTTTCCCCACGTTTCGCTGCTCCTTCTGGGCGCGGCGTCGCTTGTGTTCAGCGTGCTGTTTCGCCTCACGAGCGTGATCAAGGCGATCATCGCCGTGCGGCTGATCGTTCAGTTCATCAGCCAGGGCGTGGGCGTGATTATCCTGCGGCGGCGCTGGCCTCCCGAGCGGCTTCCCTTTAAAATGTGGCTCTATCCTTGGCCGGCCGTTCTCGCGATTTTGGGCTGGGCCTCGTTATTTTATTCCACAGGATGGAAATTCGTCCTCGGAGGGCTTGGAGTGATCGCATTGGGCATCCTTACGTACATGATTCAGGCGCGCTACCGCCGCATATGGCCGTTCGCCTCAAGCGAAGTCGGAGAGGCGCACCCATGAAGCGCGGACGAAAACTTGGGCTTCTTTCCCTGCCCGCAATGCTTTGCGCGTTGACGCTGGTTCTCACGCAAGTTTCCGCGCAGCAGGAGCCGCCCGCGCCGGGCCGCGGCCAAAACGTCGCGGACACGCTCGAATCGATCCAGAAGGCGCGCGTCGTCACGCGCGTCCTCTTCACCGTGGCCCATCCCGATGACGAGGCTTCCACGCTGCTCACCTATCTGCCGCACGCACTGGGCACGGATACCACGCTCCTGACGCTGAATCGCGGCGAGGGCGGGCAGAACGCCATCGGCCCCGAGCAGGGCGCGCAGCTCGGCATCTTGCGCAGCGCCGAACTTTCCGCCGCGATGAATGTCGAAGGGCCGCATCTCTTTTTCACGCGCGTCGTCGATTTTGGATTTTCAAAAACGCTCGAAGAAACCCTCGAAAAATGGCAGGGCGTGGAACTTGAAGACATGGTGCGCGCAATTCGCACCGTGCGCCCGCAAATCGTAATCAACGGCTGGGGTGGCCAGAAAACCGGCCACGGCAATCATCAGGATTCCGGCTACCAGACGCCGCGAGCGGTCGAGGCCGCCGCCGATCCCACGAAATATCCCGATCAGATTGCCGAAGGGCTCAAGCCGTGGCGCGTCGAGACGGTTCTCGATCCTGTGCGCCCGACCGCGCCGAACGAGAAGGTGGACTATACCGGCTCGTGGATCGTGCCGGCCGACGAAATTTCTCCGCTTTGGGGCCGCAGCTATCGCGACATCTCGGCCGAAGGCTACCTGCACCATCGCTCGCAGGGCGTTACGCCGTTCCTGAATTCGCCGTTCGTTCGGCGGCCGTACGGATTGAAGCGCACGACCGGCGGCGCGCCTTCGCCCTCCGATTTTGCGCAGCCGCTCACTTCGCTCGTCCGCGCACTCCCGGTGCCGTCCGAGGATTCGCTCGCGGCCGCCGATCATGATCTCGACGAGGCTCGCATGGCGGCGGAGAAGCTCGATTGGTCCGGCACCGTGAGGTCCATTGCCGCCGCGGGCAAACAGATTGCGTCGCTTGAGGATCAGGTGAAACGCTCGCGGGATTCTTCCGCCACAAACGGATTGTGGGAGCTGGAGCAGGTCCGCGAACGAATCCATCGCGCGCTCACCGACGCCGCTGCCATAAAAATCGTCTCGAACGCCGACCGCGCGGAGCTTGTCGCCGGCGAAGGTTTCAGCGTTCGCGTCGAAGTGGCGCATCGCACCGGAGTGCCGGCCACGTTCTCGACGCCGGACCTCGCGCTGCCCGCCGGCTGGAGCATCGCGAAGCGCGAGGAAAAAGACGGCTCGATCAATTTCAGCGTCGTGGTTCCCGCCGGGGCGCAAACGCCGCGCGCGCCGGGCGATTTTCTTCAACCGTTTCCGCCGCCGCTCGTCCGCGCGCTTACGCGTGTGGAAGCCGACGGCTACGCGTTTGACTTTACGGCGCCGGTCGAGAGCTTGCGCGCATCCACCGTCAGCGTGTTGAGCTACCCTTTGCGCATCGTTCCTCCGGTCGGGCTTACTCCGGAGCCGGAGCAATACGTGGTTGTCAAGTCGCGGCAGCCCAGGCAATTCGAAGTCTTTGCGCGGGTGCATTCCTTTGCGCAGGCGCCGTCGAAGGTCAGCGTGGGCGTCGAAGTGCCGTCCGGCTGGAAAGCTCCGGCCGAGCAGCCCGTGGAATTTTCCGGCGCGGGCGATCGGCTCGTTCATCTCACGGTGATTCCCCCCGCGAATATCGCGGCCGGAAATTACGAATTAAAAGCGTTTGCGAAACGCGGCGATGAACTTTTCAAAACTTCGCTCGAACCGCTGCCTTCGCTGCCAACCTATTTGTGGAGCGCGCCCGCCACGGTTCCCGTGCACGTGTTTGCCATCGCCGTGCCGGAACATTTGCGCGTGGGCTATATTGCCGCCGAAAACGACGCCATTCCGGATTCGCTTCGCCGCCTGGGCGTGGAGGTCTCCATTCTAGACGCGAATGCGCTCGCCTTCGGCGACCTTGGCCGGTTTGACGCCATCGTCGTCGGCATGCGCGCCTATGAATTGCGCGCCGATGTTGTCGCCGCGAACTCCCGTTTGCTCGATTGCGCCGCGGCGGGCGGCACGCTCGTCGTGCTCGACCAGCGGCCCACGATTTGGGACGCGCTCAAGCCCGCTCCGTTCCCCGCGACGATGGGCCCCGGCCCGCGCGTCACGGACGAAACCTCGGCGGTGAACTTCACCGATCCCGCCAGCCCACTCCTGAATTTTCCAAATAAAATCGATGTGCACGATTTCGACGGCTGGGTGCAGGAGCGCGGCCTTTATTTCTGGGAAAAGTGGGACGCGGGGTATCACACCGTTCTCTCGATGCACGATCCCGGAGAAAAAGATTTGCTGGGCAGCCTCGTCTGGACCCGCACTGGCAAAGGCACGTACATCTACACGGGACTCTCGTTCTCACGCCAGTTGCCTGAAGGAAACGCCGGCGCTTTTCGGCTGTTCGTGAATTTGTTGAGCCAGTCGCGCGTCGGGAAATAAATAGTTCTTCAGTAGCGCGGGCTTCAGCCTGTGTTCTTTTGACTCTAGCCTGCCACAAACCAAAACCACACAGGCTGAAGCCTGTGCTACTGAAAAGCGTTCCACTCTTCGATCCCCATTTGAATATTGGAAGTGTTGGTGGGCCCGCCAGGACTTGAACCTGGGACCGTCGAATTATGAGTTCGCTGCTCTAACCAACTGAGCTACAGGCCCTACGTGTTCCCCACATGATACAACCGCGGAGGCTGGTCGGACGATACCAACTTGCGCCTTAATTTTTCTCGAAGACACAAACAACCGGGGAGCCGCTCGTTGAAGAGGAATGCAATATCAATAT
>PLUM01000048.1:0-57258 GCA_003165465.1 Acidobacteriota bacterium
CATCTTACACGAAAAAGACTTAGTGCATATGCGCTGATTGAGGCTCTGACTGAGAAAATGAGCTGGTGTCGGTAGTGGTGTCGGTTGGTTCCTCAGAACCGGCCGCTGGCGGCTGTGGAACGAGCTTCTCTACCACGTTGAGAAGGAAATCCGGCGCAAGGTGCGAGTACCGCACCGTCATGGCAACAGACTTGTGCCCGAGCGCGTCCTGAGTGGCCCTTAGACCTACCCCGGCCATCGTCAGACGGGACGCAAACGTGTGGCGTAGATCGTGCCAATGGAAATTCGCAATTCCGGCCTTCTTGATAGCTTTCTCGAACCAGTAGCGTGGCCCGGCCAGCGGCTCGCCTTCGAGGTTGCGAATCACTGCCCCCGTGCCGTCGCCGCGCTTCCGTAGCTCATCTATGGCCTTGAGCGCGATTGAGTTTAGCCGGGCGTAGCGGCTCTCGCCATTCTTCCCGCGTCGAATCAGTATCAGACAGCGGGCTAGGTCCACATCCTGCCAATCAAGCCCGTACATTTCCGAGAGCCTCAGTCCAGTATGGAGCGCGAGGTCCAATTCCGGGAAGTGGCCTGCCCACCGAGCTTCCATTTCGGCGCGGAGCTTTGTTTCCTCTTCGGGACTCAGATACCGCACGCGGCTGTTATCTTCCCTTCTGTGCCGTGTGGCCCGAGCCGGGTTAGACGTGGCCTTACCATCGCGGATTGCGAGCCTGTAGGTGAGCGATAACAGAGAGCGATAGTGATTGACCGTCGAGGGAGCCCATTCCTCTTCTTCGATGCATTGCTCGAAGTGTCGTTCAATTTCCTGTGGTGTGATCGAATCAGCGGAGCGGTCACGGAACCATCCCAAGATGCGTTCCATTCGCGCCAGATCGTCGCCGTAGGTGCGCTTGTGAGCTCTTGAGTACGCAAGGGCGTCGCGGGAGATATCCGCAAACGTCACTGTCGCCCGGCGTAGTTTTTCGGGGAGTTTCTTGCCCTCTAGGGCGTTCGTCTTGCGCTTGCGAACTAGGCCTATCGCGGTGCTCTTGCTTCCAGCTTTCTCACGCCGAAGCCGTCCAGAGGCGTCAACGTAGCGAATCCACCATTCGCCCGAACCAGGCACTTTCTCAAACACGCCGCGTGGATTACGCCGCGATTTGGTCTCGGACATCGCATCTGTCAGAATCAGAGTATTAGTTTGCATCGCGCTTCCCTTTCTTTGTGCGGGGACGCCCGCCGAGCTTACCCCAGGTACGCATTTTTTCTCGAAAGCCGTCCGCTCCCCACTTGCGCCGCCGTGCGGCAATACTGCGTCGAGCCAGTTCCCGCGCCGCTTCACTTGCCTTACTCATATAGGCATCATAACCTAGCGATAGGTTATTGTCAAGCGCCTATGTGTGTGCTAGGATGCGCAAATGAACGCACCGAAGGGAACAAACAGCCGGGCAGACGAATCCTTGACGAAGGACCAACGCCTGCTGGCCGACCCCCGGTTTTGCAAGGCGCTGGAAGAATTCAAACGCCGCCTCGCCAAACCTTCTGGGCGGGCGCAGGCAGGGGCAGAAACCAACGCAACGATGCAGGGGTTTATAGACAAGCTGCCTACACTGCTAGTTGACGCTGTGACTCCCCCAGCGTTTTGGCAAGCGAAATCGCAGAAGGCTTACGTTCGTATGCTCGGACAAACACAGAAGAGCCTCAAGGAATTTCCCGACCAGATTCGGAGAATGGCGACAAAAATAGAGAAATTGAGCGGCAGTCTTTTTTTCGCGCCTAGGCGAGACGACGACAGGCGTTACTTCGGGAAGGTACACGCTTTGCCCAATACTTTGCGGTGGTATGCTTCTTGGGTGGAATTACAGTCTGAAAAAGTCCCGCCTTCCGGGAAGCAGTGTTTGCCTCTGGAGCAGCAAGGGCTTTCGCCCGCAGGCGCGTTTCATTTCTCGTTGCGCGTGAAGAAAGTCACCGGCAAGTTGCATGATAAGTACGTTGCGGCCCTTCTGGACACGGCAGACCTTGTGCTGAATCCGAGAGCGACAAACCGCGCCAAAGATTTTGACGCCACGGCTCTTGTCAAATTGCGGTCCCGGCTCAAACACAAGCCCTTGAAACGCGGCGTTACCTGGATCGGCCCGGATTAGTCTGCCTCGCCGGATTCCCAAAACGTCCACTTTTCGCACCGAAAAAAGGTTTCCTTTTGCGGTCTAGACTCCAACGCGCAATAGCGGGATGCTGCGCGTATGGACACACTTCCAAGCGAGCAAAGGGAACGAATCAAACTATTAGTCAGTAAGCGCGAAGCGGGCTCAGCCCTGAGTGTTTCGGTCCGCACCATCGAAAATTACATCCGCTGCAAGGAACTAAAAGTTCGGAAGTTGGGCCGCCGGACTCTCGTAGTTCTTGCTTCACTCCGGGAATTCGCCAGCCGCGATCATGCCAGCCCTGGCAATGGCGATGAGTAGCTCGCGCGAAGCCGCTCTAAAGCGCGGTGCGGATGAGTTAATGAATCTCGCCGAACACGTACTGCGCGACAAGCCTCTTGCGCTAAAGCGAGCCCGCAAAGTGTACGAGACAGCGTGTCTCCGACTCTATCGCGCAATCAAGCGAGCCCAGAGATGACGCCCAGCGATCTACTCTCACGTTTCAAGGGCGTGCGCCGATCCGGTGACGGCTGGATCGCCCTATGCCCTGGGCACGAAGACCGCAACCCGTCCCTTTCAATCCATGAGCGTACCGGGAAGATTCTCTTGCTCTGCCACGCTGGATGTACAACGGAAGCAGTTTGCGCGGCGGCGGGAATCGTGATGCGTGATCTGTTTCTCTATACTGACAATGTTCCGCGAATCGTTGCGGAGTACAACTACACAGACGAGACTGGCAAGCTGCTCTATCAGGTCGTTCGGTTCGAGCCGAAAGATTTTCGGCAGCGCCGTCCCGACGGCAACGGAGGCTGGACGTGGAACCTGAACGGTGTGCGCCGCGTACTGTATCGTCTGCCCGAGGCCCTGGCCGCGAAGTCTGTGCTTGTCGTGGAAGGTGAAAAGGACGTTGAGACGGCGAGCAAGCTGGGCTTGGTGGCGACGTGCAACGCTGGCGGCGCTGGCAAGTGGCGAGAGGAATCCAGCGAGTCTCTTCGAGGGAAACGTATTGCCATAATTGCCGACGCGGACGAGCCTGGCCGGAAGCACGCGCAGCAAGTCGCCGCGTCACTCTGCGGCAAGACGGAATCACTCAAGGTGCTGGAACTGCCCGGCGCGAAAGATTTGTCCGAGTGGGTCGGGAAGGGCGGAACGCGCTTGGGACTACTGGAATTGATTCGTAGCACGCCGGAATGGAAGCCTGCTGGCAATGTGACGCAGCAAACCGGATTCCAGCTTATGGCGCTGGCGGAACTTTTCAATAAACCCCAGGTCAAAACTGAATGGTTGTGGCATGGACGTCTGGCCGCCGGAACCATATCCGGCACGGTGAGCAAACCAAAGGTTGGCAAATCGACGCTCGCCCGGAACTTGACCTTAGCAACCTCCCGTGGGGAATCCTTTCTAGGCTTTTCGACGAGGCCGGGGACGTGCATCTATCTTGCCCTGGAAGAACGCGCCGAAGATATCGCGGCTGATTTTCGCGCAATGGGTGCGAATGGCGACGAACCAATTTTGATTCACGCTGACAGCGCACCGGCGGAGGGGATTCTTGCCCTAGTCGATCTTGTCCGGGAGCGGAAGCCCGTCCTGGCTGTGATTGATCCCTTGTTCCGGCTGGCCCGCATCAAGGATGAGAAGGCTTATGGTGAAACCTACGCTGCCCTTGGGCCACTGATTGACGTGGCGCGGGCTTCGGGAACTCACCTACTGCTAACGCATCACTCGGGCAAATCCGCAAAAGCTGATCCAATCGACTCCCCCTTGGGAAGCACTGCACTAGGCGGTGCGGTTTCAACATTGATCGTACTGCGGCGCACGGAAAACTACCGCCTAATCCAAACAGTTCAACGGCTGGGCCAAGACTTGCCGGAAACCGTGCTTAGTTTCGACCCAGAAACCCGCCAATTATCCCTTGGCGGAAGCAAACTGGATTCCGACCGGGAGGAGTGCGAGCGAGCCATTGCCGAGTTTCTGAGAGATGCCGGGGAGCTACAGACGCAGGCCCAAGTACGTGATGGAGTCGAGGGCCAGACTCGAATCATCCGGGCTGCGCTGACAGCATTGGCCGTCACGGGAAGGATCACCAAAACAGGGGAAGGAACCAAAGGAAACCCCTTCCTATACGGATTCGAGAATACTGGTTCTCTATATATACCGGGAACCAGAAAACCAGAATCGCAAAATGTGGCCGAACCCCGCATAAACACTAGCGACATGCTGGTTCCCGATTCTTTGCAGAATCCGATTCTGGTTCCCGATGATTCTCAGAAGGGAAACCCGCCCGAAGAGGGCGAACTATGAGCGACGTGCGCCAGATCGTTTCGCGCCTGGAAGAGGGCGGGGGAACCCTTACGCTGGACGGGGATCGCATCCGGTATTCAGTCCCCTCTGGTAACCCCCAGGTGCCTAGCTTGCTGGCCGAACTGCGCCGACACCGTGAGGAAGTGGCAGAGTTGCTCCGCCATCGTGCGAGCTGGCCGCCAGAGTCATTCGACGCCGAGCGGCGATTCGCGCAACCCCATGCCAAGCTATTCCCTTACCTTGGACGCAAGGTGCGGACGCCAAGCGGTTCGGGAACGCTGCTTCAAGTATTCGCAGACCGCGCAACTGTCCTGCTCGATTCAGAACTGTCCCGATGCTCGTTCTTCTCACCCAAGCAAATCGAGCCGGTCAGTTGGGAACCTGTGGATTCGTAAATGATTAGCCCTTGCGTTAGTGCTTCTCGCGCTTCTGCTGAATCTCCAAATCCGTCTGCCTCTGCTCCAACTGACGAAGGCGCTCGGATTCAGCCTCGCGCTCTATATCCGCAGCCGTAGGGTTTGGCGGCAAGCTATCAACTGCGCTGGGATGCTTTGGGGATTCAAGCGGCGAATAATCGACTGGCGGCGGAATAAAGCCCTCGGCTGGTAACTGATGGAAAACGAGGTGCCTGGACATTCGCAAAAAATCGCACTGATCATCCATCGTGAGTAACGCCAGTTTATAGGCCCGCATGGCTTCTGGTGTTTGCTCCGATTCGGGAATTGGCTTCAACTGCTCCCGCCTGACTTTTCTTTCTGCCACAAGCTCTGCTAAGCGGCCTTCTGCGATGAGCTTCTTGGCATCTTCGGCTCGGGCGTCACAAATCGGCATCGCTTCGTCCCACTCACACATTGTCAGCAGGACCTCGGGGGAGATGGGCTGCTGTTTATAGTTCTTATAATACTCGCAGAACGAAAAGGTCCTGTTAAAGTCCGCCTCCCTTGTGGCGTCATCCTCGACAATCCTTTGCCTCTCGTCCAATTCTTGCTGAGGCGTCTTCTTGGTCTTCTTTGGCACCTTCTCGTACTTAGTGACCTCTTGAGCCCATGACGGCGAAGCCAAAGCCAGAGATAGCAGCAGAGCACCCAACAGCAAGCGAATGATCTTCATGGTTTCTCCCTCTCTGAATTCAGTCCGAACCATCATCGGATGCCAGTGCGAGCCGCTTGTTAACCGAATCCCCCATCACGAGCACTTGAACGGTGATCGTAGGTGCAGCCCTCTCGTGTTCGAAGGCCCCCAGCATCCGCCCTTGTAACTCGAACGCTCTACCAAGCTCACGCAACGCCAAAAGAGCGGCCCGGAGATCACCTTCGCTCTCTGCTTTCTTGCCTAGCCTCTGGGCCTCGGACTCCATCGCATGTATCTTCTCCAGCAGAGAAACTCCGCGATCTATCTCACAAGTTTGGGCGGCGTGAACTACGGCGTCGGCGATATGGCATCGGTGCCGCTGTAATGCCCCCGTGGACGTGCCGCTTTGTGCCGCGATGCGACGCAACGGTACTCCGGCGACCAGATCAGCCTCAATCGCGTCTCGCTCCCTGTGGCGGCAGATCGTGCAGGTCTGTGGCATGGGTCACTCCTTCACACCTACGATCTTGTACCATAACATCCCGGAAGTTGGGAAAAACCAAAAAGCTCTGCTACCTGTACCCGATGTGGGTGATTCCCTATCGCACGCTGCGTCGCCAAATTTTCGGGGGTGCCGGGGGTCTCGGAATCAAAAAGGCTCCAAGTATTCCTGGTGTCAGTTGTGGTGTCAGTTGNNTGAGCTACGCCCCTGAAAAGTGGTCACAACATCTTACACGAAAATGAGTTACTGCACATGCGCCGGTTGAAGCCACGCGCAAAAAAGTGCGCCGGCACGGACGGTGGCGTTCGCTGGCTTTGTGGATGCAGCCGCTGGCGGCTGTATGGCGTATCGGCTGAAGAGGGTGCGCGATAACTCGGCCTTGGTTCGTGTAGCGCCCACCTTCGGGCGGGCACCGTGGATGCAAGCGCATGCCCTCCTGAAGGCGGGCGCTATCAAATCGTGTGACAGCCAGGTTGCCACACAGGCCCTGAAGCCTGTACTACCAGGCTTTCCTGATGAAACTTCGCGGGGCGCGACTAGGCCACTACTTTCGCGCGCGGGCGCTTTCGTTTCCATTCGTAATCCTTGCGCAGCAGCGCCTGGTGCTTCTTGACCTGCGCGCAGAGCTCGGAGAAGGCCATCTTGGCGCCGGCCAGCACGGAGCTTCTCTCCCCCGTGGCATGGAGCGTGCCCGTGGGAAGCGAAAGATTCACGGACACCGTGTAGCTTTCCATTCGCGGATGCTTTTCGATATCCACGTGCAACAGCACGAGGTCCGGCTCATAGCGGCTCAGCAGCTTGTCGAGTTTCGCCATTTGCCGCTTGGTTTCCTGTTCGACGGGCTCGCGCCATTCCTCATGCGCATTGCGAATGGTCAGTTTCATGGGAGAACCTTTCCGGACGGAATATGGAAGGGGGGTGCGGTTCGCGAGTTGATCCGCAAAAGCATTGGCAAATTCAGAATAGCAATTCACCAGTGCGGTTGCAAATTGCGGTTTCCTGAAAGACACCCGCAACTTCACAAAACAAATGGAAGCGAAACTTCGCGGCTACTTTTTGAAGAGGTCTTCAAACGCCTGGCGCGCGTCGCGCGGCCGTGAAGCGCGTTCCGGAGCGGCCGATTGGCTCGCGGGAGGCGCCGACGGAGCAGTGTCCTTCTCAATCGTGGTGCGAAATTCGTAGAAGGAGCACTCATTGCGCTGGTCTTTCCGCGCCACCTGATCGGAAATGGGCTTCATGCATTCAAAGCGCGCGGCGGAGTCAAAATAGGCGCACTGCTTGCAGCAATGCAGATCGAAGGCGCAACGCGGGCACTTCCCTTTCGGATCGAAACCCGGCTGCAGCACGGTGCCGCAATTCGAGCATCGCGCGAGAGTCACGGTACCAACCATGCGCGGCGTTCGCGGCCCGATCTGCTCCTGCCGGGGATGTCCTTCGTGCGGACGCTTTTCTTTTTTCTTGGGCTCATCAGCGCTCTGATAGCCCCTGTGCTTATACTTCCGATCCAAGGAAACCTCCGGTGGGAAAGCCAAACATAGTCTGAATCAAAAACATACAACTCGAACAGTAAACGTGCCCGTGAATATTCAATTTTTGCGGGTCAAGATTGTTTGCGTGTCGCTGCTTACGATCCGCGGGTCCACAGGCGCGCGAGTCCTTCCGCGGGCAAATCCGGCTGCAATAATTTCCGTGGCATTCCGACATCGGAGAGAATTGCTTCGGCGGCCAGGTAACCGCTGCGAACCGCTCCCTCCATTGTGGACGGCCAGCCCGTCGCTGTCCAGTCCCCAGCGAGAAATAATCCCCCAAGAGGACTTTTTTGCGCCGGTCGCCAGCGGTCCGATCCAGGCTCCGGCGAAAAGGTCGCGGACATTTCCTTCACGACGGTTCCCTTCACGAGCGTCGCATCGGCCGTCGCGGGCAGCACCCGGCGCAACTCCTCGAGGCACATCGCGATAATATCCTGGCGCGAACGCGACGTGAGAGCGTATGACGCGCTGATCACGAGCTGCAAGTATTGGCCGCCATTCTCTCCGCCGCCGTAAAGCTGCGTCTTGTTGAAAACCCACTGCGTCGTGCTGTCGACCAGCGTGAGGAACGGCTCGTTCATCACGACCCGGTCAAACCAGAGATGCACGCCGGTGATCGGCGAGGTCCGCAAATTGCGCAGGTTTGAAAACACAGGTTCGAGCTCGACGACTTCCGAGGGCAACAATTCCGGCAAAATGTCCTGCGGCACCGCGGATAGATAATAGTCCGCCGTCTCGACCGAACAGTCTTCCCTCTCCACGCCCGTGACGGCGCCCTCCTCGACGCGAAATCCGCGCACGCCGGCGCGCAACTGGACTTCCCCGCCCCGCAGGGCAAGCGCCTTGCGGCAGCCTTCGTACAGGTCGCCGAGAGGAACGCGCGGAATGCCGACGCGATAACCGCCGCGCGTGGAAAGAAACGCTTTCCAGAACACGTCGATTCCGTAGCGCGCGTCAATGCGGTCGAGTTCCTCATCGAGGGCGCTCACCAAAATAACTTCCCAGAAGCGGCGAATCGCGCGGTGGGTCTGGCGATGCTTTTGCAGCCAGGCCAGCATCGTGATGTTTCCGCCCTGACTGGAAATATCCGCGGGGCGGCCTCCGCTGCGCGCAATCGAAAGGAGCGCCTGAGCGACGACTCGCTTATCGTTCAAGCCCAGCAAGGGAAAAAACGCGAACGACGGAGCCATGTGCAGCGGCGGCGGCAAGGCCACGGATGCGATCGCGCCGCGGCGTCCATCGGGCGCGGCAAACAGCAGCCGGTCGAAAAATCGAATTTGATCGGCGGCGCCCACGCGCCGGTAGAAATCCTCGAGGTTGGTGCAACACCCCAGCGTCACGTGCTGGCAATTGTCCACGTGCTCGCCGCCCGGCAAAACGTACGACGCCGCGCGGCCGCCCAGATGGGGACGCTTTTCAAGCAAACGCACGCGGAAGCCGGCTTCAGCCAGCGCGACGGCCGAGGAAAGTCCCGCCAGGCCGCCGCCGATCACGATCACGCTCTTCGAGGACATTGTTTTGGGAGTACCAGCCTAACCGCGCGCGCAGCAGGATCCCGGTTTTTTCGGGAGCGCTCAGCCGCACGCGATCGGAAAAAACATCATACCCGCGCCCATCGATCCGGCGCAGCAGACTACTATAAATTCGGGCCAGCGCCCAGAGCGCGGCGCGCGCGTCCTCATGCACGAGCGGGATAAGCTCCACGCCCTCGCGGTAAAAATCCCACGCGCGCGAGGTTTCAAATTCGAATAGCGCGCGCAATTCCCCGGTGAGCGGGCCGTGCGCGAGCGCATCGTGCCGCACACCGAATCGCGCGAGATCCTCGAGCGGCAAATACACGCGGCCGATTGCGTAATCCGCGGGCACGTCGCGGAGGATGTTGGTCAGCTGAAACGCGATGCCCAGTTTTTCGGCCAGGTCCGGCGCGTGCGGATCGTCGAATCCAAATACGTGCAGGCAGGTGAGGCCCACGGTTCCCGCCACGCGGTAACAATATTCGCGCAACCGGTCAAACGTGGGATACTCGCCGACCGTCAAATCCATTTCCGCGCCGGAAATCAGATCGTGAAAATAGCGCGGCGGAATATGGAAACGCGCGATCGTATCGGCAAACGCGGGAAGAATCGGATGGCCGGAAACGTCTCCTGCTACCGAGGCGTCCAGAGCGGCGCGCCAGCGCGCGAGGCCCTTCTGCTTATCCGCCACGCCGCCGACCGTGTCCGAAACGTCGTCGACGAGGCGCATGAAGGCGTACAGAGCGCACAGCGCGTCCCTCTTGGCCGGCGACAGCATGAAAAACGCGTAGTAAAAATTGCTGGCCGAAACGCGCGCAACGCGCCGGCATTCCGCGTACGACCGCGCGACCTCGCCTCCCTTCAGCGGCCGCATCTTTGCAATACCCGGATTCACGCACCCGCCTTCGACAATCCCCAGTTTTCCGGCTGAGGCTGGAGCAACGGGCACGGACGCCTTCGTAAAGGCAAACAGCCGCAGGACGAGCGCGCGCACCAGCAAGGAAAACTGTTTCGATTTCGGGATCGAGGGCCTGCTCTCGAGCGTGTTGTATCCGATGGACTCGATGGCATCGAGCACCGCAAGCCCGCCACGGCCGAACATTTCGATATCCACGCGCAGGGCGGAATCGACGCTGCATGCCACCGGCATCCCCTCGGCGAATAATTGCCGCGTCCGCGCAACGAGTTCCTTCATCAGAGAAACATATCGCCCATCAAACCGGCGCTGCACAATATCGTCTTCCGTGAGGCCGTGCGCGGCCAGCGCCTCCAGCGGAATGTAAATGCGCCCTTTCTTGAGATCGCGCGTGACGTCCTGCCAGAAATTCGCAAGCTGCAAGGCCGTGCACGTCGCATCCGAAAGCCGCTGCCGCTCCGCATCGCGATACCCGCACAGATAGAGGACCAGGCGCCCCACGGGGTTCGCCGAATAGCGGCAGTAATCGAAGACATCGTTCCAGGTGGCGTACCGGCGCACGGTCTGGTCCTGGCGAAACGCGACGAGAAGATCGGAAAAAGGTTCGATGGGAATATCGAGCGCGGAAATCGTCGCGCGCAGCGCGATGAAAACAGGATGGGAAACCTCGCCCCGGTAGCAGGCGCGCAATTCTCCTTCCCATTCGTTCAGCAGCGCGAGGGCCCGCGCGGGATCGGGAATTTCATCGCCCAGATCGTCGGCCCAGCGGCAATAGGCGTACAAATTGTAAAAATGCCGGTGCAACCGGCGCGGAAGCAGCCAGGAAACCACGTTGAAATTTTCGTAGTGATGCGTGGCGAGCCGGCGGGTGTAGCGCTCGGCCTCCGCGACCGGGCATCCGGCGGGCGGAAGCCCGCGCCCAATCTCAAGTTCAGCGGGTATTTGCATGGCGCTCGGCCAGGCGCGGGAAATCCCGGCGCGGCCTGAAAAACTCCGTGGGGATGCGGGGCGTTACGGGATCACCGCGACTTTCATTTCGCCGTTGCGATGCTTCATGTGCTCGAACATCTTCGGCAGTTCGATCAGCGGAATTTCCGTGTTCACGAAGTCGCTCGACCGGATTTCGCCTCGCGTCACCGCTTCGAGAGCTTCCCGGATGAATCGCGGCGTGTGATGGAATGTGGACTTGATCGTGATCTCCGAATAGTGCAACGCGTTCGGGTCGATGGGCACCATCGTGCCTCGCGGGCAGCCGCCGAATAGATTGACGGTGCCGCCCCGGCGAACCATTTGCAGCGCCCATTCCCAGGTCTGCGCCGTGCCCACGGCTTCGATCACGACGTCCGCGCCGCGTCCGCCTTCGGTCAGATCCCGGACGGTTTTCGCCGGATCGCCGAGGTCCGGCGCGATGAACGCCGCGTGCGCGCCCAGGCGCTCGGCCGCGCGAATCTGGCTGGCCCGCTTTCCAAGCGCAATCACTTTTACGCCACGGCCCGACAAAACACGGATAAATTTCAATCCGATCGGCCCGCAACCAATCACCACGGTTGTGTCGCCCGGCTGAATTCCGGTTTCATGAATTCCGCGCAGCACGCAGGCCAACGGCTCGACCATCGCCGCGTCCTGAAAGGAAACGTTGTCCGGAATCACGAGCATATTCTGACGAACGATCCGCCCCGGGATGCGAATATATTCCGCATAGGCTCCGTTGTTGAACAGCAGATCCTCGCAAAGATTGCTCTGCCCCTTGCGGCAAAACATGCAGGTCATGCAAGGCGCCGAATTCGAGGGGACCACGCGTGCGCCGACCTTCAGGCCGCCATTCACGTCAGCTCCAAGCGTTTCGACGGTGCCGGCAAGCTCGTGCCCGAATACCGCCGGCGGCGTAATCATTCGCGCGTGGTATCCCCGCTTCCAGACCTTCAAATCCGTCCCGCACGTCAAGGCGACTTTTACGCGAATCAACGCCTCGTCCGCAGCGAGCCTGGGGATGTCGATGCTCTCGATCTTCAGATTTTCGCTTCCATATAAGATGGCAGCGGTCATGTGACCGTTTTTTTGACCGTTATGTTTGTTTCCGCTCAAGGATGAATCACCACTTTTAGAGAATCTCCTACGGGATGGGCAGCGAGCTGCAATGCCCGGTTCATATCTTCCAACGAAAATCGATGCGAGATCAATTCTTTCACGGGCAACCGGCGCGTAAAGATTAGCCTTGCGGCTTCGCCTGCCCGGTCGATGACGGCGCTATAGCTGCCCAGTATTTCTTTTTCTTCGACGCCAACCGCGGCGGCCGGAAACTCGATCTTCATCAGCGGATCGTTCTGCGCAAACAGGAGCACGCGTCCACCGGGCCTTACCAGGCTGAGCGCATCCGTCAGCGCCGACGGAATGGGTACGGCAACCAGCACCACATCCGCTCCCCGCCCGCTGCTGTGCGCGCCGATTTCTTCGGCCAAGCGCCCCTCGCGCGGGTTCACGGCCAGATCGAGGCCGAGCGACAGGCTCTTTGCGCGGCGCTCCGGCATCGGATCGCTCCCAATCACGTGGGCGCCCTCCAGCTTCGAGAGCATCGCCAGAAGCAGCCCGATCGGCCCGAGTCCCATGACCACAACCGTTTCGCCCGCGGCCACTCTGGCCTTTTCCACGGCCTTGATGCAGGTGTTCACAGGCTCGATGAACGAGGCTTCGTCAAAACTGATATCGTCCGGGACCGCCACCATCCCGCGCTCGGCAACCCACGGCATGGCGCGCACGTACTGGGCAAATCCGCCACCGTTGGGATCGAAACCAGCCGTCAGGCCAACTTTCTTATAGCCGGGGCACTGCGAATACAAGCGCCGCTCGCAATAGAAACACACCTCGCACGGAACGTGATGGAAACTCATGACGCGGTCGCCCAGCTTCCATTTCGTGACGCCCGCGCCCACGCCAACAACGGTTCCAGAAACTTCGTGCCCAAAAATCTGCGGCGGCGAAACGAATCCATACTCGATCTTCTTGATGTCTGTGCCGCAGATTCCGCACGCCGCGACACGGATCAGCACTTCTCCCGCGCCAATCGCCGGCACAGGAACATCTTCCACGACGACGCGTCCCTTGCCGCGATACACGGCCGCGCGCATGATGGACGGCACACGGTGCGCCGCCGCCGAATTTTCGAGAATGATTCCCGACTGGCTCATAGCACCGACACCGTATCCTGCTCAATGGGAATCAGGCGTGCGCCCATCGCTCCCACATAGTCGTCCAGGAAGATCGCCAAACATTTGGATGCAAACCGGCAATCGCGCGTCAATCGCAGGAGGTCCGGCAAACCCGCCGGCTTCCGCAACACCTGAGAGAGGACGCCCATCACGCGAATCTGGCCCTGGGCGTCGCGCGCGCGCTCGAATTCGTAAGGCATATCGAAATCCAGGGTATCGCTCACGGCGCGAATCGCCACAGCCGGAACGCCGTACCGTGCGGCCTCCGCCAGAATCGCGAAGCTCTCCATTTCCACCGCTTCCGCCTGGTTCGCCAGCTGGCGCTTCTGTTCGGCCCGCGCCACAATCGTTTTTGAAGTCGCCAGGCACTCAATCTGCCGCGCGCCGCAATCCACGGCCATGGCAAGCAATTCGGTGTGGCTCGCCACGGCCACCGGTTCTCCCACTTCGCTGATGAGGCGCGCCGCCAGGATGTCTCCCGGGCAGTGCTCGCTTCGCAGCGATCCCGCGAGGCCGGTGGAAATACAGAGATCCGGCTTGTCGGCAAGAAATTTCTTCGCCGCTTCCAGGGCGTGATCCTGCCCCATGCCCGTCAGAATTGCCCGGACGTGAACCCCGGCAAACAGCGCTTCAAACACCGGCCATTCTCCGGGCATGCGCAGAAAATTCCTGCGGCGCCGCCACGGCGCAAATTCCTCTCGTACCGCGAATGTCGCCAATATTTTCATAATCTCCGACGCTCGTCTATGCCGCGCGTGCTCCGGCAACCGCCGGTGCGTGTCCCTCGGCAACGTAACCGTTCCGTTCGTACCATTCTACCGCGCGAGCCAGCGCGGCCTCAATCGGACCGGGCGCAAAACCAAGATCGCGCTCCGCCTTCGACGTATCGACGAACATCTTGTGCCGCGCCATGCGCACGCCTTCCAGCGGAATCCGCGGCTCACGGCCCAGGAGGCGCGAGACCGCCGTATCCACGCATGCAGCAGCATAGGCCAAAACATGGGGGAATTTCCATCTCGGCGCGCTCTTTCCGCTAATCGAAGATAGAATGTCCAGCATTTGTTTTAGCGTTAGATTGCGCCCACCCAGAATGTAGCGCTCCCCAACGCGCCCGCGCTCCGCGGCCAGCAAGTGCCCCTGCGCGCAATCCTCGACCGGAACAAAGTTCAATCCCGTGTCCACATAACCGGGCATGCGCCCATTCAGAAAATCGACGACGATCTTCCCCGTCGGCGTGGGCTTCCAATCGCCGGGCCCCACGGGCGTCGTGGGATTGACGATCACCACGGGCAGACCCGCCTCCGCGGCGCGCAGGGCGCATTGCTCGGCCTCGAATTTCGAGCGCTTATAATTGCCGATCATTTCATCGACCGAGGATTGCGTCCGCTCGTTCGGCAATTCACCCTCGCGCGGAACGGCGATGGTCGCGACCGTGCTTGTATAGACAAACTTCGTGACGCCCGCCCGCCTCGCGGCATCGAGCAGGTTCCGGGTGCCGTTCACATTCGATTCGTAAATTTCACGGGGATCGCGCGCCCAGAGCCGATAATCCGCGGCGACATGAAACACTTTCCCGGCGCCGTCCATGGCGCGATCGAGCGACGCGCGGTCTCGCAAGTCTCCCGTGCAGCGCTCGGCGTTGAGCCCTTCCAGCGCGCGGAGGTCGCTTGACGGGCGCACCAGCACCCTCACGTCTTCCCCGCGTCCGGCCAGTGCGCGGGCGACGTGGCTTCCGAGAAAGCCTGTCGCTCCGGTAACCAGCGTTTTCATAGCACCCGCAGTCTTCCGTCCGATGAAACCAAATCGTTGTTTGCCGGAGGCGGAGGCATCAGCGTCGAACTCCCACCGGAATGCCCGTTTGTTGGAGTATCGTTCGATGCATTCGGGTCCGGGTTTCCGCCCATGTGTCCGCCAAACTGCCACTTCAGCATTTTCCAGGTGTCGCCCAACTGCCGCTTTGCGCCCAGCACGGGAGTTGTTTCAAATCCCACGTGCATCATGCAATCGGCGCAGCGCGGATCGTTGCCGGGACCGTATTTTTCCCACGGAGTTTCGTCGATCATTTTCTGGTACGAGTCATAATGATTGTCCGTGATCACGTAGCAGGGACCTTTCCAGCCGCGCGGATTGAACGTCGGCGTGCCCCAGGCCGTGCACTCCAGTTCCCGCTCGCCACGCAAAAAGTCGAGATAGATGGGCGAAACCATCAGGTTGAATTGATCCAGCAGAGACACGGCCGCGCGGAATTTTTCGCGTATATCCTTGCGCGTCATGAAAATATCCGACGTCTGCACCGCCGAATAGCCGTAGGCCGGCGCGAGCATGTAGCCATCGACTCCCAGCGAATCCAGGTAGGAGTACAGATCGGCGATTTCCTTCAGGTCCGTTTCCTTGTAGATCGTGGTGTTGGAGCAGACCAGGAAGCCCGCCGCCTTCGCCGCCTTGATTCCCTCGATGGCCTCGCGGAACACGCCGTCGCGCTCGACGCACAGATCGTGCGTTCGCTCCAGCCCATCCAGGTGCACGTTGAAGAAGAAACTCGAAGTCGGCTTGAATTCATGCAGGCGCTTGCGGATGAACATGCCGTTGGTGCAAAGAATAATGTGGCGTCCGCGGTCCAGAATTTCCCTGGAGAGCCGCCCGATTTCCGGATAAATCATCGGCTCGCCGCCGCAAATGGAAACGATCGGCGCTCCGCACTCGTCCGACGCCGTGAGGCACTCTTCGACCGTCATGATTTCGTTGATGGTCGATTTGTACTCGCGAATGCGGCCGCAGCCCGTGCAGGTAAGATTGCACGCATGGAGCGGCTCAAGCATCATCACCATCGGAAATTTCTTGGTGCCGCGAAAGCGCTGGCTGGCCACGTACTTGGCAAGATTCGCGGTCATCTTCAGGGGATATCTCATTCACTCTCCTAAGCTTTCTGTCGGTCGAATTCCCGAGGCCTCACCATCAATCCGCAAAATTGCGTAATCCTGGTGGCCACGTTCCGGTACCGCGCAAGCGCGTATAAAGGGAAATAATCCCGGTACAAATGATATTTCAAATAAAACACGCAGGGAAATCCCGTGCCCGTAAATTCATTCTCGGCCCAGGAACCATCGGCTTGCTGCTGCTCCACGAGATGATGGACGGCGCGCGCGATCGCCGGATCGCCCACTTCGCTTGCCGCGAGCAGTCCGATCAGTCCCCACGCGGTCTGCGACGCGGTGCTCGAGCCTTTGCCCTTGAGCTGAGGATCGTAGTAGGAGGCGATCGATTCGCCAAATCCGCCGTCGGAATTTTGAACCTCTCGGAGCCATCCCACCGCGCGCTGGCAGTAGTCGCGAGCCGTCAGCGCCACGGTTTCCAGCGCGCGAAGCACGCCGCTCGTTCCGTAAACGTAATTCACTCCCCAGCGCCCGAACCACGGCCCTTCCTCCGTCTGATCTTTCAGCAGGAATTTCACGGCCTTCTCGATCACCGGATGACTTGCGGGCCATCCATACCGGCCCAGGCATTCCACGACGCGCGCGGTCACGTCCGCCGTGGACGGATCGATCATCGCGTTGTGATCGGCGAACGGAATATGGCACAGGAAGCGGCGGTCGTTGTTGTGGTCGAACGCGCCCCAGCCTCCGTCGTCGTTTTGCATGGCCAGCAGCCAGGTCAGTCCGCACCGGACGGCGGATTCCATGCGCACCTTGTCCGGATAATCCACGCGTTGCAGCGCCATCAGCACGAACGCCGTGTCATCCACGTCCGGATAGAAATCGTTGCGGAACTCAAACGCCCATCCGCCCGGCATCACTCCGGGGGTTTTGACCATCCAGTCGCCGGGGCCGCTGATCTGATGCTTGAGCAGCCAGCTTGCGGCTTCGACGAGCGCCGGATGGTCGGGCAGCAATCCCGCCTCTTCCACAGCCACCATGGCAATCGCCGTGTCCCATACGGGAGAAACGCATGGAGAGACACGAATCGTGTCACCCTCCTCGATTTCAAACCGCGCAAATTCGTCGATTTCGCGCGCGGTGATCGGATCGTCCGGCGAATGTCCCAGCGCCACCAGCGCGAAAATGGCGTTCATCATGGCCGGATAAATCGCCGCGAGACCTTCGGTGCGCTCGATGTGATCGAACATCCATTCACGCGCCTGTCGCAGCGCGCGCTGCCGCAAGGGTTTCCACGGCACACGCTCATATAATTTCAGGCCGCGATCCAGGGCAAGGAATAAATTCCGCCAGCTGAACAGTTCCTTATCCCAACTGAGCCCGAGCGCCTTCCGCGCGGGATCGGCATACAATTCGTCCACGGCAAATTCGCCGGGCACGTTGAAACGCGGCTTGTGCGCGTACAAAATCGTCAGGGGAATCACGATTCCGCGCGTCCAGGACGACATTTCGTAAATGTTGATCGCGAACCAATTCGGAAGAAGCATCAGCTCCGGAGGGATCGAAGGGACCATATCCCATCCGACAGCGCCGACCAGCGCCAAATAAAGCCGTGTGTAGGAATTCGCCGATTCGAGCCCGCCAAGTTCGTGTACTCGCCGGGCCGCCCGCCGCAGGTGATCGGATCCGTGCGCGTCGCCCGCCAGCCGCAATGCGATGTACGCCTTGATCGTGGCGTTCAGCTCGGACGGACCACCGAAGTAGATATTCCAGCCGCCATCCTCAAGTTGCCGCCGCCGAACATAATTCGCCAGCTTGGCAATCCGCTCCGGATGCGCCTTGTTGATCACATGCAGATAGAAAATGTAATCGGATTCGAGGGTGGTGTCCGCCTCGAGTTCTCCCATCCAATATCCTTCAGACATCTGCAAGGAAAGGAGATGATTCACTCCGCGGTCGATGGAATCGGAGAGTCGTTCGGCCAGGCCCACAAGAACGCCCGTGGACCGGCTGGCTCCAGACTGATCGAGTTGCGCGCGTATTCCTGATGCCATCGCTTATTCCCAAACCTCACAGAATCTTTGATGCAGGGACACTGAAATGGGTTCTTTTGAATACACCAAAACCAGAGGCCCTCAGTTCGCCAAATAAGAATGTGTCTTGGGGTTCCTCAGACTCCCCCAAAGCGGACGTGCTAATCCAACCCCCAAGTTCTAGTACCGAGAATTCTCCATTCGTATTATCTTCGGTCTTTAAACCTGGGTCAACAGGGATTACAGGCAATGTCGCCGATATGATATCCCCTTTTGCATCATAGTGATGCCTGTCATTTCCTGCCTGTCATTCCACTTTTGGCAGATTGCGGTTTTCGAGTTTTCTGAGACGTTCCGCCAATTCCGGTAATCGGCTGAACCAGGCGAACTGCTCCTTGAATTTAGAGAGAGGCCGCGCCGGCGTACCCCACACGATTTGCCCGCTCCTGACAATCTTTCCAGGCAAGATTCCCGCCTGCCCGCCGATCACCGCGCCATCCTCAACCTCACAGTGATCGCCCAGCCCAGCCTGGCCTCCAAAGGCCACATTCTTTCCAATCACGGCAGACCCGGATATGCCCGTCTGCGCGGCGATGACCGTATTTTCCCCGATGCGCACATTGTGCGCAATGTGCACAAGATTATCCAACTTGACACCCGCGCCGATTTCCGTGCAATCCAGCGACCCGCGATCGATTGTGGTGTTCGCGCCGATTTCCACATCATCCTGAATGTCGACCTCGCCCACCTGTGGAAATTTCCAGCGCTTTCCGCCCTCTACAACATATCCAAAGCCGTCCGAGCCGATGACCGCGCCGGAATGCAGGATTACGCGATTCGCGAGGCGTGCGCCTGCATATAAAGTTACGCGAGGAAAGAGTCGGCATCCTTCTCCGAGGCGCGAGCCCCGGCCCAGAAAGCAGAAAGCGCCAATCTCGGTGCCCGCGCCAATTCGCACATCGTCTTCGATCACGGCGTAAGGGCCCACGGCTGCCCCGGGAGCGAGTTGAGCGGATGGCGCAATCACGGCGGTCGGATGAACGCCCGTGGCAATGGAAGCCGCTGGCAGGAGCCACTGGGCAGCGCGCGAAAACGCCACCTTCGGATTCGCCGCGCGCAGCAAAATTTTTCCGGACAGCGCGAGACCGGGTGCGATCACGACGCACTTCGCCGCGGATGCCGCGGCCCGCTCTACATGGCGCGGCGATTCCACATAGATCAGGTCTTCGGCGCGAGCCGATGCGGGCGATGCCACTCCGGATACGCGCGCCAGGCCATCCCCCTCCAGCGTGCAGCCCAGAAATTCCGCCAGTTCCTTCGCTGTGCGTGTCATGAACAGTTTCCCCTTCCTATGGCATCCGTTTGCCGGGTCTTGGTTTCGTAGCGCCGGCGCTACGAAACCATTGCAAGCCTCAACCTAATTTAATACTTAGTTACTATCTATTAATATATGGGAGGATCGCCCGGCGGGCGCGTCTTCCAGCGGCGATGCACCCAAAGCCATTGATCCGGATAGCGCCGCACATAATTTTCGATCACCCGCGTGAACCGCTGCGTATTTTCTCGAATGTCCGCCGTATCGTCGCCCGTGCGGGACAGCTCGACCTCCGGCTCAAAACAGAGCCGGTATTTCCGAATATCCTTGTCCCAGTGAAGGAAGCCGGGCACGACGGCTGCTCCCGTGTGGAGTGCGAAACGCGCGAGGCCGGCCGTGGTGGAAGCGGGGATTCCGAAAAAATCGACGAACACGCTTTCGGCGAGCAGCGTGTTGTTATCGGCCAGGATGCCCACGGTGCCGTTCGCGGCGAGAATTTTGAGGACGGCGCGCGCTGACTGGTTCTTGTCGATCGGCCGATTTCCGCTGAGGCAGCGGTAGTTCGTGACCAGTCGGTCCACGCGTGCGTTATCGATGGGACGCGCGAGAAAATGCAGCGGATTTCCGAAAAGCGCCTGCGCAAAGGGAGCGAGTTCCCAGGCGCTCATATGGCCCGTAAGAAACAGAATGCCCTTTCCTCGCGCCTGCGCCGCCGCGAAATTCTCAAAACCGTCCAGCAGCACGGCGCCCTCGATGCTACTTTTTGTGTAGCGCGGAAAGCGGGCGAATTCCGCGCCCATCCATCCTAACTGGCGCACCATGCCGCGAATGGCGGCGTGGCGCTGTTTCCCGCTCCACGCGGGAAACGCCAACTTTAAGTTTTCGACAGCCGCATCCTTCAAGCCCGGCCGTAGAAAAAAAAGAAACGCCGCCGTGCGCGCGCCCACAAATCTAGCCACGGCGCGCGGCATCGCGCCGAGCGTCTTGAGCAACAACCAAACCACCGCGTATTCCAGACGTTCTCGCACACGGGGATTATACAGTTTTTAGCGGCGCGGGCTTCGGCCTGCGCGGTTNNAACCGCGCAGGCCGAAGCCCGCGCCACTAAAAAATGAAATCGAGCGGCACCGATGCTAGACTCACACTTCTGAATTCCACGACTCCAATTCGCTCGCGCGCCGCCGAAGAGGGCGGCTTCCAGATTCCGCCCTGGAGCGTGCCGCTCATTCTTCTGCTCCTTTACGTGTGCCTGTTCAGCGGGTTGGGCGCGCTGGGCCTCACGGGTCCAGACGAGCCGCGCTACGCCGCGATTGCTCGCGCGATGTCCGAAACGCACGATTGGATCACTCCCAAGCTGTGGGGCGTGCCGTGGTTTGAAAAGCCGGTGCTCTATTATTGGAGTGCCGGAATTGCGATGCGCATTTTTGGCGTAAGCGAATTCGCCGCGCGGCTGCCGTCGGCGCTGGCCGCGCTGCTGGCCATCGCCGCGGTCGC
This sequence comes from Acidobacteriota bacterium, assembly GCA_003165465.1. GTDB lineage: Bacteria > Acidobacteriota > Terriglobia > Acidiferrales > UBA7541 > Palsa-360. The sequence continues at coordinate 20,881 of PLUM01000048.1, forward strand.
GTGGACCGCGCTACGATCCTACGGCGTCAGCACGGCCTGGTTTACGCTCCTGATGCTGCCCACGTCCGTCGCGATCATCGGCTTCTCGCGCGCCGCAAGCTCCGACATGCTATTCGCCGGCCTCTTGACTGCCGCAATGGCCGTCGCCTGCGAGATGCTGCAAACACAGCGCCCCGGCCCGGCTTCGCGCATCGCGTTTGGATTTTTGCTTGGCGCCGCAGTCCTGGCAAAAGGACCAGCGGCCGTGATTCTCGCGGGAGGAGCAACTCTGCTCTGGGCCGCGCTCACTCGCGAGTGGCACGCACCATTTCGTTTTCTGCATCCTTTGATCGTCGCCGCATTTTGCGCGACGGCCTTGCCCTGGTACGTCGTCTGTTCCCTGCGCAATCCCGACTTTCTGCGCGTCTTCATCTGGCATCACAATTTCCAGCGTTATCTCACTCCGGTCTTCGAGCATCGCCAGCCCTTTTGGTTTTATGCTCCCATTCTTATCCTGGCCACAATCCCCTGGATTGTGATGGCCGCCAGCTTGCTGTCCGAAAAATGGAACAAGACATCGTGGGAAGACTCACCTGGAATCTTTATTTTTTGCTGGGCAGTATTCCCGCTTCTTTTTTTCAGCTTTTCTCAATCCAAGCTGCCAGGATACATTCTTCCCGCGGTCCCTCCCGCTTTCCTTCTCATTAGCCGCGCGGCGGGCCGTCTGCTTGCATCGGATCGCCGGCGTTTCGTCGTTTGGATCGGGATCACCGGCGCCATGTTCACCACGCTCGCGTTCGCCGGGGAAAAATCCCTTGGAAGGTTGGGCGACACGTTCCAGGTTCCGCGTTCTCACATCATTGGCTTGCTGGCCCTGGCCGCGGCTGGCGGACTCATCGCAATGGGTTTCAGCGTGGCGAAGAAACCCACGCACGCAGTCGTCACGGCGGCGCTGCTGATTGCCGCGCTTCTGACATTCATGAATGTCGCAATCCTGCCGTTTGCCGATGCAGGCATTTCCGCGCGCAAAGCCGCAAGCGACGGCCTCCGGCTCAATCCGTCCGGCGACCATGTCGCGGTATTCGAACTCAACAGGGATTGGCATTACGAATTGAACTACTATTTCAGACGAGACTTGCCCGAATGGATGTCCGGCACGCCTCTGCCGGAGTGGCTTTTCACAACGGAAAGAGATGCTGCCAAGTTCCAGGCTTTCGGAAATCGCATCCATCAGGTGAGCACTGTCGGAGCGCCCCACGCCATACTGCTTCACGTGACAGCCGCGCAAGAGGACGGCGCGCGCTAGCGGGAAGCGTCAGTTGCTGGAGACGGGAGGTAAATTCAGCAGGAAGAAACTCACGATGCGGTTCTCGTAATTGCGCTTTTCCTCGTCCAGCATTCCCCCGTAGTTGCCGTGCTGCAGAACAACGAGTTCGTGCGGTGGCGAAGAGAGACGAAACAATTCGGAGGTCGCCGCGGCAAGCATTGGATCTTCCGGAGTTTCCATATAGAGCTGGGCGACGCCTGAAAGCCTCGAAATGCTCATTTTCAAACTCGGCACATTTCGGAATTGACGATAGAGCCGTTGAAAGATTATCTGCGACGCTCTGGTGATCAAACGAAACGATCCCAGCCCCGCACGGCTGACCTGCAACGCAACCATGACATCCGGACTGGCGTAGGGAGATTCCGCGGCAATGGCGCGAACGCGGCTGTCGTTCGTGGCTTCGGCCAATGCCACGTAGGCTCCCATGTTCACGCCCCACAAACCAAACTGATTCGCGTTCACATCTCCGCGCTTGGCGACCGCGTCCATGGCGGCCCGCAACTCCGCGACTTCCTGAAATCCGAGTGTGGAGCGCCCCCCTGCCGTTCCGTGTGCTGAAAAATCGAAGACCAGCACATTGTACTGCTGGTCCTGCAAAGCCGTGGCCAGCGTGAGAATTTCTCCGCGACTGGATTCATAGGACGAGCACAAAATAATGGTGGGCGCGGATTTCAGGCCGGGGAAAAACCAGCCGTCACGCGGCCCTTCGCCCGCCACCGTGAAATTGAGCAGCAGGGGATGGCCTGGAAAATTATCCAGAATGATGTCCGAGTGGCTGCGCGGCGGAGAAACCATCCGGTAAACCAAATACCCCGACATGGACCCAACCACCAGCAGCACAAAGATCGACAGAGCCAAAATGGCAATTACAAGCTTGGTATACCAAGCCGAGGGATATCGAAATTCTGAAATGAAACTCATATGCTCGGGTTCGTGGCCTTTGAGCGAACCTCCGTCTGTCCGGTCAATTCACCGGCGCAGGGGTGCGCCATACTCAACTTCCAAATCGTAGCACAAATGGCGAGGCGTCATGGACAGCCGATCCGCCGGATGTTTCCGAAATACATCCATCCACCTCCCCTGCGATAATCCGATAAATGTGATAAAAATGATTGTGCACTCCGTGAACCCAATGCTGGGTACAAACTCCATGCAGCTTGTCGACCTGCGACAGTTGTCCTCCTGGCAGCTCGACACATTGTTGGCCGAAGAGGCGCAACAATGGCGGGAAGAGCTGCGCTGGGATTACCGTGCGTCCACCGAGCTGATTAAAAAGTTCGTGGACGCTCGCTCCCTCACCGGCTCTGCAATCCTGGAAAACGGGCAGCCGGTCGGGTACGCATTCTACGTGCTGGAAGAGCACAAAGGGCTGGTGGGAGGCCTGTTCGTTTCTCCCCGCTTCTCGCAGCAGGAATTGAGCCAGCGGCTTTTGGCCGACATGTTAAGCACTCTGAGCGGCATCCCGAAGCTCGAACGCGTGGAAGCTCAGTTGATCCCTTTCGGATACCAGCCCGAGCCGGTCCTGTCCGAATACGGATTCCGCCTGCACATGCGGCAGTTCATGATCGCCCCGCTCGTTCCGCATGCCGCGCCGCAGATTGACGTTCTTCCCGGGATGATCCGGGAAGGACCTGATGCCGGACTCATTCTCGACCGGTGGGACCACCGCTATTTCGAGCCGTGCGCTCGGCTCATCCAGCTTGCGTATGCGAATCATGTCGACGGAGAAATTAACGATCAATACCGCAGCGAATCCGGGGCCTTGCGCTTCCTGAAAAACATTATCGTTCTGCCCGGCTGCGGACAATTCCAGCCCGAGGCTTCCTTTGTGTTGCGCCCCCCGCATGAGAATCATCTGGTCGCCGTGATCCTCAATTCGCGCGTTTCCGAGGGCGTCGGACACACCACGCAAATCTGCGCCCAGCCCGGCTATCAGGGCCGCGGGCTGGGCCGGCGACTGATGGAAGCATCCCTGCAGGCGATGCGCGTGCGGGGCTTTACGGCCGTTTCGCTGACCGTGACCTCGGGCAACGAACGCGCCGTGCACCTCTACGAGAAGCTCGGATTTAACACGGTCAAGAAATTTCCCGCCGGCGTATGGACCGCGCATTAGTCCGCTGTTTTAGTGGCACAGGCTTCAGCCCGTGTGGTTTTGATTTGCGAAAAGCTAAAATCAAAAGAACACAGGCTGAAGGCTGTGCCACTGAAAACCTCCCTGCACGGAAACACAATTCGACACATCAAGTTGAAAAACGCGGCCTAAAACTTCGTGACTTCGGAGAAGTGGAAATTGCGCACTTTCATCGGCGGAACAACCATCTCGAACGACTCTTCCCCGGCGGCGCGCACGGCGGGGCCCAGCATTTCGACATTCGAAAGCATTTCGAGAATGCCCTGATTGAAACGAAAATTTCGAAGGCCGCCGGCGACGCGGCCATCCTGGACCAGGAACGTTCCGTCGCGCGTCATGCCGGTGAGCACCTTTTCGTATGGATCAACATCGCGGATATACCACAGGCGCGTCACGAGAATGCCGCGGCCGGTCGAGCGAATCATTTCGTCCACCGAAGACGTGCCGCCGCCGAAAACCAGGTTCATTGGCGCTTCGCCCATATCGTTGGGCAGGGAAAATCCATGGCCGGTCGGCTTGGCTTTCATTTTTTTGGCCGTCGAGCGCGCGTACACCAGATTACTCGGTACGCCTTTATTCATCAGCAGAATTTTCTGGCGTGGAAGGCCTTCGCCGTCAAAGGGCGCGCCCGATTGCAGCGGGTGATACACATCATCGTGCAGCGTGATATTTTCTCCGGCGACTCGTTTGCCCATGCGCTTGTTAAAGCAGGAGCGCTGATCGGCCATCGCCGTGCCAGCAAAATCGTAAAAGAGAAATCCCACAAGATCGAGTACCGCCGAGGGTTCGAGAATCACCGTCCATCGGCCGGGCGCGGCCTCGCCGGGCTTGCGCGAGGCGGCCGATTTTTCGCTCGCGCTGCGAGCCAGCGCCAAGGGATCGATTCGATCGAGATCGGGCGAATTGGCCTTGGCCCAGCCGGAGGAATCGGATTCGAGAATGGTGATCGAAAATTCGGCGCGCGTCTGGCGATGCGACGCAAAGAGGCCGCGCGTGTTGGCAATCGCCGACTGCGTCACGCCGGTCGTAAAAATTCCGGCGGCGGTTTGCTTGTTTTTCCCGGCCATTTCCGCGACGCGCACGACGGCGCGAGCACGCTCCGCAGGCGTCGCGTGGGCGGTATTCTCAAAGTAGCGCGCGACCTTGGCGTATGTTTGCGGCCCCGGCATCGGCAGGAGATCGGGATTGCGGGGCTGGCTGCGCGCCAGCGACTTCGCGGTTTCGACCACGCGGCGCAGCGAGTCGTCGTCCATTTTATTGGTGGTTGCGCGCGCCGTGCGGCCATCGAGCACGGTCCGCACCGAAACCGTGAGCGATTGCTCGGCGACGTTCTGATGAATCGTATTGTTGGCAAACCGCGTCAGCGCATCGGACACCATGCCGATCGTGACTTCCGTTTCGTCCGCGTCGCTACACGTAAACACTCTCTCCGCAATCCGCCGCATCTCCGCATCGGAAAGCAGATGCAGCCCGGCGACAGCCGCGCCGGACTTGCCGCGCGACTCTTTGGCGGCTTTTCTGGCGTATTTTTTCGCTGGTCTCATGATTTTGCGAACGCGGCTCCCAGCTTGACCTTGCGGAAGCGCGCGGGCGCGGCGCCGTGGCCCGTGCCCATCGTCTGCATGGGCTGGCCCTTGCCGCAGTTGGGCGTGCCCCACAGGGTCCAATCCTCGCGAGAGCAAATGGCATCACAGCTATTCCAGAATTCCGTGGTGATTCCGCTGTAGCTGGGATTTTTGAGCATCCGGGTTTTCTTGCCGCCCTTGATCTCCCACCCAATTTCCGTGGAAAACTGGAAATGATAGCGGCGGTCGTCGATGGACCACGAGCGGTTCGTCTCCATCAGGACGGGGTCGTCCGTGTCGGCGATCAAATCGTCGTAGCGCCACGAGCCGGGCAGAATACTGATGTTCGTCATGCGGATAATCGGCAGCCGGTTCCAGGATTCCGTGCGCATCGTGCCTCCCGACCGATCGAGACCAATGGAAACGGCTGTCTCGCGATTCGTCAGGTAGCCCGTGAAAAGCCCGCCGGTAATGATCGGCGTGCACTGCGCGGGAACGCCCTCGTCGTCGTAGCCGAACGTGCCGAGGCCCGGCCCGTGATCGAGCCGCGCGTCGGCAACCACATTCACGATGTCGGAGCCATACCGCAGCTTGCCCAGCTTTTCGAGCGTCAGGAAACTCATGCCCGCGAAATTGGCTTCCATGCCCAGCACGCGGTCCAGCTCAATCGNNGCAGGCCGAGCTGCGAGCTGTCCAGGATTAGCGTCTTCGCGCCCTCGGGCGATTGCGCCGCCGAATGCAGCGCGACGGATTCCTCCGCCACGCGCGGCGCATGGCGCACGAGATCGAGCGATTCCACGAGTTCATAGCCGGAAAGCATGTGCTGCCCGCCGAAACCGTTCGGATACGAGCGCTTCTGAATTTCGTTTCCGGAAAATGACGTGGCGGAGATCCCCGCGCCCGACTGCATTTTAATCTGATGGATTTCCGAGCCGATGGACGAGGCAAACAATTGCTCGATGCGCCGAAAGGTCATCGACGTTTCGGACACAGTAACGCCCTTGACGCGCGACATTTCCTTGTCCGCCGCCAGCAGCAAGTCCAGTTGTCGCTCGATGGGAATTTGGAACGGGTCTTTGATGTAGGGATTCTGCCAGGTGTCCCGGTAGGCCTCGACCGGCGCCATCTCCACGTCGTGCCGTTTGGCGAGCGCCGAGGCTTTCGCGATGGCCACGGCCTCGGCCGCGCACGCGGCAATTCCCTCCCGCGTCATGCGGTCGGTGGAAGCGAAGCCCCACGCGCCCTGCGCGATTACGCGAATGCCGATGCCGTAGGACTCGGATTCGGCGAGCGTACCAACCTGCCCGTTTTTTGTGGAGAGATCGCGGAGGTGAATATCCATGACGCGGGCGTCCGCGTAAGTTGCGCCGCGAACTTTCGCGGTTGCAAGCGCCCAGTTGGCGAAGTCCCTCATCATGGATTTAGGAGAAGCAAGTCAAAAGCTTTAACACAGGGAACACAGAGAAAACCTAGAGCACGGAGAAAATCTTACGTGCCTTCGGACCAGGACGCGAGGTACAGCTCCTGCTCGGGCGTAAGCTTATCCATTTTCACGCCCATCGATTCGAGCTTGAGCCTCGCGATCTCGCGGTCCAAGTGCTCGGGGACGATGTACACCTCGGGCTTCAGTTCCGATGCGTGCTTCATCATGTATTCGGCGGAAAGCGCCTGATTGGCAAAGCTCATGTCCATGACGACGGCCGGGTGTCCTTCGGCGGCGGTCAGGTTGATCAGGCGGCCTTCGCCGAGCAGATAAATGCGGCGGCCGTCCTTGGTCATGTATTCATCGACAAACGGGCGCGCCATGCGCTTGCCGCTGGACATTTTTTCCAGCGCCGGAATATCGATCTCGACGTTGAAGTGGCCGGAATTGCAAATCACCGCGCCGTCCTTCATGCGCTCAAACGCGTCTCCATTCAGCACGGACTTGTTTCCGGTGACGGTGACGAAAATATCGCCGATCTTCGCGGCCTCGGACATGGGCATCACGCGGAAGCCGTCCATCACGGCTTCGATCGCGCGCACTGCGTTCACCTCGGTCACGATCACGTCCGCGCCCAAGCCCTTTGCGCGCATTGACACGCCCTTGCCGCACCAACCATATCCGGCAACCACCACTTTAAGGCCTGCGATCAGCAGGTTTGTCGCGCGAATGATTCCGTCAATCGTCGATTGACCCGTGCCGTAGCGATTGTCGAAGAAATGCTTGGTCTCGGCGTCGTTCACGGCGATGACGGGATACTTCAGCGTTCCATCTTTCGCCATGGCGCGCAGGCGGATCACGCCGGTGGTGGTTTCTTCCGTGCCGCCGATGACGTCGGCCACAAGGTGCTTGTGCTTGGTCAGGAGCAGCGTCACGAGGTCCGCGCCGTCGTCCATCGTCATTTGCGGCTTGTGTTCGATGCAGGCGTTCAGGTGCTCGTAATAGGTGGCGTTGTCTTCGCCCTTGATGGCGTACGTTGGAATCGAGTAGTCCTTGATCAATGACGCGGCCACTTCATCCTGCGTCGAAAGCGGATTCGACGCGCACAAAACCAGATTGGCGCCGCCATCGCGCAGCGTGATGGCCAGATTCGCCGTTTCGCTAGTCACGTGCAGGCACAGGGAAAGACGCACGCCCTTGAGCGGCTGTTCCTTGATGAATCGCTTGCGGATCAACGCCAGAACGGGCATTTGCTGGTTCGCCCATTCGATCTTCCGCTTGCCCGCCTCGGCCAAGCCCATATCCCGGACATCGCCGGCCGTACCTGTCGCAGTCTTGGTCACGCGAATTTCTCCTATTGTTCAAGTGACACAGGCTTCCGCCCGTGAGTCTTTCCCATGTGGATCGGCACGAAGATATTTTTCGCTTAGCGCCGCGCGGCGGTTTCCTTGCCGCCCAGCCCAGCCGCGCTGCGAATCGCCGCGGCCTTGTCCGTCATCTCCCACGTAAAGCCAGGGCCCGAGCGCCCGAAATGGCCGAACGAAGCCGTCGGCCTGTAAATGGGCCGCCGCAGGTTCAGCGATTCAATAATCGCGCGCGGGGTGAGCTTGAACGTGCTGCGAATCAGGTCTGTAATTTTTTCATCGGGGATCGCGCCGGTACCAAACGTATCGGCCATCACGGAAACGGGATCGGCGACACCGATCGCGTACGCCAGCTGCACTTCCACCTTGCGCGCCACGCCCGCCGCCACCAGGTTCTTCGCCACATGCCGCGCCATGTAGCACGCCGAGCGATCGACCTTTGACGGGTCCTTGCCCGAAAATGCGCCGCCGCCGTGCCGGCTGTAGCCGCCGTAGGTGTCGACGATAATCTTGCGGCCCGTAAGGCCCGCATCGCCCATCGGCCCACCCACCACGAAGCGCCCAGTCGGGTTGATGTGGAATTTCGTATTCTTGTCCATCAGCGCGGTGGGAACCACCTTGCGGATCACTTCGTCGCGCACGGCATTTTGCAGGTCCGCATTGGAAACCGATTCGCTGTGCTGCGTCGAGATCACAACGGTATCCACGCGCACTGGGCGATCGCCTTGATACTCGACCGTCACCTGCGATTTGCCGTCCGGCCGAAAAAAATCCACGATGCCCTGCCGGCGAACCTCGGAAAGGCGCTGCACCAGCTTATGCGCCAGCATAATCGGCAGCGGCATCAACTCCTCGGTTTCGTCGCAGGCAAAGCCAAACATCAGCCCCTGATCGCCCGCCCCGCCCGTGTCCACGCCCATCGCGATGTCCGGCGACTGGCGTTTGAGCGAGGAAATGACCGCGCAGGTTTCCGCATCGAAACCGTACTTGGCACGCGTATAGCCAACGTCGCGCACCACTCCGCGCGCGATGTCCGAATAGTCCAGAACCGCCTTGGTCGTAATTTCGCCCGCGACCATCACGAGTCCGGTGGTCACAAGCGTTTCGCACGCCACGCGCCCCATGGGGTCTTCTGTAAGCACGGCGTCCAATACCGCGTCCGAAACCTGGTCGGCAATCTTATCCGGATGACCCTCGGTCACCGATTCCGACGTAAACAAAAATTTGCGCTTGTTATCGCTCAAGCCTTCACCCCTTCAGAAAATATCCGCATGGAACAGCCTGGCCACTGCGCGTTCACATACCACGGACAATTTTTGCCGTTATCGACGCTAACATGCACCCTAAACGCTGTCAACGAATTGGGCCTAAACGCGTTCGGATATCGGCGAACAGCGAGAATCCGGGGTTGTAATGCACCGGAAAGAAACACTCGCAACCGCCGGGCCGCTATGAATCGTCGCCCGCTTCGGCGGCGCTCCCGAGCGTTCCCTTTCGCCGCGCCAGCAAAAAAGCGTGGATAAAGGGACTGATGTCGCCGTTCAGCACACGGTCCACGTCGCCCATTTCGAATTTCGTGCGGTGATCCTTGATCAGGCGGTAGGGTTGTAGCGTGTAGGTCCGAATCTGACTGCCAAAGCTGATGTCGCGCTTGGTTTCGTCCATCTTGCGCGTTTCGGCCTGGCGCTTTTCGATTTCCGCCTCGTACAGGCGCGAGCGGAGCCATTTCATGGCCAGTTCGCGGTTCTTGTGCTGGCTGCGCTCGTTCTGACACTGCACGACGATGCCGGTCGCGAGGTGCGTGATGCGCACGGCGGTTTCCACTTTGTTCACATTTTGGCCGCCCGCGCCGCCCGCGCGGAACGTGTCCACGCGCACTTCCTCGGGCTTCACGACGATCTCGATCCGGTCGTCGATTTCCGGAATCACAAATACCGAGGCGAACGACGTGTGCCGGCGCGCGGCCTGATCGAACGGCGAAATGCGGATCAGCCGATGCACGCCGCTTTCGGTCGAGAGAAAACCAAATGCGTTTTCGCCTTCGACGCGCACTGTCGCCGACTTCAATCCCGCGCCTTCGCCGGGCGTCAGGTCCATGACGGTCGCGGTAAATCCCTTTTGCTCCGCCCAGCGCAGATACATGCGCAACAGCATTTCCGCCCAATCCTGGGATTCCATGCCGCCCGCGCCGGGCTTGATGGTCATGATGGCGTTCAGGCGGTCGTTTTCTCCGGAAAGAAGTGTGAGCGTTTCGAGTTCCACGACGTAGGTTTCGGCCGAGGCCATTTCGCGCTCGGTTTCCTTGAGGAGCGAATCGCGCTGCGCGGCGTCTTTTTCTTCCTGGGCGAGATGAAAATAGGTGTCGATATCGCTGGCCATCGTGGCGAGTTTCGCGTCCGAAGCCAGAATGGCCTCCGCGGCCTTGCGCTGCTGCATGACCTTCTGCGCTTCTTCCTGGTTCTGCCAGAAATCCGGCTGCGCGATTTTCTGTTCGAGGGAGGCTATGGTTTCGCGGCTGCGTGCAACGTCAAAGATAACTCCGCACGAGTTCGATGCGCTTTCGCAATTCTTCCTGCTGCCGCTGTAAATCTTCGATCATCATAATTGTGGCGTCCTGAAAATGCGGTGTCCCGCTGGGTTAAGAAATCTTGCGCGCGAGCCTGTCGCGCACAATTATTAAGAATAACATGAGCACGGCGAGAACGCACAGCCAGGCACACCAGTCGCCCCAGCGCGCATACGCCGTCAGGTCCGAGCGAAACGCGTACGGCGCGTCCAATTCTCCGCGAACGTTTGGCGGCAGGCGCGCCGCCGTGCGCCCGTAGGGATCGACGGAAACGGTGATTCCATCGTTCGTGTCGCGCAAGAGCCAGCGCCGGTTCTCGACCGCCCGCACGCGCGCCATTGCCAGATGTTGTCCGGCCGCGCCCGATCCGCCGAACCAGCCGTCATCCGAAATGTTGATGAAAAGTTGCGCTCCGGCGAGCGTGAAGCGGCGCACTTCGTTCGGGAAAATCGCTTCGTAGCAGATATAGACGCCGAATGGGCCGCCGGAAATGTTTCCTGTCTTGTATTGCGTGCCATGCTGAAAATCGCCGATCAGGCCCGTCAGATCGCTGGCAAAGAAAAACCATTTCCTCCATGGCACGTATTCGCTGAAGGGCACGAGATGAATCTTGTCGTACATGAAATCGAGCGCGCCGTTCGCGCCCAAGAGCGCGGCGCTGTTCGTCGCGCCGATCTGGCCCTTGCCCAGCGGCTTCCAGTCGATGACGCCCACCAAAAAGCCGCTGCCCGCTCCACGCGCGATGCGCACGGCCCGGGCCTGAAAACTCGGGTCCTGCAGGGAAAATGGCGCGGGAACTTCCGGCCACACCACGAGGCCGGGAGTTTTCTTTGCCGCGCCGATGCTGATCCCTTCGAGCTGATCCATTTCCGCCGCATGAATTTGCAGCCAGTTGGTCGGATAGCTCATGGACACGGAAAAATTCGTCTGCACCAGATGCGCGACATGGTCCGCCGGGGCTTGCGGCACAAATCGCGGCCCCGCGAGAGCGATGAGCGCGAGCGCGGCTGTCGCGCCCGCCCAAACTTTCATTCCTTTATTTTTGCGTTGCGAGAATTGCCACACGGCCCAGGCCGCAAGACCGTTGTACGCAGCGACAAGCAGCGAGAGACCGAAAATTCCGGCAATCGCCGTCACCTGCACCAGCGCAAGATTTCCGGCCGCCACATACCCGAGCAGATTCCACGGAAATCCGATGGCGGGCAGATGCAGCATCGCAAATTCCATGGCCACCCAGAGAAATGGCGCAGCAAGAAAAGCTCTCCCCGGCGCAAATTTTCCCAGCCAGGCAATCGCCGCAGCAAATACCGCATGAAACAGGGACGCCGCAACGACGAGCAACGCGAAAACGGCTCCCGCCTGAATCACGGAAAGCGGGCCGTACTGCCGCAGCACCGTATAAATCCACGGCAAGCTCAGCCCGTAATACGCCGCGCCCTGCACGAGTCCCACGAGAAACGCGAATCGCGGCCGCGCGCCCAGCACCGCAACAATCAGCACCGCCAGAGCAATCCATCCCAAAAGCGGGATATTAAACGGCGGAAAAGCCAGCGCCAGCGCAATGCCTGAAGCAAGCGCGAGTAGCAGCCGGACAGTTTTTGAAAAGTTCATGGCCACGGCATTGTAGACCGCCGATGCGTCCGCTGCACGTCGAGAAAACGCAGATAGGGCAGCAGGCTAGTTTCCGACAATGCGATTTTATTGACTGATAGACCGCGAATGGCCTGCAATGGCAGGAACAAATATAACCAATCAGGTGTCTAATTAAGGCGAGGGATAGACAACAATCAAAATGAAGAAAGTGATCCAACTCATTCTCTTCTTATACGTACTGGTTAATTCTGCCCACGCACAACAGATTGCTTCAGTGGATCTGACTCACCCCAGAGAACCGGCCGAATCTGCCTGGAAGCACAAAAAAACGGCATTACCCAAAGGTTGCGAAAAGTTGTTGCCGGGCATGCTGGGGGACGGCTTCGTTTTACCTTCTGATCGTGGACCCCGCGATATTGTTCTGGAGATAGTCAAACTGAGCAATGAGAATCCCGTCCTAGGGAGCGAGATACAAGGCGAGATAAGACTGCGAAACAGTGGAAAATACCCGATCACAATTCCATGGAGTACTGCTCCCCAAATAATAGAACAGGACCAGAATCCGAATAGCATTCGCTGGGAGGAAGGGAGATTTAATGTAAGGTTGAGGCACGGCAATGGACTGGAGAATCTAGGGCAGCCTCTATTTGGTTCACGGTTTTCTCCAGGAAGTGAGCTTACAATTCGTCCGGGCGAATGGATCACCGCTATAGTCGAGTTTAAGCTCTCACCCCAGTATGCACTCCCTGGACAATCCATAAAAAAGGGAAAAGTAGAGTTGTTCGTCGAGTGGGAACAGGGTGCCGGATCGAAGGACATCAAAAATTGCACCGTGGCATCCTCATGGTTTCAATATCGAGATTACTATCGCCAGTATAATCCGTCGGTAACAATTAATATCAATTAGCAAAGCATCAGGCCGATAGCACATCACAAGTCAGCCTGTCTAAACCTACCAGCTTGGCAAACGCAGACTTCCAAATTCAACTTGGAACAATTTTAGCGCTTGATGATGGACTTAAACCCTTTGGCTTCGAGGTCCTTGCGCGCGTTCGTCGCGGCGTGGTTATCGGCATATGGGCCGACTTGGACGCGATAATACTTGTCCGTAGTGGGGGTGATGACGAACGAGGGGAATTTTTTCTGGCGCAAGGCTTGCGCGAGGGCTATGGCGTCATCCTGATGCAGCACGGCCGCGATCTGCAGCATGATCGCGCCTTTCGGGATCAGCGCGGCGTTCGTGCCGTTCGCGGATTTTCCAGGCTTCAGAACTCTTGGCGCGGCGGACGCGGGTTTTGGTTCCGGCGCGGATGGCGCGGCGGCCACGTGCTTGGGCGGCGGCTGCAAGTGATCCGCGCTCGCTTGCGGGTCGGCGGAATGGTAGAAATCAAAGTCGGATTTTGGGGGAGGAGCTTGTGCGTCCTCGGGCTTCGACTGGGCCTTGGATTTCGCGGCGGCAGGCGAAGCGGGCGGCGCGTCGGTGCCCGGCGGCGCGCCGACGGCGGCGCGCACGCGGGGATCGTATTGGCTGCGTCCCATCAAATAGCCGAGCGTGAAGACCACTCCAAAAATCACGACGAGAAGCAGAAACAGCCCGACCAGGTGCCTGCTCTCCAGCACGAAATCGCCGCTTTTTTTCTCGCGTGACGCCATTTATGTTTTTGCGCCGAGCTTCTTGACCCACTCGTTGATGATATCAATCGGCAGCGGAAACACGATGGTGGTATTTTTCTCGACGCCGATTTCGGTCAACGTTTGCAGATAGCGGAGCTGAATCGCGGCAGGCTGTGTTTCGAGCACTTGCGCGGCTTCGGCCAGCTTGGCCGCGGCCTGCGCTTCGCCCTCCGCGTGAATGATCTTGGCGCGGCGCTCTCGTTCGGCCTCGGCCTGCCGGCCGATGGCGCGCTGCATCTGCTCCGGAATATCGACCTGTTTGACTTCCACCTTCGTGACCTTAATGCCCCACGGCTCGGTATCCTGATCGAGGATCACCTGCAGCTTACTGTTGACCTTTTCGCGTTCGGCGAGGATTTCGTCCAGCTCGAACTGGCCGACGATGCTGCGCAGCGTGGTTTGCGCCTTCTGCGACGTCGCGTACATGTAGTTCTGCACGCGCGAGACCGCAAGATTCGCGTCCACGACAGCGAAATACGCAACCGCGTTCACCTTCACCGACACGTTGTCGCGCGTGATGATGTCCTGCGAAGGCACGTCCAGCGTTTCAATGCGCAGCGATACGCGCGTGAGCGTCTCGATCGGATAGAACACGAGGCACAAGCCGGGCCCCTTGGCGACGGGCTGCATGCGCCCGAGGCGCAAGACCACGCCGCGCTCCCACTCCTTCAGCACATACAACGAATTCCAGAACCAGATGAAGCCGATAAACAACGCGATCATCAGGCCGTATACGGAAACGCTGGAAGCATCCATTTTTCCTCCTCGCAGGCAATGCGATCTAGCCTGCACTTCTCACACGAACTTCACAATCGCTGCATGGCCGATTCTGCTTCCTGTATCAACAGTGCGCAACGAATGCTTTTCAGCGGCACAGGCTTCAGCCTGTGCGGCTTTGATTTCTTCCAAGCTAAAATCAAAAGAACACAGGCTGAAGCCTGTGCTACTCAAACCTTTCATTCAGCTGAAACCGGGCGCTCGGCCGGAACAACGTGCAGCGTCAGCCCCTCGAAACTTGTCACACGGACGCGCGCGCCCCGCGGAATCGCCTCGCGCGCAACGGCTCTCCACAACGCGCCTTCGAGCCGCACCATTCCTTCAAACAGTTCCCCATCCGCCGATTTTTCCAGCGAACCAGTGACTTCGGCGGTGGCCCCGACAAACTGTTCCCGCCCCACCGAGGGTTTCCACGAGCGCGATTTCAACACGAGACGCATCAGGAAAATCACGATCAGCGCAAACGGCAGCGTCACGCCAAAGGCAACGCCCAGGCTCACTCCCGCGTGCGTCATGGGCGAACGCACCAGCATCAGCGCGCCCAGCAGCATGGCCACGATGCCGCCAATCGCGAGCACGCCGTGGCTCGTGTACTTCGCCTCCAGAATAAATAATCCCAGCGCCAGCAAAATCAAAACAACGCCCGCGGGCGCCACCGGCAAAATGTGCATCGCATACAGCGCCAGCACCAGAGCGATCCCCCCAATCACTCCCGGTGCAACCATGCCCGGATGCGTGAATTCGACATAGAGGCCCAGAACTCCCACGATCAGAAGAATAAAAAACGCGTCCGGTTGCACAATCCGCGAAAGAAAACGCTGCCGGAACGACATGGAAAACGGAACGCGCTCGGGATTCCGAAGCTGAAGCTGCACGCTCGAGCCGTCGAATCGCTTGATCGTGCGGCCATCCAATTTCGACAGCAAATCCTCGGGCGAGTTGGCCAGCAAATCGATGAGCTTGCCGTCAAGCGCTTCCGTCTCGGTCCAGGCCTTGCCGTCTACGACGGCCGATTCCGCGAGCTGCACATCTCGTCCGCGCTTGGCCGAGTAGCTGCGCAGGAACGCCGTGGCGTCGTTCAAGATTTTTTTCTTCAGGGTTTCGTCCACCTGCAGCGGAAATCCTCCGATGGCCATCAGCGGCGAAGCCGCGCCAGTATGCGTCCCCGGAGCCATGGCCGCGACGTCGGCCGAAAGCAAAATAAAAAATCCGGCCGAAGCGCCGCGCGACCCTGCGGGCGAAATGAAGATGGCCACCGGCACGGGCGATTCCAGAATGTGGTGGATGATGTCCTCCATCGAAGTCGAAAGGCCTCCGGGAGTGTCCATCGTAATTAAAATCAGGCTGGCATGACGCCGCGTGGCTTCGTCGATTCCGCCATCGACGTATTCGGCCATCACCGGCTCGATTTCGTCGCCGATGCGCAGCTCGATAATTTGCGCCGGGGCCGCCGCGGACGTGGAATTTTTCGCGGACTGACCCTGCGCCCGCAAAGCGAATGCGCCGGCGAAGAGCAACGCAAGCGCGAGCACGCCGGCGCGGCTCAACGAAAAAAACTTGTTTGCGAGGAGACTGACGGAGTCCGTCATCGCGGCGCTCCACCGCTGTCGACTTTGCGAGGGCCCTTCCCTGTCGTTGACTGCCTTTCGGGAGTTTCAATGCCCGGCCGCAAGAGCGTTCGATCCAAATTCATGGACACGCGCGCCAGTCGCGCCAGCGCGGCAGCATCCTGGATGTTCGGCGGCGCCTGCTTATCGGCGTTATCGGCGGCCTCGGCGCGAATCTCCGCGGCGTCGGCGCTTCGTCCAAGGGATTCCAAAGCGACAAGCAGCAGCGATTGGGCATCTTTATCGCTGGCATCGATTTCCCGCGCGCGCGTGAGCGGCGTGACCGCTGCCGCCGCCTGCTTTCCAATCAGTTTTGCGATGCCAAGATTGATCCAGTAATCGGCTTCCGCCGGATCGAGCGCCGCCGCGCGCTCGAATTCCGTCGCCGCTTCGTTCCATTTCCCGAGTCGCAGGCGCGCAACGCCCAGGTTATTGTGCATTTCCGGCAATTCCGGCAGCGAATCCTTCGCGCGGGGGCGGCGCGTGCGCTCCAGCAAAACGGAAAACGCGGCTTCCGCGCGCGCGGCGTCGTTGCGCGCCAGATGGCAAACGCCTGTGGCGAAACTCGCTTCCGGCCCATCCGGGCGATTCGGAGGCACGCGTGAATACCACACCAGCGCGGAATCGCAATCGTGCCGCTCAAAATAAATCTGGCCGAGTTCAAATGCGGGGCGATCCCAGGCAGGCATCAGCCGCGCCGCTTCGCGCAACAGACGAAGGCGCTGCTCGCCGTCGGATCCAGTAATCGCGCGAACGAAATTTTCGAGGGCATCAAGACGCAACGATGGCGGCGGCTCGGAAAAACTCGATTCATCCCGGTTCGCACGTTCCGGCGGGCATTGCTTCGGGTCGAGCGTGCAGATGATCCGCCAGGTCAGAAGGGCGTGCGCGCGAATCAAATCCTGCACGGCGATCGTTTCGACGAGGGGAGGCGAGAGCGACGGCGGATTCAGGCGCAGCACACGGGCTTCCAGCCTGACCGTCTTGCCATCCGATTGGAAGCGGCCATAGATCACCGCGTCGGCGTCCGCTTCGCTCGCAATTTTCACCATCGTGGCATGGGAAAAACGCGCGGAATCCGGCAAGCCCAGGCGTTCGAGCGTCGCCAGCCGATCCTCGCGCGAAAGCACATTCCATTCGCGGCCCTGGAGGCGCTCAACCGTCAACTCGGATAAACCTTCGTCAAGCCAGTCGAGGTCGGCGATTCGGCTTTCATTTTCAAAAGGAAAAATCAGAAGTGTTTCGGGACGGAATTCAGCGGAAGGAACGCGGACATCTCCCGCGGATTGCCTGGGAGCAGCGCGGCCCGGCATCACGGCCCCACAAAGGACCGCGACAAAAACGAAAAGCCCGATTGGAGAAATTCGCGGGGGCATCTCGGCCACATTGTAGCAGAGGCCGCGCGGCAGGTGTTCGCGCATGTCGCGCAGAGCGGAAATTTACGTACCCTGGTGCGCCGCAGCGCCCTTCTGCTCGGTCGGGACGATGCGATCGAGCACGGCCTGCACGGCGGGATCGCCGATGACATCCTTGAATGCGGGGTCGGTCGCGGCCTTCCCTACGTCCTTATAGCCTTCGTCCAGGGACTTGCGAAGATATTCGGCGCAGTGCGCGGCGTCGCGCTTCTGCGCATAGACCTTGGCCATGGTGAAGAAAAACAAGCCGTGATTGGAAACCGAGCGGTCCTGCATCGTATTGCCCCCGCGGTCGTTCGCTTCAAAAATGCGCGGGTCGATTTCGATCGCCTTCTGAAATTCGGTCGCGGCCTCGGGAAACTTATTCGAATTGTAGTAAGCAAAACCCAGGTTGGCATGGGCCCCGGCCTGGTCCGGATCGATGGCCACCGCTCGTTGATATTCGCGAATGGCCCGGCGGAAATTTTTCTGGTGGTAATACACCATGCCCAGATTATTGACGGCGCTGGAATATTTGTTGTCCGCCTTGGCCGCGCGGATAAAGTACTTCTTGGCCTGCTCGTAATTGCCAAAGTCCAGGTAGGCGATCCCGATCATGTTGAGGAACACGGCGTTCTTCGGATCGCTCTTCAATAAATCCTGATAGGTTTGAATGGCGGCTTCGTACCGTTTTTCCGCCATTTGCACTTTTGCGCGCTCCACCTGCATTTCCTTGGGGCTGAGCGCGGTCTGCTGCGCCGACAAGCGTGGAGTCGCGGCGAATAAAAGAACAACCAGTAAAATCCAGCGGGGAAATTTCCGTTTCATGGCGAACGCCTCTGAACGACGCCGCATCAATGTTGCTGTTGCTGATCTTGCGATCCCGATTGTGTCTTGTCGGCGTCTTTCTTGCCTCCAAAGATACCAAAAATCCGTTTAATGACACCTTTTTTATTCTCTTCCTCGGGCTGCGGTTGGGTTTCGGCCGTGGCTGGACGCGTCGAACCCGGCGCGGCGCCCGCGCTTCCCGGCGTGTTCGCGGTCGAAGGTGTGGAATCATCGCTCTTTGACTTGTCTCCGCCAAAGACGTGCGACAGCCAGGAGCCGGAAGGGGCATTGCCGCCGGCCACGTTCCCGCCATGCAGAGGGCAAAATTCGGTGGGTTCCGTGCCGTGGATATACACTTCCTCGCGTGTGACCGGACATTCGGGAGTGGCAAGCGCCAGGGATTCCGGATCGATCGTGACGCGCGTAACTCCTTCCGGCATGGCAAACGGATGTACGTCGCGATATGCCGGCAAGGTCACGGCTCGCTTCATGAATTCGGCCCAGATCGGCGCCGGAGCATTCGCTCCGGAAAGGCCCAGGTCGCGGTTGTCGTCAAACCCGACCCACACGATGGCAAGCAAATTCGAGGTATAGCCCGCAAACCACCCATCCCGCGAAGTGCCGGTTTTCCCGGCGGCGGGCGCGTCGAATCCGCGCGCGCGGACGGTTGCGCCCGTGCCGTGGTCGATGACATCCTCCAACATGCTGGTCACCAGATAGGCAACGCGTGGATCCAGCGCCCGCCGGGACTGAATCGCGTTTTGTTCCAGCGATTCCCCCTGTGCGTTGACCACGTTGCGAATGAACATCGGCTCCGTCCGCACACCTGAGTTGGCCAGAATCGTGTACCCCGCGGCAATTTCCATCGGCGTCATTTCATACGCGCCGAGAGCCACCGATGGCGTCGGCAAAATCGTCGCATCGAGCCCAAATTGATGCGCCATGTCCGAGACGCGCGTGAAACCCACGAGTTCGGCGACTTTCACGGTCGCGACGTTCAGCGAATAGGTCAGCGCTTCCCGGAGCGTGACCTGGCCGTGGAATTTTTCGCCGTAGTTGTTGGGCGTATATTCCTTGCCGTCAAATTCGAATGTGCTCGGCTCGTCCATGACGGTCGTTGCCGTAGTCACGAGAGGCGGCACGCCGTCCACCGCGCCTTCCAGGGCAGCCGCAAACACGAACGGCTTGAACGCGGAGCCGGGCTGCCTCCGGGAAAGAATGTGGTTGAGCTGGCTTTCGCCGTAATTGCGCCCGCCGATCAGCGCCTTGATCTCCCCGGTGTGGGGGTCCAGAACGACCATCGACACCTGGACTTGCGGCGCGGAATTCCCGTCCTTGCGCCACTTTGCGTACCGGCGGGCAAGCTGGCTGTCAATATTTTTGATTCCGATATCAACCGCTTCGGAGGCCGCGCGCTGCAGTTCCGGGTCCAGCGTCGTATAGATGCGGAAACTCTCGGAGAGAAGTTCCGCTTCCGAAAAGCGGTCGAGCAGATGGTCCTTCACCATGTCCACGAAGTAAGGGGCCGTGCTGCCTTCCAGTCCGCCGCCCACGATCTGCAGCGGCGTTTTCTTGGCGGCGAGGGCCTGTTCCGGGGTAATGGCCTTGTTCTCGACCATCGACAAGAGGGCGCGGTCCCGCGCCTCGACCGCCCGCTCCGGCCGGCGTTCCGAGGCCGAGTAACGATTCGGCGCGTGGATGATTCCGGCGAGGAACGCGGCTTCCGGGAGCGTCACTTCGCGGAGGTCCTTGTTGAAGTATGCGAGGGAAGCCTCGCCAAAGCCGTGAATCGCGAAGCTGCCGCGGTTGCCCAGATAAATTTCATTGGTATAAAGCTCAAAAATCTGCTGTTTGCTGAAGCGGTGCTCGAGTTCCAGCGCAACCACCGTCTCGGCAACCTTGCGCCGCAGGGTCCGATCCATATTGAAGAAGAAGCTGCGCGCCACCTGCATCGAAATTGTGCTGCCGCCCTGAACGCGCGCGCCGTGGCGCACGTCGGCCCAGGCCGCGCCCAGAATGCGGATCGGATCGAAGCCCGGATGCTCGAAGAAGCGCCGGTCTTCCACCGAAAGCACGGCGTCGCGCAATACCTTGGGAATATCGTTGTAACTGATCGCGCGGCGCTTTTCGCGGGAACTGTCAAACAGGCTCGTCAAAAGTTCCGGATCGACCTGCGCGGAATCGACCGTGGCCCCGTTATCCATCGAACGAATCCTCTGGATTTGGGAGTCCTTAAAATTCACGGTCAGCCGGTTTTTCGCACCAAAATACGAATCGCTCGACGGACGGATTTCAATTGCATTCCCGTGCAGAATGTAACGGCCCGGCGTCCCTGAAACA
This sequence comes from Acidobacteriota bacterium, assembly GCA_003165465.1. Lineage (GTDB taxonomy): Bacteria > Acidobacteriota > Terriglobia > Acidiferrales > UBA7541 > Palsa-360. Next base: position 41,449 of record PLUM01000048.1, read on the forward strand.
TCCAGTTCGCTATAGCCCGCGCGCTGAAGGTGATTTGCGAGGTCGGCCACACCAAGGGCTTCACCCGTGTAAATGCGCATGGGAGCGGCGTAAATCCTGGCTGTCGTTTGTTGAACGTGCCCGGAAAGGCGCAGGTCAATCATCCGGCCATAGGAAATCCAGAAATAGGTCCCTATGCTCGCTGCAACAACGAGAAGAAGAACCGCAATCCCAAACAAGACCAGGACAAACCGGGAAACCCAATAGCCCCGGCCAATTCGAATCCGCAAGGTAGCTCTCCGTTCCGCCGCGAAAAAACGCCAGTAACCCGCATAATCCTAAATGCCAATTTCCCACTATTTCCTTGGATGCGCCTTCGGGTGTAATCGGAATCAACGTGTATGCCGCCGCGCTCGATTCCTCCGATTCCACAGTCAACCGGCACAAAGACGACAAACAGGAGAAAGAGTATCGCCGGCAGGGAGCGGTACGGATCTACAACCGGCTGAGATCCGGCACGAGCGCATACTCAACTCACCCATTTCCGCTAAAACAATGCATCATTGACTGCGCTGGGATGGAAGTTAATCGTCCACTGAAACAACTTCAGATCGACCGGCACGGAATAATCCACGTCGATTCGGATATTTCCGGAGAGACTTTTCACTTTAACGTCCGAGGGTTGAACCGGACACGAGTCTTTATCCGCCACTTCCAAAACAGACCTCTGGATATCCTCTACCGTCTTACGATTAACGCTGGCAAACCGGGCAATCTCTTGAATGTTGTTTTGAAACTGGAATTCATTGACATAAACCGGCACGACGATTACCGCCACATTGATAATAAATCCCAGAACCACAAGCCAGATGATGAGCTTGAGGCGGCTTCCGCCTTTCTCACGATTGCGTTTCCTGGAAGCATTCGCCCCGGAACACGCGCGCGAAACGATGCGCCTCTCCGCGAGCGTGTGCGCATCGTTTCCGAACCATGTTTCGCTTGGCAAAATTCTCATGTATCGAAATGCTAGCATCGGACCAAGGAAGTGTCGAGCGCAAACACTCGCCTGTTTTCGGCATGGTAACCGCCCATCCCATTGATAATGAGGCGGTTACCATAATGACGGACTTTCAATGGAAATCTAGTACGCCTTCCCGAAGATGGCGCGTTCCGTTGACGGCTTATTGCAAAAGATGCAAGAGCCGGTTCCTCCGGCCTGCTCCAACGGAATGCAGCGCAATGTGGCCTTGGTCGCTTCCTTGATTTGGTCTTCGCACTTGCTATCGCCGCACCAGAAGGAACGCGCAAAGCCTTTCTCCACCGCTTCCCGGAATTCGTCCACGCTCTTCGGTTCGAAGGTGTGCGCCTCGCGGAAGGCCAGAGCGCGATCGAACAGCGCCTGCTGAATCTCGGCGAGCAGGTTCCTGACGGATTCCGCGATGCCGTCCTGCGATACGAAGGTTTTTCCTTCCCTGCCTGGCTTGTCCCGGCGCGCCAGCACCACGCTGCCCTTGGCCACATCCTTCGGGCCGATCTCCATGCGCAACGGAACGCCGCGCATTTCCCAGTCGTTGAACTTGAAGCCGGGACTTTGCCCCTCGCGCTCATCGAGTTTCACGCGAATGTCGGCTTTCACCAGCTGCTCGCGGATTTTCCTGGCGGACTCGAACACCAGCGCCTTCTCTTCGTCCGTCTTGAAGATGGGCACAATCACCACCTGGTACGGCGCCAGCCTCGGCGGCAAAATGAGCCCTTGATCGTCGCCGTGCACCATGATGATGGCGCCGATAAACCGCGTGGAAAGGCCCCACGAGGTTGTCCAGCAGTGTTGCAGCGAGCCGGCCTGGTCCAGATAGCGAATCTCGAAGGCTTTCGCGAAATTTTGGCCCAGGTTGTGCGACGTGCCCGCTTGCAGGGCCTTGCCATCGCCCATCATGGCTTCGATCGAATAGGTGGCGTCGGCTCCCGCAAAGCGTTCGGACTGGGATTTTTTGCCGGGAATGACGGGGATGGCCGCTTCGTTCATCGCAAAATCGGTGTAAATATCGAGCATCAGGCGCGTTTCGGCTTCGGCTTCGTCGAAGGTGGCGTGCGCCGTGTGCCCTTCCTGCCAGAAAAATTCGAGCGTGCGCAGAAACAGTTTCGTGCGAAGTTCCCAGCGCACCACGCTGTTCCACTGGTTGATCAGCACCGGCAGATCGCGATACGACTGGATCCACTTCGAATAGGCCCAGCCGATGATCGTTTCCGAGGTCGGGCGAATGACCAGAGGCTCTTCCAGCTTCTCGCCTCCGCCATGCGTGACGACCGCCAGCTCCGGCGAAAATCCGGCGACGTGCGACTGCTCCTTGCTGATAAAACTTTGCGGAATCAGCAGCGGAAACGCGGCGTTCACGTGCCCGGTCGCCTTGAAGCGCCGGTCCAGTTGCGCCGTGATGTTTTCCCACAACGCCCAGCCATACGGGCGCACAATCATGCAGCCGCGCACCGGAGCGTAATCCGCCAACTCGGCCCGCAAGACAAGCTGGTTATACCATTCCGAGAAATCTTCCAATCGAGTAGGAAGCTTCAAATCCGCCATGCGCACCCGTCCTTAAAGTAGCTTTTGGAAATCAATAATTGCTTTCGTGTTTTCACCGGAAAAACCCCGCCTCTGAAGAGCCGGGCTACAGCGTATTGCCCTTTGGTGAGAATCAAGAAAGAGAAGCGTAGCCGAGGGTGCCAGGGGTGTCAACCAAACTCCGGGAAATTGCCCGCAAGTGAATTTCAAGCGCGTGTCCGCGGCTTGGACTTCCGCGGTTTGACGGTGCGAACTCGAACGAATCTCTCCAGCCGGGTATTGTAGGTGGTCACAATTCCTTTGCCGATGTGATAGACCCAGCCGTGAAGTTTCAAGCTTCCCTTCTCCAGACGAGCGGCGACCGACGGGTGCGTACGCAGGTTCCCGATTTGCTCGACCACATTCCGCTCGGTCAGCGCCAGCAGAAAATCCGCGTCGCTCAAAACGCCCCTGGATTTCTCGACGGCTAGGCGCGCCGGCTCGGCATGTTCCAGCCAGGCGCTCACGCTTGCCAGCGGCTTCAGGGCCTCGGGATTCAAGACTCCCTTCATTACGCCGCAATCCGTATGGCCGCAGACAATGACATCGGACACGCCCAGGACTCCCACCGCATACTCAATCGTCGCGGAGACGCCACCAATCGACTCGGGATAGCGCGGCACGATGTTGCCAATCACGCGGCTGAGGAAGAGCTCACCGGGCTTGGTCTGCGTCAGCAGGCAAGGATCAATTCGGGAATCGGCGCACGTGATGAATAGGGCCGTCGGCCGCTGTTGGAGAGCCAGCTTACGGAACAATTCACGGTGCTTAGGATAGACCTTCTTTTGAAAACGTTTAAGGCCCCGAAGAATCTGATCGACAGGCATGGCGCGTCATTCTGCAACAATTGGCGGCACCGTTCCAGTCAAAAAGTAAAGCGCGCGCGCCGATTTTTTGTGGTAAGGTATCGCGCCCTGGCGTGAGCCCACGAAAATAGGGGGTAACCGTCTCTTTACCAGTTGCATCCCATTACGGACCGATCTTTCTCGCAACAGGACGTGCAATAGAGGCGAAATTGTGAGATAATGGGGTTGCATTGTGGGGTTTTTCGTACGGCCGGATGGGGGTACAGGGGCTTTGGCAGGGTCTCTGTAGGATACTTTTTTCGTTTTAATCCGTCGAATGATATTGGCATAGGTCGTAAAGGTGCGGACCGACGATCTCAGGCTCATTCCGTGACCTGCCACGCCATACTGTGCAGAAAAGAAAAAGGATGTTTGCGAAGATCGCGTTATCGAGCTTCGCCATGTAACTTAACGCCGCCAATTGACTCTAATAGATAAGAGAGCCATATCTGGCCGCATCCGCGCATTGAAATGTTGGGCTTATGGGTGGACGCGGGCGGGCTCAAGGCTACATCTCGTTAGATGGTTCGCAAAGGGGATAACTGCTTGTCTCTGAACAATCATGAAGCGGGTGATGAGGTTCGTAGCCTAATTGGCATCGGAAAAGAGCGCAGGTACGTTCTGCCCGACGAGGAAGAAAGTATTCTGCCCGTCGTCGAGACTTCTCCGGAGCCGGAGGACAGCGAACACCATTCCACTTTAGAGCATGTCGGCGGTGCGCCGGACGATGAAATCGCGCCGGCAGGCGCCGTGCATGCTCTCCCGGACGGGGCCGATGCGGATCACGTCGTGGCCGCCGAAGATGGCGAACTCGACCTTACGCCGGGAATGCTGGACAAAAATAACGATCCGGTCCGGCTCTATCTGCGCGAGATGGGCACCGTACCGCTGCTGAAGCGCGCGGACGAGGTGGCCATCGCCAAGCGCATGGAGCGCGGGCACCTGATGGTTCTGAAGACGATTTCCCGCTCCCCCATCGTTCTCAAGGAATTGATTGCGGTTGGAGAGGAACTTCGCCAGGGCACTCTTTCGATCAAGAAAATTATTCAGTTCGATCAGGAAGAACTGACCGAGGAAGAAACCGAAAGCAAGACGCGCGATATTCTTCGCATCGTTGCGAAGATCGAGCAGCTCTATGCTCTGGCGCACAAGCAGGCCGCACAGCTGGAAAATACGCCGAAATCGAACAAGCGCCTCTACCTGCGCTATCGGAATCGTCTGGCCCGGACGCGTGTGGAGATGTCGCAACATGCCCGGTCGATTGATTTCCACTCGCTCGAGCGTAAGCGGCTCATCGACAAGATTCACCATACGGTCGAGCGGCTGCAGGCGCTCGAACGCGAAATCGTCAAGCTGGAACGCAGGGCCGACGCCTCGAAGGGCGATCATGCGGTCGAGGCGCGCAAGGAACTTCGCTCGCGCCGCGCCGAGCTGCGCGAAATCGAAGCCTCCAGCGAAACGGGGCTGGTCGACCTCAAGCGCATGCTCCAGGTCGTGCTGCGCGGAGAAGCCGAAGCGAGCCTGGCCAAGAAGGAAATGGTCGAGGCCAACCTGCGCCTGGTGGTCTCCATCGCGAAAAAATATACCAACCGCGGCTTGCAATTTCTGGACCTGATTCAGGAAGGAAATATCGGCCTGATGAAAGGCGCGGACAAATTTGAATGGCGCCGCGGCTATAAGTTTTCCACCTATGCGACGTGGTGGATTCGCCAGGCCGTCACGCGCGCCATTGCCGACCAGGCCCGCACGATCCGCGTGCCCGTGCACATGATCGAAACGATCAACAAGCAGGTCCGAACCAGCCGGCAACTCGTCCAGGAACTGGGACGAGAACCGCGCGCGGAAGAGATCGCGCACCGGCTCGGCGTGCCCGTCGAAAAGGTGCGCAAGACCAAGGAAATCGCGCAGCAGCCCATTTCGCTCGAGACTCCGATCGGCGAGGAGGAAGATTCGCACCTCGGCGAATTCATCGAGGACAAGTCTTCCGTTTCCCCGGCCGACGCCGCCATCAGCATCAGCCTTCAGGAGCAGACGGAATCCCTGCTGAAGACGCTGACGCCGCGCGAGGAACGTGTGATTAAGATGCGCTTCGGGCTGGAGGATGGTTCTGAACACACGCTGGAGGAAGTGGGACAATCGTTCGCTGTAACGCGCGAGCGCATCCGCCAGATTGAGGCCAAGGCGCTCCGCAAGCTACGACACCCGTCAAGATCGAGAAATCTGCGCTCATTCCTCGAGGACAGCCTCTAAGGAATGCGCTGGGCCGGAACGCCTCTGGTGTTCCGGCTACTTTCCGTCGACAGGCTTCAGGGACGTCCACGGAATATTCCGCACGATGTGCCCCTGCCCATCCGTCAGTTTCAGGTTTGCCGTTTGCATCAATGAATTGATGTCAGCGACTTCAAACACACCCTCTTGCTGAGCCACGCCTACGCGGTCGCCCCTCTTCGGTGCGATCACATTGGTTGGGGTACTCATCTGGTCCTCCTTGTTGCTCTTGCTTGCCACGGGCTGGTAGCTGGACCGCTTCCTGAACGGGGCTACCCTATGCAGCCATTCTTACCCCTCTTTGAGGGGAATAGCCAGAGGTATGATTTCCGATGACGCGATGCGAGCAATTGGAATTCCCAGCCGGATTCCGATAGAATCGCACAGGGTAAACTCTTGATGGAATCATCCTCCAAACCGCACATCGTGCTTGGCTCGGACCACGCCGGATTCCGCACGAAGGAAACGATCAAAAAATATCTGCAAGGCGCCGGATACCCGGTCGAAGACGTCGGCACGCATTCGGAGGAATCGGTCGACTATCCGGATTTCGCGCGCGCGGTTGCCGAGCGCGTGGCCGCCGGAAACGATTCGCTGGGCGTGCTCGTCTGCGCCACGGGGATCGGCGTTTCGATCGCGGCGAACAAAGTGGAAGGGATTCGCGCGGCGCTGGCGCACGATTCGCTCACGGCGCGGCGGGCGCGCGAACACAATGACGCGAACGTGATCGCTCTCGGCGGCAAAGTGGTGGGCGAGGACGAAGCCATCGCCATCGTACAGGAATTTCTGGGCGCGCAATTTGCCGGCGGGCGGCATCAGCGCCGCATCGATAAAATTAGCGAAATGGACCGGAAACACGAGTCTCAATCATGACCACGGAAACCAAAATTTCAAGACACATGAACCGCCCGCTCCGGGAAGTCGATCCTGAAATTGCCGATGTGCTGCGCGAGGAAGGCCGCCGCCAGGGCACGGGCCTCGAACTTATCCCCTCGGAAAATTTCGTTTCCGAAGCCGTGCTCGAAGCGATGGGCTCGGTGCTGACCAATAAATACGCCGAGGGCTATCCGGGAAAGCGTTACTACGGCGGCTGCGAATTCGCCGACCGCGCCGAGCAGCTTGCCATCGACCGCGCGAAAGCGCTCTTTGGCGCGGAGCACGCCAACGTGCAGGCGCATTCGGGCACGCAGGCGAATATTTCCGTCTACATGGCGGCGCTGCAGCCGGGCGACACGGTGCTGGGCATGAACCTCGCGCACGGCGGACACCTGACGCACGGGCATCCACTCAACTTTTCCGGAAAAATGTATAAGTTCATACCCTACGGCGTGAGCAAGGAAACCGAGACGATCGATTACGACGAACTCGACCGCCTGGCGCGCGAGCACCAGCCGAAAATGATTGTCGCGGGCGCGAGCGCGTATTCGCGCATCATCGATTTCCCGCGGATCGCGGAGACAGCGCGCTCGACGGGCGCGCTATTTTTCGTGGACATGGCGCACATCGCGGGGCTCGTCGCCGGGGGAATGCACCCCAGCCCGGTGCCGCACGCCGATTACGTTTCGACGACGACGCACAAGACGCTGCGCGGGCCGCGCGGCGGCATGGTCCTGTGCAAGACGCAGTATGCGAAGGAACTCGACCGCATCACGTTTCCGGGCACGCAGGGCGGCCCGCTGATGCACATCATCGCGGCGAAAGCCGTGTGCCTGAAGGAAGCGGCCGAGCCGGGATTCCGCGAGTACGCGAAGCAAATTGTCGCGAACGCGCAAAAGCTTGCCGCGGAAATCGCGAAGGCTGGCTTCCGCATCGTCAGCGGAGGCACGGACAATCATCTCTTCCTGATCGATCTATATTCGCGCGGCATCACGGGCAAGGACGCACAGCCGGCGCTGGATCGCGCGGGCATCACCGTGAACAAAAATTCGATTCCCTTCGATCCCACTCCGCCCATGACGGGCGGCGGCATTCGCCTCGGCACTCCCGCCGTGACCACGCGCGGAATGCTCGAACCGGACATGGCGCGTATCGCCGCCTGGCTCACCGAGTCGCTCTTGCACCTGGGCGATGCCGAGCGCGAGCGGCGCATTCGCGCCGAGGTCGCCGAGTTTGCCGTGCAGTTTCCGCTGTACACGCGGCGCTGGGACATTTCGCCGCCGCAGGCCGGGAGCCTCGGCGCGGCGCGCTGAGCGCCCGGACCGATGCGTGTTGCGATCGATATCCGGCGCGCCGGCGATTTCGGAATCGGCACGTACATCCGCAACATCGTCAATCAATTTGCGCGCGCGGGCGACTCGACCGAATATCTGCTGATCGGCCAGCAGTCGCATCTCCGGGAATTCGATCCCCTGCCCGGCAATTTCACGCTTCTTGAATATCCGCACGAGCCCGGCTCTTTCCAGACGCACTTGCATCTTCCCTTCCTCTTGCACAATCGTGGCGTGGACCTACTGCACATGCCCTGGTTCTATGCGCCGCCCGTCGTGCTCTCGCGCCTCGTGATCACGATCCACGACATGACGGACGTGCTCAGTCCGCCGCCCGGCATTTCGGCCACGTTCCAGGCCGGGCGACTGTTTTTCGCGAGGCGCGCGCTGGCCCGCGCCGACCGCATCCTGGCCGTATCCCATTCGTGCAAGAAGGATGTTTCACGCGTCTTCGACGTGCCGGAAGAAAAAATCGAGGTCATCTACAACGCGCTCGACGAGCGTTTTCTGCGCGAGCCCATGCCCGAGGGTGCCGACAGTATTCTGGAACGCCACGCGGTAACCGATCCTTTTGTGCTTTACGCGGGCAACATCAAACCGCAGAAAAATCTTTCCCGGCTGATTGAAGCCTTCGCCGTGGCCAAAGCGGATCTGCGCGATCACCCGAAATACGCCAACCTGAAACTGCTGCTGATCGGCAATTCCGCCGAGGAACATTCGGACCTGCGGCGGGCCGTGCTGCGGTCGCGCGTGCAGGCGGACGTGCGTTTTCTGGGATTCGTGCCGCATCCCGTGCTGCGCGTTTTTTATTCTCGCGCGAGCGCGTTTCTCTTCCCTTCGCTGTACGAAGGGTTTGGACTACCGCCGCTCGAGGCCATGGCGCACGGCGCGCCGGTGCTGACGTCGAGCGTGTCGTCCCTGCCGGAAGTGTTTTCGCAGGCCGCGCTGCTCGTAAACCCGGAAAATATTTTTGAAATCGCGCGCGGCATCCGACACATCCTCACCGAGGACGATTTGCGCGAGACGCTCGTGCGCCGAGGCCATGAACTCGTCGGGAAATATTCGTGGGAGCGATCGGCCGAGCAGGTGAGGGAAGTGTATCGTTCCGTGTGCGCCGGTGAAAAACCGAAACAGGGCGTGTAGCGCTCGCCTTCAGGCGGGCATGTGGGTGAATCTACAATGCTCGCCTGAAGGCGGGCGCTACAAAAAACCTTGCGACTACCAGGCTGCCACACGGGCTCTTCCGCTTGTGTGTTTCCGGTTCGCGCTGCATACAGGAAAAGCACACAGACTGAAGTCTGTGCTGCTAAAATCATTGGGCTACGATTTCGATTTTTAGTTCCTGCACGGCGCGATCGCGAATCGAAAATGCACGGACTGGATTAGGCGCGTTCAAGCGCGGCGAGAGGATGAAGTACACCTGATCGGGATAGTACGCCTGCTCGATGTCGCGCGCGGAGGGGGCATTTTCGGTGGATGGATGCGAATGGTAGATGCCCATGTGCGCCAGCCCCTGCTCGCGCATGGTGCGAAACAAATCGAATAAATCCCGTGGCGCAATGTCGTAGGCCGTGGCGCTTGCCAGCGCGTTCTTCGCCGGAAAAATCGCGGTGATGACGCCGTCGCGCCCGGCGAGCAGGCCGCAGCATTCGATTCGCGGCTCGCTCCGCGCGTGTTGGAGCATTTCCTCGAGGATTTCCGGGCGCACTTGGACGAGGTCGGCCATGCGCCCGAGTTTACCTCAGGCGGCATGGCCGAATCAGGATGGAGTGTTTTTTGGCTGGCTCGGTGGAAGATCAGGCGGTCACCTTCAGAGCCGGCGAGACTTCGGCGCTGCGTTTCGTCAACACGCTGGATTTTCTCAAAGCAGAAGTCTGGTCAGCGGACATATCTCAAAATTTAAAAAAACGGCGCCCGTTGAAACCGGGGCGCCGCGACAAACATTTTGATTGAGGATGACGCTAGGCTTTTTGCGCCGCGCGCCGGAGGAATGTGGGAACGTCGAGGTCGTCGGCAGCCGCAGTATTTTCCTGGTGGATCACTTCCTTGACGGCGGGACGCTCGTCTTCCACCGGAATCTCCCGAGGCTCGACGGCCATTTCTTCCTCGCGCCCAGCCTTCCAGGTTTTTGGAAGATAGGCGGGCTTCTGATGCGGCTGGCGGCGTGCCGCCTCGCGGAATCCCGCGGCGATGACCGTAATCTTGATCTGTTCCTTCATGTTTTCGTCCAAAACGGCGCCGAAAATAATATTGGCGTTCTCATGCGCCGCTTCCTCGATCACGGAAGAAGCTTCGTGAACTTCATTGAGCGTGATGCTGGATGAGCCGCAGATGTTGATCAGGATGCCCTGCGCGCCCTGGATCGAATTGTCCTCGAGCAACGGGCTGTTGATCGCGCGCGTGGCGGCTTCGATCGCGCGGTTTGCGCCCGATGCCACGGCGGTGCCCATCACGGCGTATCCCTGCCCCTGCATGATGGTGCGAACGTCGGCGAAGTCTCGATTGATGATGCCGGGAATCGTGATGATGTCGCTGATGCCCTGCACGGCCTGCCGCAGCACGTCGTCCGCGATGCGGAAGGCTTCGAAGAAACTCGTTCCCGTATCGACGGTTTCCAGCAGCCGCTCGTTGGGGATCACGATCACGGTGTCCACGCAGCCAACCAGTTCGGCGAGCGCCTGCTCGGCCTGCTGCTGCCGCCGCTTGCCTTCGAACAGAAACGGCTTGGTGACAACCGCGACGGTGAGAGCGCCGAGTTCAGCGGCGAGCGAAGCGACCACTGGAGCCGCGCCGCTGCCCGTGCCGCCGCCGAGGCCCGTGGTAAGGAAAATCATGTCCGCGCCTTCGAGGGCTTCAATGATTTTTTCGGTATCCTCGAGAGCCGCTTTGCGGCCAATCTCGGGATTCGCGCCCGCGCCCAGACCTTTGGTGAGCTTGCCGCCAAGCTGCAATTTAACGGGTGCCTGCGAGAGCTTGAGGGCCTGCAAATCGGTGTTCGCCGCGATGAACTCGACGCCTTCCACCTTGGCGCGGATCATGCGGTTCACGGCGTTGCATCCGCCGCCGCCGACGCCGATCACCTTGATCTTCGCGCCCTGATGAATTTCCTCGCTGAACGAAATCCTGATTCCCGTGTCTTTTGCCGTCATGTCACTTCCTCCAACAAAAAAGTTTCCCTGTCCCTCGGTTCTTTTCCGCATCACGCGCCCACGAACATGCTTTTTAGTTTCCCGACAAACGTTGCCGGCTTCTGCGACGTCTGCCGCCGCGCTCGCGCGCCGTACAGAAGCAGGCCGACAACCGTTGCGTACTCGGGCCTGGAAAGCTGTTCGGGCATCCCTTCTAGACCCCGGGGAGCGGCCATGCGCGCGGGCAAATGGAACATGCCCTCGGCGAGTTCGACAAGCCCCTTGAGATGCGCTCCGCCGCCGCTCAGTACAAGGCCCGCGGGAATCGCCGACGCGAAACCTGCCCGCTGCAGCTCATCGTGAACGAGCGAAAGCAATTCATTCGCGCGCGGCTCCAGAATTTCATTCAACATGCGCGTAAACACCATGCGCGGAGGGCGGTCGCCGACGCTGGCGATTTCGATCGAGCGATCCTCGACGATCATGTCCTTGCATGCACAGCCGTGCTCGCGCTTGATCTTTTCCGCCTCGGGAATCGGCGTGCGCAGGCCCACGGCGAGGTCGTTCGTAAAATGATCTCCGCCCACGGGAATGGCGGCCGCGTGGCGCACCACGCCGTTGCTGAAGACCACCAGCTCGGTCGTGCCGCCTCCGATATCGAGCAGGCAGCAGCCCAGTTCGCGCTCATCCTGCGTGAGGCAGGATTCGGCCGAAGCCAGCGGCTCGAGAACCGTGTCCGCGACTTCCACACCCGCCTGATTGATGGCAATCACCAGGTTCTGCATGGCCGACGCCGAGGAAGTTACGAGGTGCACATTCACTTCGAGGCGCTCGCCGATCATGCCGAGCGGATCGCGGATATTGTCATGCGCGTCGAGCAGAAATTCCTGCGGCAGAACATGCAGCACCACGCGGTCCTCGGGAAGAGTGATGTTCCGCGCGGCATCCACGGCGCGATGAATGTCGTCGCGGTTAATGTCCCTTGGCCGATGCCCCAGCGTGATGCCTCCGCGGCTGTTCACTCCGCGAACGTGACTTCCGGCCACTCCGACAATGGCCCGCTCAACCGGCACTCCGGCAACGCCTTCGGCCTCTTCGATCGCGCGCCGCACCGAAGTCGCCGCCGCGGCGATGTTTGCAATCAAGCCTCTGCGCAGGCCCTTGGATTCAGCCGCGCCCATGGCGACAAACTTCACGCCCTCGTCACTCAACTCGCCAACGATGGCACACGTCTTCGAGCTGCCGACATCGAGCGCGACCAGATATTTTTCTTTTTTCGTCAACCCGCCGCTCCTTCGTCTTCCTGCCTGCCCGGGCCGTGGGCGCGGCCGGGGAAAATGCTTTTACATTTCCGTTAGCGCCGTTTTCGCGCCACCGCCACTCGTTTGACCGCATGCTGAACCGCGTGCTTGTGCGCGGGCTTGGGCGAGGCCTGAAGCGGGGCCTGAGGCGCGCTGGCCGCGATGGTCTTCGATTCCGGGTTCACCACCACCTGGCGCGCGAACCGCAAATCCACCGAATCCACGCTCCCGGCGCTGGCTCGCCACTGGTCGATATTTTCCGCGAGCAAATGGTACCGGCTGCCAAAATCCGCATTGCCGAAGTGCACCAGAATTGGCGAAGCGGCCGCGGATGCCGTTCCCAGCCCGGTCAGCGTCACGCGCAAATCGGTGAGATCGGAAAGATCCGCCTCGCTGACATGATCGTCCGCGCCCGGCCGGGAGAGTTCGATTTCCTTCATGAACTGCACATATAAATTCATGCGCTGCTCGCGCGCCTCGCGTGGCATCGATTCCGCAATGCCGCCGACGACCGGAAAGTGAAACTCCCCGTCGACCGGCCGGTCGAGAATCACGCCGTGCGTATCGACGAGCGAGAGATCGCCGCCCGCGCGGAGAAACGCCACGGGCGTGCGCTCCGTGATCTCCACGCGAATCCGGTTGGGCAACACGCGCTGAACATGGGCTTGCTCCACCCAGGGCAGCGACTCGATCGCATTGCGGCGCTCGTTGAGCGGAACACGAACGATGCTGCGGTCCATGTCCGCTGAAAATTTTTCAGTGATGGCATCCGGCGGCACGAATCGGCTCCCCTGAATATCAATCTGCTCCGCGCTCCGCAACTGGACACCGGGAGAATATAACAAGTAGTTCGCGGCTTCGTACAGCGCGAAGCCTGTAGAAAGCGCGGCGATCCCTCCCACTAAAACCATGCGGTAGACGGGCCACGACTTCCGGCTGAATTTGCGCTTGCGAATCTCCACCGGCTTCTGACGGCGAAGATACTTCGGCTCGTCCTCGGCCAGCGCATCCGCGGGGAGATAGTCTGGTTCGGCGCTCATTGTTCCTTCCACACGATAACTTCTTCCTCGAGTTCCACACCGTAACGATCGCGCACACGCCGGCGAACGTCGGCAATCAGCGCGAGCATATCGGCGGCGGAGGCGTGTCCTGCGTTGACGAAAAAATTGGCGTGGCGGTCGCTCACACGAGCGTCGCCGACGGAATGGCCCTTCAGACCAAGCTCGTCGATCATGCGCCCAGCGGAAGCGCCCGGCGGATTCTTGAAAATACAGCCTGCGCTTTTTTGATTGAGCGGCTGACTGGCTCGCCGCTTCACATTGCAGATACGGATTCCTTGAAGAATATCGGAGTACGGTTTGGACGGGAGTTCCAGTCGCACCGCGAGCATAATATCATCGGAAGCAAAAGAAGTGTGCCTGTATTCGAAATTAATTTCAGCCCCCCGCAGCGTCTCGATCCGTCCCGTGGCCGCCCGGTAGACTTGCACTTCCCGGACATACGTTCCAATTTGGGTCCCATAGGCGCCGGCGTTCATGCGCAGCGCCCCGCCGATGGATCCCGGAACGCCAATCAATCCTTCCATGCCGCCCAGATCGTGCTTGGCGCACATCGTGACCGTTTGTCCGAGGTTCGCGGCGCAATCGACAAAAACCGAATTTCCTTCGAACCGAACTTCCGGGTTCTGCCGCGAAAGTTGCAGGATCACCCAGGGAAGCTCTCCATCGGGCAAAAGAACGTTGCTGCCGCCGCCCAGAAAACGGTTCGGCACGCCCGCCTGTTTCAGCAGGCGAACCAGTTCCGGCAGGGCTTCGTGCTTGTGGACAAGCAGGATGTCGGACGTGCCGCCAATTTCGAGCGAAGTTTTCGATGCAAGGGACACGCCGGGCTTGTGCTCGACGCCCAGAGCGACGATTGCCTCGATCAACTTGGGATCGCTAATTCGCATGATGCAAGGACACCTTCGCTCCCAACAGAATCGCCAGTTCGCCCGGCGCGCGGCTCACGTTGCCCGCGCCGATCGTGAGGATCGCGTCTCCCGGCTTCGCGGCGCGGAGCAATTCCTCGATCCCTTCCTGCATGGAGCTGTGAAAGACAACGTTCTTGTGGCCCGCGGCGCGAATCGCGTCCGCAAGGGCCTCCCCGCTAATGCCGGGAATGGGCTGCTCGCCCGCTCCGTAGATGTCCATCAGCACGACCATGTCAGCCTGGTTAAACGAGCGGCAAAATTCATCCCACAGGTGCTTGGTGCGCGAGTACCGGTGCGGCTGAAAAAGGACCAGGAGACGTTCGAAATGGCAGCCGCGCGCGGCTTCGAGCGTGGCGCGAATTTCGACGGGATGGTGGCCGTAGTCGTCGATCAACGTAATGTTGTTGATGACTCCCTTGACGTCAAACCGGCGGCCCACCCCGGCAAATTCCTCGAGTCCGGCGCGAATCAATTCAGAGGGCACACTCAGATAAAGCGCGACGGCCGCCGCGGCGGCGGCATTGCGCACGTTATGGATTCCCGGCGGCCCGTTGAGATGAAATTTTCCGAGGTCGTCGCCGCGATAGGTCAGGCGAAACTCGCTTTGGATTCCCAGAAGTTCAATGTCGCTGATCACGAGGTCGGCCTGGCTCGACGTGCCATAGGTGATGACCGGGCGCTTCACATTCGGAATGATGGCCTGCACGTTCGGTTCATCGAGGCACAGAACGGCGGCGCCGTAGAACGGCACGCGATTGACGAACTGCGTGAAAATGTCCTGAATTTCCTCGAGAGATTTGTACGTGTCCAGATGCTCGCGGTCGATGGTCGTCACCACGGCGACAACCGGCGCGAGCAACAGGAATGTGCGGTCGCTCTCGTCGGCTTCGACCACCATGTATTCGCCGCGCCCGAGGCGCGCTGTCGAGCCGATGTGATTCACGCGGCCGCCCACGACAAACGTGGGATCGAGCCCGGCGGCGGCCAGCACACTGGCCGTCATCGACGTGGTGGTGGTCTTGCCGTGCGCTCCAGCGATGGCGATTCCGTATTTCAGGCGCATTAATTCGGCGAGCATTTCGGCGCGCGGAATGACGGGAATTTTCAGGCGGTGCGCCTCGAGGATTTCGGGGCTGTCCACGCCAATCGCCGACGAAGCCACCACGACGTGCGCGCCGTGAACCTGCTCCGTCTTATGGCCTTCGAAAATTTCGGCGCCCAGATTCAGCAGGCGATCGGTGATGGGAGAGGATTTCGCATCCGAGCCGGAAACCGAATAGCCGAGCGTGAGCAGCACCTCGGCGATCCCGCTCATGCCNNCGACCAGGTGAATGCGCTTGAAATTTCGAAACGTCACCATCATGCGAGAGCCATCCCTTCGATCAGGTTGACGATTTCCCGCGCTGCATTCGGCCTGGCGAGATGCCGCGCGTTCGCGGCCATCGCCTGCAAGTCCGCGGGCCGGTCAAACAAACTAAAAATTTCCCGAGTAAGACGTTCCGCGGTGAGCTGGG
>PLUM01000048.1:57352-58082 GCA_003165465.1 Acidobacteriota bacterium
GAGATGCGATTTTTTTGCGCGGCCATTTTTTCCGCAAGAAGATTGGCTGAATCCATCGCGGCGCGGTTGATCACGCTGGCGCCCTGGCTGCCTCCCGTGATCAGGAGATGAAACGGTTCGGAGGGCGCGCGCGCGGAAATCGCGAAGAACTCGGGACGCACGGGAATTCCCGTGAGCGTGGCCTTCGCTCCCCAGCGTTTCGTCGGCGCATCGTAGGCCGTGGCGATGCGCGTCACGATACGGGCAAGCACGCGATTGGTGAAGCCGGGCTCCGCGTTCGGCTCGAACACGACGGTCGGCAATCCGCGCAGCACGGCGGCGAGCATCATGGGACCTGCGGCGTATCCTCCAACGCCGAGGGCGGCGCAACACTTGTGGCGGCGAAGAATGGAAAACGAATCCCACATCGCCGGAAAAAGTTTCGCCGCGTTGCGTACAAATTTCATCCCGCCTATCCCCTTCAGTCCCGCCGAGCGAATCGTCTCGANNGCGCTTCAATCCCGCGTTGCGTTCCAACGAACACGACTTCCCTTTCCACTCCCCGCGACATCCATTCCCTGGCAACCGCGAGCGCCGGAAAAACGTGGCCGCCCGTACCGCCGCCCGCGATCAAGAGTTTGCGAGTCCGCTGTCCGGCTTGCGTCACACTGCACTCCGAATTGCGCGCCGCACCTAATCGGCCTGCCGGCTGATATTCAGGAGAACGCCGGTGGCCAGCAGCATCACCAGC
>PLUM01000079.1 GCA_003165465.1 Acidobacteriota bacterium
CGGCGTCATCCGCGTGAACCTGAGCGCCATTGCCACAGCGGGCGACAAACCGCTCTAAATCGTTTGGATACGATTGCTGTATCAGAGATCAAGGGAGAAGGCCTTCGCGGCTTTCTCCCTTTTCTCTTTTCCGGCAGGAAACTCGGCCCGCCCCATTTGCCGCGACCGCTTTACCACGACTGATTTGCCAGGACCCATTTGCACGAATTGACTCTTGCCCTCCCCATTCGATAGGATGTGCCGCAACGGGCGTGCACCGGATTCCCGGCACAAGAAAAGCCCGCTTCCGAACTGCCACCTATGTACACATGCCGCGAATGCGAAAATGAAATCAATCAAGCCACGGAGATGTGTCCGCACTGTGGCCTGGACCTGACCGCGCCGATTCCGGGTGAAGCTGCACCCGGAGCAAAGCCCAGCACGCGCAAGATTTTGCTGCGCTGGGGCATCCTGCTTGGCGTGCTGCTTGGCGTGCTTTGGAGTTTCCTGTGGTTCGTCGTTCCCGAGCGGCAGGGCGATCCCACGGCGCTGTCGGAAGCCCGCGCGGCCGAGTCCTTGCGAGAAGCGCGAACCGCGCTCGTCGATTTCGCATCGGCGCAGGGTGGCGTCTACCCGCAACAGTTCGAGGCCGTCGGCGAACGCGTGCGCCTCGCCGCGCAGCTCGCGCAGAGCGTCAACTACCGGATTCAGTACACGCCCGGCCCCCCGGAAGCCGATGGAGCGATCCGCACGTTTGCGCTTCAGGCTCGAGCGGGAAATTACGGGTTCCGGAATTTTTATATGGATAACACTGGAATCCTGCGCGCCACTCGTGAAGGCCGCGCCGCCGCATCCCAGGACCCGGCTTACTGAAGAGGCCGCAAAAAAATCCCCCAGGCGTTTTGTCATTCCGAGCGCAGCGAGGAATCTCTCTTTCTTTTCTTGGGCATAAATCGAAGAGAGATTCCTCGCTGCGCTCGGAATGACAAAAATAGAGACTTTTTCCGCAGCCTGTGAAACCGGATTCGCATCCGTTCAGAGTCCTTCCCGCGATTAAAAAAAACGGCTCAGGGAGGCGCAACACCCTGCCCTGAGCCGTTTTATTTTCGTAAGACGAAAAGTTAAATCCGGGAATCAGGCTACTTGTGGAAACGGCCCATGAGCACGCCCTTGCCCAGAATATGGCCGTCGATTGCCGCCAGCACGTCCGCTCGCGTGGCGTCCGCTCCAAGGGTGAGCTTTGTATCCAGCGCAAAAAGCTCAAACGTGTAGTGGTGATACGGGCCGACGGCAGGAGCGCCCGGCCCAAGATAGCCGATCAGGCCGCGGCGATTCTTGGCCTGCACGGTTCCATCGGCCAGGGAAGCGGTGGCGGGCACGGCTTCGGGGAGTCCGGTAGCGGTTCCCGGAATGTTGAACGCCAGCCAGTGCAGCACGTCGCCAATCTTCTTATCCATTGCGACATCCGGATCGTGGGCAAGCATGACAAAGCTGACCGTGTTCGGCGGCACATTGGTCCACTGCAGCTTGGGCGAAACAAAATCGGTAACCGACTGCGTGAACTTCGCGGGAATTATCGAACCGTCTTCGAATGCCGGCGAGGTCAGCGTCAAACCCGGCACTGCCGGGGCGGCCGCTGGGGCCGGTGCGGTTGCTTGCGGAGCCTGCGCTTTTGCGGGCATCGAGAAAGCGGCGGCCAACGGGAGCATTCCGCCGATTGCAACTACTTGCTTCAATTTCATTTTTATTTCCTCTCCTTGTGAATTCGCCGGGTGTTGCATGCTAATTACGTGGCACCCGGTACTGTACGCCGGACGGCTCCTGCAAGCAATGGCGCTCGATGCGCGATGTTCATAATTTCAGAACGCGATTCAATGTGCCGGGAGCGGCTGCAGAGGCGGCGTCTTGCCGCCGGGAGTCGCGTCCTCAGCCGTGTTGCTCAGCATAGCGACGGTCGCATAGGTGCCGCTCACCGCGATCAGGTCGACGATTTGCTGATCGCTGAACACCGCGCGCGCTTGCTTGAATGAGGCATCGCTGACCACGTGCCTGGTCGCCAGGTCCATGCAGAGATCGTAGACCGCAGCCTCGTCCGGCTGCATAGACGCCGGGCGCTTTCCTTCCTTGAGGTCGTTCGCGACAGCCTCGGGCAGCCCCGCCTTCACGGCCAGAGGAAAGTGAGCGGTCCACTCCACCTGCGAGGTCCACAGCCGCGCCTGAATCAGGATCGCGAACTCATTCAGCTTGCGCGGAACGGAGGTGTTGAAACGCAGGTAATCGAGCATCGCAAACAAGCGCTCGCCCATCACCGGGCTGCGCAGCATCATGTTGTACGGACCGGCAATCCCGATGCTGGACACTTTCAATATCTCGTCCGCAAACGGGCGCTGCAGGTCGGTCAACTGCTCCACCTTGAGCTGGGGGAACCGCGGTTCCTTGTCCGAGGAATACACATGCACCTCCGGAATTGTGAGCGCCAAACCAATTCCAACCATCGCGCACAACGCTAACACGGCCTGTCGCTTCATGTCTTTCGCCTCCTCGATTTCCACCTGCGCTGGGGTCCACGGGTCAAAACGGCAACATATATCCAGCCGCTTCGGAATGCAACCTCGCGCACATTGCGACCTTTAGATTGTTCTTGTTGGTGGTTTATGGATCGGGCGAAACAGGAAAGGCAACCGGCCAATACAAAATCGATCCCTCTAGACACAACCAGCCGCACTCAGGCGGCGCTCAGAGGCGCTCGGCCTTGCGAGGATTGAATTATGTGCCCGTGCAAAATGCAGGGCTAATGAACGCGCACGATCTCCACGGAACAGGGCGCGTTGCGCGCCACGCCTTCCGCGACGCTTCCCATCAGAAAACGGTCCAGCCCCTTCCGGCCATGCGAGCCCATGACGATGAGTTCCGCATTCCACCGGGCGGCCTGGTCGAGGATTTTGGATTTCGGATCGCCCTCTTCGACCGCGGTCTGTACCGCATAGCCCGCGCGTTTCAACTCTTCTTCCGCGTGGTGCACCAATTCCTGCCCGTGCCTCAGGCTTTCCTCGCGGAATCCCGCGGCGTCGGACGTTGGAATGGGAATGGCCAGGTCGACCACATTCAGCACCTTCACTTGCGTTTCTTGCGGCTTGCATTGCGCGATTACGGAATGCGTGGCGGCCTCCGATTCCTTGGAACCGTCGATCGCGAGTAGAAGTCTCATGGCATTCCTCCTTTTATTTCATCATCCACGTCCAACATATTCGCTTATCCGCCACTCATTTGCCGTGATGCGGATCACTTTCGCGCGTGATGCAAGGCTGCCCCGTTAATCCAGCGTGCAGCCGTTGTTCGTAGCGCGGGCTTCAGCCTGCGAGGTTTGGTGCTTGCCGGGACTAAACCCCGCAGGCCAAAGCCCGCGCTACCGCACCCAAGCCCATTGGCGAATGGAGGGCCAAGGTAACCAAGTGAGCCACACTCCATCGTCCGCGGCCTTGTAGTACTATTAGGCACCTGTTTTTGTGATGAATGAAGTAAGCGGTTGTGTGTAAACACAGCCGGCATTTCAGCCGTATGCAGATCCAGGAGAGAATTTAGTGCAGCCGCCACCAACGCCCGTAAATGAAGCCGAGCGCATAGTGGCATTGCGACGTTACCAAATCCTGGATACGTCTCCCGAGCAGGAGTACGACGACCTGACGAAGCTGGCTTCGCACATTTGCAAAACACCCATTGCCCTGATCACGCTGATCGACTCCCATCGCCAGTGGTTCAAATCGAAAATTGGAATCGAAATCTCGGAAACATCGCGTGACATTGCCTTCTGCGCGCACGCGATCCTGCAGAACTCCATTACGATCGTGAAGGACGCATCGACCGACCCCAGATTCGCGCAAAACCCGTTTGTCACCGGCGCGCCTTACATTCGATTTTATGCGGGCGTGCCCCTGATAACTCCGGACAGGCATGCTATGGGCACACTGTGCGTGTTGGACAACAATCCTCACGAATTCACGCCGGAGCAGCGCGAAGCCCTGGAGGCGCTGGCTCGCCAGGTGGTCGCGCACCTCGAATTGCGCCGCTCCGTTGTCGACTTGCAGCAAGCCAAGGAAATCGCCGAGGCCGCCACGCAGACCAAGAGCCGCTTCCTCGCGGGCCGTAGAATCCTGCTGGTTGAGGACAACCCGATTAATTTGGTGGTTGAAAAGGCGATGCTGGAAAATCTGGAGTGCCAGGTCGATACCGCGGAGAACGGACGGGAAGCGGTCGAGCAGATTCAGAAAGCCACGTATGACCTGGTGCTCATGGATTGCCAGATGCCCGTGGTGGATGGCTATGAGGCTACGTCACGGATTCGGTTGCTGGGAGGTACATTCGCGAAAGTTCCGATTATTGCCTTGACGGCCGGCGTGATGGAATGGGAACGAGAGCAATGCCTCGGCGTGGGGATGAACGATTTCCTGGGAAAACCTTTCACCCTCAAGCAATTGGGCCAGGCAATGACGCGTTGGCTGCCAAACGACTCCGCCCGGGCACCCCAGTTACCGGAGCCCAGGGGGCGCTCGACGATTGACACCGAATGCCTCCGAGCCCTGGAATCCACGATGAAAAGCTCCGGCAACCTGAAACGAATGCTTGAGTTATATGTCACGGATGGAACTCGCAGGCTTGGCGCGATGCGCGAGGCTGCCGCTGCGGGCGATTACGCCAAGGTTCGCGCCGCAGCCCATTCCCTCAAGGGCAGCAGCGGCATGGTGGGAGCAACCAAGGTTGCGAAATTATGCGCAATTCTGTCGGACAAGGAAAAGCTCGATCCAAAAAAGACCGGAGAGTTGATTGAGCGGGCATCGAAGGCCTTGGAACTTGCCTCGAACGAGTTCGCCGGAATCGTGGGAACCTTCAAGTAACGGGGCGCTATAATCGCCGCTTTATCTGATAATAAGCACCATTGTGGTACAGTTTGAAGGGAGTCAGGCATTCGGAAAGAATGAGTCTCAAATGTCGGACAATCTCATCGTAACGATTGTTGTTGCGGACGACCATCCGGTGGTACAGATGGGGGTACGCAGCATTCTGGCTTCCGAGACTTCGTTCAAACTGGTGGGCGAGGCGAGCGATGGCAAGAGAGCCGTTGATTTAACCCTGCAACTCCAGCCGGATATCCTTCTGCTCGATCTGGCCATGCCGGGTCTCGCCGGCCTGGAAGCCCTGCGATCCGTAACCTCGAAATGCGTAAAAACAAAAACCATTATTTTGACCGGATCGATCGAAACGCAGCAGTTGCTGGAAGCCCTGCAGTTGGGCGCACGCGCGGTGGTCTTGAAGAGCGCCGTCGCCCGGGAACTCACGGCTTGCATACGCGCGGTGGTCGGCGGCCAGTACTGGCTGAATGGAAAGACGGTGTCGAATCTCGTCGAGGTTGTGAGCGATCTCAT
The DNA here is from genome assembly GCA_003165465.1 of Acidobacteriota bacterium. GTDB lineage: Bacteria > Acidobacteriota > Terriglobia > Acidiferrales > UBA7541 > Palsa-360. The sequence goes on from PLUM01000079.1 coordinate 5,400, forward strand.
CGGCAAGAAAGATGAGCCGCCGCCGAAGCGATTTGGGCTGACTCCGCGCGAGCTGAGCGTGATCAACCTGATCGTGCAAGGCTGCACGAACCATGAAATCGGCGACAAGTGCGGCATCTCGGTGGAAACCGTCAAGCGGCATATGAAGAATATCTTCGGCAAGACGGGCGTCTCCAGCCGCCTGGAGCTGGCCATGTTCGCGGTCAATAAAAATCTCATCGCCGCATCTCCGCTGGCTTATTCCGGGGAAAGCATGGAAGCCGGCAAGCGCGAAAACAGGCAAGGATAGTTCGTTCTCCGCGCATCCCCCAAAAGAGTCATCGTCTTCCCCGAAGGGTGAATAGACACGGTCGCCTTCACCCCCCATGATGTTCTGGAACAAGGTCGGAAAAAAGTACAACCAATCGAAGTAGAGTTCGGGATATTCTCAGCGACGGTCGTAATTGCGATTCCTGGGATGGCGTGATGAAAGAATGTTGGAGCCGATAATGTCAAAAAACGGAATGCCGCAGCATGCCGTGCTCGTCGCCGATGAAACTACCGCCGAGGATAAACGCGAATCGCTCGAACGCGCGCTGGATTCGCACGGCTATCGCGTGCTTTCGACAATCGAAAGCGGCGAGTCGTCGCTTCTGTTGATTGCCGAGCAACGCGACGCGCACCGGAATGAGTCCGGCGCCGGCAACCTTTCGGGCAAGGCTCTGGGCGAGGAACTGGAAAACGCCGAGTCCGTGCTGTTTGCGCTGGTTCGGAGCATCGAAGCGAAAGACTCCGACACCGGTGGCCACTGCGAACGCTTGATGCGCTATTCGGAAGCGCTTGCGGAGCATCTGGGACTTTCCGAAGAGGATTGCGTGGCGCTGCGCCGCGCCAGCATGGTGCATGACATTGGCAAGGTGGCCGTACCGGATTATATTCTTTCCAAGCCCGGCCCGCTCACAGCCGAGGAACGCCGCATCATGGAGACGCACTCCGAAGTCGGCGAGCATATCTGTGCGCCTCTCAAATCGTTCCGCAATGTTCTCCCCATCATTCGCGCGCACCACGAGCGCCAGGACGGCACGGGCTATCCCGATCGCCTGAAGGGCGACGAGATCCCCCGGAACGCACGCATTTTGCAGACCGTGGATGTCTACGACGCGCTCACCACGGACCGCCCCTATCGCAAGGCGCTGACACATGGGCAGGCCATTGCCACGATACGCGAGGAAGTGCGCCGAGGCTGGTGGGACGGCAGCCTGGTGGATGCGCTCGAGGAAATGTTGCGCGACCAGTATCCGGCGGTGTTGCCGAAAAAAAGCGTTGCGGCCTGCCATTGGCAATCGGCCCAGATCGCATAACGGCGCGCGCCGGGCCGTGCGCGTGACATTCACCGGAAGCTGCGCGCAAAACGCCGCTGGCGGCCATGAAAGATCATGGGCGTGCCGCGGAATTGTTCCGGTGTTTTCATTCTTCTGTTGGCATTCACCACAAATTCCTGTTGAAACGAATTTCGCTCCTTCACGGGTAGTGCGGGCTTCGGCCTGCGGAATTTGATATCTGCCTGTATTAAATTCCGCAGGCTGAAGCCCGCGCTGCGTAAAATACAGGTAAAATACTGGCCGCATCGCAGGGTGGAGGGAAAGCGCATGTCCCAGGATTATTTGCTCAAGACGGAGCCGTCGGTATATTCCTTCGCCGATCTCCAGCGAGACAAGGCGACCGAGTGGGAAGGCGTTTCAAACCCCGCCGCCGTAAAACACTTGCGGGAAATGGTCCCCGGCGCGCGACTGATCATCTACGAAACCGGAGCGCGCAAAAGCGCGGTGGGAACTGCAATCGTCGTCTCCGTGGACGCTTCCGATCCCAAAAAACCAAACGTCCGGATCAAGGCGGGAAAAACCATTGCAAAACCAATACCGCTCGCGGAAATCAAAGCCGACAAACGGTTCAAGGATTCGCCGCTCGTCCGGCAAGGCAGGCTCTCCGTCGTGCCGCTGACGAAGGAGCAATACGAGATCCTCGCGGGAGCCTGAAACAATAACGCCCTGGCATGGTGTGGTTGCGGATGACTTTATGTGGCACAGACTTCAGTCTGTGGATTTTTCTGACCCGACAAAAAATCAAAAGAAAACAGGCTGAAGCCTGTTCCACTTGCGGCTATCCCGGCGCTGCCGCGGCGGACATGTCCGCGAGTCGGCGCAGCGACTCCGCATACGGCAGGCGGGCCACGCCGCGTTCGCAGATGATGGCGGAGATCAGGCGCGCGGGCGTGACGTCGAACGCCGGATTTGCGACGGTCACGTCGGGAGCGATGCGCACGCCTCGCAGGTGCGTCACTTCGTCGGCGGCGCGTTCTTCGATGGGAATTTCTTCGCCGGACGCAAGCGTTAGGTCGAACGTGGAAACCGGCGCGGCAACGTAAAACGGCACGCCATGTTCGTGCGCCAGCACGGCAATCTGGTAGGTGCCGATTTTGTTGGCCGTGTCGCCGTTGGCCGCGATGCGATCCGCGCCCACGACGACCGCGCCCACGTTTCCGGTTTTCATGAAATGCCCCACCATATTGTCCGTGATGAGCGTGAGCGGGACGCCGCCCTCGTGCAGTTCCCACGCGGTGAGCCGCGCGCCCTGCAGGTAGGGCCGCGTCTCCGGCACGAGCACGCGCAATTTATGCCCCTGCTCGACCGCCACGCGAATCACGCCCAGCGCCGTGCCGATCCCCGCCGTGGCCAGCGCGCCGGCGTTGCACTGCGTCATCACCTGTCCCGCAACGGGCATCAAATCCGCGCCGAAGCGGCCAATCGCTTCGTCCGTGGCGCGCTTTTCGGCGTGCACCGCGCGCGCCTCTTCCACCATGGCTCGCCGCAATTCGTCGAGCGGCGAATTCGCCGCCACGAGCAGCGCGAATCGGCGCGTCATGCGCTCGATGGCCCAGAACAGGTCCACGGCCGTCGGGCGCGTTTCCGCGATGATCTTGCATATTCCCGGAAATTCCGCGCGGAGTTCGTCCAGCGTTCGCGCGCTGGAGCGCTCAATGCCCAGCGCGACGCCCATCGCGGCCGCCACGCCAATCGCCGGTGCGCCACGAATCACCATGTCCTTGATCGCCGCCGCGACTTCGCGATAGTCCGTGTACGTGTGGTGGATCACTTCGCCCGGCAACCGGCGCTGATCGAGCATGACCACACCCTTGCTGGTCCATTCAATGGGCTGCGCGACTTTCATAATTCTGGAAGATGTCCCCTGATGAGATTTTTCCCGCAAGCGGAACAGGTTTTACAGGATGCGGGAAATTATTTTGTCATTCCGAGCGAAGCGAGGAATCTCTCTTGGCTCGACGCCCGAGAAAAGAAAGAGAGATTCCTCGCTTCGCTCGGAATGACAAAGACGGTGAAGCACTTTTTCCGCGGCCTGTTTAGCCTATCCTACCGCTGCTTAATGATGCGTTCCGCTAACCAAATAGATCAAGTAGCCGGCGAGCTGCAAACCATTGTAGCCGAGATGCACCAAATAACTGGCCGCCACGGTGCCGGTTCGCGCGCGCACCCACGTCAGCACCACGCCCACCAGAATCAGCAGCGCGATCTGCCCCCAGCCGCCCCACAATTGCGCGGCGTGCATCAATCCGAAAAGCGTTCCGGTGACGGCAATTCCGGCGGCGATGCCCACGCGGCGCGCAATCACCGGATAAAGAAATCCGCGAAAAATCGTTTCCTCCACGAGCGGCGCAACCAGCACGCCCAGCACGCCGAACAGCAGCACACTCACTCGCGCATTCAGCAACTCCTCGATGGGCAACACTTCCTTCGAATTCAGAAATGCGCCCGTAAACGAAACTAGAATGGCCAGCGCCGCGCCGCCCGCCAGAAATTGCAGCGCCGAATCGCGAATTGTCCCGGCGCCCGGCCGCATCTCGCGCCAGCCAATCGACCGCCAGAACGGCGCGTCCGTTCGCGCCAACAGCATCACGTAAAGATACACGATCGCCAGGCCGTCCAGGAGCGCCTGGCTGAGGAGCACCACGACCGACTTCGACGTGCTCATCGTATTGCCAAATACTTCGTTCGAATGCGCGTGGAATAGCCGCACGGCCACCTCGGCCAGTCCCCAGGTAACCACGATGGTGCCGATCAAGCCCAGAATAACGAACAGCGCGATTTCCATCCAGCCCCACGGCACGATCAAATCGTCGGCGATTCCGGCACGCCACTTCGGCGCGGATGGAACATCAGGATTGTGCGGAAGATCTTGCGGCGCGGGTTCCGGCGATTCCATTGCGGCGGGTTGCATGGCGACGGGTTGCGTAGAGGAGAGTTCCGTGGACGGCGGAGAAACTTCTTCCGCAGCGCCATCCAAAGGCACTGCATTCGAATGCACCTTGGCAGGCGCCGCACCAGCCGGACTGTGATCGTCGTAGGCCATTTCAAAGTGGCAAGGCGCTGCAAGGAGGCAACGGGCGCGCTAGGACACTCCATTCACTGTAACGGCAGTTTTCGCGGCGCGCAAGTGCGGGGCATCGCCTATGCCATCCCTGCTGGCGCCGCAAGAGGACATCGCCTAAAGTCCTAAGTTGACTGTTATAGCCAAAATAGCTAAAATGTGCGATAGACACAGAGCGTACGAACGGCCGCAATTTGATCGAGAGGAGAGTGGCGATGGCAATTCAGCGTAGTCGATTACGGCAAAGTCCCGCGCCTGCGATTCGCAATCGCCGGGGCGAGGCGCCAGTCAAAATCAGTGCGACTGACGCCAAGAACAGGCTTGGCAACCTCCTCGACGCCGTCCTTCAGGGCGGCATCGTGCTCATCACTAAACACGAGACACCCAGGGCGGTCCTGCTTTCGATGGAGGAATACACCGCCCTCTCGGGTGCGTCGCAAACCAGACTGGACACTTTGAACGGCGAATTTGATGCACTGCTGGGTAGGATGCAGACTGCCAAGGCACGCGCGGGAGCACGGGCCGCATTCAACGCATCGCCGGAACAACTCGGAAAAACTGCCGTGGCGGCCGCACGCAGGCGAGTCCGCACTTAGAGGAGATGATCGCAAACGGTACAGATCGCAAACATGATTGACCGGGAGCGCATTCCCTGCATCCACGTTCTGGCCGGGACGAATGGCGCAGGCAAGAGCAGCGTGGGCGGCGCGATGTTCCGTGAAAGCGGAGCCGAATATTTTAATCCGGACGAAGCCGCTCAGCGGTTTCACGCCAAGAATCCCGGCATGACCCAGGAGGAAGCCAACAGCGCCGCCTGGCACCAGGGGAAACGACTGCTGGAACGCGCCATCTCCGAGCGATTGGACTTCGCCTTCGAAACGACTCTTGGAGGCCACACGATTGCCGCCCTGCTCGATCAAGCCCTTTCCGAAAAAATAGAAGTGCGCATCTGGTACGTAGGACTCGCCACTCCCGAACTCCACATCGCCCGCGTGCGTTCCAGAGTCGCAGCCGGCGGCCACGACATCCCCCAGGCCAAGATTCGCGAGCGGTACGTAAATAGCCGCCTCCATCTCGTGGACCTCATGACCAAACTCACGGAGCTTCGTGTCTTTGACAATAGTGAGGAAGGCGATCCCCAAAGACGCATCGCTCCGCGGCCAAGACTCCTGCTTCACATGGACCACGGGAAGATTGTGGATTCGTGCGATCTAACTCAGACGCCAGAGTGGGCCAAGGCCATTCTTGTGACGGCTATGAAAATCTCGCACAAGGATTAGGTCAGTTTGTCCTGTAGAACAGCCACTCTTGGCTGTCCCTGAGCGCCCCGGTGAAACTACGCGGAATAGCCCGATAAAAGCCCCGCCCTTCCAACACCGAAGGACGGGCCACCCACAAACTCAAAATCCCGCAAAGGCCGGACCACCCGCCGACGGGGATTTACGGTATAGTTAGTCAAATACCGTGGGAAAATACGAACATGAAAAGGCGTCGATCGGCAAGAGAATTTCGCCGTTCCTCAAGGTCTATTGGCGACGGAGCGTTCTCGGAATCCTGATCGGCGCCGTTCTCGGGTTTACTGCCCCCACCGTCAAGCACGTCGCGGCTCAACTCGTCGAAACTGCGCTCAAGATCATTCATACTTATTTGTTGGGACTCTCGATTTGGCCGAGGCATGGCAAGTTGACCCTCGTTGCCATTCTGTCGGTCGCTGCGCTCCTCTACGCTGTTCGGACGATTCGGTTTCTTGTGAGGTTGTGGAGATCCTGGTGGTCCGGCCTCGTATCGGGAATCGAGATCATGTGGCTTGTCAGTGCTGGCGGAGCCTTTGCGTGCTTGAGTCTAACGGGGACGTATCGGTCCTTGCTCTTGCTGGGCGTTGGCTTGTTGGGAACAGTCCTGGTGTTGTACCGAGATGCGCGAGTCGGAAAGAAGGCGGGAGGGCTTCTTGATGCCGATCTCGACAAGCCAATCGAGGAAGCTGGTGAAGACATCCTGAATCGCGGCACGTTGGTGGCAAGCATCGTACGCGCGATTGCGAGCGACTTCGTGCCTGTGCTGGCGCTAACGGGAGCTTATGGGGATGGCAAGACTTCGGTTCTGAATCTGCTAACAAAAGAGCTCGAACAGCGTGAGGACGTTGTGATCGTCCGGTTTTCCACCTGGCTGCCCATGGACGACAAGACGTTGGTTTCGACACTTCTGAGCAGTGTCGTGGAAAAACTGGAAACGAAACTTTTCGTCCCGAGGATCAAGAAGAACTTCGTTGAGTTCACACGGATGCTGTTCGCTGCTTTGCCTAGCGTGCAGGCTTCACTAAAAGTGTTGTTCGAGAAACCCTCGCAGGATGAGCAGATCGTCGAGCTGCAGCGCAATCTATCGAGACTTCCAGTGCGGGTCGTGGTGCTCCTGGACGACATGGACCGAATGCACCGAACAGAGTTGGACGTACTGTTCAAATTGATCCGTGGCGTTCCCGAATTCCCTCAGTTTACATATCTTTGCGCTTTCCATCCGCCCGCGTTAGTGCAAACCTTGCGCACGAGTTCCTCAGACGAAGCCAGAACGGAAGCGCAGCAATATTTGGAGAAATTCTTTCCGGACGCGATACCGCTTCCGCAGATCGAAGATGCGCTCCTGGCGATTCAGTTTGAAAACCGATTCTACGCGATTTGCGACCGCAATCATTTGTTGATGGAGGCTGGGGAAAGGCAAAAATTTACAGACGACTTTCGAATATTGTGGCAAGTGTCATTGCGGGCGTATTTCACAAATTTGCGTCGGTTGAAGTTGTATACGAACCGGCTGAGTCGGTCATTACCGCTGGTCGGCGAGGAAGTCAACATCCGCGACTTCTGCTTGTTGGAACTTGTCCGCATGATGCATCCGGTGATCTACGAAGAGATTTACCGCAACGCCCGCTATTTTATGTTTGCGCCTTGGCGGTTTACTGCCTGGCTTCAAATTGTGAGTCCCGATGAAGGAGAGGCGCAAGAAAAGCGGAATGAGTACTTCAAGAGACTCTTCCGGGACCTGCCTGTGCCTCCAGAGGGGACGCTTCTGGCCATACTCAAGGAACTCTTTCCAACCGTCGATGCCTTCTTGAGTGGTAGGGACATTCCCGCGCGTGTGGCGCAGAACGGTGAGGAGGCTGAGCGACAGCGTCGGATCTATCATCCCGATTTCTTCCCCCGATATTTCATCCTTCAGGTTCCTCAGGATTTGTTCGGAGAAAAGGAGACATCGACTTTCGTCACCACAATGAATAAACAGTCCGATGTTGCGGAGTGCGTCTCGGTTTTTCGCTCGCAGTATGAGAAATTGCAAGAATTGCCAATGAAAAGATGGGATTTTCTTCGGCGTGTCAAGGGAGCAATCCAACGCTTCAAGTCGATTGCTATGGAGGCATTGCCGATCGCCGTGTCGGGGTTCTCCGACGGATTCGAGTCAGGGTCCTTAGAGCCCGTGGAGGAAACGACCGCGCGCGGCATCGTTTTTGCTGCGGCCGATCAGTTGAACAAGACGCTTTCGGCGCAGAGCGTATTGGAGCGAGTTCTTCGAGAGGCAGCATCGGACCGATTTGCCACACTAGTGCTAAATGATTGTACAACGATGAAGAATCGGGAGCTACAGGATTGGAGCAAAGTGGATGCCGAAAAATTACAAGGGGTCTTCCGGGAGCGCATGAAAGAAAAATGCAGTTCTGGCAGATTCACATTTTTTCCAAGCGAAGGGCATATCGATTTCACGCCCCTGGGGAGGTGGGCGCTTTGCGGCACCGAAGGACGAGAACAAGTGCAGCAGTACCTGCGACAGGAATTCGAGGCGAGACATTCCAACGTGGGGAAATTTCTTGTCCGTTTTTTCCCCGAAGTGAAGGTCCATCCGACCGTAGATCCAAGAGCTCAAGATCCCGTGGGAACGATCAGCCGCATCTACTTTCCGCTGAAAGAACTGGCCGAGCTCCTTGAAATGTATGGAAACTCGGCCCATTCGTCGCCGGATGAAGCCCGTGCCGTTCAGGAATTTAGGGCTCGGATTGCGGACGGCAATGCGTAAAGTGACTCTGCGGTCATGCGATGGAAAAGCCTACGCGTGATTCCCATTCGCGCCGTTCAACACGCGCGCCAAGACTTGCCCGGTATACGATTTTTTCACCTTGGAAACTTGCTCGGGAGTGCCTTGCGCTACGATGCGGCCGCCGCCTTCGCCGCCTTCGGGGCCCAGATCGATGATCCAGTCGGACTGTTTGATTACGTCGAGGTGGTGCTCGATGACCAGGACGGTGTTGCCGAGGTCGGCGAGGCGGTTGAGGACGTCGAGGAGTTTTTTTACGTCGTCGAAGTGCAGGCCCGTGGTGGGCTCGTCCAGAATATAAAGTGTGCGGCCGGTCTGGCGCTTGGAAAGTTCTTTCGCGAGCTTGATGCGCTGGGCCTCGCCTCCGGACAGGGTAGGGGAGGGCTGGCCGAGCTTGACGTAATCGAGGCCGACGTCGTGCAGCGTTTGCAGCTTCTCGCGAATCTTCGGGACGTTGGCGAAATGTTCCAGGGCTTCCTGCACGTCCATTTCGAGCACGTCGTAGATGTTCTTGTCCTTGAAGCGAATCTGCAGCGTCTCGCGNNTCACGTTGAAGCTGAAGCGCCCCGGGCGATAGCCGCGCTCGCGCGATTCGGGCAGTTGGGAAAACAGTTCGCGGATCGGCGCGAAGACGCCCGTGTAGGTCGCGGGATTCGAGCGCGGCGTGCGTCCGATGGGCGCCTGATCGATCTCGATCACTTTGTCGATCTGCTCCGCGCCTTCGATCGAGCGATGCGCGCCGGGGCGCTCCATCGAGCGGTAGAGCGTGCGGGCCAGCGCGCGATACAGAATGTCGTTCACCAGCGTGGATTTGCCCGAGCCGGAAACGCCCGTGACGACCGTGAGCAGGCCGAGCGGCAATTCAAAATCCACATTTTTTAAATTGTTGGCATCGCAGCCGAATATGCGAATCGATTTTCCACTGACGGGCGCGCGGCGCTTGGGCGGCACGGCAATCTTCAATTCACCGCTCAGGTAACGCCCCGTCAGCGATGCGGCGTTGCGTTCGATTTCTTCCGGGCGTCCCGTGGCCACGAGGTAGCCGCCCGCATTGCCCGCGCCGGGGCCGAGGTCCACCACAAAGTTGGCGCGGCGAATGGTTTCCTCGTCGTGCTCGACGACGAGCACGGTGTTGCCCAGGTCGCGCAGTTTTTCGAGCGAGGAGATCAGCCGGTCATTATCGCGCGCGTGCAGGCCGACGGACGGCTCATCGAGCACGTAGAGCACGCCGCGCAACTGCGAGCCGATCTGCGTCGCCAGGCGAATGCGCTGCGCCTCGCCGCCGGAAAGCGTTGCGGCGGAGCGGTTCAGACTGAGATAGCCGAGGCCGACGGCGAGCAGGAAATCGAGGCGCGCGGCAATTTCGGCAAGCGCGCGGCCCGCGATGTCCGTCTGCCGCTCGGTCAAACCGGCGCGGATATGGTCCACGGCTGGGCGCGCGTCGGAAATCGCGAGCGCCGTGAATCCGGCGATGGAGCGCCCGCCGACTTTTACGCCCAGGCTTTCCGGACGCAATCGCTGCTCGCCGCAGGCCGCGCACGGCACCGGCGACATGTACTGCGTGATCCACTCGCGATAGCTGTCCGAACCGGATTCCTCGAAATTCGATTCGAGAAAACCGATCACTCCTTGAAAATGCACACTTGGAAAATGCACTCCCGGAGAAAATCCTTTTGCGGTTCTTGTGGCGGCACGCGAAGAACCCGCGCCGGTGCTCTTGGCATTCGAGGGCGGATTGCCGTAGAGAATCAGGTTTTGCACGTCGAGCGGAAATTTTTCGAATGGAGTCGACAGGGAAAACTTGTGCGCCGCCGCTGCCATCTCAAGATTGCGCCGCAAAAGCGCGGAGCCCGAACCGGGCCCGAGCCCGCCTTCGAACAGTGGCCGCGTCCAGTCGACAATCACTTTTGCCGGATCGAAATCGTATTTCGAGCCGAGGCCGTTGCACGCGGGGCACGCGCCATATGGCGAATTGAAGCTGAACGAGCGCGGCTCAAGCTGCGGCACGGAAATGCCGCATTCGCTGCACGCCATTTTTTCGGAAAACACCTGCTCAATTCCGCCGACCACGACCAGCGTGACCAGGCCCTTCGCCAGCTTGAGCGCCGTGGCGATGGATTGCTCGAGCCGCCCCGCGATACCTGGCTTTACGAGCAGGCGGTCGATCACGACTTCGATGGTGTGATTCTTGCGCTTGTCGAGGCGCGGCGGATCGTCAAGCGGGCAAAGGTCGCCGTCGATGCGCGCGCGCACAAAGCCGTCGCGCGCAAGTTTCTCCAGCTCCTGGCGGTACTCGCCCTTCCTGCCGCGCACGATGGGCGCGAGGATCATCACGCGGTCGTCGGTCTTGGCCAGTTCGCCGTGCAGGATCGAGCGCACGATCTGGTCCGTGGACTGGCGCGAGATGGGCTTGTCGCATTTCGGGCAGTGCGGTGTGCCAATCGAGCTGTAGACCACGCGCAGATAATCGTAGATTTCAGTGATCGTCCCAACCGTCGAGCGCGGCGATCGCGTGGTCGTCTTCTGTTCAATGGCGATTGCCGGAGAGAGACCTTCGATCGAGTCCACTTCCGGCCGCTCCATCTGGTCGAGGAATTGCCGCGCGTAGGCCGAAAGCGATTCGACGTACCGGCGCTGGCCCTCGGCGTAAATCGTGTCAAAGGCGAGCGACGATTTGCCCGAGCCGGAAAGCCCGGTGATGACGGTCAGCGTGTTGCGTGGGATTTCCAGGCTGATGTTCTTGAGGTTATGCTGGCGCGCGCCTCGGATCGCTATTTTCGTCAGGCCCATATTGCGAAGACCGCCCCCACTGCCGGCCCAGCACACGGCGGGTAAAATACACCCATCGTAACCTCACAACGTAGCAGGCCTGGGCAGGGGGAGTCAATCATACCTTTGCAGTTTTCAAATCATTTAGGGTTAGGTTCAGTCTGCCGAGTTCCATTTTGGGAATAATAAGGAAGCCACGCGGGCTGAATCGGTTGCGGAAAAAGTCCGCCAGACCTTTCGTTATTCCGAACCAAATGAGGGATCTCCCTATTTTCGCAGGTGCGACCCCAGCTGCGGGTGCCCCATCTTTCGCGTCTTTTGCCAAGGGTGGGTCCATTCGTTCTGCTGGGCTTAAAGCAAATGGCTATCTCGTCTATTTCATTCGTCGCAAAGGACTTACGGCTACATTGGATCGAATAGGCCATTGGTCCTAGCAGTTTGCCACAGCGTCCGATCATGCCACACGGAGTGTAAAATAGTCGCAAAGTACTGTAAATACTGTAGATAACAGATTTAATAGACAGCGTTTGATAATTAAAACGGCCTCGCAAACAGCATGTTGGGTAAAATCTACCCCAGTACTCGGGTACCCTTAGATTGTGGCTATCCTCCTATCGCCAATAGCCCGTTCCTGCCCCAGACTATACCCATACAAACATTTGAATCTGACTTAGGAGGCGTAGGTTATGAAGCAGTGGTGGTGCGCGGAATGCCAGGAGCAAGTCGAGCTGAGCAAACACGGCCGGTGTGAAATCTGCGAATCGGAAGCCGTGGATTTGCTCTACGAAGAGGATGAGCTAAATCTTTCGGTAGCAATAACTCCCGCGGATTTTAACACAGCTTCATCTTGTGCCTGAGATGGTGAATATGACGATTAGATTGAGGTTCCGCATGTCCAACTTAGGCAAGGGAGGCTTGGTTAAAAGAACGGGACGGTCCGGGGGAAATACGCAAAAGGGCCATCGAAAAGGAGAAACACTCATGCAGACCAAGCTACGCACCATCGGTTTTGCTGTCGTAGCAAGCCTGCTTTGGATATCCCCCACGTTTGCGCTATCCCAGGGGCTAAAGGCGCACGTCAAGTCAGTTACGTCTAAGACGCTGAAAAATAAATATATAGGCACAGCTTCCTGGTATGGAAAGCTGCATCAGGGCCGGAAAATGGCCAACGGCAAGCGATTTGACCGCCGCAAACTAACGGCTGCGAGCTGGTATTTCCCGCTCGGGACCGTCGTCCGGGTGGTGAACGTAAAGAACGGGAGAACCGTAATTGTTACGATTACGGACCGAGGGCCGAACCTGCGCCTGCACCGGATTCTCGATCTGTCTCAAGCCGCGGCGGAGCGCCTGGACTATGTGGGGCAGGGCCTAACCCCTGTGTTTCTCTACCCAATCGTACCTTTCGAGACCAGTGCCGCCAAATTCGATGCCGTGTTGATCGGACCACCAGCCCGGCAGGCCCATGGCGAGCTGGAAGCGCGAGTCATCGCCGAACCCATGTGACCTTTGCCATCCGCGATAGGGTGCCAGTCAATCACTCGGAACAGGTACTCGGAGCGGGCACTCTGAGCGGGCACTCGAAGCTGGCGCCAACTTCCAGATAATCCTCCTTCTGTTTGTGCCGGGGATATGAACAACCAAGTGGCTGGGGTGAAGAAAACCCCCAGCCGCGTGGTTGGAGCCGTGCGTGAAATCGTGTAAGTTTGCTTGCCGCGTCCGGCAATGCGCCTGAGCCGGCATCCAACCCAGGAAAGATCGTCGTATACTGGATGGATCAAGTTTTGGGAGCATGCCTGGGGAGCACACGATGATTCGCCACATCAAGAGCGGCCAATCGGCCGAAACAAAGGCCGAAAACAGCGCGCAGGTTCGAAAAACCGTGGAAGCCATCCTCGCGGATATTTCCGCCCGCGGCGAAGCGGCCGTGCGCGAATATTCGGAAAAATTTGACAAGTGGTCGCCCGCCTCGTTTCGCCTGTCCGAAAGCGATATTTCCGAGTGCATCAGCGCGTTGCCGCAACAGTCGATCGACGACATTCGATTCGCACAAGAGCAGATCCGCAACTTCGCCCTGAAGCAGCGGGCCGCGCTGCAGGACGTGGAAGTGGAAACGATTCCGGGCGTTGTGCTGGGGCACAAGAATATTCCGGTGAATAGCGTTGGATGTTACGTTCCGGGCGGGCGATATCCGATGGTGGCCTCCGCGCACATGAGCGTAGTGACGGCCAAGGCCGCAGGCGTGAAGCGCATCATTGCGAGCGCGCCTCCCTTTGGCGGCAAGCCGCATCCGGCCATCGTCGCGGCCATGCACATGGGCGGAGCCGATGAAATTTACGCGTTCGGCGGCGTGCAGGCCATCGCGGCCATGGCGCTGGGCACGGAGACGATTGCGCCCGTGGACATGCTGGTCGGCCCCGGCAACGCCTTCGTGGCCGAAGCCAAGCGCCAGTTGTTCGGACGAGTCGGCATCGATTTGCTGGCCGGGCCGACCGAAACGCTGATCATCGCGGACGATAGCTGCGACGCGGAAATGGCCGCCGTCGATTTGATCGGGCAGGCGGAGCACGGGCCGGGCAGCCCCGCCATTCTGCTCACCAATTCCGCGAAGCTCGCGGCGGACACGCCTGCGGCAATCGAAAAATTATTTTCGTGGCTGCCAACGGCGGAGATCGCGCGGCAAGCCTGGAACAATTGCGGCGAAATCATCCTGTGTGACACGCTCGACGAAATGGTGCAGGAGGCCGACCGGATCGCCTGCGAACACGTGCAGGTGCTTACGCGCGATCCGGATTATTTCCTGAAGCGCATGACGAATTTCGGTGCGCTGTTTTTGGGGCATCGCACAAACGTGGCGTACGGCGACAAGGTGATCGGCACGAATCACACGCTGCCGACGATGAAGGCGGCGCGCTACACGGGCGGGCTGTGGGTGGGAAAATTCATCAAGACGTGCACGTACCAGCGCGTGCTCACCGACGAAGCCTCGGCCCTGGTGGGCGAATACTGTTCGCGCCTGTGCGCGCTCGAAGGTTTCTCCGCGCACAAGGAACAGGCGGACCTGCGCGTGCGCCGTTACGGAAGGAAAGTGGCCTAGATGAACGCGTCGCGGAAAAAAGTTTTCTCCAAGACGGTTTCGCGTGAACCGGATCGACGGGAACGAAGCATAGCGGTCGTCACGGGCGGCGCGGGAGGCATCGGCGCAATCATCTGCCAGGCGCTCGCCCGCGAAGGCATGATCGTGGTGGTCGGCTACAACCGCTCCGCGAAGAAGGCGCAAGAACTGGCGGCGAGTTTGCCGGGGGACGGGCACGTGGCGCTCTCCGCGCCCGTGACGGATAGCGCGGCGCTCGTGAAGTTCGCGGCGGAAATTTCCGCCCGCTACGGCGCGTGCGATGCGCTGGTGAATTGCGCGGGCGTGACGCGATTCGTGCCGCATGGCGATCTGGACGCACTGGACGACGCGCTGATCGACAACATTCTTTCCACGAACGTGCGCGGCCCGTTTGCGGCGGTGCGCGCGCTGCGCCCATTGCTCGATAAAAGCAAGCATCCGGGCGGCGCGGTGATCGTCAACATTTCCTCGATCGCCGGGCTGACCGCGATGGGCAGCAACGTGATGTATTGCGCGTCGAAAGCGGCGGTCGACAATCTCACCAAGTCCCTGGCGCGCGCGCTCGCGCCGAAGATTCGCGTCGTGTCCATCGCGCCGGGCGTGGTCGATAACGACTTCATCCGTTCGATGGACTCGCGTTGGCTCGAAGAGCAAATCGGGCGCACTCCACTCAAACGGCTCGCCGCTCCCGGCGAAGTGGCTTCCGCCGTGATCGCCGCGATTAAACACCTTACGTTCACCACCGGCGCAATCATTGCGGTGGATGGCGGGCGTCCGCTGAGTTGAGGTGGGCGAATTGCAAGAATTGGCAGCCGTGAGATTCGAGATTGGGAATTTCAAATCTGAAATGCCCAATCTGAAATTTCAAATTTTAGATTTCAGATTTGAAATAAATTCGGATCGAGTCCGCTGCCATCATTCGGATTTAGACTGCCTTCCCCCTAAAAAACACGGAAGGCCGAATTGGCTATGTGGCGTGTGCTTCCCAGGCCGCGGAAACAATGCCCCACGCCTTTGTCATTCCGAGCGAAGCGAGGAATCTCTCTTTCTTTTTTTGGGCGTAGAGCGAAGAGGGATTCCTCGCTTCGCTCGGAATGACAGAATGAGGAACTTTTTCCGCAGCCTACGACGCATGTGCTACTCATCCCAAGGCAGGCCGACGTAATTTTCCGCGAAGCTGGTCATGGCGGCGCGCGAGGTGGTGACGTAATCGAGTTCGGCGAGCTGGCGGCGGCGATCAAATGCTGTATCCGTGTCGAACAGGTGCAGCATGTTGGTCATCCACCAGGAGAAGCGCTGCGCTTTCCAGACGCGGCGCAGGCAAATTTCGGAATAGCGCTCGAGATGGCGCGTTTTTCCGGTGGCGTAAAATTCCACGAACCCTTGCGCCAGGATACGCACGTCGGCCACGGCGAGGTTGAGGCCCTTGGCGCCGGTCGGCGGCACGATGTGCGCGGCGTCTCCGGCCAGAAACATTTTTCCGTACTGCATCGGCTCGACCACGTAGCTCCTCAGCGGCGCGATGCCCTTTTGAAAGATCGGTCCTTCGTTGAGTTTCCAATTGCCTTCGGCCGCAACGCGTGTCCGGAGTTCGCTCCAGATGCGATCGTCGGACCATTGTTCGATATCCTCATCGTTCGGCACCTGGAGATAGAGCCGGCTGATTTGGGGAGTGCGCATCGTCAGCAAAGCGAAGCCGCGCTCGTGATAGGTGTACACCAATTCGTGTGAAGATGGCGGCGCCTGCGCGAGAATTCCAAGCCAGCCAAACGAGTAGACGCGCTCGAATTCGGTGAGCACTCCCGCGGGAATGCTGGGGCGGCAGACGCCGTGAAAACCATCGCAGCCGGCAATGTAATCGCATTGGAGTTCGCGGGCTTCGCCATTCTCGCGAAAACGGATCGAGGGCTTGCCGTTGTCAAACCCGTGCACGGTGACGTCGCTCACCTCGAAAATAATCCGGCCGCCCGCTTCGAGCCGCGCGGCAACCAGATCCTTGATGATCTCCTGCTGCGCGTAGATCGTGACGTTCTTGCCGCCGGTCAGCTCGTGCATGTTAATGCGGTGGCCGCGCCGGTTGAATCGCAGCTCGAGTCCTTGATGGGTGAGCGATTCGCGCTGCAGGCGTTTTCCGACGCCCGTCTCGATCAGCAAATCGACCGTGCCCTGTTCCAGCAACCCCGCGCGGACGCGCTCCTCGATGTATTTCCTGCTGCGCGATTCGATCACGACGCATTCGATGCCCTGGAGTTGCAGCAGGTGGGCGAGCATCAGCCCCGCGGGACCTGCTCCGACAATACCGATTTGCGTGCGCACGTTTTTCCCCTCGCTGCGGACGATGCGTTTCGAACCACGCGCAGTTTAAACATTCCAGGCGCACTTTGTCCACGGTACTCATGGACAAAGTGAAACAAAATGTAAAATAGAAAAACGGGTGTTATTCGTTCGAGATGGGACGAAGCACAGCGACGGCAAAGTGCGCCAGGAACGGCGCGCCTTCATCCAGCTGCAGCCAGCGTACTCCGCAATGATCCTTCAGATATTTTCCGACGCGCGCTTCATTGATACCGAGATGCTCGGCGAGTTTTTCCTTCAGGTTCGAGCCTTCGCGGCTGCCGCGCCCGTTGCGCTGCATGTTTCCGATTCCCACGCGCAGCGTCTGGCACGCTTCCACGTAATAGTACGAGGTCTGGTCCGTGTCCGTGATGAGGAAGACGCCCGGCCCGGCCGGCGCTTCGTCCGCCTGATCGAGCGAATGAATGGAGCACGCCAAAAGACGGCGAAGCTGGGATTCAAGTTGCGTGATGCGCGAGGAAATCGCGGGATCGCCCGAGCGAAGGCGCGCTGACGAGATCGAACCGGACATGGCGGGTTCGGTACTGCGCGCGGGTTCCGGTTCGCGCATTCGCGGTTCGGCAATCTCCGGAGGCGCCGCGGAACGAGCCGCCGGAAACGAGCGCGGCTCCGCGACACGATCAAACATGGATGGAGGAGCGGGCAGCGCGATCGGCGCTGCCGGCGCTACTGAACCCGCGGGAGCGCCTGGACGCATGCCCTTATGACGCCCGCGCCCGCCTCGGCGGCCTCGGCGACGGCGGCGTCGTTCCGTACCGGCATCGGCAGCCGACGTTGCGCCTGCGGTTTCTGTCGCGGTCGCAGCTTCCCCTGACGGCTGTTCGAAAACGGTTTCTTCCGCGCCGCCGTTCGGTTCTCCCTGCTCGGTTTCGTTCGGTAGTTCTTCGGAAAATTCGGAAATCATTGGCTCCATTCGATTCGCCGGCTCTGCGTCGTTTTCTCTGACGACTGTGCCGGCGACTGCGACGGGCGGCGCTGGAATCGGCGCGCCCAGTCGGACAAGTCCTTCTTCAGCTTTTTGTTTCCATTGGGGACGCCGGAAACGCTCGGCGGCCGTCGTAAACCAGCGAATGGCTTCCTCGGCCGTGCCGGCTTTCTCAAAAAATTGCGCAAGCTCGAACGCCACCATGGCGTCGTGCGTGCGTTCGTACAGTGCCGATAGTTGGCCGGTAGGATCCGCGCTGGTTCGCGCCTTACGGATGCGGGCCTGGATTTGTCGCCAATCGCTCACTGTGAGTTATTGTAGCAGCCGCGCGTGCGAGGAGCCATAGCCACGCAAAGAAAAACACCAAATGCGTTCTTTTTCCGGTTCTGGGCGTGGGGGCAGGGCAACCGGAGGGACGCTGTTCATTGGCACAGGCTTCAGCCTGTGTTCCTTTGATTTTCGCTTGCCGCAAATCAAAGCCACACAGGCTGAAGCCTGTGCCACAGGAAAGCCGCTCTACGCGCTGGCGCGATTGAGAAGCTCAATGGACTCGCGGTCGAGCGCGAGTTCAACGGACGAAATTAAATCGTTTAACTGGTCGAGATTCGTGGCGCTCACGATGGGCGCCGTAATACTGGGCCGCGCCAGGAGCCACGCGAGAGACACACGGGCCGGCGTGGCATTGTATTTCCTTGCGACCGCGTCCAGCGCATCGAGAATCCGGAAGCCGCGTTCGTTGAGATATTTTGTCACGCTGCGAGCGCGGACTTTTCCCGCCACATCGCTCTCCGAACGGTATTTGCCGGAAAGAAATCCGGCGGCCAACGGAAAATAATTGATGACGCCAATCCCTTCCTTCGCGCAAAGAGGCTCGAGATTGCTTTCGTATTCCGCGCGTTCGATGAGGCTGTAGTTTGGCTGAAGCGTCTGGTACGCGGGCAAGCCCGATTTCCGGCTGGCGTCGAGCGCGGCGGCAAGCCGGTCCGCTTTGTGGTTGGACGCTCCGATGGCCCGCACTTTGCCCTGCTGGATGAGTTCCGCGTAGGCACCCAGCGTTTCTTCGAGCGGCGTATCCGGGTCGTCGATGTGCGACTGATAGAGGTCGATACAGTCCGTTTGCAGGCGGCGCAGGGAGTCTTCCGCGGAGCGCAGGATATGGGCTTTCGACAATCCCTTTTTTCCCTCGCCCATGTCCATGCCGACCTTGGTGGCGACGATCACTTTATTTCGATTTCCGCTTCGCTTCATCCATTCGCCGATGATCGTCTCGGACTCGCCGCCCGTGTGCCCCGGCACCCAGCGGGAATAGGTGTCCGCCGTGTCGATGGCATTGAAACCCGCGGCGAAAAATGCATCGAGCAGCTGGAAGGATGCCGCGCGATCCACCGTCCAGCCGAAAACGTTTCCGCCAAAAATCAGGGGAGAGACTTCCAGCCCCGTTTTGCCCAGCTTGCGATTCTTCATTCCCTGGTCTCTTTCCGTGCGCTAGCCGCAGCCGCTCCGTCCGGATGCTGGACGAAATTCCGAGTGGGTATGATACATCCATGTTCGCGTTCCGCGCGCATCCGAGGCAGAATCGATCCATGAACAACTCCCAACGCGCGGCGCGGACCATGGAAATCGGGCGCGCAGCGGGATTCGATCTCTGCGGAATCGCGCCGGCCGCGGAGTTTCCCGAGCTGGCGCATCTGGAGGAGTGGCTCGCGCGCGGCCACTCGGGCGAAATGCGTTACCTGCACGATGCGCGGCGGCGTTCGCCGGCGCTGGCCATGGCAGGCGCGCGCAGCGTGATCGTGTGCGCGCTCAACTACAACACGGCGCTTCCCACCTCGACCGATACGCCTGCGCCGGAGAATATGCCGGCCGCTCCACGCGGCTGGATTTCCCGGTACGCCTGGGGCGACGAGTATCACGACGTCCTCGGCGAAAAACTCGAAGCGATCGTCGAGCAGTTGCGCCGCGAATTTCCCGAGCCGTTCGAGGCGCGCGCCTATGTGGATACCGGCCCGATCGTTGAGCGCGTCGCCGCGAAATACGCGGGCCTGGGCTGGCTGGCGAAAAATACATGCCTCATCAACGAAGAGATGGGCTCCTGGCTGTTCCTCGGCGTGATTGTAACGACGCTCGATCTCGCGCCGCCGGATGCGGCGGAAACGCCCGCGCCGGACCTGTGCGGGAATTGCAGCCTGTGCATCGATGCGTGCCCGACGGGCGCGCTCGTCGAGCCGTATGTGCTGGATGCGCGGCGCTGCATCGCGTATCTGACGATTGAGCTGCGCGGCGCAATTCCGCTGGAGTTGCGCGAGCCGATCGGACGGAACGTTTTCGGCTGCGACATCTGCCAGGACGTTTGCCCGTGGAATCGGCGCGCGCCGGCGACGGCGCTGCCGAATTTCCAGCCTCGACAAAATAAAGAGCGCACGCTGTTTTCGCCGGACCTGGAATGGCTGATCTCGATTAGCGAGGAGGAGTTTCGCGCGGCATTTCGCAAAAGCTCTGTAAAGCGCGCGAAGTGGCGCGGCCTGGTGCGCAATGCATGCATCGCCATTGGCAATTCCGGATTGAAGCAAGGCGAGCCGCGTTTCGAGGAAATCCGCGCGCGGCTTGCCGAAATTGCGGCGTGCGAAGACGCCACGCTCGCTGAGCACGCGCAATGGGCGCTGGACCGGATCGGATGCTCCCCCAAGCTTTCGTAGGTACACGACTGCATGATGGAGTTGTTTGGTGGCGTAGGCATCAACCGTGCCTTAAAGTGCGAGTGATTTCTATGTTTCCGTGGGTGCCCCATCCTTCGCGCTGTTTGCGAAGGGTGGGGTCTTGCTCCCTACTTTCCGCTTCCTATGTCGATCCTCCGTAACGGACCCACCCTTCGCAAAATACGCGAAGGATGGGGCACCCGGATCTTCCGGAGTTGAATTGCCACGCAGGCTCTGAAAGCCTAGGCCACCGGGTTGTGCGGCTCGGGAGACGGGGTTAGAATGCAATCGCCGGGTGATGTGGAGCGATCGTCCGAATTTGGCGGCGAAGTATCCAGGTCACAACAGGCTGCACTGTCACAAAAGGAGGGTCCTTTGGCCCACGTTCTTCCCCCGCTCCCATACGCCACCGACGCGCTGGAGCCCTACATCGATAAGATGACGATGGAAATTCATCACGGCAAACACCACAACGCTTATGTCACAAACTTGAACAAAGCGCTTGAATCGCACGCCGACCTGCAGGCTTTGTCGATCGATCAGCTTCTCAAGAGCCTCGACAAAGTTCCCGAAAATATCCGCACGGCCGTTCGGAACAATGGAGGCGGCCACTGGAATCACTCGATGTTCTGGAAGCTGATGAAGAAGGGCGGAGGCGGCGAACCC
Source organism: Acidobacteriota bacterium (assembly GCA_003165465.1). Taxonomy (GTDB): domain Bacteria; phylum Acidobacteriota; class Terriglobia; order Acidiferrales; family UBA7541; genus Palsa-360. Next base: position 26,422 of record PLUM01000079.1, read on the forward strand.
ACGGGCGCGCTGGCCGACGCNNNNTGGGAGCACGCCTACTATCTGAAATATCAAAACCGCCGCCCGGATTACATCGAGGCCTGGTGGAACGTGGTCAATTGGAACGAAGTCGCCAGCCATTACTCGGCTGCGAAATAACCGTTTCAGGGTAGGAATTCCACAGGCGGGTTGCAGGGAATGTTCCGCCGGTGCGAGTTTCACATCGTTCATAAAAATAAACGGCCCATCTGGGGAGCGATCCCGATGGGCCGTTTGCGTTTCTCGGAAGTTTTTATTGGGTTAGCGCCGTGTAGGGGCACGGCATGCCGTGCCCCTACAACTGAGACACCTGTCATTTATTACGTGGCAAAGCGTTCGCGCGCAAAAATGGGCACTAAACGGTTGCGCGAGCGGGCAGCTTCTCGCGGCGGAGCGGGAGTTACCTCGGTCTCGGCCGCCGCAGGCGAATTGTCCGTCCACGTTTGACGGCCGCGAATCGGGAGGCCGAACAGACTTTCCGGGCCGCCCTGCCTGGGCGAAGCATACGAAGACGGCATGCGCCCAATCATCGCTTCACGGCTCAGGGCCACGCGATCGGACACCCCAAACTTTGCCAGCAGGGAAGACACGTGGAATTTCACCGTGCGCTCGGAAACATTCAACTTCGCGGCAATTTCCTTGTTCGCGAGGCTCTGAAGAACTCCGTCGAGCACTTCCTGCTCTCGCCGGCTGACTTTCACCCCCGCGCCCAGGGCACGCCCGGCGGCCAGAAGCTCCTGGGCACGCTCGGCGGTGGCATCCAGGAGAGACTCCCGGGGTACGACCATTAGTTCGTAGTCTTCAGGGGCCTGGCCTCGCACCAGGCAATGGACGGCCAGCAATCCGGCCATCTTCTCAACCGGGATGGCCCCATCCGGCTCGGCTTCCACGCGAAACCGCACCACGCCCGTGGACCTCTCGCACAACACGTAACTTTGTGGGAAAAAAGGTGAATATTGACTTTGCGCTTCAACGGACTGCTTTCGTTTTGGTATCAGGGGTAGCCTCACTGTTTTCAGTCCAAGCCGGGAAGTGAAGTAAGGACCAAATTTAGCCTAATAATTTCAAAACCGATCCATTCATGTAATCCGCCAAAGACGGGACGCCAGGGAATCCGGATAAAACCCTATTCCGGAACCTGATTTGCAGCCTAGCATCTTTAGCTCCTACAGCATCGCAAGCGGCAAGCTACGTGCTTCGGCATGTTCCTCCCTTGCGGGAGGTCCGAAGCAACACTGACACTCTGCAAGCCGCCTACCAAACGGCGATATATTTTTTCGACGCTAAACGCAAGGATTTGACTACTTTTCCTCCATGAGGCTCTCGCCGCCTCCGGTAGAGATTTCCTCGTACTAGAAAAATTTGCCCAGCGAAGGGATCGGCGCTTCATCGGCCCGCTGCAGCGCACGGCATCGTTTGTCCCGCATTTTAATTTTCGAATGCATTTTTGTAACAATTTATTAAGGAACGCGCGCGCCGTGGATTTGCGCGCCGAGTGGCCCGGAGAAACGAGGGAAACGGAAGAATCGGAGGGCTGGATTTAATCGGCCCGGAAGCGGCAATAGATAAACTGCTGCACCGTCCCAAACGGAGTGCTGTGCTGTTCGAACGAACTGCCCAGCAAATGGAACTGTGCGCCGAACTCTTTGTGCAAGGACTCGGCGTCATAGCGGACAATTTCAAGACCGCTGCATTTCAGGGGGCCCTGGGGGCCGAAGACGCTCACGATCACATGGCCGCCGCGCTTCACAGCGCGAGCAACCTGACGGACATACGCGGCGCGATCGGCGGGCGCGGTGAGGAAGTGAAAGACGGCGCGGTCATGCCACACATCGTAGGCGGAGGGTGGCAGTGTGACCTGCGTCACATCACCGGCAATCCAATGGACGCGTTCGGAGGTTTCCTTGCCCAGGTGTTTACGGTTCGCATCGATGGCCGTTTGCGAAATGTCAAGAACCGTGACGTTCACGTATCCACGGGCGAGAAGGTCGTCAACCAGAGTGGATTCCCCGCCGCCGACATCGATTATGGATGAGGAGCGATCGGAAGCGGACAGTTCGATAAGCGCAAGAGAAGTCTCCAGATGTGGCCGATACCAACTGACCTGGTTCGGGGCTTTATCGGCGTAAATTTTTTCCCAGTGGGTTTTGGAATCCATGTCCGATCGCCAATGAGGAATCGCTAAATGCCGATTCCATATCTCCAGATCCTACGCGGCAATCGTCAGCGCGGCAGAATTTGCGTTTGGCCGGGCGAAATCAGCTTGTAACGCGTGCCGCGCCAGCGAATCTGCCGGCTGAACAGGGCAACCAGCGTATTCCACAGCGCCAGGAACGGGACGAGAGCCGCAAGGAATGTCCAGATCCAACCATCGGCCAGCAGCTTCGTCTTCCACTCCGGCAGGATTTCCATGATTGCGGTGAGGCGGAGCACGCCGCGCCCCATCGAGAGCACGGGCGGCACCATTGCAAGCAATAAGAGGTGGATGGCAGGCGAGTCCGCAATCGTATTGCTGGCATACAATCCGATGCCCGTCAGGACGGCACCGCAGTACAGCGCGTGGGCCAGGCCTCCGAGCGACCATAGCCTCGATTCATACACGCGCAGGATGATCATCTGGCGGTTCGTGAATTCAAGAAGTCCGCCCGCGCCGCAATCGAAAACCGTGGGGACCATGCACTCGGGAGCGAACTGGATGCGATGCCCGTATTGGCGCAGCGCGTGAGTGAGCGAAAGATCGTCACTCACGGAACCGTTCCAGAATTGCATTACATTGCATCGCTCGAAGAGTTCCCGGCGAATGGCCGTGCCGCCTCCCCAGCAAAAATTGTGGCTATGGTCGCCCAGATAGGTGGCGGCGGGGGCATTCCAGGCGGATGCGAGCGCGCTCCAGAATCCGCCGGTCTGGGGGAAAAACCAGCGAAAGGTTGTCACCGCGCCAAGAGTGGCATCCTCGAGCGGCGCGACCAGCCGCGAAAGCCAGTTCCGGCCGGGACGCCCGTCGGAATCGGCAAACACAAACACATCGAATCCCTGCTCGGCCTGCTGAATGGCCGCGCGGAGGTTGTTCACCTTTTCTCCGCACTCGTTTGGGCGGCCGGCAATCACGATATGAATTTTGTGTTTGCTGGCGGCGGTGGCGCGCTCGATGATTTTGCGCGCGGGATCGTCCACACTCGCCATCGCGAAGAAAATTTCGTACTCGGGATAATTAAAGGAAGCCAGCGCGGAGATGTTTTGTTCAAAGCCCCGCTCGGCGCCCTTCACCGGGCAAAATAGCGCCACGCGGGGCGTGTAAAATCCCGAATGGGTGCCGACGCGCCGCTGCGCCAGCCGCAGCCAGATCAACCCATCCCAAAGATTGTACAGGCCCTGCAAAATCTGTTCGAAGACGAGCATGTAGAACAGTGTGAGCATCGCCTGCCTCGTATCCGAGAAGTGCAGGCCGGAGCATATCAGATAATTTTCCCCACATGGTAGGCCGATCCGCCAGCTCTCATCGCCTTGAAACCAATTCGTACACAATGTCCATGCACAGTGTCCATGCAAAAGGAGAATCCGCCATGCCCATATACGTCGAGCCCATGATGGTGACGACGTCCCAGGAACTGCCCGGCTACCGCATCGTGCGAGGAATTTTTCTATTTCCGTGGGTGCCCCATCCTTCGCGCCTTTTGCGAAGGGTGGGTCCGTGACGGAGGATTGACGCAGGAAACGGGGAATAGCGAGCAGGACCCACTCTTCGCACAAAACGCGAAGGATGGGGCACCCGGCTTTTCCAGAGTTGAGTTGTCGCACAGGCTCTGAAGCCTGTGCTGCGAAACACCCGTCCAACGCGTATTTCAACCTTCTACTCCATCCCGTCCACTTCGTGATAGAGTCTGCCGAGGAGAGACGTTCATGACACGCATCCACTGGATTTTCGCGATTTTCCTGGGCATTTTTCCGCTGGCGGCGCGCGCACAGCAGGCCGACGCCGGAGCACTCCTGCCGCTGAACGACACGCAGAAGCTCGGCCAGCGCATCTACCAGCAACGATGCGGCGTCTGCCACACGATCGTGGCGCCCGTTTTTCCGATGTACGGGCCGGCCCTGTACAAGGATCTTGTGATTGGAAGCGAAGACGCCATCAAGGAAATGATCCGCAGCGGAACGAGCAAAATGCCGGGATTCAAGCTCGGATTACAGCCTTCGGAAATTGACGCGATCGTCGAATATCTGAAAACGGCGCCAAAGCCTCCCAAGAGCACGGCGGCGCGCAACGCCCCTCCGGGCCCGATGGATTAGGACTAGAAAAAAAGGAGAGCTCACGATGAATCACGCTCGAAATTCCTGTTTATTAAAATTTGTGAATGTTTTTCTAAACGTCGCGGTTGCGGGTTTCGTGCTGGCGGCCATCGCTCCCCGGATGGCTCATGCCGCTCCGGATGGAGTTTTGCTGGCCGGAACCGTGAAATCGGCGCCGGGCACAAATCTCGGCGGCGTGACCATCTCCGCGAAGGCCGAAGGCGCGAGCATCACAACCTCCGTGTTCACGGATGAAGAGGGCGCCTATTATTTTCCGCCGATGAACGCCGGGCATTACCAGGTGTGGGCGCAGGCGGACGGCTTTGAAATCGCGCGCGGTGAAGTGGACCTTACGGCGACGAAGCATCAGGATTTTGTTTTGAAACCGGCGGCGGACATTGCCCGGCAATTAACAGGCGACCAACTGCTTGCGTCTCTCCCGGACCAGACGCCGGACGATCGCCGATTAAAACTCGTGTTCCGCAACACCTGCACGAGTTGCCACCAACCGAATTATATTTTCCAGAACCGATTCGACGAAGCGGGCTGGACCGCGATCATGGAAGCGATGAAACACTTCAACGTGTTTGGCGGATACCTGGGCCCGGACAGCAAGCCGATGGCCGCGATCGACTTCCACGAAAAGGAACTGGCCGCGTATCTCGCGCGCGCTCGCGGCCCGGAACCGACCTCCATGAAATTCAAGCTGCGGCCACGACCGTCGGGAGATGCGGCGCGCGTGGTTTTCACCGAATACGACGTGCCGATGTTTGGGGCGAGCGACGCTCCGAGAAAATATGTTCTCAATAACGGGAGCGATTGGTCGATGGGCACGCCTTCGTCCATGTTTGGACAGACCGGCGTGCACGATGCGCAAGCCGATTTCGACGGCAACATCTGGTTCTCGGTCAATTCGCCGAATCCGTATGCGAGCTTCGGGCGAGTTGACGCAAAAACTGGCGACGTAAAATTCTTCCGCGTCGACGGCTTGCACGGGCTCGCGGCCAACGGTCACGGCATCGCGCGTGACGCGCAGGGACACATCTGGCTCAACACCGCGCCGGGCGCTGAAAACGGCCCTGGGCGCATGGTCGAGGTCGATCCCGCCGCGCAAACGTTTCAGGTCTACACGCCGCCCAGCACGATGGAAGGGCCGACGTTTATCGCCGGAACCGTGGACGTGGATGGACATGGAAAAATCTGGGCTTCGACTTTCCACGGCGCATCGCGATTCGATCCCGTCACGAAGGAGTTCACGGAATTCAAATCCCCCACATTCCGAAACGCGGACGGGCTTGGAAATACGTATGGGCTGGCGGCGGACGGCTCGGGCAACGGCTGGTGGGCGGAAATGAATATCGACATGGTCGCCAAGACCGACATCGAGACTGGAAAAGTTTCCGAGATCAAAATTCCGCCGGTCGCGGGAGTCAAGGCACTCTTTTCTCCCGAGGAATTGAAGTTGTACGAAGCCAGCGGGTCCAATTGGAATGCGTCCGTGCCGTGGGCCGAAGGGCCTCGCCGGATGGGCGCGGACAAGCAGGGGCATGTGGTGTGGGTCTGCGACTGGTGGGGAGGAAATCTGGCGAGGATCGACACGCAGACCTTAAAAGTGACGCTAGTTCCACTCCCCCGGCCCGATGTGCAGGAGCCTTATCAGGCCGCGGTGGACAAGGATCACAACGTCTGGGTCAACCTGATGAATTCGGATGAAGTCATCAAATACGATCCAAAGACTTCCAAGTGGACCGAGTATGCGTTTCCGACGCTCGGTGCCGAGCCGCGCTACGTTTCCCTGCTCGAACATGGCGGCCGGATGGAAGTCATCGTGCCTTACTCACGTGCGCGAAGGGTCTCGCGCATGAGCTTCCGCAGCAAGGAAGATTTGCAGGCGCTGAAGCGGAAGGCGCAGCAGCAGGAGCAGGCGCGCGCGCGGTAAACACACGAGGCAAGGTCCGGAGTCCAATTTGGTGGCACGGGTTTGGTAGCGCCGGCGTCCCGCCGGCAGTTTTTGTACTCGTGTCGCAGCGCAAAACCGCCGGCGGGACGCCGGCGCTACTAAACACCCCCCCTCTGCGCGAAATTGATCGCCGATCTAATTACTCGAAGCGTGATGTGATATCACCGTTGGCCTTCTCCTCCGTTTTGCCCGAGAGAAAAACTTTTTTGAGCCATTCAAAGTGATTGAAATCATTGACAGGGCATGGTGGCTGGTGTACGGTCCTGCGCAAGGGCAGGTAAAGACCAAATTGTATGTCCCTGTAAGAGGTGAACTATGGCCACTGTCTCAGCCGGCCGAACGGGTTTCGGAAGCTTTCCTATTTCCTCCAGCACAAAAAGCATGGGGAACGCCCATCGCGGCGGGGACCTGCTCAAATATTGGGTGTTTCTCGCGGGAGTGATTCTGTTTTCGTCGCTCGCCGTTGCGCAGAACGCGCCGCAGGTGACGGCCGTCGATCCGGCGTCCGGCAAGGTAAACGACACCGTGACCGTTTCCGGAAGCAATTTGGGGAAGGAGTCCGTTTCTTCCGTGTTTCTGTCCGATGATAAAAGCGATTTCAAGGCCGCAATCGTCGATCAGAGCGAAGAAAAAATTACGATGAAAGTGCCGCAGGTCAAGGCCGGCGATTACAACGTCTCGATTCAAGTGGGCGACAAACTGTTCATCAAGCCCGTGAAATTCAAAGTAGAGGAATAGAAACGAAACGCCGCGCATCCGTCCATCCCCATGGTGACGTGGGAGTATGCGAATTTTATGCTAAGCCTTGCCCCTATTCTTTCCGAGATTGAAAAACTGGATTGGTTATTTTTTTGTGGCGCGCGCTTTAATTGGTAGGGGCACGGCATGCCGTGCCCCTACCAATTAAAGCGCGCGCCACTCCACCCAAATTCCGGTCTACAGAGGAATCGAAAGCGCTTTGCGCGCCTCTTCGAATGTGGATTCGTGAATCTGCCCGCCAGCATCCACCTTCATGTGTTTGGTCTGCATGGGTTTGCCGTCCAAGCGGTCCTTCAGCCAGTCCGCCATGAACGTGGATTGGCTCGGCCCGAGCGCCGCAGCCAACGATCCGACGAGTCCGTGTTCGGCGCCTTCGTAGACCAGCAACTGTTTGGGCGCCGAAATCGTGTCCATCAGATCGTAGGTGTATTCAATCGGACTGAGCTGATCGTCCTCTCCAGCCATGACCAGGTAGGGAACTTTGATCTTCTCGCCGACTCCCTTGAGCGAGAGCGTTTGCGCGAACTTGTCGAATTCCATTTCGTCCGAGAAGCCGGCCATGTACATGAACCTGAGCTTGAACGTGGGCGAGGCCACGTTGAAGAGCGTGTTCAGCCCAGGCTCGTGACAGATGGACCGCAACACGCAGCCCTTCAGCCGGTCGTCGGTCGAGGCCACCTGAGTGCCCCAGAACGTGCCCATGCTCACGCCGGATAGCGCGATGCGGTCGGGATCGATTTCCGTTTGCGAGCGCAGCCAGGTCAGGACGAGCGGGCTGGCCTGCATCCAGTTCGTCGCCGTCGGATGAATTTCGCGGACGCAGCACTCGCCCTGGCCCGGCCCTTCCAGCGCCAGCACGGCGATGCCGCGCTCAAGCAGCTTGTCTCCGTACAGCGCGACGCCGAGTTCCTTGATGCTGTCCATTCCGCCAATCGACCACACGGCGGGCAATCGGCCCGTCCCGCGCTTCAAGGGCAAATGCAAATAACCGGGCAGGGATTTTCCGTTGCCGCCGAACGGAATTTCCACCCGGCGTATTTCGTGGTCGGCAAGCTCGATGTACTTCGCGTAGGCGACGTTTTTTTTCTCGTTGAGCGCGAGGTTTTCGCGTGTCACGGCAAAGATGGGCCATTGCGCGCTTCCGTAAAGCAGCGCGGCGATGAAGTAACTTTCGCGCGCGGCGATCGTGTGGCCATCGGCTTCGAACTGGCGCGCCAGGCGCTCGCGGCGCACGGCGGCGCGCGTGTATTCGCGGGCGATATCGTTGTATTTGCGCACGCGCGTGCGTATGGCGTTGAAATCGCCGGTCGCGTCCGGCCCGCAGGGGCCCAGCGTGTACGCGATGCGCGCCTGATCCCACTCCAGGCCCACGGTCTGCACGACGGCGTCGAGCAGCCAGCGCTGCTCCTGCCAGCGCTTCATCTTGCGCTCGGTCGCCGCGTTCATTGTCGGCTCGGGCGAAGGCTCGGGCGGCGTCGCGGCCAGCAGTCCCGGCCATGTGGCGCCGGCTCCGCGCCCGATGAACGACGCGCCGGCCATGGTCGCCGCGCCGCCCAGAAATTCCCGCCGCTGCACCAGCTTCTTTCCGGATTCCGTTTTGTTCGATTTTGACATCGCTGTCCTCCGTCCACGCACCTCTGAAACTCCATTCTCAATAACATGGCCCATGGGCGATGTAAAGCGTGCGTGTAACCGGACAAATCGTGGCGCGTATTTCTCACACAAATGACAATCCGTGAAACTTAATCCATACAAGCGAAAGGAGTGCGGGCTTTCGTAGCGCCGGCGTCTCACCGGCAATTTTTACGCTGCGTGGGGATCGGGAAAATCGCCGGCGAGACGCCGGCGCTACGGCAACCGAAATGCAGGCGGGGTTGATCCGAATTTGACACGCGATTGCGCCCGGCATATAGTTTTTCGCGAAAGACAACCTTGAAATTTTAAATTTGGCCGCACAAAATTCCGCGCTCGTCCGTCCGCCGGATGAGCCTAAATGCGCGGGAGGCGCGAAAACCGGATGAGCGATTCCACCAAGTCCATCGAAGTGAATTCACCCGAGATGCTCAAGCTGATTGACGAGAACGCCGTCGTCGAAAAAATTTGCACGGGTTTTATATTCACGGAAGGCCCGGTCTGGAACCCGAAGGAGCAATGCCTGTACTTCAGCGACATGCCGGGCGATGTGCGCCGCCGCTGGAGCGCCAAGGATGGCGTCAAGGAAGTCCGCAATCCCAGCAACAAGTGCAACGCGCTGACCTATGACGCCGCGGGCAACCTGTATGTGTGCGAGCACGTCACCAGCATGCTGGTGATGGAGACTCCGTCGGGCGAGAGGAAAGTGCTCGCATCGCACTGGCAGGGAAAAGAGCTGAACAGCCCCAATGACGTGGTGGTCCGCTCGGACAATTCCGTTTATTTCAGCGATCCCTCGTACGGACGCATGCCGGTATTCGGCCTGGAGCGCAAGCAGGAGCTGAATTTTCAGGGCCTTTTCCGCATTTCGCCCGATGGAAAGCTGCATCTGGAAGCGGACGATTTTGGCCAGACCAACGGTGTGTGTTTTTCGCCGGATGAAAAAATTCTGTACGTGAACGATTCCCCCAAAACGCACATTCGCGCGTTCGACGTGGCCCTCGACGGATCTCTTCGCAACAGCCGCACTTTCGCCGAGAAAATTGGCGACGGCGTTCTCGAGAACGGCATCGTCGACGGCATGAAATGCGATGAGCGCGGCAACATCTTCGTTACCGGGCCGCGCGGCATTTGGGTATTAAGCCCCGCCGGAAAACATCTGGGCGTGATTCGCATGCCGGAACATGCCGGAAATCTGACCTGGGGCGGGCCGAACTGGGACGATCTGTACTGCGCCTGCTCGACTTCGATCTATCGCGTGAAAACAAAAGTTAAAGGAAATCCTGTTGCATACTCGCGTATGCGCTAAGAGGGAATCACACCATGGCCGATAAAAAGCTGAACGCGCGCAAGACGGCGCTGATCATTCAAGATTTGCAAAATGACGTGATTACCGAGGGAGGGGCATTCGCCTCTTCCGGCGCGCCCGCCCACGCGAAGAAACAGAATGTCGTGGAAAACGTGAAAAAATTGGCTGCCGCGATGCGCAAGGCCGGCGCAATTGTGATTCACGTGCATTACATTGTCGAGCCGGGTGCGCCCGGACTCAAGTTGAACGCGCCGCTCTTCCGCGGCCTGGCCGAGAGCAAGGCCGTGGTGCGGGGAACGTGGGGCGCGGCGCCCGTCGCCGGCCTCGAACCACAAAGCGGTGACGTGCTCGTCGAGAAAATGCGCATGAACGGTTTCCATGGCACCAAGCTCGAAACGATTTTGCAGGGACACGGGATCGAGTCCCTGGTGATTACCGGCGCGTGGACCAATTTTTCCATCGAGCATACGGCTCGCCACGGAGCCGACTTGGGCTATGACGTGGTCGTCGCGACCGACGGAACATCGACCATCAACGACGAGTGGCAAAACGCCGGCATCAACTATGCTCTTCAGAATGTCGCCGACCGCCTGAGCTGCGACGAAATCATTCAGGCTCTAAGCTAGACAAGCGCCACCATGGGCCGCGAGAGGAGGTCGGGGCTTCAGCCCCGACGTTCCGACTTGCGGATTTGCGGGCTTTAGCCCCTGAAGCTTNNGCTTCAGGGGCTAAAGCCCGCAATCAAACTCAGATTGAGTGTCCGAGCTGAAGCTCGGACCTCCTAACATTCGCCGCGCGGTACAAGAAATTCGCGGACTGCTACCATAGAGAGTTCATGACATCTCCCCTTGAAGTTTCAACCGTTGTTTCCGCGGAGGACGAGCGCGCATTAATCGCTCAGGTTCTCTCCCGGCTTGGCGCCAGCCAGCGGGAGTGCGCGGTTCAAGCGGACGTTCTGACCGAAGCGGATTTGCGCGGCCACCATTCCCACGGACTGCAGCGCCTGCCCGTGCTGGCGACGCGCATCAAGAAACGTCTCATCCGAGTGGACGTTTCGCCTGACTACGTGTGGACGGCGGATTCGGTCCTGAGCGTCGATGGAAAGGACGGCCTGGGGCCGTTTGTGGCCGAGTCCTCGCTAGAGCGCGCAAAATCGGCGGTCGAGCAACGAGGAATCGTCGCGGTGGCGATTCGTAACAGCAGCCACATCGGGATGATCGGGTACTACTGCGAGAAGCGCGCGCGGGAAGGCTTCGTGTGCATCGCGATGACCGAAAGCGAAGCCCTCGTTCATCCGCATGGCGGAAAGAAAGCGCTCGTCGGCACAAACCCTATCGCCATAGGCATTCCCAGCCATCCCGCGCCATTCGTATTCGATATGGCGACATCCACAAGCGCGATGGGAAAAATCTATGCCGCCAGGCATCGCGGCGAGCCGATTCCGCAAGGCTGGGCCATCGACGCCGAAGGTAACCCGACCACGGATCCGAACGAGGCCTTGAAAGGATCGCTCACTCCCGCCGCCGGACCCAAAGGCTACGGCCTGGGCATTTCCATCGGAATGTTGGCCGGACTCTTGCCGGGAGCTGAGATTGGGAGGCTTGTTTTCGGCACGCTGGACACGGAGCATCGCTGCACGAAGGGAGATTTATTTCTCCTGCTGAATCCCGGAGCGTTTGCCGGAGGGCCAACGCTCGCGAACCGGGCTGCGGCGTATCTCGAGGAACTTCGCCAGTCGCCTCCACAGAAGGCTGGGAAGAGCGTGATCGTGCCCGGCGACCGTTCGCGGCAGGTTCGAGAAGAGCGGGTGCGCACCGGCATACCACTGCCGAAGGAAGTTTGGCTGGCTGCGGAAAGGCTAAAAAATGAGCTTTGATCACGGCAACCACGTCTGGGGTTTTTCGACCGCGGGCAGAATATTTTTTGGATGGGGAGCCGTGAGCGTGCTGCGGGACGTGGCGCGCGAATTCGGCCCGCGCGTCTTCGTTTGCACGGACCAGAACATGGTCAAGGCCGGCGTGTGTGAAACTGTCGTCGCGCAACTCGCCGAGGGAAAAGCCGAGGTCAAGGTGTTTGACGGCGGGCAGCCCGAAGTCGATCGTCAGACGATCGAGCGCGCCGCCGCGATGGCGCAGGCGTACGCGCCGGATGTAGTGGTTGGCCTGGGCGGCGGCAGCAATATGGATTTGTCCAAAGCCGTGGCGATTCTGGTGAAGTATCCTGGCCCTCTGTCCGCCTATTACGGCGAGAACAATATTCCCGGCGCGATTACGCCCGTCGTGGCGGTTCCCACGACTGCCGGTACGGGATCGGAAGTCAGCCCGGTCGCCGTGGTGGCCGATCCGGAGCGCGCGATCAAAGTGGGCATCGCGTCCCGCCTGCTGATTCCGAAGTGGGCGATTGTGGATGCCGCGCTCACCGTTTCCTGCCCGGCAAGCGTAACGGCGCATTCCGGCATGGATGCCCTTGCGCACGCGATTGAATCGTTCTGCGCGCGCACCAGGCCCGATTGCTCGCCGCACGCGATCTTCGTCGGCAAAAATCCCATGTCCGATTTTTTTGCGACCAAAGCGACTACCGCAATCGCAAAATATCTTCCGACGGCCGTGGCTCAGCCGAACGACCGTACGGCGCGGGAAGAGATGGCCATGGCCAGCCTCCTCGCGGGCATGGCGTTCTCGGCCGCCGGGACGGCTGCGGTGCACGCGCTGCAATACCCCGTGGGAGAAGCGACGCACACGCCGCACGGCCTGGGCAATGCCGTGCTGTTGCCCACGGTCATGCGAAATATCATGCCCTCGCGCATCGAAGAGATGGCGTTCATCGCCCGCAACCTGGATGCGAGCCTCAAAACGAAGCTCGATGCGGACGCTGCCGGACAGGCTCCCGGCCTCGTCGAAGCGCTCGGCGCGAAAGTGGGAATCCCGAAAAACCTGCGAGCGCTCGGCGTAAAAAAAGAGCAGCTTCCAAAACTGGCGCAAATGGCGTCCACCGTGCGACGGCTGCTGGACAACAGTCCCGTTGAGTTCAGCGAAAGCGATCTCTTGCGTATTCTTCAGGAAGCTTTTTAGAGATCGCAAATAGTCTAATTGACCGCTCCCAGGAAAGACGGCCTCGTCCAAGAGTCGTGGACAAGTTACCGCCGATTTGCGGATTAGCCCTTCCTGGTGAAGCCATGCATTCTCATCCTCTTTTTCGGCAACATGGCGTTGCCGCCAAGAACAATCTCGATGCGCGACAATAGTCGATGTTATAATCATTAGACAATGCAGCACGTCACGATAGCCCTTCCCGATGAACTCTCGGCAGCCCTGGCTGCCCCTGGGAAAGATTTGTCCCGCGCCGCGTTCGAGGCGCTGGCTTTGGCGGCCTACCGCGAACACAAGATTTCCGCCGCCCAACTGCGCCAACTGCTGGGTTACGAAACCCGCATGGAAGTCGATGCTTTTCTGAAGAGCCATGGCGTGGAACTGGAGTACACGCTGGAAGACATTGAGCGGGACCGCGAGACGCACCGGCGACTCGGCATCTAGATGCATTCCATCGTGGCCGATACCACTCCCCTGAACTATCTCGTACTCATCCAAGCAACCGAGATTCTCCCAAGTTTATATGGAAAGGTTTTGATCCCTCCCGCTGTGCAGTCCGAACTGGCTCACGCAAACACGCCGGATATCGTGCACGCGTGGATATTGAAACCCCCTTCGTGCCTGGAAATCGTGCGCCTGAAGCAGCCCGTCGATGCCGCTCTATCGCATCTCGACGCGGGCGCGCGCGAAGCAATATCTCTTGCCTCCGAACTCCAAGCCAGCCTTTTGCTGATGGGCGAGCGAGACGGCGTGAGCTTGGCCCGCCACCGTGGATTAAATGTGATCGGCACGCTCGCCGCATTGGAACTTGCCGCAGTCCGCGGGCTGGTTGACTTGCAGACGATGTTCGACCGGCTGCGCGATACCACGTTTTGATCGCCTCTTCGCATCATGGCAATCATGCTGGAGCAGGATGCTGAACGCAGGAAACATCGCAAGGATCCGCAGTCAGAATGGCGGTTAAAATATTCGGCGACATTGCAAAGAATGCGGCCGAATTACAGTGAAGACCACCACGCGCTGGCTACTGGACAACAATCCGTCGATTCGTTCCAACCACACACACACGGATTCCCTTCGGATTTCTTCCGGGAAACCACAAATTGCTTTTGATACGCGGAAGTTTTTATTTGCAATGGCTTCCGCCTGTGTGGTTTGATTTTCCTTCCAGTTGTGTACCACGGGCAGAACCGCGTGCACTACAGCCTGACTGTTTCCTAATTTTGTAGCGGCCGCCTTCAGGCGGGCACTGTCGATGCGAGCACATGCCCGAGTGAAGTCTGTGGCGCTGAAAAGCCCCCTTTGCGCTGGGCGAATGCAGTAGAATTTTGCGGGCAAAGTTTTTTGGGACGGGTCCACGGCGAAGGCTGGCGCGTGGAGCCGAAGCGGCCCGGCTGGAATACACTTTCGGAGGGAAAATGCAGTTTGTAACTTCGCGATCGATGCGCTCAATGCAATCGATCGCTCACCATTTGTTCGTGTCGCGCAGCCGCTCGAACAACGCGCGCGCAAATCGTTATGGAACCGCCTGGAAAGGGATTGTCGCTCCGATGGCGGCGTTTCTGCTGATTTTGTTCAGCTTGCCCGCGAACGCGCAAGTGGCGGGAGGATCGATCACCGGCACGGTGACGGGAGAATCTGGCGCGGCGATGCCGGGAGTTAGCGTTTCGGTGAAGGACGTGAGCACGGGTCTCGCGAGAAGCTCCACGACGAGCGGGGCCGGTTTTTACAGCGTGCCGGGGCTGCCGCCTGGAAATTTTGAAATGACGGTGTCGTCTACGGGATTCACGACGCAGGTCTGGAGCGGTATCGCGGTGACTGCGGGTGTCGAGCGCGTGCTCACTGTGACGATGCACGCGGGCGATTCGGCGCAGGTGACGCGCATCGTTGCGCCTGCCGCATCCGTGAGCGAACCCTGCCCCGCGGTATGCGGAAGCGCCACGGCTTCGACCGTGCGCGACACGCCCTTGAACGGGCGCGACTGGGCGGCGCTCGCGACGTTGCAGGCCGGCGTCACCGGCGTACAGAACGGAAGCGCCACCGGCGGAGGCAACACGGATCGCGGGTTTGGCGCGGCCGTCAGCATTTCCGGATCGCGGCCCGACCAGAACAGCTACCGCCTGGATGGAATCAGCATCAACGACTATTCAAATGGCGCGCCGGGCAGCGTGCTGGGCGACAATCTGGGCATCGACGCGGTCGAGCAGGTGTCCGTGCTGGGCAGCAACTATCCCGCCGAGTATGGACGGACGTCGGGCGGCGTGATCAACGTGGCGACGCGCGCGGGAAAAAACTCTTTTCACGGCTCGCTGTACGAATTTCTCCGCAACAGCGCGCTCGATGCGCGGAATTTCTTTGACGGCCCGAAGATTCCTCCCTTCAAGCGCAATCAGTTCGGCGGCTCGGGCGGCGCGCCGCTCCAAAAAGACCGCACATTTATTTTTGGAGACTATGAGGGATTGCGCCAATCGCTCGGCGTGACCACGGTGGATACGGTTCCGTCCGACGCGGCGCGGCTGGGGATTGTGCACGACACGAACGGAAACCTTCTGGGCTCGGACGGCAACACGGTCGCCGCTCCCTGGTCGGGCGCGTGTCCGAATCCAGCGACGCAAACGAACCTGGCCGTGGGACTGGCCGGATTCTGCGTCGATAATTCCGTCGAAAGATTTCTGAATGCGTTTTATCCGCACACTTCGCCGGGCACGGCACTGATCGGAAATGGCGATACCGGGTATTTCAATTTCGCCGCGCAGCAGGTGACCACCGAGGATTATTTCACCATTCGCGCGGACCACAAATTTTCCGACAGCGAAAGCATGTATGCCACGTACATGCGCGACAACTCGAAGACCATCCAGCCGGGCACGTTCGGAGAACTCTTCTCCGACGTTGTTTCCGCGCGCCAGGCCGCGACGATTCACGAGCAGCACGTCTTCAGCCCCAGCCTGATGAACGAAGTGCAAATCGGCTTCAACCGCGCCGTGGGCATTGTCGGACAGGTGACGAGCGTATTGAATCCGCTCATGTCCGATCTCAGCTACGGATTCGTTCCCGGAGGATTTGCCGGAGACGTCCAGAGCATTCCGGGGATCACGAGTTTCTTGGGCGGTCCGACCGCGGCGGGATTTCTTCCGTCCAGCCGGTCTCTTTTCTGGAATTCCTTTCAGGGAGGCGACGACGCCGTGCTCACTCGCGGACGGCACGCGCTGAAATTCGGCGTCGAAGTCGAGCGGATGCAAGACAACGAAATATCGGCCAGCAACATTAACGGATTGTTTCGCTTCGATTCCCTGACACGCTTTCTCACCAATCAGCCAACCGCATTTTCGGGAACGGCCACTCTCGCGGCGCCCGATATTGGCATGCGCCAGACGCTCTTTGGCGCCTACGCGCAGGATGACATACGCCTGTTGAAGGACCTGACGTTGAACGCCGGGGTGCGCTACGAAATGGTGACCGTGCCGTCCGAGGCGCATAACCGAACCACCGTGCTGCGCAACCTGACCGACGCCGCGCCGACGGTGGGAGGCACGTTGTTTCACAATCCCACGCTGCGGAATTTTGAGCCGCGCCTGGGTTTTGCCTGGAACCCGCGCGGCGGCAAGACGCTGTTCCGCGGCGGATTCGGCATTTTTGATGTGCTGCCGCTGCCTTACGAATTTACTCTCTCCTTTCAGCGGGCCGCGCCCAATGTGCAAACGGTAGTGGGCCAAACCACCGCCGGAGAGTTTCCGACCGCGGCATTTACACAATTGAGCGGGCAATCGAATACAGGACTTGCGTATTTTCCGGAGAGCAATCCGAAGCGGAATTACGTGATGCAATGGAATTTGAGCGTCGCGCGCGAGCTTTCGTCCACCGTGGCTCTGACGGTCGGCTATGTGGGATCGCGCGGCGTTCACCAGCCGTACCGCGTGGACAACATCGACATGGTGATGCCCACGCTCACCTCCGCCGGATATCTGTGGCCCTGCGGACCTGACGGGGCGCCAGGCGTCACCTGCGCCACCGGGTACAATTCGAATGGCACGCCCACCACTACGATCAATCCGAATTTTGGCCGGATCAACGCAACCCTCTGGCAGGCCAATTCGTTTTACCATGCCATGCAGGCGGACATCGCGAAACGCGCCAGCCACGGCATCACGGTCCATGCCGCGTACACGTTTGGCAAGAGCATCGACACGCTCTCGGCCACGGAAGCCAACGACGCATTTCCGAACGGGCTATTCAATCAGATCTATTTCGACCAGCGCACGACGCGCGGGCTTTCCGATTTCAACGTCGCGCAAACGCTGGTCCTGAGCTTTACGTGGGAAGTGCCCGGGCCGCGCCCCGGCTCGAAGCTGCCGGGATGGGCTTTGGGCGGCTGGCAGCTGGTGGGCCTGTACAAGGCCAGCACCGGGCAACCGTTCACGCCAATCCTCGGTGGAGACCCCGTAGGGACGAAGCTGGACGAGACGGGACTCGTGCCCAGCATTGTTCCGGGATGCAATCTGACCGACTCGAATTTCAAGAGCAATGCCGCTGGACCCATCTACATCAATCCCAATTGTTTTGTGCTGCCGCAATCGACGTCCGCAATCGCTTCCCTGTGCCAGCCCTTTGGACAGACGGACACCAGCCCGGGAATCGCCGGCACTTGCGCGAATCTGCGGGGCAACCTGGGCCGCAACCTCCTGATCGGGCCGGGAATGTCCAAGCTGGATTTTTCCGTTTTCAAGAACAACTACGTGAAGCGAATCTCGGAAAGTTTCAATGCTCAGTTCCGCGCGGAGATTTTCAATATCCTGAACCGCGCGAATTTTTCCTCGCCCACGGACAACCTCGCGGTGTTCGATCAAAGCGGCCAGTCCATCCAAAGCGCCGGACTGATCGATTCCACGCAGACCACGTCGCGCCAAATTCAGTTCGCGCTGAAATTGATCTGGTAATTCGCTTTTTGTAGCGCGGGCTTTAGCCTACGGGGTTTAGCCCGTCCTTCTCACAAGCGATGTTCTGGCAATTCAGTTTTGGCGCACATCTGTTGAAACCGCTGGGTCATAGGCTCGCCGTAGGAGCACGGCAATGCCGTGCCCCTACCACCGCGAAGCCGGCAAAATGTGTAGTCATTCATGGAAAAATCCAGGAATCCAAGTCATGCAAATGAGAAATGCGGGGTTTAGACGATTGATGATCCAAAATCGAACCCCCGCAGTCTGAACAGGCTGCGAAAAAAGTATTTAATTTTGTCATTCCGAGCGAAGCGAGGAATCTCTCTTCGTTCTACACGCAAGAAAAGAAGGAGAGATTCCTCGCTTCGCTCGGAATGACAAAACGTCCGGGTGGCCTTTTTCCGCAACCTCTGAAGCCCGCGCTACTCGTTCCGTCTTGCAACTTCTTGCTCTCACGAAACACTTCTCTTCATGTATTCTATCCGTATGCACGAACTTGCTTATTTTCGCGAACACCTCGAGGAATTTGAGCAGATGGCGCTCGATCGCGGCGCGGTCATCGATTTTGGCGGATTTCGCGCGCTCGATCAGGAGCGCCGCGAGCGCATTACGGCCGTCGAGCGATTGAAAGCGCGGCGCAACAAGGCCAGCGAGGAAATTCCGCGCAAGAAAAAGGCCGGCGAAGACGTCTCCGCATTGCTGGCGGAGATGAAGCAGGTGTCGGAAGAAATCAAGGCTGCCGACGAGCGCGTCACGGAATTGGACGCGAAGCTCTCGGACTTCATGCTGACCGTGCCGAATCGCCCACACAGCTCGGTTCCGGTCGGGCACGATGCCGCCGCGAACGTCGAGGTGCGCCGCTGGGGCGCTCCGCCGAAATTCGATTTCGCACCGCGCCCGCATTGGGAAATCGCCGAAAACGCCGGAATCCTGGATTTTCAGCGCGCGGTGAAAATGACCGGCGCGCGGTTCGCGGTTTATCGCGGACTCGGCGCGCGCCTCGAACGCGCGCTGGCCGCGTTCTTTCTCGATACGCACGCGGCCAACGGATACACCGAAATTCTTCCGCCATTCCTCGTGAACACGGCGGCGCTGACCGGCGTGGGCCAGTTGCCGAAATTCGCCGCCGACATGTTCCATCTCGAAGGCACGGACCTGTGGCTGACGCCCACATCCGAAGTCGAGCTGACCAGCTTCCATCGCGACGAAACGCTCGATGCAGAGCAGTTGCCCATCAAGCTGTGCGCGTGGACGGCGTGCTTCCGCTCGGAAGCCGGCGCGGCGGGCAAGGACACGCGCGGCATCATTCGCCAGCACCAGTTTCAAAAAGTCGA
>PLUM01000021.1 GCA_003165465.1 Acidobacteriota bacterium
CGCTTGGCCGCGATGCACGACTGGCCGTTGTTGCCCACGCGGGCCTTGATGCCTGTCGCCACAGCCTCTTCGATATTCGCGCTGCGCATGACGATGAACGGATCGCTGCCGCCCAGTTCGAGCACGACTTTCTTGATTCTCTTGGCGGCGCCCGATCCGACCTGCACGCCGGCTCCTTCGCTGCCGGTCAGCGTGGCCGCGGCGATGCGAGGATCTTCCAGAATTCTGTCCACGCTTCCCGAGCCGATCAGAAGCGTTTGGAAGGCGCCCACCGGGAAACCCGCCCGCAGCAAAATATCCTCGATCTTCAAGGCGCATTGCGGGACGTTCGATGCGTGCTTGAGCAGCCCCACGTTGCCCGCCATCAATCCCGGAGCGATAAATCGAAACGCCTGCCAGAAGGGATAATTCCACGGCATGATGACGAGGACTACGCCCATGGCCTGGTAGCGAATAAAACTGCGGCTCGCCGGCGTTTCCACAATTTCATCGGCAAGAAAGCGTTCCGCATTTTCCGCATAGTAGCGGCAAGCCCATGCCGATTTGACGGCTTCGTCCACGGCGGAGCGAAACGTCTTGCCCATTTCCAGCGTCATGAGATGGGCGAGCGTTTCCTTTTCAGCCTCGAGAATTTCCGCGGCGCGCAGCATCAATTTCGCGCGATCCGAAAAGGATCGTTTACGAAACGCCGGAAACAATTCGGCCGCTCGCTTAATTTTCTCGTCCACTTGGGAATCGGTGAGCGCATCGAATTTCTTGAGTAACTCTCCCGTTGCGGGATTAATCGTTGCTATGGCCATGATCGAATTCGCCTCATTATTGAAAATTATGGCTTCGGCCCGGTTCTTGCGAAGGCCGTTCCCGACCCATTTCTATCGAAATTTTGACCATAATGTTTTACCACGTTTCGGGCCTATTTTCCCGTCCCGGCGATGGAACACAGCCGCCCCATCACCGCTAAGTGAGTGCCTGAACAAGCGGTCCGGGGAAAATAGGGCCATATCTTTAGCGGTGCAATTTTCCGATCAAGTCCCATGAAATGCTCGAATCTCCCGGGGGGGCGGGCGGGTGAATTTTCATTTTCTGTGCGAACGGCATTTGGGCATATACTAGGCGCATTGGGTTGGACGTAGTGTTTGAGGTGGGCGCGACGCGGTCCACTGTTTCTGTTTTTCTATTGGAATCGAGTTCTTCAGGCCAGATCAAAATCGTACCGCCCCATACGGGCAGTACGCACATCGAGGAGGGTCAAATTCATGAATCGCACGGCACGCAGTTTCTTACGGCCCGCGCTGTATCTATTCCTGGGCGTAGCGGCTTTGCTGCTCGTCTATCCGCTATTGCACGCGGCCGATCAGCCGCCGGCAGTTGGGGTGATGGCTCCGGATTTCACGCTGTCATCGCAGGAAGGCACTCAGGTCAATCTGCACGATTTCCGCGGCAAGTGGGTCGTGCTCTATTTCTATCCGAAGGATTTCACCACCGGCTGCACAATCGAAGCGCACAATTTCCAGCGCGACCTCGCGCAGTATGACGCGAAGAACACGGCCATCCTCGGCGTGAGCGTCGATACGGTCGATTCGCACCAGAAGTTTTGCACCACGGAAAGCTTGACGTTCAAGCTGCTGTCCGATGCTGACAAAAAAGTTTCCGAAACCTACGGCTCCGTCCAGACGATTAATGGAAATGTTCTGGCCGCGCGCAATACGTTCATCATCAACCCCAAGGGCGTGATCGTGAAGGAATACATCAAGGTCGATCCGACCAAACACAGCGAGGAATTGCTCGGGGCGCTGCCCGCGTTGCAATCGGCGAAGTAGCGGCTGCGTTCGAGGCTTCCCATTTTCCATTTGCCGGCGGCGGGTTGCATTTTCCCGCCGCCGTTTTTTTTCAAGAAACACCGCAATTTCGAAGGGCCACTGGAAGAGATTCAGGAGTTGCAGCCCTCGAGCCCATACTATTTGGGCGGATTCTGCATGGGCGGACTGGTGGCGCTGGAAATGGCGCAAAGATTGATTTAAAACGGGCCGCAAGTGAATCTGCTGGTGATGATCGATACCTGTAATTTCAATGGCGTCACGCTGAAAGTCAACCTGCGAAAAAAATAAGCACGCCGCGCAGAAAATCGGATTTCATTATTTGAACATCATGAGACTGGACTTGAAAGGCAAGATTTCCTGCTTCGCCGAAAAATCGCGGTTTGCTCTTCGACGGGAAATGAGGCGATTGCGCGCCAAAATGAATCGGCGCCGGGACGACCTCGGATCCAGGGAAGAATTTATCGAGGACGTCAATGATCGCGCATTGTTTTCCTATATACCGCGCGCCTATCCCGGAAAAATAACGATTTACAAACCGCGCACCAATTGGCGAGTGACAGCCCGCCTCTTCAGAGGCGGGATCTTTCCGGCGCTCGACGAAAACCCCCGCCTCTGCAGAGGCGCGCTACAAATCTTCTAATCGGTGTCGAAACGCTGCTCTTTCCACGGATCGCCGCGCATGTGGTAGCCGTGTTCTTCCCAATAGCCGGGCGCATCGGCCGCGGCGAGGTCGAATCCGCGCACCCATTTCACGCTTTTCCAGAGATACAGGTGCGGGACGATCAGGCGCAGCGGGTAGCCGTGTTCGGGCGAGAGCGTTTCGCCGTCGTGCCGGAAAGCGAAAATCGTGGTGGGCCGCATCAGGTCGTCGAGGGGCAAGTTGGCCGTAAAATCGTGCTCGCCGCGCACGATGGCGAAACGCGCCTCAGGCTTGGGCGTCACGAGTTTCATGACTTCGGTGAAGAGGACTCCCTGAAAACGGTTGTCAAAGCGGCTCCACTGCGTCACGCAGTGCATATCGCACTGGACTTCGGTCTGCGGCAGGCGATTGAATTCGTCCCACGTGAGGCGTGCGGGATTTTCGACGAGGCCATCGACGCGAAAATCCCAGTTGGGCAGATCGGTGCACGGCACTTCTCCGTTGTGCAGCACGGGCCATTTCACGGTGAGCGATTGACCGGGCGGCAGGCGGCCCTCGCTGCGCCGCTGTTGTTCGAGTTTTTTGCGTTCGCTGGTTTCTTCCTTGGTCATGTTCGTTCCTCTTGCGCGGTGCAATTTTATTGTACATGAGTCCGAGGCCTCGAAACATCCGTGTGGATCTGTCGCGACTGTAGGGGCACGGCATTGCCGTGCCCCTACAGGTAACCCGCGCGTCCCCGTATTGGGGATTTTTTCCGCAACCTGTGAAGCCTGCGCCACAAACAACGGGACAGCCGAACTCGCCGCATCGGCTGTGCTACCATAAAAAGGAATAATGCTCTATCGTTTGCATCAGGAGCCATAGTGCCAGCGCGAATCCTTAGCGGCATTGCAATACGGGACCAGATTTACGCGGAGCTCACACAGGAAATCGCCGATTTGAGCGGCGCCGGAATTCGTCCGGGCCTCGCGGCGATCCTAGTGGGCGAAAACGCCGCGTCGCAGATTTACGTGCGCAGCAAGATCGCGGCGTGCGAGCAACTAGGGCTTGGAAGCTGGCAGCTCACGCCGCCCGCCACTATTACTACCGAAGAGTTACTCGCACTCGTTGCGGAGCTGAACGCGCGCGACGATGTGGACGGAATCCTCGTGCAGCTTCCCCTGCCTGCGCAGGTGGACACGAAGCGAGTGCTGGAGGCCGTGGACCCGGCGAAGGATGTGGACGGGTTTCATCCGGTGAATCTCGGGCGTCTGGTCTCGGGCCGCGCGGGGCTGGTGGCCTGCACGCCGGCGGGCTCGATGGAAATTTTGCGGCGCAGCAGCATTCCTATGGAGGGAACCGAGGCCGTGGTCGTCGGGCGCAGCGACATTGTGGGAAAGCCCATGGCGCTTCTGCTGATGCACGCCAACGCAACGGTGACAATCTGCCACTCGAAGACGCGCGATTTGCCCGGAGTGGTGCGGCGCGCGGACATCGTGATCGCGGCGATTGGTCGCGCGGCGATGATCGAACCGGACTGGGTGCGGCCCGGCGCAACGGTTATTGACGTGGGCATCAATCGCATCACCGATGCCGAGGAAGCTGGACGCATCTTTACGAATTTTCCCGCAAAACTTGCGCAGTTTAAGGAAAAAGGCTTCGTGCTCGTGGGAGACGTTCATCCGGGCGTCGCGGAAGTGGCCGGAACGATGACGCCGGTGCCGGGCGGAGTGGGTCCGCTGACGATCGCCATGCTGATGAGTAACACGGTGAAGGCGGCGCGCCAGCGCCGGGCGCAGGAGCAAGCGCCGTCGAGCGCCCATCGCAATGGCAAGACAACCGGCGCGGCGGCAGTCAAACGCTGATGCTGCGCGTCGGCCTGACCGGAGGAATCGCCACCGGCAAGACCACGGTGGTCGCGATGCTTCGCAAACTTGGCTGCCACGTGATGGAAGCCGACAAGATTGGGCACGAAATGATCGCGCCCGGCGGCGCAGCGTACGATGAAGTGGTGCGCGAATTTGGCCGCGAGATTCTCATGCAGGACGGCCTCGTCGACCGGAAAAAACTCGGCGCCATCGTATTTGCCGATCCGAAACGCCTCGCGCGCCTGAACGCGATTACGCACCCGCCGATTCTTGAGGAGCAAAGCCGCCGGCTGTCCGCCATCGAGCGGGACGATCCTCACGCCATCGCCGTGGTGGAGGCCGCGCTACTGATCGAAGCGGGCTTCGATCGCAAGTTGGATGTGCTGGTGGTCACCTGGTGCACGCCGGAACAGCAGATTGCGCGATTGACGCAGCCGGGACAAGGCCGGGGGTTGACCGTCGAGCAAGCCCGGCAGCGCATCGCGGCGCAAATGCCCATCGAGGAAAAACGGCGCAGGGCGAATGAAGAGATCGATTGCTCCGGATCGCTCGAACACACGCGCGCGCAAGTGATCGCGCTATTTGCGAAACTCAAAAAAATGGAAGCCGCGAAATCCGGAGACGCGAGAACTGGTATTTAGCCGGGATTGCGCGCAAGAATATGCGGTAGTGCGGGCTTTAGCCTGCGCTACTCAAATGCAAGAGTCGGAGCCTTTGTTTTATGAGAGGAATAGGAAATTTCCATGAGTGAAAAAAAAGACAGCCGAGGCGTTTTCCGCATGATCGCCCTGGGCCTGGCGCTGGTCCTGGGCGCGTATTGGGCGGGCAGCCGGTGGGGCGAGCGGCAGCCGCGAAGCGTGGGAGCCGTGCCCGCGGCATTTCCGGAACCCAAGTCGGGAGAGCTTCTGGGAGATGAGGCCATCTACGTAAAAATTTACAGTCAAGCCGCCCCGGCCGTGGCCAACATCGTGACGCGCACGCTCGAATATGACGTGTTTATGGAACCGGTGCCGGTCGAAGGCGCGGGCTCGGGCTTCGTGATCGATCCGCGCGGATACATCCTGACGAATTTTCATGTGGTGCAGGGCGCGCAGGCCATTTCCGTCACGCTGGGCGACCGCTCGCATTACGATGCGAAATTTATCGGCGCCGACGAGCGCAACGACATCGCGCTCGTCAAGATCGATCCGAAGGACAGAAAACTTCCCGCGCTGACCATGGGCGATTCCGACACCCTGCAAGTCGGCCAGCGCGTGCTGGCCATCGGGAACCCATTCGGTTTTCAAAGCACGCTCACCACGGGAGTCGTCAGCGCGCTCGGGCGCACGGTGCAGACTGGCCAGACCACGGTGATTGACGGCGCGATTCAGACCGATGCGGCGATCAATCAGGGAAATTCGGGCGGGCCGCTCCTGAATTCTCACGGCGAAGTGATCGGGATTAATTCGGCGATTTACACGCCCTCCGGCACAACCGCCGGCATCGGATTCGCGATTCCCATCGGCACGGCACGGCAAATCGCGAAGGACCTGATTACCGAGGGCCGCGTGCGGCGCGCCTCGATGGGTGTCGAGGCTCGCCTGCTTACGCCGCCCGTGGCCGAGGCGCTGCATTTGCCGGTGAGCGAAGGTCTGCTGATTGAGCGCGTCACGCTGGGCGGCGCGGCCGAGCGCGCGGGATTGCGCGGCGGAAACCGCCAGGCCGTCCTTGGCATGCGCAAGATTCTGCTGGGCGGCGATGTCGTCACGGGCATCGATGACCGCCCGATTACGGAACAAACGGACCTGAACCTGGCGCTTAATCGGAAACGTCCCGGCGACAAAGTGAAGGTGGAGTTCTATCGCGGCGGGCAAAAGATGGATGCGCAGGTAACGCTCAGCGACGCCAGCCGCTAGCGTTTTAAAGAGAAGGAACTGTGTTTTTCGGACTGAGCTTTTGATGAACTTAAAGGTCTCATGAAGCCAAATGTTTACATCATTGCGGGCCCGAACGGCGCTGGCAAAACCACGTTCGCGCGCGAGTTTCTTCCTCGTTTCGCTGAATGCAAGAATTTCATCAACGCCGATCTCATCGCACTAGGAGTTTCACCGTTTTCACCTGCCACCGCAGCTTTTCGTGCCGGAAGGCTCATGCTTGGCGAAATTGGCCAATATGCCAGACGAAGGGCCGATTTTGGTTTTGAGACGACACTTTCGGGACTGAGCCACGTGAAATTAATACGAAATCTCATAAAGGCTGGGTATCAATCGCACATTTTTTATCTTTGGGTGCCGAGGGTCGAACTGGCGCTGGATCGTGTCAGGGAAAGAGTCCTGCGAGGGGGACACGATGTGCCTGAAATTATCGTCCGTCGGAGATTTGACCGCTCGATCAGGAACTTCCTGACGCATTACCGTCTCCTCGCGGAATCTTGGACATTGTTCGACAATTCCGAGGAAACGCCTGAAATTGTGGCTTCCGATGCAGGAGGCAAAGTTAGTATAATATCAGGCAGCAAGTACAAAGACTTGGTTGCACGTTATGGCGGAAAATGAAGAAACTTCCGGAAAATATTTTAGAATTGCCTTTGATTGAGCGCGCTGAGATGGCCCTTAAAGCAGCCGTTGAAAAAGTAATGGAAGAGCACGCTCGCGAAGGATTTCCCGTTTACGTTTGGCGTGACGACAAGGTCGTCGAAATATCTGCCGAAGAACTCAGAACGCGTTATCCACGAAATCCGCAAGAGTCTTGAATTCCGTAAATACTCCGGTGACGGTTCCGCACTAATTCCATTCGGCGCGCTCGCGTTCCCGCTCCGCTTCTGTGAGCGAAAACCAGCTCTCGGCAACATCCCGCACGCGTTCGAGCGTCTTCTGCATTTCGCGATGTTTTTCCTCGAGCGTTTCGCGATCCGCGTCCCTGAGCACATCCAGCAGCGGGGCGATCATGAGGACGGCGCGCGTAAACGGCTTCGGTATTTGCATCAGGTCCCAGGTTTTCCGGAGCGTCCACGCACGCTCCAATCCAATGTGAAACAGCACAATCGGACGGCCCGCGCGGCGCGCCAGCATCACGGGACCGGGTTTTGCCACATACTTCGGCCCGCGCGGCCCATCAATCGTGAAGGCGGCATCGACGCCTTCCTCAAGCCGTCGCGCCATCACGGCAAGGCCGCGCAATCCCCCGCGCGTCGAGCTGCCCTGCGCGGTGTCGTACCCCAGCCGCTCAATCACGCGGCGCGTCCACTGCCCGTCGAAGTTCGTCGTGTTCATGAGCACGGCGTTGCGGTTCCGGAAATACCATGTTGCGGAAATAATGCAACGGTGCCAGAACGCGTAAACATTCGGCGGCAGGTCCGGCCGGTAATCGCGCCCCGCTTTTTGCCCGCCGAGAACTTCAAAGCGAATCGTCGGCCCGAGAATGCGAATCACGGCCCAAACCGCCCAGCCGATCATCGGAATCAGGATGCGCTGAAGGAAGGTGAGCTTCGGCAGTCTGGTGTCGTAATGGACGATCACGCGCTGCTCGTTCTCTCCCGGCTGTGTTTTCACTTCTTCAGTCATGCGGGTATAGTATAAGTCCAAGATGAGGTTTATATAGCCTCACAACGATCTTCTGGAAACTGCGGGTAAATGTGTTTTCCCTGACGATTCGAAGGAAACATCTGACGGGCGTGGCGAAAATTGTCGCGGCTATATTGCCGGCGATTCTCGCGATGCTTTCCATTCGATGCGGCCACATCTCCGCGCAGGAGTTTCCGGCCGTGATCGGGCGAATCGAAGGCGACGACCTCGAAGTCGCGACGGTCATGCCGTCGGGCAGAGAAACGCACGCCGCGCCCACGGTCGTCGCCAGCGGCAGCGACGTCACGCTGCGTTCGGGGCACGCGCTGCTCCTGTTGAATGGCGGCGGGGAAATCAGCGTTTGCGGCCCCGCGCATTTCAAGCTGATCAAGTCCGCCTCGGCCCTGACGCTGGCGCTCGATTATGGCCGCGTTCATCCCTCCCTGGAATCGGCGAGTGGATTTACGATCTACACTCCGGCAATTGTCGCGACGCCGATCGCGATTGCGGGCGGGCCGCGCGACACGACGCTGGGCCTGGATCAAAGCGGCGAAATGTGCATCCTGACCGCTCGAGGAGCGATGCGCGTCGAACCGCAACTCGCGGGCCAGAGCGTAATCGTTCCGCAAGGCGGCACGGTGAGCCTCGCCGAAGGACAGATCGAATCGCTTCAGGCGGACGCCTCGGCCTGTACGTGCGATTTCCCCCGAGCCAGCCTGGAAACTCCCGACCCTTTGCCGCCTCCGGATTCACAGGCTGAGCGAAGCCTCGCCCGTCTCGCGCGGCCTCTGCCGCCGGAACGCAAGAAATCTGAAAATGCGCCACCGCCATCCACGTCCGCGGAAGAACCGGTGTACACCGTTCTCATGCCGCCGCTCAGTTTTGACGCCACATCGCCCGAACCTCCTCCAGACCCGAATCCCGAAACCATTCTGCTCGTGCGCGAAGTGCGCCTGCGTCCAGCTTTCGTTTTTCGCGGGCACGTGAACGAAGCGCCTTCGCCGGTGTCGGCCGATTCTCCTCCATCGGCGGCGCCAGTGCAGTCCGTCGCGCGGCCTACGGAATCCAAGCCCGGTTTTTTCGACCGCGTGCGAGAGTTTTTCCACAGGCTGGTTGGTTAGTTGGTCGTCCACATTTCCCGCACGCGATTGCTGCATGAATGTTTTCAGTAGCACAGGCTTCAGCCTGTGTGGCAACTGCCAAATCTTTGTAGGGCACGGCTTCAGCCGTGCCGTAAAGTCCGCGAAATCAATCCGGCTTTAGCCGCTGACTCTTTCGGAATCAAGTTGGCACACAGGCTCTTCAGCCTGTGTGGTTTCGATTTGTGGAACGTTAAAGTCAAAAGAACACAGGCTGAAGCCTGTGCTACTGAAAAGCCGCGCGGGTTTTGCGCTATGATGGTGCCGAAAGTCTCTCGGGAATCTCGCTTGAAAAGAGGGCCGCGCGATGGAAATTAAGAAAGTTGCCGTACTGGGTTGCGGGCTGATGGGCTCCGGGATCGCACAGGTCTCGGCCACGGCCGGATTCAACGTAACCGTCCTGGAAGTCGACCCGAAATATATCGAGAAAGGTTTTGCGGCGATCCGGAAATCTCTGGATAAGCTGGCGGCGAAAGGCGAGCTGGCCGATACGGCGGACGCGATTTTCGCGCGGCTGAAAGGCACGACGCGCAAGGAAGACCTCGCCGATTGCGATTTCGTCATCGAAGCCGTGATCGAAAATCTCGACGAGAAACGAAAGATGTTCGCATCGATCGATCCCATCATAAAATCTTCGGCCATCTTCGCGAGCAATACGTCCTCGATCTCGATCACCGAGATCATGACGGCGACGAAACGACCCGCGCAGTTCGTGGGGCTGCACTTTTTCAATCCCGTGCCGCTCATGAAGCTGGTCGAGGTTGCGCGCACGATCATGACGTCGGCGGAAGCGTTTGAAACCGCCTGCGCATTCGGCGCAAAGCTCGGAAAAATTCCCGTGCGCACGAGCGACAAGACGGGCTTCATCGTGAACCGCCTGCTCGTGCCCTACCTGATGGACGCGATTCGCGCGTTCGAGGAGGGCGTGGGATCGGTGGCCGATATCGACGCGTCCATGAAACTGGGATGCGGATACCCAATGGGACCATTTACGCTGCTCGATTTTGTGGGCCTCGAAACAACCTTCTACATCACGAACGTGATGTTCGATGAATTCAAGGAAAAACGGTTCGCGTCTCCCTCCCTGCTAAAGCGGATGGTGATGGCCGGCTGGTACGGCAAGAAAAACGGCAAAGGGTTTTACGACTGGTCGAATCCGGAAAAGCCCGTCCCGCAGGACGCAGCGCTGCGCGGCTTTGCGAAGGAATAGCCGAAGCGAATTGCTCGCCAAATCGTTGGCGAGATTTGCCGCTTGCATCTTGTCAGGAGGAGAACATGCCCGTCGAACGAGAGAGGCTGGACGCGGACGTTCTGATCGTGGGCGCGGGCCCCGCGGGGCTGGCCTGCGCGCTGCATCTCTCCCGGCTGATCGCGCAACACAACGCCTCCGGCGCGAAGCCCGAACTTTCCGCTGAAAATATCTACGTCCTCGAAAAAGCGCGCGAAATCGGGGCGCATCAACTGTCCGGCGCGGTGATGGATCCGCGCGGGCTTGCCGAACTCGTGCCCGATTGGGAGAAGACCGCGCCGCTCGAATCGCCGGTTACGGATGACGCCGCGTACGTTCTGACTGCCGCAAACGCATGGAAATTGCCCATCACGCCGCCACCGCTCCAAAATCACGGCAACTACATCGTCTCCCTGAACAAGCTGGTGAAATGGCTTGGCGGGCTGGTGGAAAAGTCGGGCGTAAATTTATTCACGCAATTTGACGGCGCGAGCCTGATTTACGAAAGCGGCGGCATCGCGGGAGTCATGACCGGGGATAAAGGGGTCGACAAGGACGGCAAGCCGAAGGACAACTACACTCCGGGCTACGAGCTGCGCGCAAAAGTGACGGTGCTGGCCGAAGGGCCGCGCGGATCGCTCGCCAAGGAAATGGTGAACCGGCTGAAGCTGGACGGACTGAATCCGCAAGTGTATGGCATCGGGATCAAGGAGCTGTGGGAAGTTCCGGCGGGGCGCATCAAGCCGGGATTCGTGGCGCACACGCTCGGCTGGCCGCTGGATGCCAGCATGTATGGCGGCGGCTGGGTTTACGGCCTGCCAAACAACCGCGTTTCAACCGGCATGGTGATTGGCCTCGATTATCGCGATCCGCGTTTCGATCCGCACGCCGCGTTTCAGAAGTACAAAACGCATCCGTTCCTCAAGCGCATTCTCGATGGCGGCAAGCTGGTGCGCTACGGCGCGAAGACACTTCCCTACGGCGGCTGGTATTCCATGCCGCGCACGTATGTGGACGGCGGATTAATCATTGGGGATTCGGCAAGCCTGCTCAATTCACAGCGCCTCAAGGGAATTCACATCGCGATCAAGAGCGGGATGCTTGCGGCCGAAACCGTTTTCGAAGCGCTGAAAACGGGCGACGCATCGTCGAAAACGCTCTCGGCGTTTCCGCGCAAGATCGACGAGAGCTGGATCAAGAAAGAACTGTGGGCTGTGCGCAATTTTCATCAAGGATTCCGGCACGGGCTTTACGCGGGGCTGTTTCACGCGGGACTCCAATTTGTCACGGGCGGGCGCGGTCTCGTCGATCCCATGCGCACGCGCCCCGGCCACGAGGAATATCAAAAGTTGAGCGGATCGGTTCCCGCGCCGGAGCGGTTCAAGGGCGATGGTGCACTGACGTTCGACCGTTTAACGGACGTCTATCATTCCGGCACGCGGCACGAAGAGGATCAGCCCTGCCATCTGGTTGTCGCCGATTTAAATGTGTGCGCGACGAAATGTGTGACCGAATACGGAAATCCCTGCCAGTATTTTTGTCCCGCCGCCGTCTATGAAATGGTGCAGGAAAAAGGACAGCCACGCCTGAAGATCAACGCCTCGAACTGCGTGCACTGCAAAACCTGCGACATCGCCGATCCCTACCAGATCATCACCTGGGTTCCACCCGAGGGCGGCGGCGGCCCAAATTACGATGGAATGTAGTCAGCATTTCTGCAAAGTGTCCTCGCGCTGGAACCAGAGCGTTCAGAGATGTATTCCGTGAACGCCAGGTCGAATTCTGGACCTCAACGTCCGTGTAGGCGACAACCAACCACGGATCCTGTTTGTCACTCCCGCTTTATTCCTCTGCATAACCTGCACCCGCTCTTGTTTGCATTGTGCGATGACAGGCTGCGGGGATAGTCTCATTGACGGGCGAAGGACATGATCGCCTCGTGTCGCTAGGGGGTGCGTAACGTGCGTATTAATTTCTCCCAGAAAACCAAGAGCATTGTGGCTGGCCGAAGCGGATACCTGTGCAGCTATCCAGGATGCCCGACGCCGCTGACCATTGGACCCGCGAGAGAGGACGATGGCGTTTCAAAGACGGGAGAAGTTGCACACATATACAGCGCTGCAAAAGAGGGGCCAAGAGGCCAAGGGAATCTTACCAAGGCGCAACTGAAATCGGTAGAAAACGCCATTTGGCTCTGTGCGTACCATGCAACGCTGGTCGACACCAACCGTGGAACTTATTATCCGCCCGCTGTTCTTGTGAGCTACAAGGGGCTTCACGAAGCTTCGATTGCGAGAAAGCATCGAGGGATATATGCCCCGTTGGGCTGGCTCCACGAGCTTCGAATAACTGGAGGTTCATTATTCAAGACACCCGCCAAGATACGGTTCGGACAAGTGTCATTCCTCGCCGGCGGGAACGAATCGGGGAGGTCCTCACTCTGCGAGTGGCTGACGGCGATTTCAGACCCGACCTGGGGACTCCGAAGATGGAGAAATAGATACGGAGATGATCAGCCACTCTGCTTTGAAGTGACATTGTTCAATCCGGCTAAGATCACGGTAGGCGTGCAGGTCTTGGAGTCGGCGAAAATCAGATTTCACCTGAATGGTCAAGAGGTTCCGTTCAACCCGATTTCAACACGATTTTTCACCATTACGGAGGTAAATAAGGGAAGGGTTGCGGATCACGAGAAGGAAGCATGGAATACATGGAGCGACCTGCAACGAATCTCTTCTGCAATCCATATCGATGCGACTGCTCTCGAAAACATCCTCCCTGATGTGGGAAACGTCGAGCGCTCCGTGCAAAAGATTTGGATCGAGGAACCTCAGCAGGTGTCCTCCGAGATGAGCGATGGCGATATATCTCGCAGCCAGTTGATGGTAAAGCTTAAACACCAGGGATTTAGTCTTCATTTTTCTCAACTATCGAGTAGCGAACAGGCGCTTGTCCTGATCGAAATAGGAATCGCACTAGCATCATTTTCTGCAAACTATGTGCCGACGGTCCTCGTTCTGGACGGTTTCTCGGTATTCGACGACCGTCGAAGGGCTGAATGGGTCGATTATTTTTCCTCAGCAAATCATCTTTTTCAGACCATCATTGAAGTCGTTTCTGAAGGCGGGAAACTAGACCTCCATTTGCGACCGTCTTGGCAAGCCGTTTCATTAGTGGGCAGTCACCGCTTCGTGGAAATACATCAATTTGGGGAGACCGAATAAGGCCAGGCGAAGACTCTATTCTTAGACCTTCGAATTCGTGCAGGGAACGCCGCCCGCAGTTAATCGCTTGGCCCCTCCTTTATCACGGTGTACTCGGAAGTAGCAACCCGCAGAGGTCCAAACAGACCTCGGAGAATCCAGCGCTTCAAACTCGGTTGGAAATTCAAATTGACGACCAACTTCCGACTTTACGGAGGGGCGTTTAGGGCAGAAGCCCGTACACATCGAGTTCCGTCTGGGTGCCGACATACACTTTGCCGTTGGCCACCGTGGGAACCGTGAATTTCACCGCCGGGCCCGCCTGGTCGCGCAAGGAGGCGGCCGCCGAGCTGTTGTAAATCTCGTTCGAAAGATTATTCGGGTCGTAGGCCCGCAGGATGGCTGCGGTATTCGGCGTGGCCAGCGCGCCGCTCGTGTCGATCAGCCAAAGGATGGCGTTGCTCGTTCCGGTTGTGGACCCGTTCCAGGAAATGACGGGCGTGGCTCCTTGCGGTCCCAGCGTTTCCGGCGATTGCGACGCGGACGGAGTGGACGCAAGAGTTCCCGTGGACATGGGAAACGATTGTAGATATCCGTTCCCGTTCGCGTTTCCTGGGGCCACGTAGACCGCGTTATCCCAAAACAACGGAGTGCTGAGAATCGGCCCGCTCCCGACGGAAACCGTTTGTACGCGTGACGGTGAATCAGGACAGGTGCCGACAAAACCGCCCATGTTGTTCGGGTTCACGACATACAGGGAACCATTCTTCGAGCCACCAATCAGTATTGGCTGAGAGAGAGAATTCATCCCGAGAACCGGCGCGCTAGCTCCCACATCCAGTCCCCCGGTTTGCAGCGTCGCCTGATTGCAGGGAGTGAAATAATCGGCTGGCGACCATCCTCCAAGTGAGAAGCGCAGGAAACTATTGCCGTAACTGTAGCTCCCCAATGTTATATTCACATTGAACGGCCCGTTTCCGGTCACGACAAAAACATTGCCATTGGCATCCGCCGACGGGCCGCCTCCACTCTGCCAAATCCCTCCTTGTGTATTGGGAAGCTGCGTGACATTGAAAACCCCGGTTTGTTTCCGTGCGGACGAGTCGTATCCGAACAGCCAGCCGTGATCGTCGCCCGCCAGACCATTCGAACCGAAAGCGATGTACACGATTCCGTGATCGAGCAGCAGCGCGGGCCGTTGGGTTTCGAGCGACGAATCAAATACGGAGTCCGGTGAAGCTATTCCTGCGGGTTGAAGTTTTGTTCCCGTCGCCAGGTCCAATGCGTAGAGCCAGTGGTTGTAGGTCGGATTCAATGCGGCGGTTTGCGTGGCGGCAACCGCATATAGGGCCGAAGCGCTTGCCTCGATTACGGGCGTGCCGGTAATCCCAACGAAGGGCACGATGTTCATGTTGGCATTGGAAATAGCCTGCGTTCCCGTGGGAATGAGGCTCGCCTTCCAAAGCGGAACGCAAGAGGGACCATCGGCGTCAAACGCAAATACGGAATCTTTTTCCGTGGCCACGAAGACGACGTTGTGCGTTCCGTTGCCGGATATCGCCAAATTAGGCACGTAGAGCGGCTGCGCGTAGGCATAGCCATCAATGGGGCAGGAAAATAATTTTCCAAACGTGGAGGGACTGACAGTTGCCGGAGCGAGCGCCAGCTCCTGGTGATTCACGCCGGACCGCGCATTGTCATTGCGCCAGGTGAGCGTTCCCGGAAAATCGGTAACTTCAACCGTCGCCGTGCCGATCGCGCCTGGATTGGCCTGCAACGTCGCGGTGATCAGATGAGAGCGGGCCGTGGGCGAAGGAGTGTAATCGCCGGCCGCGGAGATCGTGCCCAGGACTGCGCTTCCATTCGCGACGCCATCGACGGCCCAGTTCACGTCACTGTTGCTGACTCCGGCGGTGAGCACGTTCAACTGAACCGACTGTGAAGTGGTCACGCTGGAAAGCGCCGGAGAAAGAGTGAGTGGCCCCTGAATCGAGCTGAGCGACAAAATAGTGACGCTTGCGGACCCTGTCTTGGTCGGATCCGATTGCAGGACGGCAATGACCGTAACGGTTGGCTGAGTTGGAACCGAAGCTGGGGCCGTGTAAAGCCCGGTCGAGTCAATCGTCCCCACGGGCGAATTCCCGGAAGGAACCTGGCTCACCTGCCAGGTGACTGAAGTCGCGGCATTTTCCACCACGGCGTTAAATTGCACGCTCTCGCCCTGATAGGGTTTCGCCGAATTGGGCATGACCGAGACCGTCACGGGAGGTGGTGGCCCGGAGGCGGTGCTGCCGCCGCAAGAAGTGCAAATCGCGCAGAGTGCGAGCGAAGCGAACAAAAAAATGCGGCGATATTTTTGCGGGTGCGATTCGTGTGGCACGCGATGCGCGTCGCGCATAGATCGCCCGGCGGAATGCAGACTGAAACTGGGAGGCATGAAATATTCCTACTTGCACACATTTCACAAAAGCTGCGCGGAAGGTATCACGGCACGCCGGGCGCGTCAATGTAAAATGTCACTGTCCATGCCACTTAGCAGCGACTCATGTTTTATAGGTTGCGGAACTGGCGCCTCACGCTCCTGTCATTCCGAGCGAAGCGAGGAATCTCTCTTCGATTTGCGCTCAGGAAAAGAAAGAGAGATTCCTCGCCTCGCTCGGAATGACAAAAATCTCGACGGGGATTCATTTTCATGGGCTGGTTCCCGCCACGAGGGCATGCTTCCGACCTCCCATGAAAAAGCAACTCGATCCGCATCCCCTGACATCTATTAAAGTTGACCGCAGGCTGCCGGCTGCGCGGAGGCAAGACAAAATGACGATTCACCTTAAATATAGAGCTGTGGCATGCGCCGCAATTCTTTGCGGCGCAGCCCTCTTTCCCTCAGGGCGACTCTTCGCCCAAGCGCCTCCCGGCCCCATGACTCCCTCGCAGCCCTTGCCTCCGGCGCAACCAGCGCCTCAGCCGAAAAAGGAAGCGGCGGTGGAAGCGCGAAAAACTCTCGCGGGATTTTGGAAGATGAACGCCGATGAGAGCGACGATCCTCGAAAAAAGATGGAGGAAGCCCGGCAAACAAACGGAGGGGCGGGCGGAGGATCTGGCCCAGGAGGGTCCGGCGGAGGCGGGCGCGTGGGCGTCGGCTTTCCCTTCCCCGGTGGTGGCGGAAACGGGCCATACGGTGGGGGTGGAGGCGGCAGGGGAATGGGCGGCGAGGACAACGCAAACAGCCAACAACTGCAAGAGTTGGTTCGCCCCGCATCCTCGCAAACCATCGCGTTGCAGGATGCCGAGGTCGATTCGACGAACGATCACGGCGACAAGCTGGTTCTCTACACGGACGGCAGAAAAATTCAAAAATCAAAAAATGGTAATCTAATGGAAATTGCCGCCCACTGGGACGGCAGCCAACTTGTCACTGACGAAAAAAGTCCGCAGGGAAGGAAAATGAGCCGGACATTTGAATTGTCGCCGGACGGGCGGCAATTTTACGAAACCTGGCGCATCGAGAATAGCCGGTCCGGGTCGGTCATCGTCATACGCTATGTGTACGACGCGGCCACGGAGAATCGGCGGTGAGTATTCGGGCGCGCCGGATGAGTGGGGCTGTTGCATGGCCTGACGAAAACCCCCGCTTCTGAAGAGGCGGGCTACAGCAACTCGCCCGGGTCTTTCGACCCGGGCCTTTTTGTTTGGCGCGATGTTTGCTCCGATTGCGAGACGGTGTATATTAGTAGGCCAATCCGCAATCATGAATTTGAGATGTGTGAAACGTAAATGCGGGCCTTATGGATTCTGACCGGCCCGCCGAGAAAGGAATTTTGCCATGGCGCGAATTTCGCTGAAAGTGAACGGCAAATCAAGAGCCGTGGAAATCGATCCCGGCACGCCTCTGCTGTACGTCCTGCGCGACAATCTGGAGTTGCACGGGCCGCGCTTCGGCTGCGGCCTGGGACAGTGCGGCGCGTGCACCGTGCTCGTCGACGGCAACCCTGTGCGTTCCTGCATGATGCCGACATCGGCCGTGCAAAATAAGAGCATCACCACTCTCGAAGGATTGGGAAGCGTCGCGCATCCTCACCAGATTCAGGCGGCGTTCGTCGAAGAGCAGGCGGCGCAGTGCGGCTTCTGCATGAACGGCATGGTCATGGGAGCCAAGGTCCTGCTCGACAAGAATCCCAATCCAACGGTCGCGGACATCAAGAAATCATTGAACAGCTACATCTGCCGCTGCGGCACTCATCTGCGGGTCATCCGCGCGATTCAGCGCGTCGCAAGCTCAAACGTGAAAACCTAACGAAGGAGAGCCGAACATGGAAACCAAATCAATCTCCCGCAGGGATCTCCTCAAGAGTACAGGCGTTCTCGTCGTGGGCTTCAGCTTTTTCGGATCTGCCGCGAGGGCTCTCGCCCAGGGCGAAGGCCTCTCCGTGGACGGCATGGACCCGACGGTGCTCGATTCCTGGCTGGCAATCGCAAAGGACGGAACGGTCACGGTCTTCACCGGCAAGGTCGAACTCGGCACGGGCGTAGTTACCGCACTGGGACAGATCGTGGCCGAGGAACTCGATGTGCCCTTCAACAAGGTGTACATGGATTCCGGCGACACGGATACGGCAGTCGATCAGGGAGTCACGGCCGCCGCCCGGACCATCGAGCGCGGCGGACCGCAACTGCGGCAGGCCTCGGCGGCGGCGCGGCAGGAATTGCTCAAACTGGCCTCGGCGCGCCTGGATTCGCCGGCTGACAAGCTTACGGTGGTGGACGGAGTTGTCAGCGTCGTCGGCAATCCCGCGAAAAAAATCGCCTACGGAGATCTTCTCGGCGGCAAGCGCTTCAATATCAAAATCGTAGCCAAGGGCGTGGGCTGGGACATGAAGGTGGCCCCGGAAATTCCGGCCAAGAATCCGAAAGATTACAAGATTGTCGGAAAATCGATTCCTCGCGTGGACTTGCCGGGAAAATTCACGGGCGAGTTTGTTTATTCGCAAGATGTCCGCGTCCCGGGCATGCTTCACGGGCGCGTGGTGCGTCCGGCGACTTCCCTTTCCGCGCCGTCGAACGTCGATGAAAGTTCGGTCAAGAACATCCCCGGCCTGGTGAAAGTCGTACGCGACGGAAATTTTGTCGGCGTCGTGGCCGAGACCGAGTGGGCGGCGATCCAGGCTGCGCGCGCGCTAAAGGTAACCTGGTCCGAGCCAACGCTGAAGATGCCGTCTGGCCCGGATGAAGTGTTCGACTATCTGAAGAACACCAAGAGCTTCAAGGACAACGTCGTCAAGAACACTGGAAATCTGGACGCCGCCTTCTCCCAGGCGCAAAAGAAATACGAAGCCACGTATTACTGGCCGTTCCAGTTGCACGGCATGATCGGGCCGCCCTGCGCCGTCGCCGATGTGCGCGGAGACAAGGCCACCATCTGGACGGGAACGCAGGGGCCGTTCCGGACGCGCGATGCCATTGCCGATATGTTGAAGATTCCTTCGAAAAACGTTCACCTGCTTTACAGGGAAGGCTCGGGAAGCTACGGCCGCCTGGAAAGCGACGACGTGGCCGAGGACGCGGCGCTGATGTCCCGCGCCGTGGGCAAGCCGGTCCGCGTGCAATGGATGCGTGAAGATGAACATGCCTGGGATCCCAAAGGCCCTGCGCAGTATTCAACCGTACGCGCCGGCGTCGATGCCCAGGGCAACGTCATTGCCTGGGATTACATGGACCGAAGTTTTCCGTGGAGCGAATCGGAAGGAAATCCCCTGCTCGGATCCGCTCAAATTGGCATGAAGCCGACGACGCAGGGATTCTTCAACGGGACCGGAGGCGGAGGCCAGATTTACACGTTCGAAAATCAGAAAGTGCTGGCGGCGGGCATTCCCTGGGTGCAGCAGGGCCAATGGCCTTTGCGAACCAGCAATCTTCGCGCGCCGGGAGATTTGGCTCGCGTCTTCGCCAGCGAATCCACGATTGACGAGATCGCAGCGGACTTGCATGTCGATCCCGTACAATTCCGGCTGCGCTACCTCACGAGCGACAAGCGAATTTCCGAAGTGCTCATCGCCACCGCGAAGAAAGCCGGCTGGACCGATCGCCCGGCTCCCGCGCCCGCTTCCAGTGGCGCAAAGGCCGCCGGACGAGGCGTTGCCGTCGCCAACCGCGCCAATACCATGACCGCCGCCGTCGCCGAAATCGAAGTCGACAAGACGACAGGGGAAGTCACGGTCAAGAAAATCACGCTGGCGCATGACTGCGGCATGATCGTCAATCCCGATGGGCTGAAAAACCAGATCGAGGGAAATATTTTGCAGGGCGTGAGCCGGGCCTTGCTCGAGGAAGTTCAGTTCGACTCCACCGGGCAAAAAAATCTGAATTGGGACAGCTATCCGGTCATCCGCTTCGAACAGGTTCCGGAAGTCGAGATCGTGCTCATCAACCGGCCGGAAATGCCGGCCCTTGGCGGCGGCGAACCGTCGATCGTTCCGATCACGGCCGCGATTGCCAACGCCATCTTTGACGCGACGGGCGCGCGGTTGCGCCGCGTTCCATTCACGCCGCAGCGCGTGTTGAGCGCGCTCAACGAGCGGAAAGCGTAAAGTTCTGAACGTCACGGTTTAGCCGCGGACTTGCAGTGTGATCGCGGCGATTCGGAAACGTTTCGCGCCGGTCCGTGACGCTGGTGCGAAACAGCTTTGATGTGTTCGTGATTTGGTGTATGTTTTTTTCCGTGTAGTTCCGATTGCTAGTCGCCTCGCTTTCTTTTTTAAACATCCCGGCACAGGAGGTTCCGTCAGTCATGATTATCGGCGATCGATTACGATTTCTACGGGAGCAGAAGAATTTTTCTCAAGGTGAAGTGGAAAAGCGCACCGGACTACTCCGCTGCTATATCTCGCGCGTGGAAAACGGCCATACGGTGCCGGCCGTTGAAACCCTGGAAAAATTCGCGCGCGCCCTCGAGGTTCCTCTCTACCAGCTCTTTTACGATGGAGAAGTGCCGCCCAAGCTGGCCAATCTCCCCAAGAAAAAAGCGGCGGGCGTCATGTTGTGGGGCGATAACGGCAAGGATGCCCGAACGCTCGCGAAGTTCCGCCAGCTTTTCAGCCGGATGGACGAAAACGGCCGGCGGCTGCTCCTGTTCATGGCGCAAAAAATGGTGAGGGCAAAGCCGTCCTGAAAAAACGAAATCGAAGTCTCGCGGGGATGCCACATCGTATCGAAGAAATCGAAGTCCCGTAGTGACATCACATCGTATCGAAGTCCCGCAGGGACGACACATCGTAGCCCACCGTGGAAACGGTGGGAGAGCGGCGAGATAAAACAAAGCCCCGGAGGGGCGACACATGGCTACCATGTGTCGCCCCTCCGGGGCTTTGTTTTGCGCCTTTTCGCATACCCACCGCTTACGCGATGGGCTACGGTATTTCGTCCCTGACGGGACTGGCCCTGCGATAAGAGCCAGTCTTCGTTCAGCGAGACAGGCTCTTAGCGCCCGTATACGAGCACCCGGAATTTTCCCGGCTTGGTGGTTGGCAGCGGATGTGGCTGCTTTTCCGTGGGAGCGGCCGGCGGATTGAAATCCGACGTGCTGAGAAAAACATTGTGGGTTTTTGAATCGACCTGCAACGTTTTGGCTCCATACTCGGTTTTGATGGCTTCAAGCTCGCTAAGCTTGTCGGGCGAATCCTCGTGGTAAATGTGCATCATGCCATCGCGGGTCGACACGAACAACATGCCCGTCGCGGGATCGAAGTCGTTCGCGTCCACTCCCGCTGAAATCGGATAGGACTGGAGAACTTTTCCCGTGTCCGCGTCCATCATGATCACGAACTGAGGACCTCGCCCGCCCGAGAACAGCCGCCGGTTTTTCCGGTCCATCGTCAGCGAGGTTGGATCCCCCGCCGGAGCTGTCGCCCAGCGCGCTTTGATCGTATTCGTGCGGGCGTCGATTGCCACCACGTCGTTTTTCTCCGGATTGTTGTCGTAGACCATTCCCTTGCCATCGACAGCGGGATATTCCACCTTGCCGATCAGATCGATGTTCGTGATCACGGTTTCTTTCACCGCGTCGATGACGGTCGCGTTGTGGCTGTCGCCATTAAAAGTGAAGATGTGCTTCGTCACCGGTTCGTAGACGATGGCATCCGTGTCGTCCTGGCCGGTCTTCACTTTTCCCGTCACCTTCAACGTCTTCAAATCGAAAATGACCACTTCCTGCACCGAGACGCCGGGGCGGGAGTCGCCGTCCGTGATGAATCCTTTGCCCAGATCCCTGGCTATGGCAACTCCATGGCACCGGTTCAGACCTTCGATTTTGCCCGCCACGGAGTAATCGTCGGCATTCAGAACCACGACCTCCGCGCCGTGGGATACGTACACGCGGCGCGCTTCCGCATCAATGGCAACGTAGTCGTAATACTCGCCGCCGGACGCGGCCGGAGGCAGGGAAACCGTCTTCAGCAAATGGTAGCCAGAAGCCGCGGGTTTCGATTGCGCGTGGTAGCCCGCCAAAAAACAAGCGCCAAACAGAACAAGAAAAAGACCAACGGCAAAACGGCTCAAACTGGAAAACTTCATGGAAACGCTCCTTTTCGATCGGTATGTTTGTTTCGTGTGCC
This sequence comes from Acidobacteriota bacterium, assembly GCA_003165465.1. Lineage (GTDB taxonomy): Bacteria > Acidobacteriota > Terriglobia > Acidiferrales > UBA7541 > Palsa-360. The sequence continues at coordinate 22,026 of PLUM01000021.1, forward strand.
GCGCAATTCGAGAACGCAGCCGGAAATTCCCCGCTCGCTCCAACTTCGCGGGATCTGGCCATGCGAACAAAACTTCGCCGCATCCGGCGCTGAAAAATCGTTTGTTACGCCCCGACGTTCGGGAATTGTAGCACCAGTTCTGCTCCCGCCATCCCACGAACCGAACCGGCGAGAACTATGGCGTTTCCACAATCGCAAATGTGCCGTCGATCAGATTGGGCGGAAAGACGTTTGTCGAATGGTGGGGCTGGGGAGAGTCGAACTCCCGACCTAAGGTTTAGGAAACCTCCGCTCTATCCATCTGAGCTACAGCCCCATCGCGCGAAGCCCATAGTTTAATATGCCTTTAACCGGATTGCGAAACAATCTCCAGCCAGGCGATATGCAAATCACGGACCTGGGAACGGCGGGAGGGCCCGGCTTTCTAGGTGAGTGGGTTGAATTTTCGGGTATCGCCAGTTCAGGCCCGCAGAAAATCGTTCACGGCAATTCCGGCTTCGCGGAGAATGGCGCGGAGCGTTCCCTCCGCCATGTCGCTGGCATGATGCGGGATCGTAACTTTGCGGCCGGTTTGCGCATGACGCCAAACCTCGTGACTGCCTGCGCCACTGCGGTCGAAGCGAAAACCGAACGCGCGTAGGCGCCTCGCAACTTCACGGTAGCGAAATCCGGCGAGGCGTCCCATCAGGGCATCGTGACTGGAACTCGAAATTCGCGGGCGGGAACCTGTCCTTCGCGGAATGCAGGGGGGAGCGGGTCACCGTGCTCGCGGCAGGATTCCACGATCTTTCGGGCAAGGCTCTGAGCGATTTCGATGGTCTCGGAGACGCTGCGGCCTTCCGCGACCAGTCCAGGAACGTCCGGGCTGGTGCCCAGGTACCGTCCCCCTTTTAGGAGTTGTATACGAACGCGGATGGCCACTTCTTCAACATTCGCCAGATGCACTTGTCGTTTCACGATGCTCTCCGGGATGCGCAACAATTATACCAAACCTTGCCCCCAGCAGATGGCCCAGGTTTTTGGGGGTTGGCTTGAATTGCCAGGTGCCGCACCCTTCACCGCTTTTGTGAAGGGTGCGGCTTTTTCTCCCGCGCGGAACACGCCGCTCGCGAGGAAAAGACGGATCGGAATCGGCCAGCGGGAAATGTGAATCGAGGAACGGAAAACCCGCACTCTTGAACACCACAGGGGTCCGGCACGCGAAGCTCCAAATCGCGCAAAGGTTGACGCACCCGGTCTCCGCCCTTTCGAGAAACCGCGAAGGAGTGATTGCACTCGGACACGGATGGCCCCGCTCGTGCGTCATCGACCGCAGGCACGACTAGTGCGTCATCGAGTAGATGAGATAGTCCATCCCCACGCGGTAAGCGAACGAAGTGAACCGCTCCGGATACAGCGGATCGTCGGCGTGCTCCCAAGAATCGCCGAGGTGCATGTTGTGGCAGATGGCCACCACGACGCGCCCCTGGTCATCGCGGATAGCGCGCCAGTGCGGCTCGACGCCGTCCGGCACGTAGGTCACGTAGGTCTTGCCCGTCTGCTCATATTCCGCGCCCGGCACTTGTATGCGCTCGTCAATGTCGTAAAGCGTGTGGTAGATCTCGTCACCGGTCTGCAGCTCCTCGATGGGGCGATCGGGGAACACCTTGCGAATGCCGGCCATGAAATTCTGCCACGCCTGGTCGCCGTGGAAATTATCCACCAGCAGGAAGCCGCCCTTGAGCAGATACTCGCGCAGCCGCTTGGCCTGATCGTCGGGCAGGCTCCAGTTTCCTACCTGATTGCCGTAGATCCAGGGCCAGTTGAAAAGCTCGTCGCTCGTCAGGTCCACGGTCTGGTCGTCATGGCGAGCGTTGATGCGCGTCAGGCGCTGCACGCCTTCGGCGAAGTGCCAGTCGGCATACGGCCAGTCCTCCGACCAGTGGCGCAGATGGCGATACTGGATTGGCGGCCCGCCGTCGCCGAGATTCGAGTAAACCAGCCGGCCGAAGACCCACTCCGTCTTGGCGCCAAAGTCAGTGGGCGCGCCTTGGCCCCTGCCGTAACGTTGGGTGGGGAGCCCGAAGTTTGACTGGCCGCCGCTCTGAGGGCGGCCGAAGCCTTGCATGAAGCCGCCGGGTTGCTGCGAGCTATTGCGTTGCGGGAAGTTGTTGCGTTCCTGAAAGACATTGCGCTGCAGGGCCAGTAGTCCGCTGCTCAGCCCTGTGAACAACGCCAGCACCAATATGCGCGCCATCAGCATCATGGAGCCTCTAGCCGCGAGAATACCAGAATCTCGGGTTGTGGGCCGAATTTTCAGGAGTGGATCGAATTTTCGGGTGCCGCATCCTTCGCCGTTTTTGTGAAGGGTGCGGGTTTTTCTCCCGCGCGGAACATGCCGCGCGCGATGAAAAGACGGGCCGGAATCGGCCAGCGGAAAAGGCGAATCGAGGATCGGAAAACCCACACCCTTGAACACCCCAAGGATGCGGCACCCGAAGTTCAAGATCGGTTAAAGGCTGTGCCACCCGCCGACACGACACTGCTTCGCCCGTCTCCGCCGAGTTATCCACCTATCCACAGGAAAATAATTATCCACAGGCCGAATATGAAGGTTGCACTTGCGTATTCGCCCTGCCTTCGCCCAGACTGACCACATATCGAGAAGGTTAACCTCGATAATTTACTTAGAATGAAGCAGAGGAGGACTGAAAGCATGCCGCCCAGCAAAAGCAAGGATTCGTCGAAGCCCGCCGGAAAAAGCGCAAAGCAGAGAACTTACTTGAGCCAAACCGACGTGCCGCTGTACTCGTTGGAGAAGGCTCTCAAAATTCCGCAAGCAATCGTGGACAACTACGGCAAAGGCCCCGCGACGCCTCTCGAAGTTGCGGCGGCTCTGAAGGTCGCGCCCGCCAATACTTACTTCAAAATGCAAGCAGGTGCATCGATTGCGTACGGCCTGACCGTGGGCGGCTGGAACGCGGCTCAGATCGCACTCACGCCGCTTGCCCTCAAGATCCTCAAGCCCAAGAATGAGGATGAGCCGCTCCAGGGCAAGCGGGAGGCGCTGCTCAAGCCTCGCGTCATCCGTGAGTTCCTGACTCGGTACAATGACTCGGCAATTCCCCGCGGCGACATCGCGCGTAACGTCTTGGAAGACCTAAATGTTCCGAGAGACCGAACTGCGGAGGTGCTCGAACTCATTCTGGAGGGGGCGCGTGCGGTGGGTTTCATAACGGAGAGCAACGGAAAATCGCACGCGAACCTTCAAGGTGTCAATCCAGTGCCGGTAGTCGAAGATGCGAGGTCGGACGAAGGAGAAGTCGACAGAATCGCCGAATTAGACGAGCCGATCGCCATCCCCGATATGGCTCACACCGCTGTCGCCAAGTCAGCGGACGCGCGCTTGACTAAGGTCTTCATCTCCCACGGCAAAAACCAAGCGTTCATCGTCCCCATTCGAGAGCTCCTAAAATTCGGCCAACTCGAAGCCGTGGTGTCGGTGGAGAAGTCCACGGCTTCGCAGCCCATTCCTCAGAAGGTGATGAGTGACATGCGCTCCTGCGGGGCGGCCATCATCCATGTGGACGGCGAGCGTAAGTTGATGGACCTTGAGTCCAAGGAAGTGGTCGCGCTTAATGAAAACGTGCTGATCGAGATCGGCGCGGCGATGGCGCTATACGGGGAACGCTTCATTCTGCTCGTGAAGGACGGGGTAAAGCTTCCCTCAAATCTACAGGGGATGTACGAAGTGAGATACGCCTCGGAAAAGCTGGATGGGAATGAGACCATTAAGCTAATGAGCTCCATCAACGACATGAAGACCAAGCCCCTGCCACCCGCCCCTTGAAAAACCGCAAAGGGGTCGGCCACCCGCCACCCCGAAACACAAAATCGCTCAAAGGCTACCCGCCCTACCGGACGGGTTCCATGTGGTCCGCCAGGAATTCACCCTTATCATTGAATAGGAAGGTGTAGTGCCCGGTCTTCAGATTTTCGAGAATTTTGGCCTTATCCGGATGCTCAGTGACCAGGGGTCCGCAGATGTGGTACATCATCTCTCCGATCCTGCTATCGTCCATATCCTCCACACGAATTTCAGAAGGTCTTTCGCCGCCGATTTCATATGCTTCGGTAAGAAGGTCGAGATCCGAATAAAACCTTGGTCGCTCGGCTAGATTGATGTTAATTACGGCCATCCGAACCATCATTTCTCGTAGCTGCAGCGGCGACAGCGGGCCAGCAATCTTGTTTAGAATTTCTTGTACGACACTCAGTGACGCTTGAGAATCGTTGAATACCGCAATTGCCGCGATGTCGTCAATTCGAAGAAGCATCGTTTGGGCAAACGATAGATCGCAGTAATCAAACTGCTCTCCATACGGTAGGATTTTGGCCGGCAAGACTAGAAGCGACCCTAGAGCCTCCACTTTCAGGTTGCAACCTGTATAAAAACTTCGCGCCATGCAGTGGACGTGATGCACCTCCTCCCAACTGTGCATATCCCCGATCTTCATCTCGCCTTTCCTAGTATCCCGATGAAAGGAAAGGTCGGTGTCTTTGAGGTGTGTCTTCAAGAAAATCCAACACATCCAGCAAAACAAATCCCAGGGACCGTTCAGCTTGAGTTGCTCGCCAAAAGACTTGTACCCTGTGTCAAACATATCCCGAATTGGTTGTTCCACACGCTGGCCCATGTTTTTATTACATTCTGCGCAACAGGGAATCTTGAATGACCCATACCGGAAGGACGTCCCGTTTGGAAGTGTGATGAGGCGGTTGTGAAGCCCGTAGCGCCTGAGAATCCAGTCGGGAAGAATGTGCTCGTCGTTGAACGGCACAGCCTCAGGACTAGCGCCGCAGAGGAAGCAGTGATTTCCCTGCGCGATGTCCGCGATGAAACGCCTGAGACTGAAATATGTTACGCGACCGTTGCCGTCGACCACCGACTCATCTGATGTCTGAAAGAGCATGGCCCGTCAGGCTGTGGGTTTCCTGAGATTTGTGAGACGCCACTCAATAAATATCATACTGCTCCCAATGCAGCGTCGGGTCGGACTGGATGATGATGCTCTTGCGCGTGGCGCGCTCGAGGTCTTCGATCAGGGACGACTCGCGCGTCTTGAGGGCTTTGGCGATTTCGGGATTGACGCGGAGCGAGAGGCTGCGCGCTTCGAGATCGACGGCCATTTTTTTGGCTTCCGATTGAATCTCGTAGCAGATTGTGGGGATGGACTTGACCATGCCCGAGCCGGTGCAATAGGGGCAGGGCTGGCAGAGCACGCGTTCCAGGGCTTGCTTGGTGCGTTTGCGCGTGATGCACACGAGGCCGAATTCGTTGAACGGGAGGGCCTTCGAGGGCGCGCGGTCCTGCTGCAAGGCCTGATCGAGAGCGGTCAGCACCTTTTCGCGGTTGCGGCGCTCTTCCATGTCGATGAAATCGCACACGATGATGCCGCCGAGGTCGCGCAGACGAATCTGCCGCACGATTTCGTTCACGGCTTCGAGGTTGGTCTTGACGATGGTGTCCTCGAGGCGCGTCGAGCCCCTGCCCACGTACTTGCCGGTGTTGACGTCGATGGCCACGAGCGCTTCGGTGTGGTTGATGACGATGTAGCCGCCGGACTTGAGCCACACTTTCGGGCGCAGCGCCTTGTCCAGCTCCTGCTGGATGCCGAATTCCTCGAAGATCGGCGCGTCCTTCGTGTAGAGCTTCACGCGCGGAACCAGCTTCGGCTGGAAGCGGCCCACGAATTCGACGACCTTCGCGAATTCCTCTTCGTTGTCGAGCCAGATGG
>PLUM01000032.1:0-32153 GCA_003165465.1 Acidobacteriota bacterium
GATCACCATGCCCCGGAATCCCCAAACATGATCGAAGTCAGCGAGCTTCTTGAAATGACGCGCTTATTAGCACGTTTGCAATTCGAGCTTCAGAGGCTCGGCCTAAAGGCGCAAAGGATTGCCGATCGATTCCGAACGCCATTATTAGAGGCAGGTGTGGAGGTGACAGAACTCGATGCGTGGCGCATTTTGGCGCCTAATCGCAATCCAGGCACTAGAGTTTAGTGCCCTCAGTTGAACCCCGGCCCGGAAGGCACGGGCCGGAAGTTCGTTCCCAACCCCGCGCCACTGTCGCCGTCTGGAGAATGAGCCTATGTCCTGTGGTATCGACAAGCTTATCTTATTGTCCGACAAGATCGAGAAAGAGTTTCTCAATTTAGCTCGTAAAGAGGGCTCCGCCCGAGGCGGCTATGGCCATGTCATCGATCTCCGCCAGACTCATTACAACCTCCCTGTCGTTCTCTATTGCGACGGTCGGCACAATGGAAAGCACAAGATCGAAGTTGTAGGTGTCGCAGGGTTGGGGCTACGAAGAACCCGAAAAATCCTCAAGATGATCCTTGGCCATCTTTCAGCGGCGCGAATTTATCGCATTGACCTATGCACCGATATTCCAGGCCTCTGGGTGTGGGACTTGGCCGAAGTTGTTCTTGTCTCGCGAAGTCAGAATTTCAAAATCTACAACAACCGTGGTGGGGTCACATTTTACCTAAAGAGTTCAGCCGACAAAACCGTAATGCTGTACGACAAAATCAAACAGCTTTAGGCCAAGGGTGATCCTCTAGCTGACACCTTTAGCCCCAGTGAGTACCTTACGAGAATCGAAGTGCAACTCAAGGGTCGTGGTGTTCCCTTCAAGAAGATTCGCCACCTTTACAGATATGCTGATGTCGATCTGCTTGGACAGCTTCATTTCCGGAGGTTGAAAAGACTGCGGGACGATGCGAAACCGTTGCATCTCCTCGCCGCCGGCGGGTTGCGGCGTTTTATCCATAAATACGGACTACAGGCGGCGAGGAAGAGATTTTCACCCTCGCAATGGTCCTACATTGAAAAGACTCTGTTTCGGACCTTGGAGGGCGAGGAGATTCCCGACCTTCAGCTTCGATTGAAACGGAGCATTGAAGACTGGCTTGAAAACCGGATTCGGCATCCGCGACTTGGCTTATTGGGTGATTAGAAGTGAGTGAACTCGCACACAATAACGAATTTCCTGTAACAGCCTGAAAAGCGGCTGGGTCCATCGAGTGTGGAAAATCCGCAAAGATTGTTTAGAGATATTGGAAGGCGGCGTATATGAAAAGGAATAGCTTCCAAAAGTTACAGGAGTTATCCCTTTTTAGGGAGAAGGAAGGCGGTGCCGGTGGTGGGATGCGAACGGGCCGTAGGAAGTGCCCTTGTGCCCGGCAATCCGGTAACACCTGTAACGACGCATTTAGCAATACCGCTTGCGCCGTATATTTAAATCAAGCGGAAGGGAGAAAGAACTGTCGCATATATAGAAGAAGTAGTAAACCATGGCCCGGTCGAGTAATAGGCACCATAAATCGGTGGACGGTGGGTTCCAAGGAGCGAGATTCATGCGCGACGAAATCAGTGGGTCGATCTATAGAGCAGACCGAGCGGTGCCGCCATGTCTGACAATGGGCGGCCCAATCAAAATGAGGTCCGGCTGGTGAACATCCGGGATGCAGCTTGCTATCTTGGGACGACGCCCGCCACCCTTTACACAAAGATCTGGCGACGCGAGATTCCGTTTGTAAAGCTCGGACGAAGTGTGCGCTTTGACGTGAAGGATTTGGACGCGCTGATCGAAGGGGCGAAAGTAAAACCGGACACACTCAATAATTGCAGGAGGTTACGATAAACATGGGGATTTTTCAGCGTCACGGACAATACTATATCAACTACTACTATCGGGGCCGTCGCAAACGAGAAATGGTCGGTCCTTCAAAAGGTGCAGCCATTCAGGCGCTTTCAATTCGGCGGGCAGAGACAGCACAAGGAAAATTCAAAATCATGCCTAAGCGTGGGGCAATGACTTTTGTTGGTTTGGCTGACAAATACCGCGAGCTGATTTCAGTCCACAAGCGCGGCCATAACGTAGAGAAATATCTTCTTGAAACCCTGGCAGCATCTTTTGGAAACCATAGGGTGTTCGATTTGAGTGCCGAGGACGGTGAACGCTTTAAGGCTATGCGCTCTAAATCCGTCAAGCCCGCAACAGTGAATCGGGAGCTAACCGTCGCTAAGCATATGCTCACCAAAGCTGTCGAATGGGAACTTATCCTGGACAACCCATTCCGAAAAGTACGCCCCCTGCCCGTTCCAAAATGTGCTGAGCGTGTGCTTGACTATGAGGAAGAGAAAAAGCTTTTAGCCGCTTGCAAACAGGTGCGGTCGCGGTTCTTGCTACCACTCGTTCTATTGGCCCTTCATACAGGAACGCGGCGCGGTGAACTTCTTTCTTTGGAATGGTCGCGGGTAGACCTCGACCGGCGCACGATTCGTATTATCAATGCTAAATCTAGTGCCGGCGACCGAATCATTCCCATGAACGCAACGGTTCACACGCTCCTGTCCGACCTTTTTAAAAATGCAAACACACCCTTAGTATTTCCGAGCAATCGCAGGCCCGGGGAGAAATTATTGGACTTGAAGAAAGGGTTCAAAAAAGCGGTTCAATTATCTGGAATCGCACATTTTCGATGGCACGATATGCGTCATACTTTTGCTACTAGATTGGTTCGCGCCGGCGTCGATATCGTTAGCGTCCAGCATCTTTTAGGGCACTCCAAAATAACCATGACGGCGCGCTATGCTCATTCGCTCGCAGATGCTAAAATGGCCGCTGTTAGTAAGCTGGATTTAGCTGGTGTTTGTTCTTCACCGGACTCTAATCGGCCTCTGACCGCAATTTAGGCAGACCCGAAATCGAGTCTAAGCAGTTTGGCTGTATAACTATAGGCCCGTAGCTCAGTTGGTNNGTCCGCACGGGCCTACCATTCTTTTGAGTGAGTTACAGGTTTACTTCTTCCTTCGCCAACCCGAGATTCAACCCGAGGTCGCCGCATTCCTGAAGCGGTCTTGCGCTTCCCTCGGATTTTGATTGCATCCAAGTACAAACCTTGGGCCTCAAGCTGACTGCTGTTAACAGGATGAATGTAACGAGCTGTGGTCTGCTGCTTCGAATGACGGAGCATCGTCTGAATGACCGAAGGGTGAACGTCGTTTGAGCCAAAGAAAGTCGCCAAGCTGTGCCGAAGGTTGTGCCAGCCAAATCGGGAGTTGTCATCCTCAGAAATGACACCCACCTTGACCGCAGCCGGGCGCAGATACTTCTTGCCGCAAGTTGACGCCGACCGTGGTATCCGCCCCTTTTCACGGACAGAAGCAAACACCCAGTCTGAGTCTTTGCTGTAGACGGACTCTTTTCGCCAGTCATTCAAATAATCGAACAACGCCGGATGCATTGCGACGGGCTTCATCGAACCGACGGTCTTGCCATCGGTCAATCTGCCCTTGCTCCAAGCTCTTTGCACGAGAATCTGATTGTTGGCGGGATTGAGGTCGATCCACTTCAATGCAAAACACTCTTCGGGCCGAAGAGCAGTCGCGGCGTGAACGAGTGCGAGCGTCCACTCCAACTTGGTCTCAGGCTTGTCTAGTTCATGCAGAATAGCCACCATCTGTTCAGGACTGACAACTTTTGCTTCGTAATTTGATTGCGTCTTGCAGCGTACCCCGCCGAACTTTGGTGAACGGAATGGGTTGTAGACCATTTCAGGGGAAATCAAATCGCGTCGCTGAGCATGGGAATATACTTGGCTCATGACTGAATTGATCTTGTCGATGGTTCCCCACTTGAGCGGTCTACCCCTCCACTGAGGGGTCGTTGCTAGGATTTCAAACCAAGCCTCAACCTCGGGCGGTTTGATACCCATCGCCAAGCGATCACTCCAACGTGGTAGTACGTACCTGTCAAGGTTATGCTCATCCCGGTCGGCGGTTTCAAGAGCCTTCTTGCCGATGATGCCCTCCTTTCTTCTTAAAGCATGGAGCCGCCAGTGCTCTGCAATGTCTCTCACGGTCGGCTCGGGGCCGATTGGGTTGTCCAGATGCTTTTCAAGACCGAGGCTCCCCACTTCCATCCACGCGGCTCGCTCATCCGAGAAATCGGAAACGAGTCCAATAACTTTGGAATTCTCGACACGTTTCCCGTCCGATGCTCGCGTAACTTGAAAGCAGTAGAGCCACGTAATACCCGCTGCGTACTTCCTCTTTCGTAACCATCCCCCCTGAATCTTAGCCATTAGCGTTTTCTCCTCGCTGGATGGCTATTGGGGACTGCCGACCGGGAGTCTACCGTATGTGTGATGCTGCCTGCCAGTTCTGATAGCCGGAACCGCCAGACGCGCCTCTTGCCAGCACCGATTGGGTGTCCGGGGACGATATTGGCACGAGCAAGTTCCATAAGTTGCCTCGGGCGAATCGACAGAAACTCCGCCGCCCGCGTGGCATCAACAAATGGCTCGGGTTGGATAAACGTATCTGACATGACGGCTCTTGATTACGACGCAAACCTCTCGGTCCGCCAGTTCAGGCTACTACCGATTCCGTGGCATTACCGAGACAGAACATCGCTTCGGGAGGGCAAAAGTGTCTGGACGTTCAGTGGAGCGGAAGAGTGATTCACGCTCTACATTCGGAAACATGACGGCTGTGCTACCAAGCAAGGATTAGGAACCGCCAAGCAGCCTCAAGAGAGTTACCTTTACGTGTACCTGTTTGGGAGATCAGGCGGAGCGACTGTAAACTTCCGCCATGGACGCAATTAATTCTCAACGGGTGCGGGAGCTGTCTGAACACATGAAGTCGGGCTTTGAGGAATACGCTGCGACTCATGGCGCTCGCATGCGCATCGGTTCCGTGACCGACAGCCCAGAGAAGAACACGGGTTCAATTCGTAGCTATGGTATGGAATTCGTCCGCATCCTCGACGGTCAAACCGAATGGAAAGAGGAGTTGCCACTATTAAGGGAAGACTTGTTCAATCTGATCGAAAAGGGTTGCCCCAAACTAGACATCATTCAGCTAATGTTTGCCTGCACAAGAGGGCGTAGCGATGCAATATCCGACACTCTGGCGAGTATCGGACTTGCTGGTCCTTCGTTTGACATCCTCGCTCAGCTTTGCGAATTGGTATCGGATAAAATTCAAGCGCTGGACAACCCGAGCGGTCCGGTTCATTGCCTTTCACAATTATTGCCAGAGTTACCTGACGATGAAGATCGAGCGCGTCTTGTGGAGAAGTTGCGCAGCTTGCCAGAACTACTCAACTTCTATGGTGGGTTGTTGAGTCTGTACCCTGCAAAAAAGGAAATTCACACACAGCTTGAGCCTATCCAGAAGGATTATGAGCTAATTCTCTTTTACAACCTGTTAGACCATTACGGGCTTGGATTTCCTACGCTCAGTCGCCTTCTTATGGCGATGCGCTGGGTTCGCTTCAGAATTTCTCCGAAGGCACGATATGTACGTAGATTCGGCCGGGTCCGCGTAAAGCGGCGCAAACGGTCTGACGCCAGTGAAACAGGGGTGCGAGACCCGTTTGGCATTGCCGCCCTACAAAGACGATTGCATAGGTTTTCAAAGGAGCACAAGAATTGGCAGGTTTTGTTGATCCAGTTGGTGCCGCGATACCTGTCTCACGAATGGTCGGCACAGCGGGTGAGCGGTGAGACTCTGCTCGACCTCATGCCTCAAATTGTGGGGAAGCCCATGAACACCACCATCCCGGTCATCGTCAGTCCGACTCCGCTTCCGCAAGACAAGCCTGTCATATGATTTTCGCGCCAGCGAAACTCCCGTTGAGTTAGCGCAGGAAAAGCCGTTCTCCAATCCCTTACTGCCCCATCGCACCCTGCACTTTCCCAGACTGAGTTCACGCAGACAGGAGTAGCCCAAAAGCACCCCTCCCTGTCTCTGTGCCAATTCCAAATTCCAGCTACTTTTGAGGAGTACCAACGCAGAACCTCTGAACATGTTCAGGGGTTACGCAATCACGGCGAGAAGAGAGGAAGGAAACACATGGCAACAACGGTAATGGCACCAGAAGCAGAAGCGCAGTGCGGGCATTTGAACCGCACGCAATCAACCAGACCGGGACGGGAAATATGCGATGACTGTAAGCAACTGTTCGAGTCCGGGCTTCCAGTCAAAGCCTACCCCGAAGCCGCACCCGTGACGCAGCCGAAGGCTGCCCTCCCGCAAACGGCGGTCACCAAATCAACCAAAGGGAAAGCCGGGAAATCAACTGCCTTGGCAATTCGGGAAACCGTTTCCCGAACTCTCCAAGTACCCGAAGGTACCCCGGACCCCAAAAACCTCACTGATGAAGTCATGACTGTTTTCCTCAATGCAAAGATGGATGAGGGGGACAAATTAGTTGCGGATCACAACAAACAAGTCACAGAACACCTAGAGTTTCTCCGACCTTACATCAGCGAAATGCGGTCACGGTTTCCAAAACATGGTGGTCCCCGAACCAAAAAAGTAATGGGCTGCTCGACTTGGGAGGAATACTGCGAAACCGTTCTGCACCGCACCAAACGTGCAGTCAATTATCAATTAAGCGGTGGCAACACAAACCGCACTACAAAGATCAGTACTCAAATACCTGAAAATGGCGTCAAGTCCACCGATGTGACCCCAACCGAGACACAGACCTCATCTGCGCCATCAACAACACCACCGACGCCTGTTGCCAAACGTACCGCATCCGTTTTTGAAAATGATGGCGAGTATGTTGCCCTCACAATCAACTGGGTCATCAAGCTCCTTGAACCCGTGGAGAAGACTGACCCCAAACGCTATATGAAGCTGGTCAAGCTAATCACCAGCCGTCTCACCGAAGAACTTATGGAGGGGTTAGATGGAGAATAGCAATATAAGTTGGACCGACAACACGTGGAATCCATGGATTGGGTGCCGTCATGTATCCGCCGAGTGTGACCACTGCTACGCAGACGCAGCGGTCACACGGCGGATGAAACAGGACTTTAATGATGTCCACCTTTCTCAAACTTGGAGGGACCCACTCAAGTGGAACCGTGAAGCGCAGAAGTCCGGGCAGCGTTCCCGCGTATTCTGCGCCTCATACTCCGATTTCTTTATTCAAGACGCGGACGCATGGCGTGATGAAGCGTGGAAGCTCATCCGCGAATGCTCCAATTTGGATTGGCAAATTTTGACCAAACGCCCGCAACTCATCACGGCCCGACTGCCGAAGGATTGGGGAAACGGATGGCCGAATGTTTGGTTGGGCACCACATGCGGTGTCCGCAGTTCCTATTCTCGGGTGGATGCACTTCGGAATATTCCAGCAGCCGTCCGGTTCATCTCGGCTGAACCTCTGCTAGAGAGTCTGCATGACATCAACCTAACTGGCTACCACTGGCTGATAGTTGGTGGCGAGTCAGGGCCGGGGTTTCGCCCGATGTGCGATGAATGGGCCGCCGAACTCCGAGATATATGCACCCGGCAGCAAGTCGGGTTCTTCTTCAAACAACATTCCGCGTTTAAGCCCGGCCAAGGCGCGGAGTTGTACGGCAAGAAGTATCACGAGTCACCACTGGTGCACATAGCTATGAAGGGAGAATATTTATGACACCGGATGTTCTATATATCGACAATTGTCTTGTGATGAAAAAGGGACCAAGCAAATTGCACGATTCCGACCGCTTGGCAGATTGGGCGGCGGGAACTCAAGGAGAGACACAATGGCAACCAGAGAACGCGTAATAACAATCGGTAGAGACCTTGCGGCACAGCACGGTCTCTCGGACTGGAAGGTCGCCGTGCAGGGGCACAATACCGACCCGTGCCTCGGCCGCTGCGTTTACTCCCAAAAGAAGCTCACTATCGAGACCTATGCCGCTGACCTCATGTCCGAGAAAGAGGTAAGGGGTATCTGGCTGCATGAAATTGCCCATGCGCTCGTTGGGCATGAACATGACCACGATGATGTGTGGGAGGCGCAGTGCAAGAAAATCGGCGGCATCGCAACCCCCGGCTACACGCCGAAACAGCAGAAACAGATTTTCCTGAACTGCCGACAGATGATGAACGAAATCCTGACCCTAAGCGCCGATGAAACGTGGAAAGTTCGCAACGTTTATTCGCCGATTGCCACAATAAAGAATGCCATGTCCGCTGACCATTCCCTTCGCTTAGTGCTGGCGGCATACCGGGTGCTAACCCAAAAGGAAGACCCTCTTGTTGTTGCCAACTCTCTGAACATCCCCTATGGCTCCGTCGCTGCCGTAAAAGCGTGGGACACCATGTGGAAGCGAGCAGTTGTACGCGTAAAGGAAAGACACAATGGAAAATAGCAACATCAACTGGACAGACCACACCTTTAACCCATGGTTCCTTGCCGAGGTAGGTGCTTGGAACAATTTCAGAGCCTTTGCCGAAGGGCGAATTGGTAAGGCGCTAAGTCCGAAACGCCGACTGGCTAAGCAGACGGCGTCCGGCAGTGAATCTGCCGCTGACGAGGACATCGCCACAAGGAGAAACAAGATGGCGAACGAAGAAAACTTCAAAGTGATGATCGCACCCTGCAAGGAGTGCGGCAAGGAATTTGAGATGCGGATTCCGCTGCCTATCTACGAAACGATGGTTGCCGCGTGCGAAGAGGACGGCGAGCCGCCGGTCTTCACGGGTCGATGCCCGGACTGCCAAGAGCGCGATCCGTTCCTGAAACTTTTCAAGAGTACACGAGTCCGGACCTTGGGGAGTCTCTCCCGAAGGATAGAACGGTGAGCATGTTCGATACGACGATGCGAAACTTGCGCCGGATGCCCGGAGACATGAGATACGCGAAGCCGCGCAGCAGCCGCGCCGGATTAGTCTTCCTGCACGGCTGCGGGGTCAGGTTTCCAACCGAGAAGGCTACCGACCCAGTACGCGCCTTTCCACTTCTCCTTGTGGCTGTCGCAGGAAAATCGCCAGCGTCGCAACTCAAAGCAAACCACGTGGGTCGCGGGACGAGCGCAGCCGCCGATGCCGTTGTACTCGCATATCGGTCTTTCCACAGATGCCATGTGTCACCTCTCACTACGGCTTGGGAAGTCCGCTAATTGGGAAGCGAAAACAGAATTTCGACTTCATAGGTATGAACGCACCGCAATACTACGAGAAGTTGCAAGAGGATTTCCGGCGATTGCACGGGCTGGGGTGGACGTTCTGCCAAATCGCGGAAGCGTTGAAAATCTCCGAGCGGACGGTAACCGCATGGCGCGAGGAATTGGACTTGCCCCGTCGCCCACGCGGCAGAAAGCCCCGGAAGCCTCGCGGGTGAGTATTAAGAAAGGTCGGGGTCGTCGCGAGACGATTTCAAACCGGGGGCAGGCTGACTCATCCCTTGCCTGCCCTGCACGGTTCCGACGCAAGCCCTTCGACAAGGCTAGGCAACAGGGATGAGACAAACAGGGATGAACATGAGCAACGAGAGAAGTTCCAAAACATTCAAGATCAAGGCTCAGTACGCGGGCGGTGCCCAATGACGATGACCCCTAAGCAACTGTCATCGCTCGACCGCAGCGCCCGGCGAGCCGTCGCTCGGAGAGGCGACGGCGATGAAAAGCTGAGCCTGTACATCCGCGTCGCGGAGTCCCGCATATACAACGGCAAGCCCGTGCTCAAGGCGCTGCTCAAGGAAGTCATCTTCCTGCGGCTGCACGACCTGCACGAGAACGACCTGCGCATCCCCAAGCACACTCCGTGGAGCAAGGACTATCGCAAATACGAAGGCTGGTGCTACGCCGGACAGGAGTACCTCGCGAACCGTGTGGGTTGCGACTACACCTACGCCATCAAGGTGCTCGGGCAGATCGTCGCGGACGGCTACCTCAAGGCCCGCAAATGGCGGGGCAAGGACGGCCGGTGGCACAAGCAATACTTTCCCGACGAAACCTTCATCGACGCGAAGATCGAGGAGCTTCAGGAAAGTGCCGACATAAGTGACGACAATTCTGACGGCACCACCCACCTGTCATTAAAGCAGGTACCCACCTGCACTAATGACAGCAGGCCACCTGCGATAAAGACAGGTACCCACCTGTCATTATGTCCAGAAGCACCTGTCATAAAGACAGGGAAGGAAGTTTCTTTGGGGGGTGCTTTTAGGGGGGGTGATTTAGTACGTTCTCTTAGTACGCCCCCTTCGGGGATCGTGAAGGACGTAATCCCTCCAAACCAAGAAAAAGCAAAACCCAACCCCGTACAGGCTCAGAGTTCGCAAGCGAAGAGAGAAGCAACACCAAAACCGAAGAAGGAATACTGCGCCAACCCAGACTGCGGCGATCCGCTCGTACCCGGCAAGGAACATGTGTGCCGCGAGGTGTGCGGCGCTTGCGGCTCGACCCATTCCTCGGAGCAGTCCTGCGTAGCGGAGGCATGACATGGGGCAGACAGAAAATATGGAGGAAGCATGAGCACACAACCAAAGAGAAACAGGTTCCTGAACGCCAAGCGGGACGGCAACTCGTTCACGCTGATGCCCGAGGCTCAGTCGCAGCACGCCGCCGCGAACGAAGAAAGCAATCATGAGAAAGCAGGAAGCGTAATCATGCGCCGCTCCAAGCGCCTTGACCGCCAGCACATCCTTGCCCGAAGCGATGTTTTCCTCCATGACCTACCGCCCCGCACGCTGGAGTTGTTGCGCCGGGCCGCTGATCAGGGGCTTGTGCCATCAGGCTTGGATTTTGGAGGGGATGCTAACTCTATCGTGGTTCTTCGGCTCAGTCGCCCGTTCAAGTCTGGGGTGCTGAACCGCCTCACCGCCGACGAGGAGATGATCCGTCACGTGGCGCTGGAGCTTGTCAGGCTCGGGCGCGAGGTGCCGGAGGCTTCGTGGCACGAGGGCGCGGAGGACTACGCTATCGCGCTGGTCAGGCGTCTGGTCGAGGTGGCTCGCGATGAACGATGATCAGATCAAACGTGTGCTGGAAGCTCTGCAAGATTTTGACGCGGCAATCGCTGCGGAGGTCAAGAGTTTGCGACATCCCCGAACTTGTCAGGACTGACCTGTCCACCTACCGGACAACGCATGGTTGAAGCCTGAGGGCGATGGGCGTAACGTAAGCATGGCGAGGCGAAGAGTTGAAACGCTTACTTACGATCTTTGGCATCATCCTGATTTTGAGTCTCCCCTCATTGTCCAGAGCTTGTTCATTGGTCAGTTGTTCACCTAAAAATAGCGACGAAATGCGGTCGGATTTCGTCGTGAAAATTACGTTGCAGGGTAGACCCCTCGTCAACGTCAATACGTGGGTTACGCGGTTTCCGGGGGAGGAGAACAAGCTGTTTTCTGGCATGACTGGAAATGATGGAACTATTCGCGTCCACGACCTTCAACCCGGAGAATACTGGCTGGTTTCGGAACTTCTCGGAATCAGTGCGGGTGGTATCTGCTTCCATGTCAATTCTCACCCGTCGAGAAAGGCTAAGCAGGTCGTAGCATACGGGTGGGGCGAGGACGCACCGTCAACTCGTCAGATTGCCGGAAAGTTAATTGACCCAGCCCCCGGTGAAGGTGCCGTTTTCCTCCAGAACATCATCCACCATGTCATCGCACCGATCAGAGACGCGAAGTTGAAATTGCATGACCCGCTCACTGGTGCTGTTTACACCACCGTCTCAAATGGCGACGGCAACTTTTCGTTCGGTGAAATAGCAAATGGAACCTACGTTCTTCACATCGAAGGCGGAGCGACACCAATGGGGCATGAGCTTCAGCCTACCGATTTGTTAATCCGTGTAGTGGATACAGCAAATCGGGACACGCTGCTGCTAGAACGATCAGGCGGCAGCACCTGTGGAGGACCCTACATCACATTGGAGTCGCCGTACAAAACGCTATGAGTTGTTCGCACCAACCGTCATGTGGGAATCCTACAAATCCCAGATGACGATAAGACGACTTGCACTAGGACTTCTCAAGATTTGGCTCTCTCTTCCGCGTAGAAAAACCGTGATTTCTGGCTGTGCCTTCCCTCGGGCCACACATCACGCTTCGAATAGGTGCCTGTAATTCCTGCTCAAGTGTTCCCGGCTCAAGTCGGTGGCACGCCCAATTCCGCTAATCGTGATCCTCTTGCCTGCGGCCCGGAACTTCGCAATGGCTCGCAGCACTCTTTTCGTGCTGGCATCAACCTGCACTTTGTGACTGCGGTACGCCCCCTCTCGCTGTCTTTCTAGTGGCGACAAGAACAGATTTCGATTCTCAGCGCGATTCACGACCGAGGGAGAAAGCCAGATGCTTTCTACCCGCCGCGCCCGGTAGTCCGAGGAGTGGGTCCGCACGTGGTAGTCAACTCGTTTCCATCCGGCTCGTTCCAATGGCTTGTAGGTTTCGTGGTCGTAGCCGGAGAGCACGACCATGCCTCGAATTTTAAGCAAACGCGCAATGAGTTCCTTGTGGTCTTGCTTCGTGAGTTCGTGACGGTATCCGCCACCGACCCTAGTGTCGATGTGATAGGGCGCGTCAACATAGAACAACGTTTCCCGTGTGTCGAACCTTCGGATGATTTGTCGCCAATCGTCGCACTCGATTTGGACATTTTGCAATCGGCGATGCACGGCAGGAAGACAATCAATTCCTTTGCGCCAACGCTTCACGGAGGATGCCACTCCCCCCTGAGAATTTGTCGCGCTATAGCTCAAATCCTCGCCTTTTCCGCAAGACGACTGGCGCTGGCGCACCAAGAGACGCCCGGCAGCTTCAATTGACTCAGATGAGCCTGCTCCGTGAGCATCTTGAACGCAGTAGCTCCACCTATCCCCGAGTCCGCCTCTCGATTGGCGCTGGCGCACGACTAAGCGTCGAGCCGATTCAACCGGATCATCTGATTGCTGCTTCGCCAAATCGAACTCGGCCCGCGAATATAGAGTTAGTTCAAGGCTGCCTCGCAGCCGCTTGAAAAGTCGCTCGTCCCGCAGCACCCGAAACAAGTCGAAGAGTTGCTTGTCAATGTCGTTGAAGACCTCAATTGGCGAAGAGTCCTTGGCTAGTAAAACCGCCGCGCTCCCGCCGAACGGTTCGACGTAAGTCTTGTGCTGTGGAAAATGCGTAATGATTTTCGGCGCTAACCTCGATTTGCCTCCAAACCAAGTGATGGGAGACGGGATTCTCATGGGTCGCTTCTTGCGGAGGAACCTCCCCCTTCGAGAACTCAAAACGCGGTCAGCATACCACGAGCCACAGGGCACTCGCCCGGCGGACATGACCTCCAGCGCCTCGCTACGAGATTCCCTTCGTGGCGACCTCGTGAAGGCTCTTCATCTGGATCAGCACTCGCCTCCCCACCCTGACGCAGCATATCGCTTTCGACGCTATGTAGTTCTCCACCGTGCGCTCGCAGACGCCGAGCAACCGTGCCCGCATTTCGACACTGCTAATGGCGGGGTCTGGTGGTCAGGCTGCTTCGCAAGTCTGAATTCATTGCCCGCTGGTCGGATTGAAAAACGCGGAAATCCTTAACTTAATCGGCGTGGAAAAAATCGAATTCTGCGCGGATAATGAGGCGCTTGATTTACATGTGGCCAACCGGGCCACGGTCACGATCTGGCTTGACTTTGTTAAGAACATTTCGCACGCATACGACAACGCGGATTGCACACGTCCATGACAAAGATTGTTAAATATGATCCCAGCCTTTCCACGCTAGAAGCCGGGCCGCGAATGGTCCGGCCCACAGCGAAGGAAAAGGCTGCCGCTTCCCGCAAACGATACAGCCAAAAGCTACGTCACGAAGTTTTCAAGCACTATTGCGGCGGCAAGGAACCCCACTGCCAGTGCCCCGGCTGTAAAGTGAATTACACCGAATTCCTACAGCTTGACCACTTAAACGGGGACGGTGCGGTCCACAAAAAGGCAAACAAGTTGGGCACGGGGGCGGACCAGTTGTGGCGCTGGGTGCGGGACCACGGCTACCCGCCCGGTTTTCAAGTGTTGTGTTGCAATTGCAACCACGCCAAGGGAAATAAGCTCGCGGCGTGCCCGCTGGCCGGAAAGTCACACGTACCGGAAGAACGATAATGCAACGCGGAAAAACTAGGTGGGAAGGCAACTGCTGGTTGTTGCGAGGTTGGGTATGCGTGGCCTCAATATGTTTTGAGGCGCTGGTGGAGGAAACCCCGGAATCAAGCACCTTGATGTGACAAACTCTTCAACCTATGCTGCCAGCATCTGTGACATGGGATAGCATAACGATCATGAAGGGAGAAGGCGAATGCAGAAAGCGTTTGTACTCTCATTAGTGATTTTGTTCACGGGCATCGTCTCGTTTTCGCAGCAGGCGCGTCAACAAGCCGCGACGGCGACCGGAGCCTCGACAACGGCTTCGGCTGCCCGGACCCAAGCGATGCAATCACTCGATGAATCTTCGAGCAACCTCCAGCAACTTTTGCAAACGCACGAGAAGATGGTCCAAATCAGTGCGGAGCAGGCGAAGATTTATTCCGCGCTCAGCGAAAAGGTTGAAGACCTCTCGAAACTGGCTGCTCAAAAGGGCACATCAGCAGCCCAACTCATGCAAGCGACTCAGAACATGCAGGAGGCGCAAATGAGCTTCAATCTTCAATACCTCCAGCTACAGAACTCGATGCAGGACGAGAGCCGCCAGTTCACGATGGTGAGCAACGTCATGAAGACCAAGAACGACACCGCCAAGAACGCGATCAGCAATATGAAGTGACGGCGAAACCATCACGGCCAGCATCAGGGTTCGTGTTGAAGACCCTGCTCGCTACGATCACCATTTCCAGCCCGTTGTTTTTCGTGTAAGCGACGTTCCCTAGGAAGTACGTCTTCGACCCAGAGCGATTGCGAACATCAAAACTCGGATGGAAGTTGCTCCCTTCCCACTTCCAACCGTAGCCCACGAGAATGTCCGTCTTGAACAAGAACCATTTGAATGCAAATATCAGTACGGGAATTGCTCCAGCGGAGACAGCGGCCCACAGTAATTTCATGCGGAAATCATAGCGCAGACTTTGGGTTCTGTTTATCGGCTGGGATATCAGCGGGAGCGGCTGACGAAAAGGGTTTGTCGTATGCTTCCAAAACGATTGACAATTGTGGGACGCTATCCAACTCTTTCGGTAGTTCGCCGAGAAAAAAGAATGGAACTGTCACAGGAAAACTGAAACTCCGTGGAAACTGACCCCTCAAAGGCTCCGGCACGAATTCCCGCCACACATTCGCAACGTATTCAAAGTAAGTATGTAGCAGCTCATTCAGGTCGATAGAATCCTTCGGCTCATGCCCCTGAAGGGAAGGCAAGAAATGATGCAAGAATTTCCCTCCTTTCTCTTCCCACTTCTGGCCGATGATCGCCGGGATGGTGTGCCCTTCATTGCGATACGCTGCTATCTCTTTCGGAATGGGTGTCTCCCGGATTTTTTTAAGCGCCTGCTCTTGGCTGTAGAAAAACCGTTCATTCGGATAGTCTTTCTGGCCGCGTTTTATCGCAATGTCCAAAGCCTCGAACACGTGGTCAAGTTGCCAGAAGAACGACGCTAGATGACTTCGGCAGATGATCAGGTCAACTTGACCTTGGTCTTTAATGGATTGCTCATCAAGCCGCAGTTTCTCAACGAGGGTCTGCATAGAACGAGTCTGCAAATAGACCCGCGTGTAGGCTAAATGATATGCGGCGTAATTGACGGTGAACCAAATCTCGCAGACCGCACCCACATAGTCCGGATTCGGAACATCGGGCATCGTCTTCTGGTCTCTATTCATGTTTTTACCTCACTGATATTCAAGTACTGCCCGAATTTGTTCTTTGCGACGAACCCGACAAGCTGTTCCACGAACCAAGCAGTTTGTGTGCCGATTTCATTTACGATTTTTTCGTGGTCGTAGTTTCCGGGATCGCGATCTCGCCCAATGTCGCCGCGAGGGTTGATTTACCTGACCTTTCACTATCCAAAATGACTGCGCGTTTGACCTTCGAAGCCTGCTGAATGGTTGTGAAGCACAGCGATCATTGGCTCCTCTTCGCTTTCACTTTGCGGCTGCGCCCCGCCTTGATTCTCGCCACCCGAGTCCTGCCGTCCACGCCGCCCCTGTCCCAGAGCGTTGAGCGACACTTCTTCGACGGACAATTGGGCGGGTTCTCTGTCTCCGGTATCCACCTGTGCCCGCACACGTCGCATACGGCGACCCGCATTCTCGTCCAGCCCATGCAGCCATCATATCGTATTCTGCCCTAAGGACAACATACTATTGACATCTTGGGTGGAAAGCCTCTATAATCTGCCCTTAGGACAAAATGTAGACATAAGGGAGACGCTAATTGAAAGCAGCCATTTATGTCCGCGTCAGCACAGCCGATCAGCACGTCGAAAGCCAGCTTTATGATCTCCGCGAGCTTGCGGCGCAACGTGGCTTGGAGGTCGTGCAGGAGTATCGGGATTGCGGAGTCTCGGGGAAAAAAGCCAGACGTCCGGGGCTGGACGCGCTCGTAGCGGATGCGCGGCGGAAGGAATTCTCCGTCGTGCTTGTATCGGCGTTTGACCGGATCGCGAGAAGCGTCAAACATTTCCTACACGTCATGGACGAGTTCGACAGTCTGGGCGTCGTTTTCATCTCCCGTCGAGAAAACATAGATACCAGCGGTCCGATGGGACGGCTCTTTTTGACCTTGATCGGTTCGATCTCGGAGCTTGAATCATCGCTCATCAAGGACCGTGTCCTCGCCGGAATGCGCCGGGCGAAACTGGACGGCGTGCGAATGGGACGCGCCCCTATGAACATTGATCGCGCAGCCGTAGTGCGCGACCGACTGAGCGGGATGACGCTGACCACCGTCGCCAAGAAGTGGGGCATTTCCCGCAGCCTCGTCTGCAAATTGGTCAAGAGAGCGAGGGCTGGTGACGAAGGCTCTATGCTGCCGCCACCAAGCGTTGTTGATTCAGTTCATGTTATGCAGTTGAGTTCACCCGAGGCACGCTGGTGACGAGAGTATAGAATCGTCACCGCCCGGCACCCTTTCTAGGAGGCTTCGTGATCCGTGTCCTTTTGCGGGCGATCCTTGAGCATCTGCTGATCCTGATCGCCCTCGTCGTCGTTTCGTTCATTTTGCCGTTCGCCACGATCTGGCTGGTGAAGTCGCCGACTGGCGCTCAGGTCGTGTTCTGGGCAGGCCCGTGGGTAGTGGCTTTCTGGAGCGTGATCGCCTACGTCCTCGTCGGCAGCCGCTTCTGGCGCGGCAAGCTCTCCGTGGAAGAATATAACGACCGCCACGGTTCCTACCTCTGGCGATCTGCCAAGAACACTACGTGGATGTTTGCGGCGCTCGCGTTTTCCTACGCCGCCGAGTTCGCGGTCGTCTTCTTTGTGCCGCCGTCCGCGACAGCCATGCACCTTTTCCCGCTTGCGACTTATTCGCCGCTGGCGTTCACGGTCTTGTGGAGCGCAGCACGTGGGTAACATCGTCAAGTCCCGCAAGGTCAAAGTGCGAGAGCCTCGTAGGCTCACGCCGGAACTGTTGGGCGATCTCCTTCGCATCCACGCGACGTGCGTGCATGATCAGGAACACAAGTGCGCCCTGACAGTGTTCTTGCAGCCTCTCTGTTGGGAGATCAACTTGGCGCTCGGTCTTGGCAACGATGAAGATCGCGGATTTCGGCGCGTCAATCCAATGTGCGCTGCACGACCGCTGAGGACGCCCTTCGTTGAGGAGGGATGCAGGCTGGCTGATTCCATGAACGAGGAGGAGGAATAATGAAGGACGAGACTCTGTTTGACGAAATCATCACGACTCGCCTCGCACCGGACGGTACGCTGGAAACGAGCGTCAAGTCCGATTTCGCCGCTGCACAAGAAATGGAAATCAGCGTGGCGGAGATGCAAAGCGCATGGGCAGATTTTAAGAAAGCGAATGGCGATCAGTATCCAATTGCAGTGTGGACGTACAACTGGTGGAAGGCGCTCATGTGGCTGTCGTGCGCCGAGAACAGGTTGAAGGAAGCGTTCTGCGGCAGGGATCGCAGCCCGGCGAGCATCAAGCAATATCATCGCTGGCGGCTTTCGGTCTGCGATGGACGACCGTACCCAAAGGCAAACGCATGAGGGACAGTACGGTCAAGGGGGGTGACATCGTTTCGTCTCCTGATGGAAGTCTGTGGTGTGTCGTCGCCCTTGACGACGAGAGGGTCGTTTTACGCATGTGCGACCACGGCGGGCTGCTAGTCACATCGGCGAAGGCGACCATCTGGATGTTCTTCGGCTTGTTCGCCTCCTACGCCGCCGAGTTCCTGCTGGTCTGGATCGAACGCGAGCGCAGCCCGGCATGGCTTCCGCTCGCGACCTACAGCCCCATCGCGTTCTGTTGGTTCTGGAGGCGAGTACATGAGTAGCGAAATCAATGTCCGCGATCCCGAATCCCGCACGCGCATAGCCTTGCAATGCGTCGATCTCCTGCGTCCCAGCGCGACGCCTGAGCAAAGGACGAGGATCGCGAACCGCATCCTCGCGATGTGCGACCACAGGGTCGTGTCCATCGAGGAAGGACAATTGAAAGGGATAGCCGATGACCGACTTCTTGACGCCGTGTACGAAATCCTGCAAGTCAATCGCGCCTTGCTAAAGGACGGGCATCTTGAGCATGAGGATCACGACGCTTATTTCCGACAAAATCTCGCAATCCTTAAAAAGTTGGGACAAGTGAACCGCGACAACATGGTAGAGCCGGGCGGCTTCGCGCAGCCCCCGGACGGCAAGCGTTGGTGCGTCATCGGGGTCGATGACGAGAAGGTTGTGCTTCGCAGGTGCGACGACGAAGGGGTTCTGATCGGCATGCAGCGCGGCGGAGAGAGGATCGAGGTGAATTGGTCGGAATGGGCGACGAAGGGATGGGAGGTTAGATTTCCGTGAACAGGAACGTCAGCATCGAAGCCGCCCGCAGAGCGCAGGTCGCTTTGAAGTGCGTGGACTCGCTTCGGCCGGGCGCGACGCCGCAGCGCCGGAGACGCTTGGCGAGCCGCATACTGTCCATGTGCTGGGACGACGCTGCGTGATTCACGCAGTGGCAGGCTCAGGACTTGATCAGCCCCCACATGGTGTGCATCGCCAAGAATTGTCCGCTCTGTGTTTTCTGGGAACCGATAGCTCGAAGCATACGCCTATGGTTCGGCGGGAAGGAGTGACGGTGGACTCTGGATTATTAGAGAGGATCGAGGCTGCGAAGATGCGCCACGCGAGGAAGAAGCGTTGCGTCGCCGACGAGTTCTCGGAGGCTTGTGACTCGCTTGTCATGGCGGAAAGGAAGTTCAACAAGCTTGACGCCACGGTTCGGACGGACTCGTCGGCGGACGTGTGCCGATGGTTCGACGCCCTTGAAGAACGCTACCAGACCGAGAAGCGCGTGTGGGAGCTTTTCACCGCTGGCGAGCGCAGTCGCCGCATGGGCATTCTGTACTTAAAGTTCCGGGAGTCGCTGTTCACCGGGCTGCCCCTCCGAACGGATGCTTGAGGATTAGAAATGATGAACACGAAGAGCATGCGAGAGGAAGCGCTGCGGTGAGCATGAGAATCAGCAAATCCAAATTCATAGGTCGCCAGTGCCTCAAGCATCTTTATTTTCAGGTTCACCAGCCCGAACTGGCAGCGGAACCGGACGCCGCCAGCGAAGCGGTCATCAAGCAGGCAGGTCACTGGAGGTCACGATGCGATTGACCGCCTCGGATTTCATGATCTACTGGCGACCGTCCCCTTGCGAACTTCGGGTCTTCCTGCACGAGAAGGGCGAACCCGGCGCGGAACCCGGCGCTTTCGATGAGGTCATGCGAAGGCTTGGGATACTGCATGAGCGGGAGCATCTGGCGACGCTCGGGCCGTATCTGGACTTGAGCACCGTGCTGATTGACGAGCGAGTTGGCAAAACTCTGGAAGCCATCGCAAACAAAGTTCCCGTCATCTACCAACCAGCCTTCGCTGTCCGACACGTGATCGCAGGCACCGAGGTAGAAATTGTTGGAGCGCCGGACTTCTTGATCCTTGATGGCGACGGCTACGTGATTCAAGACTGCAAAATGTCTCGCCGCATCGAAGCCGAGATTCACCCCGAAATTATTGTTCAGGTGCAACTCTACGGCTGGCTGTTCGAGCGCAGCACTGGCTACTTCGCCAAGGAATTACAGGTGTACAACGGAATGAAGAAAATCGTCGGCGTCGAAGACGATGGGGGTGAGTGGGCGCTCGCTGTTCTCAAAAACTTTACTGCCATTCGACAACTTAGAGAAGAGCCATACGAACCAGTGGGATGGAGTAAATGCGGGGGCTGCGGGTTCAACGAGAGGTGCATGGAGAATGCGGAGACGGATCACAGTGTCGCCCTCGTACCTGATGTTGACCAGAACCTTGCTCGCACACTTCGTGGCATCGGAGTCACGACGCGCAAGGAACTCTTGTCCAAGTTCGACTCCGTGAGCCTCAGCGAACTCAAGAGACCGCACGGGAAAACCCACCGACGTGTGGGCAAGACTGCCGAGCGCATTCTCGACTTCGCAGAGTCCATGGAGACCCAACAGGAAAAGATTCTCTGCGCCCCAGCGATCCCGCCCTTCCCCAACTACGTCATGTTCGACCTCGAAGGAATGCCACCTCATCTCGATGAAATCGAGAACATTTATCTGTGGGGAATGCAGGTCTTCGGAACGAACCCAAGCGCGTTCATGCCAGCGGTCGCCGGGTTCGGGCCGGATGGAGACCGAAACTGCTGGCTCGCGTTCTTGTCGAATGCCGAGAAGATATTCGACACTTGGGGTGAAATCCCTTTCGTTCACTGGGCACCCTACGAGAAGACCAAATTGAATCTCTACATTGACCGATATGGGGACGCTGACGGTATCGCAGACATGGTGAAGGCCAATTTGCTCGACCTGCTGACAGTCGCTAGGAACTCAATCGTCCTGCCCGTCCCAAGTTTCAGCCTCAAGGTCATCGAGCAATACATTGGGTTCAAACGCAGCCAGAGCGAGTTCGGTGGGCAGTGGGCGATGGCGATGTTCATTATGGCAGTGGAGACCAACGACGAGTCAAAGAGGAAGCAAATCATGGGCGAAATCCTGAAATACAACGAAGAAGACCTCGGAGCGACATGGGCGGTGTTCGAGTGGCTGAGGGCGAAGACTCCTGCGGCGAGCCAGATTCAAGAGTAGAGGAAAGAAGCAAGATCACCCGTACCGAGCGAAAACGCTGACAGCTATCCGTGACCCATATCAGCATGATTTCCAATTGCCAATGCCGTCCAACTCTGTCCTTTGGAATTGTGTTTCAAGTGAACTCTATAATTGTCATCGACTCGTGCCGAATAAATATCATCGCCTGCTCGCGGCCATGGTTGAAGGCGCATTCCGGGTGTGAAACGCACAGATGACTTGCCCTTGAACTTATCCCATTTCTTCTGAATCTGGATCGGAAGTCGATTCAGCAGCCGCCGGAATGAAACGCTTTCTTCAAGATGCTCGATCTTCGTGAAAAGGTTGACATGAATGTTAGGAATGTTGAGTCGTTGCTCATCGTGGATCACATGAATCGGGCAATAGCGCCAGTCAACGCGAGGACTTAGGGGATATAGAACGGACCAATCGACGGGGACAATACCTACATCTGCATATTCACTTGTCAATTGTTTTAACTGGTCATCCCACTGAGAAGATCGAACTTTAGTTCCGTCTCGGTATCCGGGCGGTTGTTTTGAAACAAACTGACGTAACGCCTCCATCTTACCTTTAGCTTTTGGGGTAGAGCGAAGGTGGCCAAGCATGTAAGCATTTGCAAGTTTTTCTTCAATCTCCAGATAATGAGGTTCATTCCCCCGAATCTCTTCTCGCGCTGGTACCCATAGAGCATCGCTCCAAATCATTTCCAACTGTGATACTGCGTAATCCGTCGCGAAATGAAAAAGCTCGTGGTTAAGTATCGAGTGAAAGGCAAGCTTCCATTTGATCGCCGGACTTGCATCGAGTCCATTAAATGCGTTTTGAACCATATATGCTATACCTGAAACCGAAATGTATATTCCCCATTGCGCAGCTTTCACGTGAAAAGAGACGTAGCACCCTAGGGCTTCCATACCTTTGAGTTCAATGCTTTTTCTAATCCGTTCGCCCTCATCTCCCTTTAATAGAGGGAGCTTGTCATCTATGGCAGCTCCGAATTCCACCAATATTTCAGGTTGCAAATCAAACCCGTTCTTTTCGTCCCTGTCACTTTGCGTTGATGGAGCGCTGTCCAACTCAGATAACTTCCTTCCCTCCGCTTCACTGCCCAGATCGCCGCTATGAATAGTCTCTACTCCGATGCCATCCTCATTTCCAAGAAAGTCGTTCTCAGGCTCGAATTTCATTCGAGCATCAATCTGGTCTAAGGCCTTGCGAACTTGTGTGATCTTCTTCATACCGTCCTTAATAGTACGAATTGGTCCACGATTGCTTTGTTTCGTTGACAATTAGTCAGCGTAAATTCCGCTGGATAACCCTGAGTATGAATCGAAAACGTGCTGGTACACCTGCTCGCACTTCTGTTCATAAATCTGCGGAGTGTATGCCCTTGGCAGGTGATCGAGAACCGTCTCCACCGTGTACCGCACGGACGCCCTTGTCGTCTGCCGCTTCTTCCAGTCCAGAACCAGTTTCTCCTTCTTTAGGGTCTCCAGTAGCTCCTTCGCAACCTTCTTCACTTCAATTTCTTCAGCCTTGCTGAGCTTCATGTCCGGTTTCGTCAACAGATCGAAGATCACCAACTCCTCTTCTGTGAGTTGTTCCGCGATCCCTCGTTTCTCTTCCTCGGAAAGCCTCTTCGTAAATGCCATCAAACGGTCGAACAGCGTTTCGAGGTTCGATGCACCTGCGTTGTATTCGTCGATCATTTTTTGGAACTCTTCCAAGAAGTTCATCCGGGTGCGATTCAGCCTGACCATTCGAACCAGCTTTTGGGCGACTTGCGCTCGTAGCTTCTGAACCTCGATGGGCTTTCTGCCCTTTTCGAACTTCTGTTTAAGTGCCTCGAAATCGATCTTGCTCAAATCAATGTAGTTCTGCGCAGTTGCCGAAGGGCGGATGACATAGCCCTCGGTCGAGACGGATTTGTCGAGAAGCTCGTCCACCTGCTCCATCACTTCCGCTATGTCAGCAGGGGGAATCTCAGAACGAATCTTTTCTGCGATGACCGAAATCACCTTCCGAATCGATCCAAACTCATTGGCAGCAGGATCAGGCAGCAGCGACTTGAAGAGTTTCTCGACATGCCCAGCCGACTCCATGAACCTTCGTCTCGTCTTGTCATCGATAACAAACGTCGCTACGGCGTCTTCCTTCAGTTTTTCTCTCTGAAACCCTGCTGCCGCCATGACCGCTTCTAAGTTCACGCCCCGCTCTCGGCAAAACACAGTGGTCTCTTGTATCGCCTGCCGGAGGAGTTTGACGAGTTCGAGCTTGTCCTTGATTGGCAGTTCACCCTGCTTCGCCCCACCCTGCGTAGTCCCGTAGATCGCCAAAGCCTTTTGAAGATCACGGAAGATTCCGACGTAATCCACTATCAGCCCGTTCTGTTTCTCTCTCCACACTCGATTTGCCCGTGCGATGGTCTGCATCAGCGTGTGATTCTTCATCGGTTTGTCGAGATAGATGGTGGAGCAAGAAGGCACGTCGAATCCGGTAATCCACATCGCGCAGACAAAAACGATTCGCAGCGGGTCGTCCGACTTCTTGAATCGGGTCTCAAGGTCTTCTTTGACCATCCTCTTCCGGTGCGCTGCGATGTCCAGACCCTTCTTCTTGAACTCTTCGATCTCGTTCTGGGACTGAGATACGACCACAGCCATGTCGGTTTGCTGAAAGAATCGGAGACGTTTCTCTAACTCAGGTTTGTCGGCTGGATCAGCGGCAGCCAGTTCCTTCTGCAACCGAGCCATTGCAACTTTCCAGTGCTTCTGAACCTTGTCATACATCCTGACCGTAGTGGCTTTATCAATCGAGATGACCATCGCCTTAGCCAGTTCACCCCGCCCCATGAAGTGGGCAACGATGTCTTCCGCTATTCGTTCCAAACGCTCTTCCCGAGTGATGAGTTGATATTCTCGGGCGAACTCCCGCTCCAACTTGCGTTGCTGATCGTCATCGAGTTCGGCACTATCGACAATCTCAGCCATGTCCTCTGTGAGATTCGGATTCGTAAGCTGTAGCTCGGGGATGCGGTTTTCGTAATAAAGGGGAACCGTGTTCCCGTCATCAATGGATTGCTTGAAGTTGTAGATTGAGACGTAATCGCCAAAAACCTGCTTTGTCCGTTCCTCCCCAGCCATCAATGGGGTTCCGGTAAATCCGATGAATGCGGCATTTGGCAAGGCGTTCCGCATGTTCAAGGCGAACTGGTCATATTGGCTGCGGTGCGCCTCGTCCGTGATGACGATGATGTCCGACCTGTCCGACAGCTTCGGATAAGTCTCACCCTCTTCGGTACGAAATTTTTGGATCAGGGTGAAAAGGTAGCGGTGATCTTCCGCATTCAAGAGCGTCTTGAGGTGCTCCGCACTTTGTGCTCGGACGCTTTTCTCGTCTTCGAGAACTGCACCTGTCGAGGCAAAGTTTCGATAGATTTGGCCGTCGAGGTCGTCCCGATCTGTGATGATTAGAAAGGTCCAGTTGCCGGGGAGCTTCCGTAGAACTTTCTGTGAGAAGAAAACCATTGAAAAGCTTTTGCCGGAACCCTGCGTGTGCCAGAACACGCCGAGCTTGCCTTGGTTTTTCTTGACGTGCTCCGTTGCTTCGATTGCTCGATTAACCCCGAGAAACTGGTGATTTTTGGCCAACAGTTTTGTGGTCTCGCCCTCGGCTTCGCTGTACAACGCAAAGTTCTCAACCAGATCGAGCAGCCGAGAAGGCTCGCAGACTCCTCGGATCATCGTTTCGAGACTGACGAGACCCTCTTCGCCTTCGTCGTTGATCTTCTTCCACTCAGCAAAATGCTCCCATCCGGCTGTCATGCTACCGACTCTGCTTTTCGAACCGTTCGACAGAATAATCAAGGCGTTGTGCCAAAAGATTTGGGGGATCGTCGCCCGGTAATCCGAGAGATTGTACTTGTAGGCGTTTTCCAGAGATTTGTGGGAAGCCTTGAGTTCGACGAAGACCAGCGGCAGTCCGTTGACGAAACCTATAAGGTCCGCCCTTTTCCGCCCGTAGTCGCCGGAAATCCAGAACTGTGAGGCAAGGAAGAAATCATTGTTTTTCGGCGCGTCCCAGTCAACAACACGGACGATTTCGACGATTTCGCTGTCATCATCTCGCCGAACAGGAACCCTCACACCGTCTCTCAGGAGCTTGTAGATTTCCTGATTAGCCCGAACGGGACTTAGAACACTTCGATCTTTGCTGAGTTCTTCAACCGCCAAATCGATTGCTAACGGGGTGGTGCCGGGATTGAGTTTCAGCAAGACAGCCCGAAGTCGCCGCTCCAAAACGATCTGGTCAGAAGTGTCGCGCCCCAATAAAGAGCTAGGTCCAAAGGTTTCGCGGTAGCAATCCGCAGCTTCCCACCCGAGGTCTTCGAACAGCCCAATAGTGTTGGCTTCGAGTATTCCTTCGGAGTCGGGGTCGAGGTAGGTCATGAGATTTGGTTGGCCGTTTCGGTTTCAAGTTCCTCGACGCTCACCTCACCGGAGACGAGCTTTGGCAACAGAAGGTCACGAGTCTTTTGTAAGAGGGCAGTTTGCTGCTCCAAAATGCGCCGAAGGTGAAACACTGGCAGTACACATTCGTTAAGAGCATCCAATGTATCTCTGTCGGGAAGCAAACAGGGCAGACCGTGAATGTCATTTCGGTTCAAAGTAGGCACCGCTGCACCCGAATTAAAGCCAGTCAATTTCAGATCGGACAGCAAGAAAAAGGAGTGAGCGGCGTTTGACTGGCGAAACTCTTTGACCCAGAGCGTGGTGTTGAGAGGCCAAAAATCCTCGAAAATTAACATCACGGTTCCAAGAGAGCCGCTTCGACCAGTAATTACTCCCGGCCCCTTCACTTTGGCAAGATTGTGATATCCATTGATTCCCGTAGCTGCATAAATCGGCACTCTGCCGGGCTGTCTCTGAGAGCTAGGAAGATCGAAGCCCCTCTGAAGGACTAGAGCATCTTCCAGAACCCCAACCCTCCATTTCGCCGGAATCCTCCCCATCTTTGACTCGACCAGCTTGGTCTTCTCATGTCCGGGAAAGCGCAAGTTCACGAACCACTCCCGGTAAATCCTCTGCGCCATCTCTTCTAGAATCTCGATCCGCCGAGTGTTGTTTTCTATAAGGTCGTCGTAGGCGGAGAGAATGGAAGCGATCCGCCGCTGTGCTTTAAGGGGAGGACACGGAACCTCGACATTCCAGAGTTCGCTTTGCTTGATCCCAAGCACCGTCGTACCTGAGGAACGAGCCTTCAGTCCTTGTTGTACAACAGGACTCTTCAAAGCATGGAAATAATAGGCTTGATCGATGATGGGGCTATTGCCCCGTAGGAGGATCACCCGCTGTGCCAATGCGACCTTCTCAGGGGTTCTTAGCTGAGCAACTTCTCCGAGCGGTGCCTCAGTTGTGATGAGAATGTCCCATTGCTGCGGTAGTCCCCTTCTCATCCAACTGTCGTACTGTTCAGCAGCAATATATTCGTGATCCCCATCGACGATAAACCCGTCTTTAATGACCTTAGCTGTGATGAGCTTTATGCCAGAAGCAGTCTTTGAAGGCGTTTTCCCCCTATAGTCGATGAGTGTCTCAGTTACCTCACGAATTGTTTTCGTGGGAAAGCTCACGACTGAAGCCCCTCCAACAGGTTCGTCATGTTTTCGCTAATTCGCTCTTCCAACTTTCTCGCCTCTGCGTTCAGTGCCTCCAACTCCTCATTGAGTTCTTCGAGTCGTTCTGAAAACTCGAACTCGTCCGCCGCCCGTTCGGCAACACCAACGTACCGTCCCGGATTGAGGCTCCAGCCTTGTGCTTCAATTTCGTCGAGGCTGACGACCTTGCATAGCCCGAGCACGTCGGCATACTTGCCTTTTGGGAATTTCTCTTTCATCAAGCTGCCGTTGCCAGCCTCATCTTCTGTCTTCTCGCCTCGGTACAACCGGACGATGTTGGAGATGAACTCCATTTGCTCGGGCGTGAATTCCCGGTGCGCCCGGTCGATCTGCGTGAAGATGTGCCTCGCGTCGATGAAGAGCACCTTCTTTTTCCGGTCGGTCTTCGCCTTGCCTTTGTCGAAGAACCAGAGGGTGCAGGGCAGTGTGACGGTGTAGAAGAAGTTCGGTCCCACTGAAACCATCACATCGACTGCACCAGATTTCAAAAGCTCCCGACGAATATCCAATTCCGAGCCTCTTGCATCCCCCGCCGAGTTCGCCATCACGAATCCGGCTCGGCCCGTTGGGCTCAATGTGCTGCAAAAAATCTGTATCCAGAGATAGTTCGCATTGTCGGCTTTCGGCAGTGAGTATGGATATCGAGGATCATTCTTGATTCGTTCCTTGTCCACCTTGTCCACGTTGAACGGTGGATTTGCCATCACAAAGTCAAATTTGCCGACGCTCTTATGCGGGTCTTCGTAGTAGGTGTTGGATTGCCGAATGTCACCGGATAGACCATGCACAGCCAAGTTCATCTTGCAGAGGCGAATCGTTTCGCCAACCTTCTCCTGACCGTAGACTGAAATTTCATTGACGTTTTCCTTGTGGTGCGCAACAAACGCCGCTGACTGAACAAACATGCCGCCCGAGCCGCAGGCAGGGTCGAAGATGCGTCCGTGGTAAGGTTCGATAATCTCCACAATCAGTTTGACGATGCTGATGGGCGTGAAAAACTCGCCGCCCTTCTGCCCCTCAGCCATCGCAAACTTCCCGAGGAAGTATTCATAAATCTTGCCGAAAGCATCCCCTTCGGTGATGGGAATCGCTGAAAAGTTTTTTAACAGGGAGACCAACAAACCCTTTTCCAGAGCGTTGTACGTCTTGGGGAGAACATCTTTGAGGTCTTCGTTCTCTGTTTCGATTGCCTTCATCGCTTCATTGATTGCCTTGCCGATGTCAGCTCCCTCGGGCAGATTCAGCAGATTCGCAAACCGAGCTTTTTCCGGTATGTAGAGCACACCCTGCGCCTGATAGTCTGTCTTGCCGATTTTCCTGCGTCCGCTCCCCGCCGCCGTGAGCTTCTTTTCCGCCACCGCGAATTTCTGGTCCGCATAGCGCAGGAAGATCAGCCCAAGTACGGGGACGGAATACTCCGACGATTTCAGTTTTGAATTTGCTCGAAGTTCGTCGGCAGCTTCCCAGAGACGCTTTTCAACTTCTGTGTGATTGGCAGGCATGTCCCGCTTTCTAGGAGTAAATTGCTTAGACCGATATGAGTGTATTTCGCTTACGTCACCTTCTGCAAGGACAACACAACCAGATTTGCCCTAACCGTGATTAATCGTGGGAGGATTCAGCCTTGCGCCTGCTTTCAGGAAATCCCTCGGCTCTGCGGAAAGCCTTGTCGATTCTTTACAACACGAAAACTTTTGAAAGCCAATCGGGCCTTAGTCGGAGAAATCTTGGGGTCAAATCCCCTCAGCACTTCGTTGATTCTAGCCTCAGGCACATCGCACAGTGGGCCAGCAATAACCTCCCGGAGTTGAACATGAGAATCAAAGGTGTAGAAGTAGAATCCGGTCGTAGGATCACGCTCATCGATCTGAATCCAACTGCGCCACTCCTCTTCGTACCGCCAGTCAACGAACTTTGAATATAGAAGTTGGTCTGCATCCTCCCGAGACGGAGGCATTTTGAGACGCGGCCTCTGCGAAATGTAGGTTACGAGCTTCGCTCTTCGGCCATCGATGTCAAAACCGAGGCAAATGCCCCGATGTTTGTCCGCATAGTGGCTCCAAAGGACAGGATTGTGCCAGTGCTTGCTGAAACAGAGCATGCCGAACCGGGCGTTCATTTCGTTCTTGTAGGCGCGAAGGGCATCCCGCAGGCTACGATCCTTCTGGTACACGCACCAGAGTTCGAACGGATCGTTTAGTTGGTCGATTTGAGAGATTTTGAGCCGCCGTTGTGCAATATCTTCCAAAGCGTGTTCGGCAGACAAAAAATGATACAAGCGAATGCGAATGCCGCTGGAAACTCGTTGGTCTGGAGCTTCAACTGGGCGACTTTGGAATGAGAGCGCCTGCTTCCGAGTCATTATCGAAGTCCTGTTCTGCTTGGTTGAACTAACTGCCCGAAAGCATCTTCGTCAAGGCAGGAATAAACGGCCCAAAGATGCTCATGTAGTTCGCGATGGACGATATGAAACCCTGATACGCCGACAGGAACCCGCTCGATCCTCTTGCACGCTGCAAGTCATCAAGCCGAGAAAGTATCTTTGCACGCTCCGATTGATCCGATATGGATTGGGCAGCCTCACGCATCTGCACGAACGTTTTGTCGTTTGACACTGAGGCGACGTTTACCGAATTGTCGGTGCTGTTGACGTTGATCCTCGCATTGTGTCCGTGAAAATGTATGTTCTGGGTCACGCTTCCTCCAAGTAGTTGAGGTGACTCAACGGCTCCTAGTTCAATTTCATCGATCAACTGCGATGTCGGCGTACATCGTAGGGTGTTCGCAAGGGTGGCGGCAGATGACGAGCGAAGATACCCCTTCTGAGTCAGAAACCACACATTGCGTCCTATGTCCTCCGATTTTACGCCGAGATAATCCAAATCCTCGGGGCAGTCGAAGTCCACGAACAGGTTTGGATGATTGTTGGGGCGATACCTAAACCCGAGACAGTAAGCACCGAATTTAATGAAGCGCCGGATCGCCTCATCGTCAGCTTTCTTTTGCGGCTGGAAGTCTGCCGTTGTCAAACGCAATTCGTGGTATTGGTCAGGCTCAACTGGCGTTTCAAAACTGAAAGCGCCTGAATCAAACGCTCGACGTAGAAAGTTCAACCTGACGGTTTCAATTCGTGCGTCGTAATCCTCGATGAAAACTCGATCTGTCCCCGAACGGAAGAGGGAAACATTGCGCTCTCCGCGATCTTTCAATAAATCTCTTAACTTGAAGAGGTACAAAACGCCGTCACGCCCACCAGAGTGCCCGACACCAATATATTCGATCTCAAAATATTCGCCACCGAGTGTGACGAGTATCTTCGACTTTGGGTTCGAATGCTGCTGAGCATCCATTTGTCTTCCGCCAACAGGGATCGCAGCTACAGTCTCTCGCCCTCGTGACGTGATTTCCAGATTCGCTACATCTTCAAGAGAGGAGCCACGCAATGCCGTGCCGTCGATGAGTCTTAATTTGAGCAGCGTATCGAGTACGAGCAGCCATTGCTCTTGGGGGACATGGACGAAGGCTGAACGTGATTTCAGTTCGGTGGAGGAAAGCTTGTTCGGAAACGTTTCTAGAAGTGCCGAAAGAATCTGATGTGCAAGTGCATCGTCATAGGCGGACACGTTGTTCGGAACCTCTGGTTTTGGGTTGGTGAGAGCCTCGGGAATAAGTTCGATGTTGGAGCCGGGTTCACGGCGTTCCCCGCTCTCAGTTTTGACGGTATGCCAATACTCGCCGAGGACAGTTGGCTCGTGATCGAATTTGACAACGATGCCCGTCACTCCCGGCATAATCACACGAACTTCAGCGCCAACCGCAAACCGCTTCTTTGGTACGGATTTGACGCCTGCCATGAAACTGCCATGAAAATAGATATACGCGGTATCTCCATGAGTCGTCAAACGCGATGGCGGGGAAGGCTTCATGCACTCGATTCCAATCGCCCTTTCTATCCCACCACAGCCAAGCGAGGGCGTGCCTGAGTCCGGCTGGCGACTCGGTTGCCGCGAGTGACTGACGGAATTCGTCCAAGGTCATGGCGGGTCAGCACGCAAATACTTTGGTCACGGCAATGGCAAGTACACGAATCCGAGTTCCTTAACCTCAGTGCTTGTTCCGCGTTTTAGCTTTCGCATGATATCCCGTTGCTTTTTTAGTTTTTCAAGGCTACGAACAGTTTCAAAGTCAAATCGAATAGCGCTCGGAACAATCCTCACCATAGTCATGAGTCCTTCCGAAAGGCACCCAATTATCCAAATTTCGCCAAACGGTACCGTCTCGCTGAGCACTTCCTTCGTTAGTGTCTCCACGTCTAGGGTCTTTCCATTTCGGGCGAGCACCAACAGGCAGAAGTGGGGAGGATAAGCCCGTTGACATTTCTGTTTTATAACCTTAACGGCATCTTCGACATGCTCTTCCCAATCCACGATTTCTATGCTCTGCGTCTGGATGCAGTTTCGTCCCGAACTCTGATCCATGTAATGCACTCGCGCATCAGGCGTTTGTTCGTCTGTTTCGATTTCAACCCACCACTGTCGGTTCTGCAACTCACTCAGCCCAAGCGCATACATTCCAGACGTCCACGCCTCCCGTTCCTTTTTGAAGCGACCGTTAGTCGTGGCGTCATGGTTCCCGTACTTTTCGAGGAGAAGCTTCATTCTCGCAATCACAAAATGTGGACTCATCCACAAGCCCTCGTAGCTGGCAGTTGCTTGAACCATGCTGACGTTGCAGATCATGCATTTCGGCTTCGTATCACCGATAATTTCTTCCTCCCTTCTGCACTTTGGACAGCAAAACTTCATAGGTTCATTTCACCGGGTGACACCGATTATATTCTCCTCCATTACGCGCTCTGTCCAGCGGGCTGCGTCGGCGATTGCAGCCACGGCGGCGTCAAGCCACAGAACCACCCGCCAAGCTGGTCACAAAGCCTTCCACCGCCTCGGAAACGCCCCTGCCGCCCCGAACCCCTGCGGGGCAGCCAGAGTGAGTCCTGTGGCAGGGATTGCTCGCACGTTATACTGGCGGTACATTTCGTAGGCACTGATGCAGAGCATCTGAGAAATCGAAATGACCATGTTCACCAAGCCCGAGCCACTAAACGACGCCGAACTCGACCGCCTCGGGGAATTCCTCAAAAGTTGCAAGGGCGGGAAGGCGATGAACGTCGAGCAGCTTGACGGATTTTTCGCCGCCCTGATCGCCGGGCCGGAGACCGTGATGCCGAGCGAATACT
>PLUM01000032.1:32184-47834 GCA_003165465.1 Acidobacteriota bacterium
CTGCCACGAGCACGACGAAGACCCCAAGATGCGTCCTCAGCCGATCACGCCTGAGAAGCGCGAGGACATCGTCACGCACATGGCGGCTGGGCTGGTGGGGGCGTATCGATATTTCCGGGCGCACCAAGAAGCTTACGCGGGCAGTGCATCTGCACCTGAGTCTCGGCGCTCGACTGCGAAGATAGGGCGGAACGATCCGTGTCCTTGTGGTTCGGGAAAGAAATACAAGAAGTGCTGCGGCGGGATGACTGTAAATTAACCTTTGGTTCGTATCACGCCGATCCCAATCGCCTTGCGCTCGCGTTCTGGATACTTCAGCCGCGCCTTCTCTGCTTGTTCCTTGGTCGTGAACGGTTTCGACAGCGCAGTGAATTCACGACCCGCGTACGTGAAAAGTAGCCACCGCTCGACGAGTTTGGGCATGAGAGTTTATATCACGGGCTGCTCCGATCTGTGGGACGTAACCCGCAGGCAACCGCCTCCTTATTAGTCAACCCGCTCCTCGTGGCGAAGTTTTCCCAAGCTGAGGAACTTGATCTTCCGCAGCGTCTTGGTCTGAATCGTCTCTCCCGAGAACCCAATCTTCCTGCAAGTCCCCGGTTTGTGGCGCACGTAGAACTTACCGAAGCTGCCGAGCTTCAAGGTGAACTCGTCCGTGCCCAGATTGTTGAGCAGTGTGGTCTCCAAGCTCCAAACCACCGCGTCGATGACGTGTGCAGCCTCCTTCTTGGTTGCCAATGCCAGAGCACGCTGAACCGTCACTGACAATTCTTCCCGACTTCCTAGACTTGTTCGCATGTGTCCAAATTCCTTTCGAAGGAGAGTGTTCCCATGCAAAGCAATACTTGTGAAATCAGAAACCAACCCGTTAATTTTCCCAGTTTTTCTGTGGAAAAGAGGACGTACAAGCCTGATCCGGTCACGGTCAAAGATGGTTGGTCTGTGGGGAGCGACGGGTTTGTCGTCCCTAAGGACTACGCGGAGTTCCACGAGCGGTTTCCCGATTACGTTCACAGATGGGTCAGCAAGCACGCTGACACGTCGGTATCGGAGGAGGATAAGGAGGATTGGACGCATGACCTGCTGATCCATC
Organism: Acidobacteriota bacterium; assembly: GCA_003165465.1. Lineage (GTDB taxonomy): Bacteria > Acidobacteriota > Terriglobia > Acidiferrales > UBA7541 > Palsa-360. The sequence goes on from PLUM01000032.1 coordinate 33,278, forward strand.
TTTCCTGCCTCCCGCAAACGTCCAAGTACCGCAAGGCTGGCAAGAAGGACATCGTTGCGACGTTTGACCCGCTGAGGCACTACGGGGCGAACGAAGCCCGATTCCGTAATTACATCAATCTCTGTCTCGCGAATAAGTTCAACACCATGCATTCCAAGCGCATGAAGGATGCCCAGTGTCGCCCCGGAAACCTCTCCCTCCGAACACATGCCGAGGAAGAAGACCTCGGGTCGGCGGGTGACGAATACTGCCATTCTCATTCGGCGCAGTTGCGTGCGGCGCAGAAGGCTTCCGAGAAACAGTTTGGCGATAGGGCATTTCTTGAGGAGTTCGGGAATTTTGTGCGGAGAAAAGACCCGATGGTGTTTCCTGCGATGGATGCGATTCTCGCGACTGGCACGCAGACTGAGGCAGCCAAATGGCTGGGAATCACGGAAAGCGAATTTGCTCGAATGCGAAATCGGTTAGGTCAGTTGGGCGAGTGTTTCCTGAGCGGGAAGCAAGTGCCGAGGCAGCGGAGAGCGTAAAGGAAGCGCAGAGAGTCCTCAGAATGCGAACTGGTAGGCTGAAGACGTCAGGAAGAATGTCCCGAGCACTGAACCAGAGCGGTTCAGTGCTCGGAAATTCTACCCGTACCTTTTCGCACGATCTTAAGAACATCTTTGGAACATGTAGGCGACTGCCCTATTCTCAACCCGAAGGCCAACCCGAGATGTGTCCAACCACGGCGTATTATCAAGTACTTGGCAGTCCCCAACAGCCTTGTAAGTTGTTGTAAGTACTTGTTATTACCGCTTTGACACGGTAGAGGTCTGNNCAGAAACTTCACCTGTAATTCTTCATCTGTAATCGGGCTAATCCGCTGGGCCAACGAAGTCCGACGGCAGTTGAGCGTGCTGGCGTACAACTTGGGCAACCTCTGCCGACGGCTGGTGCTGCCGAAGAGTATTGACAGTTGGTCGTTGACCAGCTTGCAGCAGCGCCTCGTCAAGACTGGCGGGCGGCTGGTGAAACACGCGCGGTATTACTGGCTTTTGCTATTGGAGAGCCATCTCACGCGGCAGTTATTCGGAACGATGCTCCGGCGGATATGGGCGCTACCGGTGTGGGCTGGCTGATCGGCGATCTGACCGAGGCAATCGAGGAGAAGAAATGGTGCCCGCAGGGGTGTCCGACAAGTGTCACGGATTCGATGTCGTTTGCGATGGCCGGGCTCGGCGTTGGGCGATTCACGATGTCAGACTGGGACGACAAGAGGTTTCTATTCAAGCTCTGTATGCCCGGTGGTAGAATCTCGATGATCTTGGCGGTCAAATCGGAAATGTCGGGTCAACGGTAAAAGATATCGCGATGGACAAGATCGTCATCGGCCCTTCGCAGGCTAGAGTTCGCCAGATTGATGAGGATAGTGCATGCGCTGCGGAGGCCTGCTCATCATGAACGCCAAATCGATTCGAACACTGCTGGTCACCGTGGCGCTCGCGCTCTGTGCTCCCGCCGGCTGGTCGCAGGCAACCCTCACCCGCGCGGATGGCCGCATCACCGACTCCGGCAAATCTCTCCCCGGCGTGCAGGTGATTCTCAGTCATCAGGACACGTTCAAGGTCTACCGCGCCACAACCGACAAGTACGGTACATTCAGCATTCCCGAGGTCGCTCGCGGCACCTACATCGTCTCCGTCCTGAACGCCGCGGGCGACAAGCTGTTCCGCAAAACTCTCGAGCTCACCAGCGCCCTTGACGCCCCCATCCGGCTCGACATCGACATCTCCGGTGCGCCCCCCGTCCCGCCGGCGAGCCCCCCGCCCTCACTCCCACTCTCACCCTCGCCCGCCGCTGCTCCCGCGCCTCAAGACGAAAAGAACGCCGAGCAGCTCGACTCTCTTATCCGCCGGTACGATTCTGCACTGCGCGCAGGGGATAACCAGGCGGTGATTGTCGCTTTGAAGGCCATCGTCGCTGCGGACCCGACGCGTTGGGACTATTTCGAGCCTCTGGGAGAGACGCAAATGACCATCGGAGATTATGGTCACGCCGCTGAAAGCTACGAGAAAGGCATCGAGGTGGTCCAACGATTTCTATCGAGTAATCCGGCAAACGGCTCGGTGATTCTGAAATCCGATCGCGACCTAGCCCAGGCGGGGATGGTGCAGATGCTGATCAATCAGGGCAATTCCTATCTGAAGCTAAAGAAAAACAACGAAGCCATCGAGGCGTCCACCAAGGCTGCGGAGCTCGCTCCGGACCGGGCCACCGGCTATTTCAACCTCTGCGTCATGCATTACAACACCCAAACCCTCGACGGCGCTGTGGACGCGTGCAACAAGGCCATCGCCGCAAATCCCAACCGCGCCGACGCCTATCTCATCGAAGGCGCGCTCCTCTTCTCCGCCACGAAAACGAACAAAGATGGCTCGCTCACCGTGGCTCCCGGCACAGTCGAAAGCCTCAAGAAGTACCTGGAAGTGGCTCCCGCAGGCGCCCACGCGACGGAAGTGAAGCAGATGCTCGAATACCTCGGCGCCTGGGCCGGATCCTCACGCAACAGCGGCAAGAAGCCGTGAGTAAGCCGGATGGTTCAGTGACGCTCACGAATCGTGGATTCAAAAATCACAGCAAGGGGCAGATGCCCTGAAAGCGGCTGTCACTGATGCTGTTGTGCCTGTAGACGATACGAGCAGCTAAAGGATGCGCTCAGTGGGCTGATACGCTGGTTATGGTTTGGTCTTTTGCTGGAGCGGGCCGTGTAGCCGAACATCTGCTTGCGCTCACCGGTGTCGTAGGTGGTGATTTCGATTAATAAATTCGGCTGAGCGGGCCTTTGTGGCTGCGGCCCTTGCGCGGCGCGGGCCTTTAGTTCTTCCGTGCGGGCCTTCTGTTCCTCTGGTGAGAGGGGTTTCGGCATGGGTCTCGACGTATATTCGCGATCATCGAGATTCAGTTGGAAAATCTGGCCGAGATCGCAGCGCGTGACGGCGGCCACGCGTGGCGGGCGGACGGGAGCGGCAGGGCCACCCACCCATAATTGCTGGCGATACCGCTGTTGCTCCTCGACGCGCTTGCGGTCGGGCTTCAGATATGTGGTGGTATCGGTTCGGTAAGGGCCGAAGTTGCGGCTTAGCGTAATCTTCAAATCCTGCATGGCCGAAGCGCTCCCCAAAGCGAAATTGAGGGCCAGGAGAAATGCGACCGCTTTTGGAATACGCGTCACGTCTTTCGCTCTCTACTTAATCGCCTGCCGCGCTACTTGTAATCGCCAGGGCAATATCTTCTTGCGCTTCAAGCTTGGCGGAGTCGATTGATTGGGAATACAGGTCAAGCGTGTTTGTTACTTTGGCGTGGCGCAGCAGTCCCTGAATTGTCTTTACGTCCTTACCACGACTTACCAGAAACGTCGCAAGGCTATGACGAAAGTTATGGAATCCGAATCTTTGACCAGGTTCCAAGCGAATGCCGACCTTGGCCTCGGCGAAGCTCCTCCGCATCAATGAGGCCACACCTTTCGCTTGGACCCTCTAAGCGAAGATGAGATACTAAGTTATAAATGCTGGACCAGTTTTTCTCATCTAGAATACTCGGAGAGATTTATGATTCAACCGGAGGGTTGCCGTCGCCGCACGGGTTTCAGTCGCGCCCTGTTCTTGGGGCTCAGCGTGCTCGTTCTGCTGGCGGTGTGCGGCTGCGGGGCGTCCTCGTCGGTATCTTCGACGCAGTCATCCGGATCGGGAGGTTCCGGGGAATTGGTGGGAAACTCGTTTAAGCCGCGGCCGTTTCCAGGCGATTTCTTCGTTCGATTGTCGCCGCAGGCCGGAAACGGGTATGCCGCGGCGGCGGCGTACGACCCGGCGCTCAAGGAAGTGTTTGTGAGCGACCCGATTACGAACGCTGTCGAAGTCTACTCGACAGTGGATGCTCATCAGGTGGGAGAAATTTTGGTCCCAGGACCGGCAGGGCTCAGCTTTTCGCCGGACTTTTCAACATTGGTTATCGGTACGATCACGCCGTACATCTACACGGCCGATCCGGTTGCACTCCATCTCACGGGCCAGATCGCAATTCCCGCTTCCTATGCATCGACCAGCCAGTATCAGGCAATGAATTTGCCGGTGATGCCTTATGCCTTGGCCGACGGAACCATTATGATCGGATTGGGAACGAATCCCGCTTCGACAAACGGCGCGAGCACTATCGTTGCGCACCTTCTTCTGTATAACCCGAGCAGCGCTACGTTTACACTCAAGGATCCGGGCAATGGCGCCATCACCACCGCTCCGGCGCGCTCGGAAGATGGCACATCCTTACTGGTGCTCGGGGTAATGAATTCCACGGCGACATTATTCGTCTTCAAATCGGGCGGACCAGGATATGCGATCAGCGCGCCGGCGGCGCTGCCGTCGAACCTCGGCGTCAGCCTCGCCGCGAACCGGGACGGCTCGCAATTCGCGTTGATTATTGGCGTGACCGCGCCGGAAATGCCCACGACGCAACTCAATTTTGTGGACGGCAATTTGCACGCGCAAAGCCAGTACACCAATTCCCTTACTACTACCTCGGGCGTTTACAGCCGCGACGGCACCCTGTTCTATTTGATGTTTGCCAACAACATTCTGGTGGGTGTGAACACGCAGACAGCCGCCGCCTTAGGTTATCTGCAGGAGAGCGTCGCGTCGTCGGTCACCTACCCCGCGTTGTTCGATGTCGACGAGAATTTCCGTCTGATTGGCGGCTCTTTTTTTAGTGGGATATTCATCATGAACGCATCGCAATTGCAGCTCTCTGTCCCGAACGGCGTGCCGGACTATTTCGGGCCCACCGGGGAAGGCTCGGAAACCGTCGGGACGCTCAGCGGAGGGCAACTGGACATGTTCACTGCTTCCGCTGCCTACTTAATGCAAAATACCCAAAGTACTCCCACGCTGGACGCTTATTTTGGGACTGTCCCCGCTCAAGTGGAGACTTTAGCCCAAGCGTACTCCCTTACCGCTACCGTTCCGGCCTCGAGCACTCCCGGTCCGGTTTCTGTGGTCCTGACCGACGCAAACAACAATGTCACTTTCCTGCCCGATGATTTTACGTATGGCCCGCGTCTACTACGGATCGGCCCCACTGCCGTCTCGCCAAGCGGGGGAGACGCCGTCACGGTGACAGGCTATGGGCTCAGCGAGATCGGTACCCCGGAAATCGGCACACTGCACATTGGAAATGCGGCCCTCGACTTGTCGCAGGGCGTGCAATCTCCAGCGTCGTCCAATTATTTCCCGGAACAATCGGTCACTGTGCGGGCGCCCGCAGGCACGCCCGGCTGGACCGATGTGAGCGTGTCCAACACGTTCGGATCGGATACGATCAAGCGCGGCTTGCAGTATTTGAACGCGGAGACGTTCGTGAAAGGGCCCGAGTATTCCTTCGCGGTCTACGATCCGGTCCGCGACAGTTTCTATCTGACGGGCAGCGGGAACAGCGTGGCCGTGTTTGACGCGCAAACTCAAAAATTTCTGGCGCCGCTGACTTCGCAGGCAATCAGTTCGTCCGCGACGCTATTTGGGGAAGCACTCACGCCCGATAGCTCGAAACTGCTGGTCTCCGATCCGAAGGACCAGATCGTTGTGGTCTTCGATCTCGTCGCCGGAACGAGCGCGTCTGTGGAAGTGCTGCTCACGATCACGCCGACCATCACGCTCACCGAGCCCATGCCCATCGAAGTGGCTTCCAATAACCGCGCCTTCGTTAGCCTTACTCCCTGTGTGGACGATCCGGTGCGCGAGATCGATCTGACGGATTTGAGCGTGCATGCGCGGCCCGACGCGGCGGGCGCCTGCGGGACCTACCAGCTTTATCCCGAATTCGGCGCCGCCAGCGCGGACGGAAGCACAATTCTTTTTGCCGGAAATGGCGGCCTCTTTGGCTTCGAACCGCCGGGGCCCGAATACGTCTGGAGCTACAACGCGAACACGGATACCTTTACCGGACCAGTTCAGATTGGCGATTACGTTTGGATTGGCGGCCAGCCGGCCGTCAATGGCAACGGCCAGGTGCTCGCGCTCAGCCAAGGAACGCTGGATCAACGTTTGTTTCCGCTCTTGCCCCTTCAGGTCGGAGGTTGGGACTCCCGGCTCAACGAAACTGGCAGCCTGCTGTATAGCGTTTTCGATTCGGTGGTGATTTCAGATACCCATAATGGCCGGCCGTTATTAAGCATGCCGTTGCCGGCGGGCACGATCGGGACCGGAGCTTCAGTGAGTTCGTACCGGCCACTGGCCATCGACTTAACCGGGCAGAAAATCCTTGTGGCCACGCAGACCGGGGTTTCCTATTTCGAGCTCAGCGTGGTTCCTCTCGCCGTTGGCACAGTATCGCCGACCGCGGGCGCACCGGGAACGGGCGTTCAAATTCGCGGCAGCGGATTTGTTTCCGGTACTGTCGTGCAAATTGGCGGCCAGATCGCCAATTGCACCGAAACGGATAGCGAAACACTTTCCTGCACAATTCCGAATCTGCTGGCCGGGTCCGCGCCGATGAGACTTTCCAATCCGGACGGCCAAACGTACACATTCGAAAACGCCTTCCAACTGCAATAGCCTGCAGAGCGTATTAGCACATCAATCGAAAATTTGCCGATGCCTGGCGAGTGCCCGTGTGACAGTTCGGTTGCTGGCACCGGTAACTATTTTTGGCCGAGGTAGGCGCGGTTGGTGGCGTGGGGAATCGCACGGAACGAAGCTATTTTCGCGTTCGCGCGGGGACTGGCGCTGGCTCCATGCACACCCGTTGCGCGTTCGAAAGCAGGTCGAGACGCAAGTGGAAGGAGCGTTGGGGATATCCGTGCCGAATCGTAGGGCAAGGGCGCCGGCTCGGCGAGAAAACTGAGGTCGAGCGCGGCGATGCCGTTTCCCGTCGCGCCGGTGATGGCCAGAAGGACGTTGTCTTTGCCATCGGCGACCAAGGCATCGTAGTTCTGAGAAAGTTGAAACGGGAGCGCGAGGCGGTTGCGAAGCGTTCCCAGATGGCCATCGAAAATATCGATACCGCTCGTGGACGGCTGGAAGAATAAGCTCCCGTCCGGGCTAAATTTTGTGCCGTAGACATAGGAAATGCTGGTCACCTCGCGATCGTTGACCGTGGAAATGGATTCCGCGTTCAGGTTGGTGTCATACAGATAGGAGCTGGCCCCAAACTGCGTCTGATTGCTCGACAAGGCCAGGTCGTAGTTCCCATAGCAACAGCTGGTGTCGGTGGAAGCCTGAAATGCCTTGTCGGTGGACGTATCGATGCTGAACACCTGACCGTCGTTATTAAAGAAAACGCGCGCGTTATCGGAGCTGATCTCGGTCCTGAGGTAGGGATCCCGCGGCACACCGTCAAAAGAATACTGCGGTCCATCGATTCCGTAGTCGGTGAACGCGCCGGTATTTGTGTCCAGTTTGAAATACGCGCTGAAGCCGGTGCCTCCCTGCACGAAAACCGTGTAGTAGATGTTTCCCGAATCGCTCACCGCCAATCCTGCGGGATTGTCGATGATGCCGCCTCCTGGATTGTTCACGAGGATCGGAAAAGTCTGCACCGCCGCCGGGCTCGATGGATTCAGAAGATAAATCACGCCCGCCGAAATGTCCGATATAGCCAGAAGACTGCCGTTGGGCGATAGGGCTAGCGACCATAGACGCTGGATCTTCCCCGCGGGCGCGGGGATGGCAATTGGCGAGAGCCACTTTTGCTGCGAGAGCGAAAAGACCTGAATCTTGTTGGTGTCCGTGAAGTAGTAGAGGTCGCGCACCGAATCATAAATCCCCTGGGCAAGCTGCGATCCGGGGAGCGAAAACTGAGCCGCCGGTGGCAGGTAGCGTAGGGCGCCCGGCGCGGTCGTGGTACCGGAACTTGTGGTGACCGTGACGTCAGCTGTACCGGCCGAGCCGGGCGGGACAGTGTAATAGATGGACTGCATCAGAAACGGCGGGCTATTCGTGTTATAGCCAAGCGGGTTGAAACCCTGGATGGTCGCAGGCCTTCCCCCTACCGTCACCTTCAAATCGCTGGGCGTCGTCGTCGCGCTCGTGGATCCGTAACCGTAACCGAATACCACGCCCACGGCTCCGCCGTCCGCGGTCGTCAGGTCGGGCGAAACCTGGAGGATGGTCGGGCTGTAGCTGAATCCCTCGGGCGCGATCTGCATTCCGCCGTCGTTCGCGAGGACATAGAAGTCAACCGGACCGGGCGTTCCCAGCGGAGTCGTCGCAAAAATGTTGTAAGCACCGTCGGGAGCCAGGGACGTCGCCGTATTCTTGCCAAAATAAATTTTGCTTTGCGGGGTCACCGTCGGGGGCGCGGGAATCATGACCCGAGTGCCACCCGAAGCCGGTCCCGTCGCAGGATTCAAATATAGGTTTGGGAACTGCGTACCGACCGCGCCCGTATGCATTGTGGTGGTGCCGATAAATCCGAACCCCTCTTCCATCGGGCCGGCAATAAGGCCGCTCGTATCCTCGGCGCCGAAGTTCGGGCTGCTGACCGGGCCAACCGTGTAACCGCCGCTGATCGATTCCACGACCAGGTTTGGCATCCAGCCGATCTGCTGATGCGTGGCGACGTCATAGGAATAGACGATAGTTTCGCTCGGAACGAACAGCGTCTTTGAATCAGCGCTGAACATCATGGCGGAGGCGGAAGACACTTCGCCGGACACGGCAAACTGCGCAACTACTTGGAGCGTATGCCCGTCGTAGAGAACCACATTGCTCGGATAGGCGGTAAGAGCGATCAGGGACCCATCAGGTGAGATAACAATTTTGTTGGTCGAAAACGTGCCGAGGGCCTGTGCGTAAGTATATTGGCCCGTGGCCTCGCTCACTTCGCACAACGTCACGTCGCTGTCGATGCTACCGACCAGCACGGCCGTACGATCCGCGGTTCTCGTGAATCCTCCAATGTTCAGCATTGGCCCGCAAACTTCCGTCGCCGGGATCCCGGACCCGAGTTCACCGTATCCGTAACCTGTCGTGTAAACGGTAATCGAATTGTCGGTCGGATTCCAGATCGCAAAGCTGGGGGATCCGTCAACACTCGGTAAGCCGCCCTGGGCCCCCAAAAGAGCGACTCGCCCATCGGCCATCACTTGGGCGCTAAACGCCTGGTAGCCGTACGGGCCGATCTCGGACGCGATATAGCGGTGCTTGACGGCCATGGCGACCGGGTCGATCGTGTAGACGTCGCCGGACAAGGTGCCCACATAGAGCGCGCTGTGGTCCGGCGTATCGTCGATCCCAAAAGCGCCGGGAACCGGAATGCTGCCGACCTTGGATTCCGTAACGGGATCCAGCACGACGACCTGGTTACCGCTGGGGTCGGTCACGAAAAAATGCGCCGTCGGCTGGTGAAAAATCGTCCAGTGCGTATTCAGCCAGAAGGGGTATTCCGTTACGGTGTCGGCGCGCACGTACTTCGTGCGGAACGGGGCGACGTCAGCGGATGCCGGTTGAAGCTGAACGCTGAGATTCGCGCTGTAACTCAGCGAACCCGCGGTTCCCGTGAAGACCGCCGTCTGGGTGGCGGAAGCGCTGCCGCCCGGCGCGGAAATGGTGATCGATTGCGGAGTGCCAGGAACGAGTGTGATGGGCGTCGGTGAGATGGAGACGCCGGGCGGAAGCCCGATCACCTGCACCGTGATTTGAGAGGAAAACCCATCCAGGCCCGTCGCGGAGAGCGACACAATCCCGGAACCGCCATCGGGTATGACGACGGAGGTCGGACTGACCGACAACGAAAAATCCGGAGAGGAAGGCGGACCCGATCCGCCGCTGCCGGCGCTGCCGCAGCCGGCGGCAAGCAGCGCAAGAGGGAGCAGGGCGGCGAAGAGCCGCGTGAATCGCCGAGAAGCGCGCGAGTTGAGAGTGCTGGGCGTCATAAGGAGCAGTCCTTAAAATGCTTTTCGTATATTACCAATTAGGTTAGTATCCATGATTATGGGTTGCAGTCAATGAATTCCTGCGCGGTCCGCGGAGCGCGGCAGGGACCGCCAAAGGATGGGATTCGCCGGTCCCGCAACCATTGGGTGAGTCCAGACATTCGACTCAGGGACAGAGCCGAGCCCAGTGCCATGAGAACTCTCTTGATCCGCTGCATTTCTGCGATTGTGTGCGGCGCCTTGTCGATCGCCGCCGCGCCGCCGCTTTGCGCGCAGACGTTTACTAATCCCCCTCTAATCCGCACCAACACAGATCCTGTGACTGTGGCGGCGGGCGACCTGAATCTGGACGGCAAACAGGACCTGGTTTATATCGACGGATTTCGATTCGGCGCGAATGCCTTGCACGTTCTGCTTGCGAACGGCAACGGAACTTTTGCGCATGGCCAAGACATGGACCTTCCCAAAGGAATTTGCTGCAGCCTCCAGATCGCCGACGTGACCAACGACGGAAAGCCCGACCTGATCCTCGGCGGAGGCGACGCGTCGAGCGGCGCCGGGCTGATTGCGGTATACGTGGGCAACGGAGACGGCACTTTCCAGCCCCCCATAGTCTCGTCGATTCCCTCTCCCAGTTTGGGCGAAAACTTGAGTTTCGCGACCGGCGCGGCAATCGGCGACATCAACGGGGACGGCAAGCCCGATCTGGTAAGTTTCGACGCGTTCGGTGGCGGCCTCACCACGCTCCTGGGCGACGGCGCTGGCCACTTCACTCTGAATTCTTCTACGCCGTTCTACGCATCCGGTTCGGCGTATCTCGCCGACCTGAACGGCGATCATAAGCTGGACCTGATACTGACCGATCCCGTTGGCGCGGAATTTTTCGTCGAATTGGGGAATGGCGACGGCACCTTCGCTCCCTACGTCCGTTACACGATTGGATCGCCCGGCGGGCCACTTCCCCCGGTCGATGTGGACGGCGACGGCCGCCTCGATATGCTCGTGACCTACTATCCGGGCCAACTTGGCTATTTCAAGGGGAACGCGGACGGCTCATTCGGCCCATTAATCCCCCTCGGCGCATCGCCTTCAACCGGCCAAATCGTAGCGGCTGGCGACCTCAACGGCGACGGTATTCCGGACTTGACGTTTTTGACTCCAAGCGGCGTTGCCATTTCGCTTGGCCAGCAAGGTCCTACCTTCGGCGCCACGGTGACCACCATCGCGGGCGGCTCGACAAACACCTACTCTACCCTGCCGAGCACACCTGTTTCCGGCGATTTTAACGGCGACGGCCACACCGATCTTGCAGTGGCGGTCGAGGGCGGCATCTCTCTGCTGTTCGGCAAAGGTGACGGCACGTTTTCGAGTGTGGAATTTTACGACCTGGGGCAGATCGTCGGTTCCGTGGCGGTTGCGGATTTTACCGGTGACAAGCTGCCGGATATCGCGGTCACGCTGACGGCGCCGTTTCCGAGGGTCCTCATTGGCAACGGACAGGGCGGCTTCACGCTTGGTCCGGATCCGAACTCCAGCTACGGTTCGCAAGCCGCGGACCCAAATGCAGCCGCTGCGGATTTTAGTGGCAACGGCAAGATGGACCTCGACTTGGGAAATGAGCCGCCGAATTTCTCCGGCGGCGGCACGCAGTCGATCGCTTTTGGCAACGGGAACGGCACATTCCAAGCGCCGATCGCCATTCCCGGCGCCTCGCCCATCATCGCGGACGTCAACGGGGATGGGCGCGCCGACATGATTTCGGTGAACGGGCTGACGGTGACCGTGCTCCTGGGCCTCTCGAACGGCACATTCGAAACCGTCACCACGAATTTGCGCGACGCAGCCATGGTGTTCGGCGTGGGCGATGTGAACAAAGACGGCAAGCCGGATCTTGTCGTCAGCTATCCCGACCGCCTTGAGATCTGGCTTGGCAACGGTAACGGGACCTTTTCCTACTTTTCGTCCGTGGCGACCCTGGGACTTGCCAATTCCCCAATCGCGGCCGTCACCGACGTTGATGGCGACGGCAATGCAGACATCCTCGTCGCAGTCGATACCAGTGTGCTTCCGGCGTTCGCGTACCTGACGATCTTCTATGGCAACAGCGATGGCACGTTTCAGCCGCCGGTTACGCTGCCGGCTTCGCACCAGTACACTCAGGCGGTGGTTGCCGACCTGAACGGCGATCATTTGCCTGATCTCGTGCTGAGTGACGGCGCGACCGTGGCAACCATGATGAATCTCGGAGGGCGCAAGTTCGATTCGGAGGCATTCTACATTGCCGGGCGTACAGTGTCCTGGCTGAGTGTCGTTGACGTGAACGGCGATGGCTTCCCCGACGTTGTGGCAGGAAATCCCGGAGGAACCACAGTGACGGTCCTCTTGAATCAGCCGAACGGCGCGCCGGCGGAGGGCACCGCAACGCTAGGAACTTTGGCGTTCGCGCCGCAGCCGGCAATCGCGGGCCAGCCGGTCACCATCACGCTCGCGGTGGATGGTACGGGTAACGGCGCGACTCCGACGGGTTCCGTGGAATTCGACGTCGATGGAAATGTTTTGGGGACCGCGCCTCTCGCAGGCGGCATCGCGAATTTCGTTTCGTCAGAGGCGCTGAACCCGGGGCAACACACAGTAGTCGCAACCTACAGCGGCGATTCGACGTATGCGACGAAGAGTTTCTCGGCATTTTTGAATATAATCCCCCCAACCTACACCACGCAGACGGGGCTGGTGGCCACGCCTGCTTCCGTCCTCACAAGCCAAACGATTCACCTTGCGGCCACTGTTTCGAGCACACCACCCGTGCTGCAGGGCCTGGTCACTTTCCTTGACGGGACAAGCACCATCGGAAGCGCGAGCCTGGATTCGAACAGCACTGCAGCCTACGATACCAACCTGCTCGCGCCCGGAATTCACTCCCTGACCGCAACCTTTCATGGCTACACCGTGCCCGGCTTCACCGGGACCAACACTAGCTACACGGTCGCGATTTTCACACCCAGCACTTCCCCTCCCGCCAGTGTAACGGTAACTGCGAATGCAACCACAACCACGGTTTTGCCATCCAGCCAGACCCCGACTGCCGGATCGGTTCTCACGTTCACGGCGAATGCAAGCTCCGGCGCGGGGGTTCCGTTCGGCGGGATCACGTTTTACGACGGCGCGGCCGTGCTCGGTACCGTGGGCATGAACTCGAGCGGCAGCGCGAGCTTCAGTACCGCGTCCCTAGCGACGGGGATGCATTCCGTCACGGCGGCATTCAATGCCAACGGACCCTTCGCAGGAAGTGTGTCCGCACCCGCCGCGATTACGGTTTCGCCTGCCCCGGCTTCGGCAGTGATTGCCGTAGTGGCACTCAGTTCGCAGACGAACCCGCCGGACGGCACACACACGCTCACCGCGCGTGTCAGCTCACAGCAGGCCGTGCCCGTCGGCGCAGTGACTTTCCTCGATAGCGGCGTGATTTTGGGAACGGCGGCAACGGATGGAAGCGGAGTTGCCATGTTGAGAACGGGGGCGCTGGCCGGCGGCATCCACGATTTCAGCGCAAGCTTTGCGGGCGGAGAACAATTTGCTCCCGGCGTTTCGCCCGCATTTCGCGACCAGTGGTCTGCCTCGGGTCCCGAATTTTCCTTGAACCTCGGAGCGAGTTCAGTCGATCTCTCGCCCGCTGCATCGCCTTCGGTGCATGTGGCGGTTGTCCCCTTGGGTAAATTTGCTCAAACCGTGCAACTCGCCTGCGCCTCCGGCGTGCCGGATGGCTACGTCTGCCGGTTTTCGCCCTCAGCGCTAAATGGCGGTGGGAGTTCGACGTTGACGCTCGAGCCGGCGGTATCGGCCGGGCTCGCAGAATCGTCGCGGAACATTTTGATCTACTCGATCACGGCCGGGCTTGGCGTTTTGGTTCTGCTTGCTGGGTTGCGAAGACGACGGCTCCCCGTCTTCGCGCGGATCATCGCCTACTCCGCCGTTGGACTGCTCTTTGGGTGCGGCTCGACGCACTTCTCAGAGACGCCGTCACAAATTGCGGTGCTTACGATTCGCGCCACCAGCAGCGTAGCGCCGAACACGGTGATTCACGGCACGCAGATTTCGGTACGAGTCCACAGCTTTCCGGCGACCGATGTCTTTTCGACCTGGCCTTCGGTTTCCAAGTCGGGATTGTTCGTCGCTCGTCCAACTTTTTCTTTAACTTTACCTTTCACTTCGTGAAACTTGCCTTTTGCTTTGTCCTTGGTGCTTTGCTTCATGGATTGTCTCCTTTGGCACGATTTGATTTGCGTGTCGCGGCTACGAGCCTTTCACTACCAGTGCATTTGCAGATACCATAATCCCGTTTCAGTTCGATGCGAACGGAATCAACGCAACCAGCCGACCAAGTACACGATCAATACGATGAGCAGAACTGTCCCGACTATCCCCAGGCCCCCGCCCGTCCCCCATCTGGAGTACCCGTAATAGCCGCCGCCTCCGCCGAACAACAGCACCAGAAGAATAATTAGTAGTATCATCAAAAGTTTCCTTTCAGCTTGTGACCCACGATTCCTGTCATAGACTTCACACCATTCGTGCCCTGGCGGTGAGACGCCGGGGCGCGATCCTTAGTCCGGCCTATGACTTGTTACTCGCCCCCGTGACCAGCAAGACGACCCCTCCAAC
>PLUM01000022.1 GCA_003165465.1 Acidobacteriota bacterium
GGCGGCGCGATGAAGGCAAGAGTTCGCAGCTCTCGAAGGTTTGCTCACAGATGCGTCGATTCGCAACCATGTCCATCAGTCGCGATTTCTTCCCGAGGTTGAGTCCATGAGTCGACCTTTGTTCTCGGCCCGCGCGGGGCGCCTTTCTTTGTGGTTGGGCGGTGCTGCGCTGGCATTCCTGATCTTCATCCGTATTACAAGGGAGTTGATCGAAGGGGACGTCAGTACGTTCGACAGTACGATTCTACTGACCGTAGCAAGAATCCGGACGCCATGGCTTACGATCGCGGCAATCGATGTGACTGCGCTGGGATCGATCACTTTGGTGGCATTGTTTTCCGCCTTCACTCTCGTGGTATTGCTTGTGTTGCGCGACCGGCTGGGCGCCCTCCAGTTGCTTGCGGCTTCGGCGGGAGCGGGAATATTGACGCTCGTGACTAAGAACATCATCGAAAGAATTCGTCCAGCCGAGGCCCAGCAACTGATCGTAGTGTCGGGCTTCTCATACCCGAGCGGACACTCGCTTTCGACCTCCGCGCTTTACCTGACGATCGCGATCATCGCAGGCCGTTATGTACAACACTCGGGCGCAAGAACCGCAATTTTTATGGCCGTGTCGGCGGTGCCTATCATGGTTGGCGCCTCACGTGTGTACCTTGGCGTTCATTATGCGACGGACGTCGCGAGCGGCATCGCACTCGGAGCGGGGTGGGCGCTTGTGCTCGCCGGATTTTTCACACGTTTTGGTCATCGTAGACTGTCCTGAGTGTCCTGTCGCAGAAGCCCCAATACAGCTATGACCCAACATCGACATGGCACTCCTGTGGTCAAAATCGATTATTTTTCTTCAGCGGGTGGGAAAACTGCAAGGCGGAGTGTGGAAGAGTTTACCGCCGCTTCGAGTTCCGAGCTAGTCGTGCAGGATTACGCTGCGGAGGCTACTATGGACAATCAACCCAGTTTTACTTTTGTAATCGATAAAACCAAGCTTCCTGAACTTATTCATAAAATAATTAATCCGCGACCTGGTTGTGCCGACCATTTGCGCCAAATGTTCCTGATTGATCCCGGGAACTACAGTTTCGATCGTGCTCTCCTTGCCGAAATGGGAGAGCAACAGGAGAATCCGAGCCAGGCGCTTCTCGCTGGAGTTGAAAAGCTGGTCGATGAGATCCGCTTCGTACCGGACATTGCGGGAAAGCAGATGAGTGACGAACGTTTCCGCGAGTCCCTGCACTTCGTGGAGCATTCGTGCCATGATCTGCTTCTCAACCCTGATCAGTGTGCAATCTCCCGCTGAAATAGCCGTTGCTATGCGCAACGGCTGACCGGCGAGGCATCCCTCACCGAAGAACTCACCGGGGCCCAGACTGCCAACAATCGCTTCCTTGCCTTCGTAGGATGTAACCGCGAGCTTCACCCTGCCTTGTAAGAGGAAGAGCACCGAATCCGCAGGCGTTCCTTGCGTAAAGATAGTGTCGTCCGCACCGTATTCTAAAACGGTTTTTCCCTTGGAGATTCCAGTCAGGAGGGTTCCCCAATCGACAGGCATATCTTTCTTAATCGTCACAACGACCGCCGTCTTCTGCTTATAGGCAGACAGACTCCCCCCGCGAGCGATGCTAGCATTATTTCCCATAATTAAGCTCTTTGCGCGGCGTCAACTACGGTTGCCGGTCGGCAAATCGAATTGTCACTATCCATCTTTCTGCTTACTGAGCGCGAGGGGGGGTGCGCCAACAGCAATTAATCGAGATTGAGCGAGTGCTCTGTACAGTCCGAGTTTACCGCTTTATGGTATCACGTTGCACAATGTCGTAGATCGCCCCCGTTGTGGGATTCATCACCATGACATCGGTTGCGATGATCACATGCCGATAGCCGGTGGGCAGTCGGGTCAACTGGCCTTCAGGGCCGGCAGTTCTTGCGGGGAATGGCTTTCGTTCCATTAGCCAACCTCTTTCCACCTACCGCCGGCTATTACTCCCGAGTTCTCAAGTCCAGTCCGAAGAGCACTTTGTTTAGGTCCGACATATCCCCCACTAGCCTTCGCAGCGGGCGCGGGAGCCGTTTAATGAGCGTGGGCACCGCCACAATCTGCTCGTCTCTTGCCAGATTCGCCTGCAGGCTAATGTCGATGACTTCCAGTCTATACCGACCCTTCAAGTGCTGTACACAAACCCGCTTGATATTTTCTATAGCCAGCTCCGATTTCAACGTATATCGCCTTACGTACAAACGCAAGACGTACTTTGCCTGACGAAAATGAGCGCCGGGTTGCTCCATTTCCCGGGCCAATCCGGATTTCTGTTTTCTTGCAAGGCTTTTCTTTCTTGGTTTGTTTTTCATACGGGCTTCTCTGAGATGAGTCAGCTTACTTTTTGCAGGGCCATGCCCACCAACACCCGCTCGGTGTCGGAGAGATCTCCAATGATCTGTCGGACCGGTTGCGGAAGCTTAATGACCAGGGTCGGCAATGCGACGATCTGGTTGCCGCGCGCCATATGCGGATTCTCCAACAGGTCGATCACTTCGATCTGATAGTGGCCTTTCAAATGCCCCTCACACAGCACCTTGAGGTTGGCAAAGGCGCGAATCGATTTGGGAGTTTGGCCCGCCACGAAAAGCCGCAGCTTCCAAACCTCCGGTTTCCCGGACTTCGATTTGCGAGGCCACGCCCGAGCTTTTGTCCTGGCTTTTGTCTTGGCTTTTGTCCTGGCTTTTGTCTTGGCTTTCGGCATTTAGCGTTTCCGCGTGGCTGGCGCGCCTCCCACCTTTTTGTACGCGGAGGTGTCCGCTTCCCGGCTCCGCACCATCTGCCCGCGGTCCTGCAACACTTCCTCGGCAAGTAGTTTCGATTCGGCGATGCTCTGTTGAATTATTTCTTCCTCAACTTCAAACTCTGCTCGGAGCGTGATCATGCGGGCCTCAAAGATCTGGCGCTTGCGGTCCAGTTCGCGCCGGCGGGTCTCCTGTTCTTGCTGGCGGAACGTGACCACTGCTTTCTCGCGCATTTCCTGCGACACCCGGGCGGAACCGGTCAGCACGCCCTCGGGTCCGAGGTACACGTCCAGCAACCGGAGGCCGTCGTTGGTGAGCACGAATTCGCGAATCTGGTTGGAATGTTCCATGCCTCGCGATTTCAGCACGTAGAGCGCGCGGTTCCGCTCTCCTCCAACCTCAATGGATTTCAGCAGAAGCCAGGTATCCATGAGGGAGGAGACGTCCGCCTCGTTGGCTTCCAGGGAGCCGCCTGGCGCAGTCAAACTGGCGAAAATCGCGGTGATCTCCTTGGTCTTCAGAAAATCGACCAGCCGCGTGAGCATGGACCGCACTTCGTTCAGGGTGCTGACCATGAGCAGAGTGGTTATCGGGTCCACCACCACGATGCTGGGCTGGAACATGGTGATCTGTTTGTGGGTCACAAGCAGGACTTCTTCGATCCCCCCGTAGGTGGGGCGCGCCGCATGGAATTGCAGGAGCCCCTTGCGGACCCATTGCTCGAGATCGATGCCGATCGAGCGCATATTGCGCACGACCTGCCGGGGTGATTCCTCGAACGCGAAATACAAGCAGTGCTCGCCGCGGCGGCAGGCCGCATCCACGAAATGCGCCGCCACGCTGGTTTTGCCGGTTCCCGAGGTGCCGGACAGCAGAATACTGGTGCCCTGATAAAAACCTTTGCCGCCCATCATGCCATCCAACCGGTCAATGCCTGTCGAGACTCGTACGGCGGACGCCGCATGGTCCAGGCCCAATGAGGAGATCGGCAGGACTGAAATACCGTGTTCATCGATGAGGAACGGATATTCGTTTGTGCCGTGGGTCGATCCCCGGTACTTGACGACGCGCAGGCGCCGGGTCGAGATCTCCTCCCGGATACGATTGTCCAGGACGATCACGCAGTCCGAGACGAACTCCTCGATGCCATGCCGGGTCAGCTTATCCGGCCGGTCCCGCTCGGCGGTAATGACCGTGGTCAATCCTTTTTCTTTGAGCCAGCCGAACAGGCGGCGGATTTCGGCGCGCAGGATACCTGGATTTGGCAACTCGCCGAAAAGCGCTTCAATCGTGTCCAGGACAATTCGCCGCGCCCCGACCCTCTGGACAGCGTCGGCAATTCGAATGAAGAGGCCATCGAGGTCATACTCCCCGGTTTCCGCAATCTCGCTTCGCGAGATAGAAACGTGGTCCAGGAACAGCTTCTTATCCGCCACCAGGCGGCCCAAGTCGAAACCCAGCGAAGCGGCGTTCTTGGTCAGGTCCGGGATCGTTTCCTCGAACGATATGAACACGCCGGGTTCGTTAAATTCTGTGGCGCCCCGAACCAGGAACTCCAGGGCGAATAGTGTTTTTCCGGCACCGGCCCCACCACTGACAAGAGTGGGACGCCCGCTTGGAAGCCCTCCCCCCGTGATTTCGTCAAAACCCTGGATTCCGGTGAATACTTTCTGCAGCGTTTTAGAAGATGGTTGCGTTGCTTTCTGCTTCTGTGTCATTTATTTCGTCCTCGCCCGGGCAGTCTACGGCAGGTTCGCAATGGCGCGTCATGGCCCCTCCTCGCGGAACGCTCTAATCAAAGGGGTCCAATGAGGCCACTCGTTACCCTCACCATAGACGGCTTTTCTAAAAGAGAATCCGTAGATTATGCAAGACTTTACCAGGATAGGCCAGTGCTTTATCGGGAATCCAGAATCCTGTCGGAGCCTACTTTTTCAGCTCAAAATCCGCCGCATTGGACTGCTCACTAGCAACTCCGCAACGTACAAAATCTCGAGCTCGTCAATCCCGGTCCCTGAAAAAAGGAACTTACTTAACCGGCTGTCTGCCTGCGGCTTCGATCCCACCTGTTTTATGTACAAAAGTATTATCTTCCGCAGACAACATTAGATTCCGCTCCACGCGAATGCTCTTCGCGGGAGCTGCTTTTGGCATTACTACCTCGAGCATGCCATCGTTGAATGTCGCCTTGGCCTTCGAGAGATCGACCTCGCAGGGTAAATCGATGACACAAAACATCAGTTGCTCGTGCCTGAGAGAATGGGCGTGTTTTCCAGATTGGTGGTCTCGGGGCTCGGCCTTGCCACTGATGCTCAGCCGCTGCGGCTCGATACTCACTTTGATCTCCTCCCTGTTGAGCCCAGGAACTTCGGCGCGTGCAATAAGCTGTTCGCCGGATTCCGATAGGTGGAACTTCACAGGTTTGAGTAGTTCGGATTCCGCGAGAAACCAATCCTCCTGGTCGTTTCCTTGCGCATGTCCGCGGCTCTCATACATCTCAAAGGCGCGCCGGGAAATCAGATTGAATACGTCCTGCGTATGTTCGAAAAGTTCATGGACCGATACGAGATTCAAATCAGTGCTGGATGCAGCATGTGAAGAATGGTGTGTCATGGCTTCATTTCCTTCTGTGGAATAACGTCTTGTTTCCGCGATTGATGAGACACTGGCGTCTTTCGGTTGGATCCCGTCCTCCGCGAACGCTACGCGACCCCATCTGTATAGTGTTCACTCTCGCCTTCAATGGGAAAGGCACGGCCGATCCTTTGATTTACAGAGCTTGCCGACTGTCCTCTACGCATGCCCCAAACGACCGGTCCAAAACAAAAACAGGATCATCAGGATAATCACGCTCACGGCACTGATTGGGTAAAAACCCCACTTCTTGCTATGTGGCCAAATAGGAAGACTGCCCACAAGCGCTATGAGAACAAATATCGGAAGAACAATCATCACCATCATGTCTTTGCCCTTCCTTCTTTGGCCAATCCCTACCACCGATCAAACCCAGAGCGAGGGTTGGGCTCTCCCTTTTATGAGCAGTCGCCCAACCTCCCTCAACGATGAAGAACCGAGACCGGAAATGACCTGCAAAGTGCTGTTCGTTCTTAATCGATGACTCGATAAGCAACCGCAGAAACATAGCAAATCTTCGATTAATGACGCCCGCCACCGTCTCCGCGAGATCCTCCGCCGCCAGCCGGCTGCTGTTTTTGCTGCATCTGCTGCGTTTGCTGCGTGTGTCTTTGCTGCAATTGTTGCGTCTGTTGCTGGTGTTGCTGCTCCACTTGCTGCACTCTCGCTGGAGGGGCATTCTGTTTCGTTAACTGCTGATGTTGTTTGTCTTGTTTCTGCTGGAGGTTCTGCCGTTCCTGGTTTTGCTTCGTGATTATGCTTTCCTGCTGCTTCTGGTATGTCTGGTCCTGCTTCGCATTCCCGGTGTTGGAAGCAGCGGGGTGTTCGATAGGTGGCAGCTCCTTAGGATGGGATGCAATGTTGGGGCGAGAAGTCGCGACAACTGGCGGCGTGCCGTGGTTGGCAGAAACCCGTTGCTGAGGATTGTTGCGAGCCGCATACGCATGTTGAGTCTGAATGGCTACAGGCGAAATGTGTCTTTCATGAGTAGCAGCCTGTTCTTGAGTCGTGGCGCGCGCGTTGATCCCGCCGTTACCGCCGTTGTAGCTGGTGTGACTACCTGCGTTTTCGTTCACCCTTGTGTTGTAAACGTTGTGAATGACGTTCTCATCCACGTGATTCACGGCCGAGTTGTAGAAGAAATGTTCGTTCTGCCAGCGTCCGCCTTCGTAACCGTTACCGAAGTAACCGAAGCCATAGTTGATCCCGCCATAAAAGCCCACTGACTGACCCCAGTAACCATCATAGAAAATAAAACCGTTGCCGCCCCAACCCCAATAGCCCGGAGTCCAGAGGTATCCGATTTCCGGAGCCAGCACCCATGTGCCGGGAACCCAGTAATACTCGCCATCCCAAGCCCAATATCCGGGCGTCCAGATATACCCGTCGCCGGGACAAATAGGCTGATCGTAAACCAGCAACTCGGGGGGCGCGATTGTGACGGATACGCCGACTTGCGCGAAAGATGCCGTCGACAGGAATAGCATTGAAACTGCCAAGAACAACAAACGAATGATGCGTGTATGCGTTAGGTCTCTCATTATGTCTCCCTTTGCCCATGATCCACCGGCGGCCAGCGTTTCCACATCCGTGAATCTTCTCGCAAAATTGAATTCACGAACGGAAACGCACGGCCAGTTCATTGATTCCAGCTGGCGAACCTATTTTTGATTAGGACGTTTTGCCCTTGCACCCGGAGTGTCCGCACGCACAGTCGATATCCGGGGTCTTTTCCATAGCCGCGCACTCGGTGCTGCAATATTTGCCCGACGTTGTCAGGCAAGAACAAACGGGGTGTGCACACTTCTCAGCTTTCGTAGTCGCCATTTTTTCTCCTGGCTGCGAATCAACAACAGGTGATCCACGAAAGCATCTTAGACTCTGGAAACAAGATCATCTGTTCAAAAGGGAACACCTCGCGATTTGGGTGCCCGCGTGGCGACTGGAAATGTGAATTGTAATAGGCGGCTTCCGTGGCCGATCCTGCTGCCCAGCTTGAAATGATTGTGACGGATTCAAGTAGCTCAAAAGAGCTTGAGCGATAAGACCACTCATTGCGTCACTTGGCCGCATAACGCGCTACAAGAGGAAATGCCATTAACGCGCAGTTCATTCCGAGTGAATTTTTGTCTGTTCTTCCAAAACTTCTTCTGTCCGAGTACACCGGAAAAGTGAAACAAGGAACCCGCGTCGAATCTATTTACGGTGCGTGTCGCGCAGCCTCCAGCTCCCTTCACTCCATTGATAAATGGCAAAGGCGCTCCCACCGATGGAAATCACGATGAGCGCAATCATCACATGGTAGAGCAACGGCGATTCAGCCTGCTTGATGATCCACCGCCCGTAGTGAATCGCAAGCGCGCCCTCGATCGCAAAGCGCACAAATCTTCCCACACCGACAAAACTCAAAAGTTTATTTCGCGGGTACCGGAACGCTGCCGCAGCCGCCACAAACGCCGTAA
Source organism: Acidobacteriota bacterium (assembly GCA_003165465.1). Taxonomy (GTDB): domain Bacteria; phylum Acidobacteriota; class Terriglobia; order Acidiferrales; family UBA7541; genus Palsa-360. The sequence goes on from PLUM01000022.1 coordinate 7,878, forward strand.
AAGGGAATGGCGGCGGCATGAGCGACGCCACCACAAGGGCTACCGCTGCCCCCTTTTTCACCAGTTTTCGAATGTAGACGAGATGCTTGCCCGACACGAGCTTCTTCTGCCCGCTCTCGCTCTTTCGACTGATCCAGTCCGTCACAAAGCAGCCGATCAGTGATCCCACCGTAGCCATCACCACGTAGTACAGCATGCGCTCGTGATAGCGAGCGCTCAGCGCCAGCACAAGCAAGTCGTTGCCCATCGGCGCCACAAGAGGCGATGAATCAAGCGCGCCCAGCGTCAGTAATCCCATTCCGCCCGCATGAAACAGAGCCCTCGCAATGGTGCGGATGATCGATCTCAAGTGCTTTCTCCCCGCTGCTTAGATTACGCCACCAACCCCCGAGTCAAGAAATTTCCAGGCGCTCGGAATTGTTCTCTTACTGCCTTTTCCCCGGCGAGTCGGGCTGACAGCAGAACCGCTTTTTTCGCCAAACGGAAGCTCGCGTCCATGAATGCATTCGACCAACCGAGTTTGCCGCGCGGATGCATATCTTCTGAGAGCGCGTGCAACAGCCGATGCAGTGTGCCGTCACTCTCCCATATATTGAAAGCGCCGATGGCAGGTTTGATGGGGTGGAAAGCGGTCGGTCATAGGAGGAATGGTACCTGCTCTTGCTTTAAATGCGAAAGGCGCCGCCGATCCTTGGATTTACAGAGCGTTCCGACTTCTCGCTACTTCTGCCACGCAGCTCTCATGGGAAGCAACACTACGAGCGTGTAAATCCCCAGAGTTGTGCCCAGTGGAATATTGGAAAGCGATAAAAACCCTGCAATGAGGGCGAGCCTGCGGCTTGATCGATTTTCTGCAAGCAGAGCCAGTCCAGCAATGATTCCCAAAATGCCGCAAACAGCCGACAAGACTATCATTACTGCGTATAGGGCATGGAAATCAGCCATCAACGCAAATGGGTCCGGAACGCGGTTGAGCAGGGCGCCAAACATTACAGTAGCCGTATTGCTGTAGATGAACAGGCAGACCGCCATGATCAAGCGAATGACTCCATACACTATCCAACATCCTCCCAAGGTTCGGAGCTGACCGCTTGGGCCATGACTATTGGGATCGTCCGACGACATGGTCGTCCTCCTGTTGGCTGGCTTGGCCTACGCCGCGAATCGGCTTCAGTGCAGGGACGATTTCTTATAGCGCGGAATACGCCGACAATCTGTTCACATCTGAACACATTGTTCTCATGAACGATTGTTATAATACAGCGATAGGTTCCAGGGTGAATGGTGAGAAACACAACTCGTTTCCGAATCTCGGCAAGGATGGCTCTACTGGCAATGCTGGCGTGGGCCGGCCCGACATGTGCCCAGGAATTGCTGATTCCGAATCCACACGCCCAACTTGTCTCTTCGGAGAACGGAACGCTAAGCGTTGCGGCGCCGTGCGTGCAACCACGGCCAATGGTAACGCTTCAAGACTATAACGGGCCCTTGCAGAAGACGGTCGGATTGTTTACCCAGCAACTGGAACGCAAGTCGGTCCACCCACAACACTACAAACCAGGATCGGCGCTGTGCTCGCTGGATCTAAAAGACAAATTCTACTTGTTCATTCGCGAAGCATATGATCCCGTGACATTTCTCGGCTCCGGTTTCAACGCCGGACTCAGTCAGGCGCAAAACCAGGACCCGGCGTTCGGACAGGGTATGGCCGGATATGGCAAGCGGTTTGGCGCAAGCTATGTCGATCAGGCCTCATCCAGATTCTTCGTGGACTTTATTTATCCCTCGATCTTCAATGAAGACCCGCGATACTACCGTCTGATCTACGGCAGCGGCGGGAAGCGTTTCCTCCATGCGATCGAGCACGCGTTCGTGGCTCATAACGACAATGGCAAACGCATCTTCAATTTTTCGGAATGGCTTGGAACGACGAGCGCGGCAAGCCTGAGCAATATATACCATCCGGGCAATCAACGCGGTTTTGCGCCAACTGCTCAGGTGGTGGGTTTTAGCATTCTTAACGACATGGGTTACGACGTATTACGCGAATTCTGGCCCGAGATCTCCCATAAATTTAAGTTGCCCTTCCGTGACGAACCCGCGACGGAAAACATCGATTCGAGTCTTTTCGTCAGGTAATCTCCCGCGGCAATGTCCGAGCAGCATGTTATGGGATGGATGCCTGGTGTAAGTTCCGCTCGGGCTGGGAGGACGAAGAGGTGTGCTTAAGTGAACAGACTCTGGTCTTGATTCTCGCGCAGAATGATGAGGTTGTGACAATTGCCAAGCAATTGCCGCGAAGACCATTGACCGCCCTAACCATGTGATCACAGGTAATTTATGGAATCAACTACTACCTCATCCGGGACCATGATCAATCGCTCGCTCGAGTGGTTTGGGGACCTGGGGAGCTTTTCCTGGAAGGTGATCTGTGCGGCCATCACAAGGCCGTTTGAACTCCGCGAGATCCTTCGGCAAATCGACGAAATAGGGTCGAAATCGCTCCCACTGGTGGCTCTCGCCGGGGCCGCTATTGGCACTGTCTTCGCGCTTGAGAGTCGCAGCAGTCTGGTGCATTTCGGGGCGAAGGCCATGCTTCCAGCTGCCGTCGTTTACTCGATCATCCACGAGATGGGACCAATCATTACCGGATTAGTGGTTAGCGGACGAGTGGGAGCTGGCATTGGCGCTGAGCTGGGCTCGATGAAAGTGACCGAGCAAATCGATGCCATTGAGGCCTCAGCCGTAAATCCTTATAAACTATTGGCCTTCACCCGCATCCTGGCGTGCATCGTGGTCCTGCCACTCCTAACACTGGTGACTGATTTCTGCGGTGTATGCGCAGGGTGGATAACGGAAACCTTGGCCGACCCGATTTCCATACATCGCTTCTTGGACAAAGGTTTTTCGGGCGTGAACTTTAGCGATTTTCTTGCACCGACGTTTAGAACCTCCGCGTTCGGTCTGATCATCGGCTTGGTGGCCTGTTTTCAAGGAATGCGCACGCGAGGTGGCACCGAGGGTGTCGGGCGTTCGGCGACGAGTTCAGTCGTTTTGTCTTCCCTGTTTGTGATTTTGGCTGATGTCATCCTAGTAAAGGTGATTCTTATTTTTTTCCCATGAAGCACTCTATTGCGGAAGACAATTTGGATAACAGTCACACGGCCGACATTCCCAGCGAGCCGGTATTGGTGCTTCGAGGTGTACACAAATCGTTTGGCACACAACATGTTTTGGACGGAATCAATTTGACGGTAGTTCGTGGTGAAACGCTCACCGTGCTCGGCCGAAGCGGCACCGGGAAGAGCGTTTTGTTGAAGCTGATCATCGCGCTCGAGAATATGGATGCTGGTTCGATTTGCATTCAAGGGCAAGAGATTGCGGGTCTCGGCCTCAATGAGATGAATCGATTGAGAATCAAGATGGGTTTTTTATTTCAGTGTGCGGCGCTCTACGACTCGCTGACCGTGGAGCAGAATGTTGCGTTCCCCTTGGAGCGGCATACTAAGATGTCGAAATCCGAACGGAGCGATCGCGTCAAGGAATTGTTGAGTAGCGTTGGCATGGAACACGATCTCAACAAGATGCCGAGTGATATTTCGGGAGGCATGCAAAAGCGAGTGGGCCTGGCACGCGCGCTGGCGCTGCAACCAGAAATCTTGCTTCTCGACGAACCCACAGCTGGGCTTGATCCGATCACCTCTGGCGAAATCGACGATCTAGTTCTGAAGCTGCAAAAAGAACACGCCCTGACGTCCATCGTCGTCACGCACGATCTTCATAGCGCAAGGACCATCGCTAACCGTCTGGCGTTGCTCGAAAAGGGGAAAGTGGTGATGGAAGGCAGTTTCGAGGAGCTTGCTGAAAGTAATGATGATTTTGTTCGGGAATTCTTCAAGCGGGATTCGTAAGGAGCAAATATGTCAAGAGCGGCGCGACTCGGAGCCTTTATTATCGCAGCACTGACAATCCTGGTGTCAGGGATCTTCATCATCGGTGGGAAGCAGTATATGTTTTCATCGACGTATCGAGTGAACGCACAGTTCGGCAGCGTCGCAGGCTTGGATTCGGGGGCGGATGTTCGTGTGGGCGGCGTGCACAGCGGGTCCGTCCGCAGCGTGGAGTTGCCAAGTAAACCGACAGATAAGATCACGGTATGGATGGACCTCGATAGATCGAGCCACAACATCATAAAGCAAGACTCGATAGCCACCATCGAAACCGAGGGACTCCTTGGCAATGAGTATGTTGCGATCTCGTTTGGATCTGCCAAAGGGGCAAACGTCGTGGATGGAGGCACCATTGGCAGCGAGCCACCGCTCGAAATGTCAGCCCTCTTTAAGAAAGCGAACGTCATTCTGGATAGTAGCCAGGAAGCTCTCAAGAATGTTACTCACGCAACGGCCAATCTGAATTCGATCAGCACCAAGATTGACGAGGGGCAGGGCACAGTGGGAGCACTGGTAAACGACAAGAAAATCTACACCCAGCTGGACCAGACAACGAGTGGATTGCGTGACACCGTAACCAAAGCTCAAGCCGGCGTTACCGACTTTCAGGAAAATATGGAGGCGTTGAAGAAGAATTTCCTGTTGCGCGGGTATTTCAAAAATCGTGGCTATGAAAACTCTTCCGACCTGGTAAAAAACGAAATCCCGCATCTTCCACAGGCAGAGCCTTTGAAAACATTCACATATGACCCAAAGATGCTCTTCGACAAAGTGGATACAGCCAAACCTACGAACCAGAAATTATTGCGTGCTGCGGGCCAGTTTCTGGCCGACAATGAGTTTGGAGTCGCGGTCGTCGTTGTTTCAACGAGCATGGCTGGGGATACAGAGAAGGACTTGGTGCTGACACAGGCTCGGGCCTCGGTGGTGCGCGACTACCTCGTTGACAATTTCGGCTTCGATGACGTGCAACTCAAGACTTTCGGAGTTGGCAAGAAGAATGGAACTACCGAAGCCAGCTGGGGAACAGTTGAGATTATTGTATATCCCCCCGGTACCGATGTTCCTGCCAGCTAGCAATCCGCCACGGATCGCCAGCAAGTCCTGTGCAAACTAAGCGAACGGGAAAAACATCCTGGTCAGTCAGAACTCTCTTGGGGTGACTGATCCCCGATATCTGCGCGTCCAGCCGGCCCTTCTTGTTCCTTCTGAATCGATATGACTCTCCGGAGAATTTGGCAGTCTTCAGGGTGCGCTTTTTTTCGAAAGGGTCGGGGATTTGGTCTTCTCTTTGCTCCATGACCAGAGACCGATCCGCAGCACCCGAATCAAATCGCCGCCGGCCACTAGCGCGGGCCCTTTCGATATTTGCTCGGACGGATTCCGCTTCCCGTAACTTCACCGTGATCCTGCGATACACGTAGCGCCCATATTCACTGGCCAGGGCAATGATCGCTCCGGTCAGCGCATCCTCATCCGCCCGACCGATCCCTTCGTAGCGTTGTGTCCCTCTCCACTGTCCCAGAAGCCGGCAGGCATGCCGCTCCGTTACCCGGTAGTTCTCGCAAGCATGCCTGACCGCGCCACGACGCCCGAGGAATCCGTCCGCTTCATGCGCGAAGCGCAACTCAAGCCCGCGGATCGGGTTGCATCGCCGCCTGGCCCCGCGCTGTAGCGTTTCCACGAATGATTCGTATGCTCTCCATCCGTTACGGTCGGGGGAGGAACGCGAAATGCGGCCTGACGCTCCCTGAAATTTAGATTTGTTTCATTGCCGCGACCACTGACAAGGGGATGGGTGTTTCGTTATACTTCAAAGTCCGGCGCGGTACCCAAGAGGCCTAAGGGAGAAATCTGCAAAACCTCCATTCGTCGACGACGAACTTTCATGCTTGAATGGCCGTGCAAGATTGCGGCGCGTTCGGCCCTCAGGCTCTCTTAGTATGCATTTTTGTTAATCAAGCCCGACACAACCGTCATTACGATGATCCGCAAATCGAACACGAGACTCCAGTTCTGCAAATAATACAAGTCGTACTCCACGCGCTTTTCGATGGACGTGTCACCCCTCCATCCGTTCACTTGCGCCCATCCCGTTATTCCAACCTTGAGCGCGTGACGATGGTTATACCGGGAAACCCCCTCGAGAAATTTGTGAACAAAGTGCGGCCGCTCCGGACGCGGACCTACAACGCTCATGTCGCCTTTCAGTACATTGATGAACTGCGGAAATTCATCGAGGCTGGTCCTTCGCAGCAGCGATCCGAAGACTGTTTTGCGGGAGTCTTCGGCATTGGTCCACAGCGTATCGCTATCGAATTTTAGTCCCGCGCGCATGGTGCGAAACTTATACATCCGAAAAGGCTTCCCATTGAGTCCAACCCGTTCCTGAACAAAGAAGACGGGCCCGGGTGAACCTAAGCGGACGATCAGGGCAATCAGCCCAAGCACCGGCGACATCAGGATCAAGACGCCCGTTGAAAAACATACATCGAAGGAACGCTTGAGCAGGGCGTAGTCCAGAGACTCGGCGGGAGTGCACGTCAAGTCCACCATCTGAATATTGCCCAGTTGAAACAGCTTCTCGCGCACGATAACGCCCTCGCCAAGATCCACCACCGCCCTTGCCGGCAGGCAGAGATGCTCAAGCGCCTTGATGATCCCGGGGATCTGTGAAAATTGCGCGGGATGAATGGCGATTACGGCCTCATCGAAACCGTGCCCGGAAGTCAGCAGGGAGAGTTGTTCGAGTTCATAGATCCGGCTTTCCGTGATGCCGACCATTTGCCCCGGCAATCGAACATGCGCGGCAATCTCGCAGGGAGCGAACGACAGCCGCCTCAGCCTCGCCGCGGCGTCACCCGCGAACTGGTCCGCGCCAATGACCAGGATGCGTATCGGCCTCGCCAAGTGAGCCTTGCTTCGAAAGAGAATGCGAAATCCCGCGTGCACGAGAATCGTAAGGGCCAGGAGCGAGATCAGGTCGCAGACGAGCAGGCCTCTAGGAAAAACGCCAATCCTGCTGAAATAAAGTGTCGCAAGCATGGCGAAGGACATGGCGATGCAGGCGGACCACGCGGCCTTCGCTCCTGTCCTCTCGCGGAACAGTTCATCGAAACTTGTCACACAATAGTGTTCCGAGAGAAAGATCCAGACGAATGCGCCAAACAGGACATGGCCGATATGCTCATGCGGAAAATAGAGCACGGGTCTGCGATAGAGCATGCAAATCGCATCCCAAATCCACCACCCCAGGATGAACGCGGGAATGGGAAGAATGTCGACCGCTATTTTCAGAATCAGCCGGTATAGCTTTAGCCGAAGGATCATGATCGAATATCCTTTTTGACTAGTTTGAATTGACTTTCGTTTTATTCGGAGTTGCGAACTTCGGGAATTTGGAAACGCTCCTAAAACTCTTGGGACGCGCTTATGCGGAATGGGTTCTAGCACGCCTAACTATTAGCGAAGGAAGGAACGGTCTTTGTTGGTGGCTCGGCGTTTGGTGCGATTGAATCTTCAGCCGCAATCTCAATCTATTAAATCATTAACTTCCCGCAGGTCGCGAATGGTGGACATTGGCGCAGAGATACACGCGTAAACCTTCTTGCCGATTCGATAATGCATTCAGCCCCCGTTTCTTGAGTTCCCCATTCTCCAAAACGGGATATTTCGGCCGCGGAACCTTCGCAGGAAACTCGTTAAGTCCGGCTACTTTCAGGTTCACCTTCGTATTCGTTGCTTCGAAAATGGCTTTTGCGAAATCGTACCAGCTGCAGCTTCCTTCCGCTGTGGCGCGATACAAGCCGTAGTGATTCGTCCGGCTCAGAATCACAATTTGTTTGGCCAACGCCGCGGTTGAAGTCGGGCTGACAATTTCATCATCCACCACTCGAAGTTCGTCGCGTTCGTCCGCCAGCTTGAGCATCAGCTCAACGAAATTTCTGCCGCCCTTGGCACGGCACGGACTCTTCCCGTACAAGGCCGAGGCCCGCACTATGAAGTATTTCTCCGGATCTCCCTGAAGGAATGCTGCTCCCGCAAGCTTGGTATTCCCATACACGTTGAGTGGCGCCGCACCATCCTCTTCCACGCACGGCTGCTTCTTTGCGCCATCAAACACATAGTCCGTACTCACGTGCATTAGCTTTGCATCCAGCTCCCGCGCAACGATCGCTTGTATTGCACCTCCACGTCGTCCGTCAGCGCGCAGGAACCCCGCACAAAACTTGCCGGTGCCCACACCTGCCTCCGGTTCTCCGCCATCGCTTCGATCCCCACCCATTTCCCCAGCGTCGGCGACCCCAGCCGCAGATCCACAGCCATTAGGAATGACGCCCCGCGCGTCACTCGCATCAACTTCCCCATGGGCGGCTCCCACTGGAAATGCAGCCCACGTACCACTCCCTTCTTCGAATACGAGTGGTTGTCCTGCGCGAAGCTCCCCGGCAACCCCAGCTCTGGAAACTGATCTTCCCGGTACGTCTCCATGAAATATCCCCTGTCGTCCCCAACACCTTCGGCACCAACACCACCACTTCCTCCAAATGACGCGACTCCACCTCAAACGCCATGTCCGTTCTCCTCTCCTGCTCCAATTTGTGCTTTGGATTTTCTGCTAGAAACTTTTGCGACTGCTCATACACCCGAAATGCATTCATCCGCCGCTTCAACGACAGTGGCAGAAACCTCTCATTTAGCCCAAGAAACATTCCCGCCGACTTTGCCAGATCCTGGCATAGCGATACCCAGGCTTTCCGGCTGTTCCCATTTCCGTCGATCCGCACAATTTTTCGACGTAACAGTTTCCACGCATCACGCAGCATCGACCCGCGAGTTCTTTCATTCCAGATCTCCAGCCATCGCAACATATACGGTTCAGGCCCAAACGTTCAATGATATATCCCCGTAGTAAAGTTATAGGTATCTTAAATAGAAGATAGGACCGCACCTCAACTTCCGTGTAGGCAAATAGTGGCGTCCTAAAGCGGATGAAAGCGGCGATAGCAAATGACAGGCCGGGGATTAAAAGGAATCCTACTGTTAGCCAGAACTGCGCCAGATTGGCGGAACGTCTAGTCATTGATGGCTCCGCTTCCCGGTAAATGACTTACCGATTGCGGCGAAGGGCAGCTCAGTGCCCCTGAAATTTCCTTGGAACAAGGGACCAGGATAATTTGTAGAGAAGAATGATTACGAAATCAAAATTCAAAAGAAGACATGCACCAATTTCCAAACTCTTTCACTGGTCCGTTCAAAATCCGGCCTGGGAACAAAAGGAAAGACCAAATTACCTTAAACGATCCCTACCTCATCCCACCCGGCTCCGTGACTGCGTTCCGTGCCAATCCCGACGCTGAAGCATCGGGAAACAGCCCCGCCTCAACGATTTCGCAAAGGATGTGCCCAACCAGTATATGTGCTTTCTGGATGCGCGGCGTTCGAAGGGATGGTATGCAAATAGAATGATCTGCGCATAATGCCAGCTCTCTGCCACGCGGGCCCGTCATGCCCACCGTGATGACCCCTGCTTTTCTTGCCGTCCGAATCCCGCTAACAACATTTGGAGAACTCCCGCTCGTCGAGATGCCTATCGCAACGTCTCCCGGCATACCCAGCGCTTCCAACTGGCGCGCGAATACCGACTCATAAGAATAATCATTGCTGATGGCGGTCAGGACGGACGTGTCCGTCGTCAGCGCAATTGCAGGCAAAGAACGCCGCTCGCGGTCAAATCTTCCCACTAACTCCGCAGCCAGGTGTTGAGCGTCTGCGGCGCTACCCCCATTCCCAAAAAGGAGGACCTTTTTCCCGCTCCCTAGCGCACGGATCAATTCTTCTCCCACCTTAGCCGCCATAGCGATCAGCTCTAGGTCGTTAAGAAGAGCCTGCTTCAGCAAGAGGCTCTCCCGAACGTTTTCGATAAATACGTCACTCGGCGTTTGTGAAGCGTTCATTCACTCTCTCCCATCAGCAATTGTGCCGACTCCTTCTCCAGAATGGCGCGACACGCACCGCGCACAACCTCGTAGCCGATGCATTCCATGCAGGCCGGCGGCTGAGGCAGGTATTCCCATCCCAGATTGAGATACCCGCTCCCGGATGCCGGCGAATCCACCACGATTGCCCTCTCGCTGACCGGTCCCCATCTCTTGGAAGACGTCGGCCCATGCAGGGCGACAAGGGGCGCACCCAAGGCCGCAGCCATGTGCATTACCCCTGTATCCACGGACACGACAAGCCGGGAATGCTCCAGCGTCGCCGCGGTTTCCTGAAGACTCGCGCCGGCCGCGTTCCTCACAAGCCCGCGAGCGCGGGGCTGCAGGCGATGGATGATCTCCTCATTGCTGCCGTAGTCGGGGTGCGCTCCGGTCAGCACGACTTGCAGTCCCCAACCGGCAAACTCCTCGATGAGCTGGAGCCATCTCTCACTGGGCCACTGTTTTAATTCTTTCCGCATTCCTCCCGGCCACAGATGGAAGACGGCGTAATTCTCCGCCGATGGAAGCCCCGTTGGCGGTCTCCGCAGAAAAGGCTCGCTACCAGTCGTCACTCCAAGGGCTCCCACCAGCCGGCGAAAATTCTCAATCTCGTGCGCATCGGAGGAATGCTCCACACTCAAATCGTAGCCGTAGTGCCTATGCTGACCTTGCGTCCGGAATCCTACCGTATACGATGCCTTCGAAAACAGCGTGAACAGCGCCTCAAGTCGCGGCCATTGGCCGAAATCGAGCATGAGGTCAACAGGAACCGCTCGAACCGCTCGTATTCCTGCCAAGGGGTTTACAATGGGTACCGACACAACCTTGTCAATCCCGTCCAGCATGCCGGCAATCTCGAAATTGCTTGGCCCCGCAAAGAAAATCAATGACGCTTGCGGAAACGCTTTGCGCAGATCGGCGACGACTCCACTGATCAGCACGGTATCTCCTATCGCCACCAACCTGAGCAAACCTATCCTGTCAAGCTTCGACGGCAGCTTTCGCTTCCGTTTCATCCACCCCAGAACCGCGACTGCGGGAATCCCCACGTAGCGGTCCAGAAAGTGCAATGCAGGGTTCCCTCTCGTTTTAATCATGCTGATATTCTTGTGCCTGTTGTTGTGTGACGAAGTTGTGTGACGATGCGGGTTCAAATCGATATTTGAAGTTCCGAGATTCTCTCTTCTATTACGCGGCCAAACCTACCTTCCGACCACCGAGCGCAGCATTCCTGGCACCTCGCGCGTCCCGAGCGCTTCCGATTCGCTTTCTACCACATGCTCCAGGATTTCCTTCGCAGTCACGACCGCCGTGCCGTGCTTGCCCACGACCACCCCCGCCGCAACATTTGCCAGATGAGCCGCCGCTTCGCGCGTTGCGCCCGCGGCTATGCCCGCCGCGAAGGCCGCAAGCGCCGTGTCGCCCGCGCCGGTTACGTCGTAAATTTTCCGCGCCACGGTAGGGATATCCACGCGGCGCAGCCTGCTCTCCCCCGGCTCGAACAGAGTCATTCCATCGCTCCCGCGCGTTACCAGCAAGGCCTCCAATCCAAGGCGCCTGGTCAAGCACCCCGCCGAACCCGTCAGCCAGGCATCGCCATCCACGGCTGTCCCCACGAGACGCGATAATTCCTTCAAATTTGGCATCAATATGCTGGCTCCTTCGTATTTCCGAGCCTCCGTATCCTTTGGCGCGACGATCACGGGCACGTTTCGTTCGCGCCCCGCCTCAAACGCCGCTTTCAGCACCCTGGCCGTCAGCACGCCCTTCAAATAATCCGAACACAAAATCACTTGCGCATTCGCCGCCTTCTCGCGCACTTGCCGGATAATTTCTTCCTCGACCTGCCCGCTCACCTCTTGCGTCGTTTCCTCGTCCGCGCGGAACACTTGCTGCCCATGCTCCAGTGAAACGTACCGCACCTTCCGCGTGGACACGCGGCGCGCGTCCCTCACCACTCCATTCCCCTTCACTCCCAGTTCGCCCAGCACGTCCAGAATCCGTTCGCCCGTGCCATCCTCGCCCAGCACTCCCACGACCGTCACGTTCACATGCAGGCTGCGCAGGTTTCTCACCACATTTCCCGCGCCGCCCAACGTCGCGTCCCGCCCCACCACGTTTAGGATCGGCACCGGCGCCTCCGGCGAGATCCGCTCGACATGCCCGCGCCGGTACTCGTCCAGCATCAGGTCGCCCACCACCAGCACGCGGCATTCAGGGAGGATTCTTATCAATCGAACTGCGTCTTGTCCCGTCACAGTATCCGCTCCGCTACTTTGCAACTCGTCCCTAGCACGTACTGATACAGTTCCACGTGCTTCCGTGTGGATTCTTCCCACGAAAATCGCTTTGCTCGTTCCAGGCCCTTCGTCGCCAGGTCCTGCTGCAACTCCCTTGAGCCCAAGACCCGTTCCATCGCTCTCGCAAGCTCTTCCGGGTCCCCGGGGTCAAAATAGACAACTGCATCGCCTCCCACTTCCGGCAGCGAAGTTACTTGCGAGCAAATCACAGGCGTCCCGCAAGCCATTGCTTCCACAACCGGCAGCCCAAATCCCTCAATTCTCGACGGCATCATGAGCAGGTCGGCAGCCGCATAAACCTTCGGCAAAAGTCCTCGCCCCACATGGGATACAAAGGTGGTTCTCTCTTCGATCTTCAGTCGCGCACATTCTTCGACCAGCGAGCCTTTCCACTTAACGTCGTCCCCGAGAATCAACAGCCTGTGCGGAATGTCGCATCGTCTCCGCAACATCGCAAATGCCTTCAACAGGCTGGAAACGTTTTTGTAAGGTTTCAGGCTTCCCACATACAAAACATAAGGCTCTTGAATTCCAAGCCCCGCGGAAACCGCCCCGAATGCTTCTTCGCGGCCCATCGGACGGAACTCCTCGTTTATGCCGCAGTAAATCACGGTCACTTTCGAAGACGGAACTCCGAGCCGTTCAACGATCTGCGTTTTCGAATACTCCGATATCGTGACGATGTGATCCGCCTTGCGGGCAACCAGATTCAGCATGGGTCTCGCGTAAACCCACGACTTGAGGCTCCGCCGATACGCCGGGTCCATGATATGGATCAAATCCAGGATGGATACAAGCATCGGGCCCCGGTGTAGGAGTGGCGCGTTGTAGTGCGGTACGTGCAGCAAATCGCAGCCCTTCGCCGCCCGCGGAACCGCCCACTGTTCCCGCGCCGTATAAATTGGAATTTCCACCACGGTCGCCCGTGAACACCACTGCTTCACCTCTTCCCGGTGCCGTTCCCGAGTGATTGCATGTACTTCAAATCCGTTTCCATGCTTCCACAAACCTTCCAGAAGATGACGCGTGTACGTGCCAATCCCGCCCTCCAGCCAGCGAGCGTCAATTGTAAGATTGCTCTTCATCTTCGGGGCCCGGCTCGCTCCTCTTGTTCGCTTTGGCGCATCGTTCACAACTTTTCGCAATGCGCGAATAATGTGAATCCGCCCGCCTTCGGATTCAAGCGCAGCGCCCGGCAAAAGCTTTGGAGCCCTTCGTTCTCTAATTTTCTAAAAGTCTCCAAACGCCTCTTCGCAGGCCTTATCTACCGTAAGACTCCGCCCTTTTCACGCTATCCCCAACATTGCCCTCAAACGCATCCAGCAACTGTTTGACAGAGTCTTCCCACCGAAATTTCTCCGCTTGGCAAATTCCCGCGATGCGCAGCGATCGACGCAGACTGCCATCCAATGAAAGTCTTGCTATCGCGGCAGCAAATCCTTCGGCGTCCGTCGGAGGCACAAGAATAGCCGCATCTCCAAGGACCTCGGGCATACACTTGGCGTCTGACGCAACCGCTGGCGTCCCACAAGCCATGGCTTCGAGCGGGGGGAGTCCGAACCCCTCATAGAGGGAGGGGAACAGAAATACTTGCGAACCCGCATAAAAAAGTGGCAAATCTTCGTCAGGCAGATATCCTAGAAAACGAATCTCATTCTCCGTGAGACCAGCCGATTCAATTTCTTGGAATAGCCGTGTGTTCTTCCAGCCTTTCCCGCCAGAGATCAAGAGGGGGCAGCCGATCTGACCTTTGTTCTTTAGAATACCCATCGCTCTAACGAGCAAGGTCAAGTTCTTGCGTGGTTCCACTGTCCCGACCGCCGCCATATATCGTGGTGAAACATTATATTTCCTGGATATGTATTCGGCCGCCTGGAGAGGGTCTCGCGGCTTGTACTGCTCAGAAATGCCGGGATAAACCAACTTAATTTTCTCAGCCGGCACGTCTAAGAACTGAATCAGGTCCTCTGCCGTCGATCTCGAAATCGCAACGATAAGATCAGCGCGGCGGATCGCCTTCTCCGCAAAGATCCGATGGACGAAAAGGTTGTAGCGGGACATCGTTTCCGGAAAGTGCAGCCAAGCCAAATCGTAAACGGTGACCAGCTTGAGAACACTGGCCGGCACACTCCCCGGAAGACTCGCGCTACTCGACCAGAAGGCATCAAGCCTATCCCTTCGCACGAATTTTCCGCCTCGGCCCCACAACCAAAGGGTGCCGGGACATGCAGCAAACGCTCGATCAGTTTCACTATGAACCGAAATCCCTGGTAAATCCGCGTCGATTTCCTTGTTCGAATAGAGGAAATATTCGTGTTCGGGAGCCACCTGCGGCAGTTGCCGCACGAGCCCATACACATAGTTCCCAATTCCCGTCCGTTGGGCACGAAGTGGCCGAGCATCGATTCCTATTCGCATTCCATGAAGGTGCCCCCTCTTGCACCGTAACGAACTCCGTGCGGGTCAGACTCATATCAATCAGCAACAATTGCAGATTGGCCTGAGAGATACTCGATCCGATCCCGCACAATCTTCCGATTCCGCGAGATTGACACACGCCCACCCGCGGCCTATGTCGCGACGACTCGCTCGCCACCTGGACCGTCTCTCCCCTTCAAGCCCGCACTGGCTAACAACAGCGCTAACAACATCCAGAACAACGTACTGAATTGAGGGCTTACTCGGAACAAGAAATCAACATTCCCATGCACAAGGACCGTCAGGATCGCGCCCAGAACTCCGAAGCCTAGTGCTCGATCCAAATCAGCGCGGGTTGAGCGTAACTGGCGTTGGGCGTCCCGTGTAGCACGATACATTAGTACAAAAAACGCAGCGAATCCGACAATCCCCGTCTCAGCGAGCAATTGGAGGTATAGATTGTGAACGTCAAATACATCAGCGGGTATAAATGAAATATAAGAACCATACGTTCCCACAAAGTTACCCCAACCTATTCCAATGATCGGCGACTGGACAAACAAGTTCCACGCCGTGTCCCATAGCATAAATCGAGTTGCTGTATCGTACCCAACAGACACCCCCACGTGGGATGGATTCAAGGTTTCGTGTGCGATGTAAAATCCGATGGCAGTCGCGCAGGCGCCGCCGAGAAGGAGCAACCTCATTCCCCAAACCCTCACGAAACAAAAAATCGCTAGGACAACCACGCAGGCGAAAGCGACTAGTCCTCCGATGCTCTGCGTGGAAAGCATCGCAATAAACCCCAGTCCTACCGCCCATGCACCGAGCTTCTTCCATTTGCCCTTCCCAAGCACATAACAGGCCAGGGCGAATGGGAGAACTAAATTCAAATAACCGGCGAGCGAATTCGAGTAGTTAAGAAATGAAGGCGCTCTCAATTCCCAGGGCGCAAAATCTTCTCCCGGAGAATTCAGGTAAACCCAGAGAGACGTATATCCACCAACGACCTCTTGGCAAATGGCGAATCCCGCCGTAACGATTGTAGAGTACAAAAGTACACGCAAGATCCTTTGCATGCGCTCCGCCGAATCGGTCCAACTCAGAATTAAAAAAAAGAAACCCATGTAGGAGACCATCTCGTACAGGCTACGCGCCGAACTGCGCGTCCACGCTCCTTTGAGCAAAAGTGCCGGGGCCAGAACCGCGCAGAGAAAGAGAAGTGCAGCACGCGTCACCGGAGAACGCAACAATCGTCTCGCGCCCACTTGTCCACGCCAGAGCCGGCCGAAAAAGAATCCTGAAATCACGATGAAACGCATTGCCACCGGCACGTCGTGGATCGGCGCGTCGGTGTTTAGCACCCAGCCGAAAGGAATTATAAAAACTACGAATAGCAAAAACAACTCGCTCTCTGCGGCCGAAAGTGCAAAAACTATCAAGGCACCCACGACGGCAATACTCCAGTGGGCAGTGACGAATATCGCCGCTACTGCCGCCGCCGCTATCCCCAGCGAAAGCTGCGCCTTGAATCCTCCGAGTCCTTTTGGCAACTCGCTGGCTCCGCGAAAACTTGGATTACGATAGATGTCTGGTCGGGTGCCTTCAGCCATTTTCAGCGACCGTTTTCGCGAAAACTCGCAAGGTCTCTCGTGCGCAACGCTCCCAGCTAAACTGAGCGGCTTGGGCCAACCCTCTGTCTCGAAGACGGTCCCTCAGATCAGAATCTTCGAGAGCGCAACGAATGGTTTGCGCCATCTCCTCGACCGAGAGAGGATCGAAGTACTCTAAGGCTCCCCCCGAAACCTCGGGAATGCACGAAGCGTTCGATGCGACAGTCGGCACCCCGCACGCCATCGCTTCCACCACAGGAAGGCAGAAGCCCTCGTAAAGAGAAGGGATCACACAAACGGACGCATTCTTGATGAGGGTCGCGAGTTCAGCCTCAGGGAGTGCTCCGGTCAAGATGATTTGTTCGCGGTTTGGTGATGCTTCGCGAGCGCTCATAATTTCGTCGTGCCCATGACCCATTGGCCCGGCTAGGACCAATTGTGCGTCGAAATCTTTGCAACTTTCTATCATGCGGTCCCAGGCCTGAATGAGGCGCACGAGATTTTTCCGCAATTGAACCATTCCGTGATGCAAAACAAACGGACTGCGGATACCAAAACGGGCCAGAAGTGCAGCGCTATCTTCAATATCTGGAGGGATGTCGTTATAAAGCCCCTTGTCGTACCCAAGATAGACGACTTCCACCTTCTTGGAATGCAAACCGTAAATTTCAATCAAGTCTTGCTTGGACCATTCGGAGATAGTGATGATCTTGTTCGCAAGCCTTGCGTTTAGCCAGGTCATCACATTCAAGAGTGCGGCGTTGCCGACATGACTTCGAGGGAGTCGTTTGGATATGGCATCGAGAATCGTAGTCACAATGGCGGCGGATCGCACCGGTAACGAATGGTGTGCTGTTGGAAGAAATACAAGGTCGGGTCGCACTCTCGCTGTATGAATTGCCATGCCACCGAGGAGCCACAGCCGCTTCTGTGCGAGCACCTGTGCCTTGTGCACCCGCAGGAAGGGCGAAACGAACCCGTTGTTTGCCCAATCATCATTCGGAGCCATGAATCCGTGGAATTCATAATTGCCTTCCGCAGCCCTGGCAATTTTCAAGCATCCGGATAGGAGATTATTTAGGTAGACGCCTGTCCCGGTGTGCCGGAACCGCTTCGATAAAAATAACGTGTCAACCGCTATGATCAAGTCTCCAAGATCTCCCGCTCGGTTCGCCACGCAGTCGCGAACTCTCCCGCCATGCCAGATCGGTAGAGGTAAAAGACAAAGAAGAGCAGGCACGCGCTCCCGATCGAAAGCGGCGACGCGACTCGCTCTCCGGCAAACATCGATAGCATCAAAGCGACGAAAACTGTCGAAATCCGAGCCCAACCGAGCGGCATCGGGAAAAATCCTCCAGCCCGCCGAACCCAGTACACGTTCTGCGCTAACAGCGCGGCCTCAGTAACAATGGTTAGAACCGCGGCTGCCTTCCAAGAGAATATCGGTATTAAGACTATGTTCCCGATAACATTTACCACCAGACAAACCAATGAAGTCGCGACAAATACTTTTTCGTGGCCGCCAGCAAGCAACCTTGTATTTAATGCGTAGTTGAGATAGCGCGGAATCACGGCCCAGATGAGCATCTTCAAAGCCGTTGCGGACTCGGCGAAACGGGCGCCGAGAAACAGCGGAACGGCCACATTGGCGAAGACCATAGTTGTCAAGACTATCCCGAGCGAAGCACTCAACAGGAGCCCCATTACCTTCTCGATCCTTTCCCGTTCAACTTGGGCACCGCCGCCCCTCGACATCGTCGGCAACAAACTGTAAAGCACGCCGTAGGGGAGTAGCTGGAACGTGCCAATCGGGCGGTAGGCTGCACTATAAACGCCCGTCGCATAGTTGCCCGCTAATTTGGATAGCAGGACGATATCAAGCCGGTCGTACAGATTGCCAACAAAAGCATAGACATTGAATATGGCACTCGTGTTCAACAGCTGCCTGAACCTCAGATAGAGAGGGTCCTTTGCGCGAAATCTTAAGGCAAATACCAATCCACCCAACGCAGCTACTCCTGCGGCAATGAGTTCCGCCTCGATAACTCGGTAGACTCCACCTCCTCGCAGCACCAGAAGACCCGCTCCAGCGATCAGCCCTATCCCAAAAGCAAGCTCGACGACCAGAGATTCAATATAACGCCCGATACCCCGCAGCACTCCTTGAACCGTCTCACTCAGTGAGCGTGGAATCAGAGTCAACAAGAGCCATGCCGCGGCGGCAATCACCGGCCGGGGATAACCCAATAACCAGAGCCCGCCAAGGCCCGCCGCCACGACGGGCACGATGCACCCAAGGCGCAGCCATATCAGTTGTGCCCACAGCCCCCAGCCCACCCTTTCGTCTTTTGCCGCTTCGCGCGTCAGGTAATCCATGTAGCCCGTGCCTGAGGCCACTGCCAGCATCTCCACAGTAGCGAGCACAAGAGCATATATGCCAAATCGCTCTGGCCCCAGAACGCGTGCTACGACGACTACAAAGATCATCCGCACGACTCCGCGCGATAGCTGAGATGCCGTGAGCAGGGCAGCGTGAGAGATCTTTGGCTCAATGACTTCCGGATTGGTCAACGTCTCAGTTCCATACAGAACGCTCAATTACTACATTGCTTCCATTCACGATCGACCGCCGCGCATCGCTGTGGTTGCCAAGTATCCGTGCTCGGCTCGTTGCACTGCTTCCATGTCCGCTTCCACCATCATTTTGATCAGCCGCTCGAAGCTGACTTCGGGTTGCCAGCCTAGTTTTTCTCTCGCCTTCGTGGCGTCCCCGCAAAGGAAATCCACTTCCGCCGGACGGATCAGCTTGGGATCCATCTCCACGTACTTCTTCCAATCCAGTCCTACGGCTGCGAACGCCACTTCCACAAGCTCTCTTACGCTGTGCGTCTTTCCGGTAGCCAAAACGTAATCGTCCGGCTGCGGCTGTTGCAACATCATCCACATGGCCCGCACGTAATCTCCCGCAAACCCCCAATCGCGCTTTGCGTCCAAGTTCCCCATCAAAAGCTTGTTAGCCAGACCGCATTTGATCTTCGCCACCTGGTGCGTAACCTTCCTGGTGACGAATTCCATGCCCCGCCGCGGCGATTCATGATTAAATCCCATAGCCGAGCACGCAAACATCCCGTAACTTTCGCGGTAGTTCACCGTAATGTAGTGGCCGAACACCTTGGCTACGCCGTACGGGCTCCTTGGATAGAAGGGGGTCTTTTCCGTTTGTGGCGTTTCCCGGACTTTGCCAAACATTTCCGAACTTGAGGCTTGCAAGAATTTCGCCTTCGGCTGGTGCTGTCGAATCGCTTCGAGGATGCGGATCACCCCAAGACCGGTCACATCCCCCGTGAGCACAGGCTGATTCCAGGAGACTGGAACGAAGCTCTGTGCCGCCAAGTTGTATACCTCATCCGGCTGCACCGCATGGATGATGCTATCGAGCGAGGATTGATCGGTGAGGTCGCCCTCCATCAGTTCGATTCTGTCCATCAACGGCTCGATACGATCGAATTTTTTAACGCTGCTTCGCCGTACGATGCCGAAAACCTCATAGCCCTTGCCCAGCAGAAGTTCCGCCATGTACGAACCATCCTGCCCGGTAATGCCTGTAATCAGAGCGCGCATCTGTTCTCCTTTTTTTTTGACCGAAAAAACTGTTGGTGGGATCCATTCGCCTTTTGGGGCTACCGCCCTTCCAGGTCCGCTTCATCCAACTCAACCGAGATCGACCGCTGGATCAGTTCCACCGACACCACAAACCGGGCGCTGTTCTTTCTTCGCACCAAGATGCCCTCCAGACCCGCGAACGGGCCGTTCCTGACCCTTACTTTTCGCCCAGCGGTCAGGTACGGATGCGGCATGGCGCGGACGCCATTCGACAAACTGGTTCGCAGGGCTTCGATCTCTTCATCGGGCAGCGCTGCGGGCGTTCCATGGAAGCCGACGAGCCTGGCCACTCCGGGAACTTGCAGCACCTGCAGGCGGTCGCGCAGCGCCATGTGCACAAATACGTATCCGGGAAACAGCGGCATTTGCAGCGTCACGCGCCGGTCCTTCCACCGCCGCACGGACGCATACTGCGGCAGAAAGTGCTCGACCTCTCGCCAGCCCAGTTGTTCCGCCACGCGCTTTTCGTGGTTGGCGCTCGTGTAGGCCGCATACCACAGCACCTCGCCGGAGATCGAGGACCATGCCGGAAACGCCGCTGAATTTGCGGCATTCCCGATTGCGCGTGCCGTATTTTTGTGCGCCTGCTCCATTCGGATGCAACTCCGCCCTGTCGCTTACAGGGCCAAATAGAACTTATCCTATTGTTATCGCAGCACTTACGCTGCTTTGGACTACATCTCGCTTTGCGCCTGGTCCTTGCTTCTGCGAAAGCGACTCCAAACTTTTTCACGCATAAAACTCGGGCCGGAACCGTTCGCGGCCGCCCACGGCATGTGCCCGTGGACCGTGTAGAAAACCTCCTGCGCGAGCGCCTTTTGCGGATTTTCCGGCTCAACCTCGTCCCATCGCTGCTTGCCAATGACCCACACTGCGCCGGCCACCATTGCCAGCATGGTCCCCAGCGTCATGATCAGCAGCCTCGGAGGAAACGATTTCTTTTCCGGCACGTCGGAAGGATCGAGAATTTTGACGCTGGGCGTCTCTTTCGCTTCCTGCACTTTCGCGAGTTCGTATTGCTGCGTCAACGTCTGGAAGACCGCCTCCTGGATTTTCGTGTTTCGGTACATGTCGGCATAGGTGACGCCCAGCGCGGGAAGCTCCCGCAAGGATGGGTAAAGCGATGCCCGATTGCCACCGGCCGATGTGGCCGGGCCGCCGGACTTGCCGCCAAGGCTCTTCTCGAGTTGCCGCCGCAGTTCGTCGACTCGGGCCTGCGTGGAGCGAACCCTCACGTTTCCATCCGCATAAATTTGCTTGAGGCCTTCCAACTCCGTCTGCGCCGCGATCAACTGGCCTTCGAGCACGCCCATCCCCTCAATCATGGCCTTGCCCTGCGCGGGAATATCCAGCGCCGTGTTCTTGCTGGCAAACTCACTGAAACTCCTTTCGGCATTTTCCAGATCGCCTTTAACCTGAACCAGGCGCTGCTCCAGGAATTCCCGCTCGCGATGGGCCGAGGACGTGTTGAGCTGGGTGACCACGCGATTCAGTTCGCCGATGTATTCCCCGGCCATGGCCGCAGCTCGTTGAGGATCGTTATCCACCACCACAATCTGAATGATTCCGCTCTTGCGATCCGCGGAAACGGTTGTGCGTTTGCCCAGGTCTTCGCGCGCATCCTTCATCAGTTTCTCGGAATAGACTTTTTTGAGATCGAACTTGTCGATCAGGTCGTCCTGCACCGTTCGGCTCTGCAATATCCCAATAAACAGGTCGGAAGAATTCTTGAGGCCCAGCAGATCTCCAGCCATCCCTCCCAAAGCCGACCCCGCGCCGGCCGTTTGGCCGCTGGCGGCCGCCAGAAGGGCCATACCCGAGCCTCCTCCTTGATCCGGAGGCATCAAACGCGTCGTCGATTGGAATCGCTTCGGGATCAGGAAAGCAATCAGCGTGGACAGCAGCAATCCCGCGGCGGCAACCCGGAAAATAAACCGCCGATTTTCCCAGACGAGCCGCTGTGTGGCTACGGGACGCTCGGACGAAAGCCCCTGCTCCCGCTCCTCCGCCGCGCGCCCCTCTCCGGGAATCGTTTCCACGTCTCGTTGATCCAGGACAATGTCTTCCTGGGTGGACATTTTCGCTGCCGTCGAAACGCTTCCTTCTCTCATCGCTCCTCTGCACAATGCCGCGCTCGAAATAGGAACAAACGCATCTACCAATCCCATTTACGCGGTGTAAATTCAATCTGGACGGACGACGTCCAGTTGGACTGCGCCCCCGCGGCTAGGATGGGGGCAGTCCACTTCTCGTATTGAACGGAAGTGGAAAGGCTCAACTCGGGGCGGACTTGCCAATTCACCTTGACCGATCCATCGTTCAATGTTTCTCCACCGGGAATAAAACTGCCGGAAACTTTCGCGTGCCGATATGCACACTGCAGTGAATTCCTGGGGCTGAACCAATAGGTACTCCAACCCTGAAAACCCATCCCCTGCCTTCCCACCCAGTCCCCAATCAGGTTTCCATTATTCGTATATAAGTTGTGATAGAAGTTATTATAGTAAACATATTGCCCACAGCAGCTTCTAGGGGTTGGCGGGTCCGTGTACGCGGACTCGGCCCTAAAATCCAGCTTTGGAAAATGTGGAAGCCGGGGCAGGTAGATTCCGGAACGTATGGCGAGCCTCTGCCAGATGTAGATCGGATTCCGGCTCATGTCCAGATTCGTGGGATTATCCTCGGGCAGCAGGCCATTGGCGTAAAAGGTCAGCCAGTTGCGCAAATGCGGCACCTTATACTCGAAATCGGATCCGACGGTTCGCTTTCCGGGATTGCGGCTGGGCAAATAGCTGTCGGACGAATGCACACTGAAAAAACTATTCAAAATGGCAGCCGTCGTCAGCGCGCGACCCACGCCTCCGAATTCGGACGTGGCGCTAAGACTGAATTCCAGATTTCGTGTCCACTGTGCAGTGACCTTCAGTCCATGAATCAAAGGCCGCTGAGGGTTTTGGTTTCCGTCCAGCCTCCCAAAAAAGAAATCCGACTTCATGGGCCCAAGCCAGCCCAACAAGGGAAGCCGAAAGGATTCTATCGGCCTTGCCCGGAACATATAGATGGGCTCCGCGTTATCGCTATACATCAGCGCTCCACCTTCGCCGGTTCCCCACCAAAGGCTCTGCTTGCCAAAAGACAATTCCCAGCCCGACACGTTTGCGGCTATATAGGTATCCTGCAAGGTGAACCGGTCCACGGCCGAAACCGCAGTCGCCGGTTGCAAAGGATTTGTGTCCGCGGCGGCAATGGCTTCGCGAGCGGCCAGCGAGAATGCCGGGCCGGAAGGAGCGTGCTGAAATTCTCCCCGAACGTAAATCGTGTAGCGACCCGTTGTCGCGTAGCCCGAAAAGCCGTCGTATGTATTGAAACCCTCCTGATAGGGACGTCCGGAGTTATTGATAATCGTCTGGCCGAAATGATCGCTATCATTCAACGGCTGGCCGTTGATCCCCGTCACGCCCGCATACAACGATTCCAGCCGGACGGATCGCTCGGCCCCGTCCCCGGTCAGAACGGCGAGTTCGTTTTGTAATTCTTTCTGGAGCGCCGCATAAAGCCGATCCTCTTCCCCGGAAGCCGATTCTCCCATTGCAATCTCTTCACCGGCCTCTTTCAATAAAGTTGCGCATTCCATCCGGCTCCAGGGCCGCATATCCGGAAAACCGGAATGAATGTAGCCAAGAGCCGTGAGCCGATCCATGGCCGGATAAATCCAACTGTCGAGAGGAACATACGGAGATCCGGTGTTCGTGGCGTCGCGGCCTGCCGACTCGCGCTTCTCCGCAAACGTGGGCCAACTGCTGCCGCCGAGTTCCGGATCGTGATGCGCGCGATACACGTGCTGGCCCACAAACCAGCCAATCGCGGCACCGACAATCACATCCGTCGGAAAATGATCCCTGCCCGTAACCCGCGAAGCGCTCACCGCCGAAGCCAGTCCGTAGGCAATAAACTTTGTCAGCGGGCCGGGATATTCGTGGGCGATGACGCTTGCCACGGCCCATGCGGCAGTGGAATGGTCGGAAGGAAACGAGGTTCCATCGTGCCAGAATCCTCCCCCACCGTTGCCGTCCCCAGGGCGCTGGCGGCCAAAAGCATACTGAAGCGCGGTGGTCACTCCAACCGCATCCACGGCAGCCTCACCGCTCAATATTCCAGCCTCCCGCTTATGGTCGTCATCCGTTATTTTTCCCAAGAGATAGATGCCGCCTGTAATACCCCCGAACGCGGCTACCCCGTAGGTCGAAAAAGTGTTGCTCTTGCTCACCAGAGTGGTTGAATGCGTCAGCGCTTTGGAAGCATGGGTGTCCGACGCCAGAGAGGCGGCTGCGATCCCCGCGAACGGTATAAGCCAGTTTGCATCGTCCAGGCGCCAACGCGTCGGGCTGGTCCAGATGGCTTTTTGGTCCAGTGCAATATTCTTCATCAAAGATAAACTGACCCTCGATTCCGTGAATTCATCGGCTTGCTTTTGAGAATTCCCAGCGTTCAAAACCGGCTTCGATTCCCCTGATGTCGCCGTCTCAGCCCCTGGCTCATTCGCCGGTACTAGCGTCGCGCCCGTGGGCTGCTGCTCTTGTCCCTGCGATTGCGCAAAGCACGTCATGCCCAGCGATAAGGTCATCACGAGCAACCCACTACAAAGCGCCGGACCTCTTCCCGCGGTTATCTTCATCTCGAGTTGCCGTCCAAGACACACAGCCTAAAAAATAGAAAGCGCAACACATCAATGCGTCGCAATGAAAGCGGTTGTCGCGGCCGCCTCCGCCAGTTGTGCGATGGCGACCAGGTTCTTCCATTTATTCGAACCACCGATGGCCTTTTCCGGAACTACAATGGTGTCGCCCGGTTCGATGGCCGTGGAAAGAACGCCGCCGCTCCACAACTCGCCTCCTTGACCGCTTACAACCGAGCCGTTTGCGCGAATGACGAATACCATCTTGAGATTCCCCTGATCGGTTGGGCCGCCCGCCTGGCGCAAATACCAGCTCGCGGTGCGGTGTGGCCTATATGTGATGGCATTCGAGTTGTAGACCTGGCCTGTCGCAATGACGAAATCAGGCCGCTTGGGAATAAACAGAGTGTCGCCGCGGCGCAACTCGATATCATCCGGAGAACCCTGAAAATGCGCGAGATTGACCGGCAATCGCACGACAAGCCGCCCGGTCACCGGCGCTTGCTGGAGCGCTGCGATCTCGTCGTTGCGTTGCGCGATTGACTGTTGGGCGAGTCCCGCCTGATCTTGGGCAGTATCTTGCATGGAGGTCTTAAACGTGGTCGACTCCATACGGATGCGTTGGATCAACTGTTCTCTGCTTTTCTGCTCGAGCTGGCGCACGTCTTCCCGCTCAAATACGATTCCTTGCGGATAGGCAGTTGGCAGCAAACCCCCGGCTCGCGCCAATACGGAACTCATTCGCTCGCCCGGACGAATACCGTAATTGCCCGGGTGGGCCACTTCTCCGCGAAGCGTGACAGAGGCACCCAGATCGTTCCAACCGGAGAGTTGGCGAATGGTCAACGTGTCCCCGTTGTGCAACACGAAGTTATCAGCGGGAGCATTGGCAAGCGCTGCGGAAATGTGAACCTCGTGATGCGCTCCGGTGCCCGCTGCCGTGTTCTGCAGCAAGTATTCGGTGAGGTCGGCCATCTCCAAATCGGCGCTGTTCTTGAACCCGCCGCCCAGGCGGATCAGATCGCTGACGCGCATGTCCTGGGCCAAGGGGTAACGTCCTGGTTTCACTACTTCTCCCTGGATATACACCGTGGCTGGCTCGACGGCGTCCGGGTTCCGGTGAATCAAGAGGCGATCCCGCGGCTGCAAAAAGATGTTCTCGACCGGATCTCCCCCAAGGGCCTGGCTCAGGCCGACGCTGAAGACCTTGAACTTGCCGTCCGGCAAATAGCGGAACACCTGAGCATCACTTGTCTGCGCGTCCGGCTTGAGCCCTCCTGCCAAATGAACGGCATCGGCGAGGCGAATCTGGCCCGACGTTTGATAGGTTCCGGGAGCGCGCACGCTGCCCCCGACAGAAATCGTCGGCGGATTTTCGAAATCAAACCGGCTGAATATTCGAACCGTATCCATGGCGTGAAGGACGGGAGACTGAGAAGGGTCGGCAAGGGCGCCGGCCAAATCGAACCCTTCCACGCTCGGGTGAAAGTCCGGTGGATTCAGGCGAATGATTTCAGCGTATTGCGCGGCGGGTTCGGGAAGCAGGTCCTTGTAGGAAGAGAGCACATCGGTGACCCGCATACCTGCCCGATAGGAGTAGCGGCCGGGCCGCACGACGTGACCTTCGATGAAAATGATGTCTTGGTTGTAGGGCGCAATCGGGTAGATTCGAATGCGGTCCCCATCGCGGATTTCAAAGGATTCGAGTTTCTTCGTTATTTCCGCGGCGTTTTCTATTTCCGGGATATCCAGGCTCAGCATTGTTTGCTTATCGTGTGCTACCAGGCGCTGCACTTCGATATGGCGCAAGGCCGCTGCGGGAAGAAGTCCGCCGGCAAGTTCGAGCACGCTCGCCAGTGTCTTCTCATCCCGCAATTCGTAGATTGCGGGCCGGCGAACCATTCCTTCCACCGTCACTTCCGGTCCGATCGGGGGGATTTGAACAGTGTCGCCATTTTCCAGCCGCAGCAGATCCGACTTTATTCCATGCAGCAGAAGGTCATACAGATCCACGGTCTCGACGAGTTGCGTCCCCCGGTAATGTTTCAATATCCGCATGGACCCGCGCTGCGTCGGTCCACCCGCGACGAATAGGGCATTGAGCGGCGTGGAAAGCGAACTGATGTCATACGCACCAGGATTCGCAACATCGCCAACTTCATAAACCCGGATCGTCCGAAGACGAGCCAATGAAACATCGGCGGAAACATTTCGGAATTGCGTTCTAAGGATCTGCTGCAAATTCTGTTGCACTGCCGCCAGGCTTTTTCCACTGACCAGAATCGGTCCCACTTCCGGCAGGCTGACGCGACCTTCGCGATCCACCACGCGATAGAGGCGTTGCGATACGCCGCCCCAGAGATCGACCGACAACCCATCGCCGGGCCCAACCACGTAATCCGGTCCGACCGGAAGATCCATCGGGATCAACTGCGAATCTCGCGTCCCGTTCTCAAATACGTCCGCGCCGAACCGCCTCGGAGTGACTGGGCGGGTGACCGCTTGAACGTACATGTCATAAAGCGAGGGAATACTTTCATAAGGACTCTGCTTGCGAATCATTTCTGGCGGTTGAGGAAACGGAACGGATGGAGACCGTGGCTGCGCCGGCGCGCTTGGAGAGGCCGATGGACTGTCTCCCGCACCGTTGATACCGCTCAGGTCCAGCAAACTTCCATTTGCGGGGTTGGTTCCCATTCCGTACGCCGAGAGCAATCCGCCGTCGGCGCTCCCAGCATCGGAATTTCCACCTGCCAAGGAAGTTCCGGGCGAACGGCCCGCTCCTGCGGTCTGCGAATCAAGATGCTCCGTGGCGCTCACATTGAGGCGATTGGAGGACAGGGCGGACTCGTAGGAACCAGGCAGAGGAAGTTGCGAGGACATGCTGGCCGGATCTTCGGCCGTTTGCGTTAGCTGCGCGCGCAACGGCGGGGTTGCGTCCCCGCTCGGGAGATTGGGAAACTTCGGCTCCGGCGGGGCAGTACTGGAAGGTGGCTCTGCCGGTGCCGGCAGCCCAATCTTCTGCGGGCTTTGCATTCCCCGCTGACGAGCCTGCGCCAATTCTTCGTCTTGATTTTGCACGAGCCATTTGGCCCGTTGCTGGAACAATAACTCATGCTCTTTCCCGGGGTCCGAGTCAGGATTCAACTTTGGAAGAAGATATCCATATCGTTGGACCAAGGCAGTGGCAATAGACCGAAATTGAATATCCGTTTCCAACCGCTCGAAGATGCCGTCACTAGTCAGGTCCGAATCGCTTACTACCTGCCCGTGATCGGTGGCGTCCCTTGCAACCCAATGTTTTAATTCGACCATTAGCCCTGCATCCCTGGCTAAAACGGCCTTGAGTTCCGCTGCGGAAGCCGCTACCCGGCTTAGGTTCTGCAATGCCAGGTCTGTAGCGCTCGTCGTATTGTCATGGGGCTCTTGCGCACGCGCCATGGGCGCGCACCACACATGCAGCAGCAAGAGTCCAGCGATTACAAATAAACCGCGCCTCTCCTGTGTCCGCCGGCGATCGAAAAACTGATGGGTTCCCACGCGCACGTTTAACCTCCCACGGGCTGGTTCTTGTGACGCAAAGTACTTAGAATTCCGGCCTCGGAAGCTTCCGCAGAGGTTTCATGAATTTCGAATGAGCCCCAGTAGTAAATGCCGCAATTCCTTTCCGGCGCGAGAGCTAAGATCTTCATTTCGGGATAGCGGCGGAGCAAAATGTCACAAAGAGAAGAACGCTGGCTGGATTCACCCAGCGCGATGATCAGAACGTCCGGATGAGTTCCTTCGACTCCATCGAGAATTTCATCTTCGTTTTTAATCTCCCCGACAACTTCGATGTCGGGTTGCTCTGTGATGGCCTCTATGACTAATTCGCGCATCAACTGGGGGCGATTCGCGACAACAACACGAATGGGTTGGGTCATTGATTCCCCTCTGCTTTTCGATTTGCACAAACCGAGCACACACTATTAATGAATCAAGGTGAAAGTGGTAGGTTCAAAAAGGGGTGAGTATTACTTCGTGGCCAATCCCAGTTTAAGTACTACGCGGAGTACCATAGCCGTTCTAGAGATAGACATTTCCAGTACCACTTTAGTACCATGCCCCGTAAAGTGGCCATTCCTATTCATCGTTCAACAATCCGCGATGGGCAGATGCAAGATTCTACATTTCGCTACAGAAGAACACTTGCAAGAAGCATGGCTTGCACCTAACAACAGACATCATCGGCATACGATCTGATTTCTGGTTCTCCTATCCGGGCCATGATTGACCGAGAATGCCCTCCCTGCTTCATGGACCTCGAACCTCGGATCCAGGGATGGGCAGATGGCCCGTCTTCCGGACATATCTTGCACGTTTTCAGATACTTAATTAAGGACAACCAAACCGCAAAGATTCATGCTTCGGCGGCGGGAGGAATTCGATCAAACACACTGGACAGCAGCACTGAACAAGTCCCTCAGATCGTGGATTCCAAAATGACCCTCGTTTCATCTCCCTAATTCCATATTGGTCTGCCGCAAATTCATTTGTAAATTCCAGACAGTTTAAATGCCTCATCTTGTATTAGTTAGCGTGTTGGGATTGGCCTCGTGGTTGCACTATCTATTGCGGTGATGAGTTGCAAGAGGCTTTCATGCGCGGAGGTCAAAATATCTCTGCCGGCCTGCGGTTTACGGCCTTGAATTTGAGATCACAATCCCGTTCGGCCCTGGCGCCGGAGAAATCGAGAGTCCGGAATGCAGGGCAACCCTCTCTGATTTCAATTGAAAATAGAGATACTTAGTTCGCTCAATACTACTATGCTTAACGGATCTGATTAACACAATAGATACTATATACTGGGCTCTTCTTCTCAGTTGGGCATTCTTCATGGAGCGGCATGGCGAATATTATTCCCCGTGTGTACTTAGTCGCTGGAAACCGACTTTTGCGCGAGACCCTTACTCGACTGCTAAAGAAGAGGGGGGATTGCTATGTGTGTGGTGTCTCTCCTTGCGTCCCTGAGACTTCTTCCTCGGTTACTGAATCAGGCGCCGACGTTTTGATTCTGGATTCTGTTGCCGGGAGAATGACGGATTTCGCTTTCATAACCGAAATTGCCAATCAATTTCCAAAGATTAAGGTTATTTTGATTGATATGGATGTTAATCCGGAAAATCTCCTAAAATGCGTGCGAGCTGGAGCCGTAGGGTACATTTTGCGGGATGCTTCCTCCGCAGAGGTCCTGTCCGGGATACATGCGGTTGCCCGAGGGGAAGCGGTTTGCCCCCCACAGCTTTGCATTCACTTATTTCAAGCTTTTTCGCGACAATGGGCGGCGATTCCAAGCGCGCGAATAAAACTCGAACTCGGGCTAACCCGCCGGCAACAGGAGCTTATTCCTCTCATCTCTCAAGGGCTAACGAATAAGGAGATCGCATCACGACTAAACCTTTCCGAGCAAACCGTAAAGAACCATATCCATGAAATCATGCGGCGCATGGGGTCCAAGGACCGTTTGCAGGTAATTGACCAGGCACGTCTCAGTGGGGCACTTCATTAACTTTGGGGTATCGTTTCACGCAAACGATAGCTACTTCCTCTAGAACCTGTCGCACTACCCAGTTTGTGATCAATGGAATCAGTGGCTTAGCTAGGTTGTGGCCTGATGGAGTTTTTGTACCACGGCTAGTGAGAGAGTTTATGGAAGGCTTACGTGCTTGACAACTGAGGGAAGGGTTGAAAAGGTAGAGCCACGTAAGTACCCACACTCGGAACGAAAACAGGAGGAGACGAATGAACAAACTCAAACTATTCTTGGTGGGGATATTCTTGCTAAGCGCGCAGCAAGGGGCAGCCCAAACTGCCGCTCCTTTGAAATTAGCCACCAAGTATGAAATGCCGGCTTCCGTAAAAGGCCGCTTTGACCACCTCGGAATAGACATTGGCGGCAATCGCTTGTTCGTCGCGGGGGAAGAAGCTCAGCAAGTCCTGGTATTCGATTTAGCCACCGGTAAATTTATCCGCGCGATTAAAGTGGATCACCCGCACGCGGTCCTCTACCGTGAAGATCTCAAGCAAATTTATATTACGGATGAAGGAAAAGGAGTGCTGAACATTTATGACGGGAAGACCTATGATTTGCTGAAGGCTGTTCCCCTCAAGGTCGATACGGATTCCATCGGTTACGATCCAGCCACACACTACCTTTATATCGATAATGGCGGCGACAACGCGCACGAAACGTTTACGATGCTGAGCGTTGTCGATACCACTGCTGGCGCGAAGCTTGCCGATATTAAGATTGAGGGAGATACGCTGGAGGCCATGGCTCTGGAAAAATCAGGCGACAGACTCTTCTTGAATAACCCGGCAAAGAATGAAGTCGAAGTGATCGACCGCAAGACGAATAAATTGCTCGCGAGTTGGCCGGTCAAACTGGGCAAGGGCAACGCTACGATGGCGCTGGATGAATCCGTGCATCGTCTCTTCGTCGGTTGCCGCAGCGGAGCAATCGTGATCTTCGATAGCCACACTGGAAAAGAACTTCAGGCGCTTCCTGTCGGAAGGGGAGTTGACGACCTGATGTTCGATACCGCAAACAAGCGCATTTACGCAACCTCCGGCGGCACGGGTGCGGTCGATGTATTCAAGGAAACCGACCCGGACCACTATGCCTCCCTGGGGAATATTCCTTCGGGCCCCGGCGCGAAGACGGGACTCCTGGTGCCTCAGTTAACTCGGCTTTTTGTCGCGGTGCCGCCACGGGGGACCACACCCGGCGAAGTCTACGTGTACCAGGTTCAATAAGCGCGTGAAGAGAATGAGCCGCGAGTGGCTCTAAGCGAAAAGAAGGTGGAACAGGCCAAGCGGATCCAGAAGTTCGTACCCATCATGGCGGGAAGTCGCCAGGCTAACGGTCAGTGCGCGGACCGTTTATCCGATTCTAACATTGAAACGATTTATCGAACGTGATACGGTACGCCCAACGTATCCCGGTTGAACATCAAACAGATAGCGATGCCTTTCGTTCAAGGAGGTAATCATGCAACGCAGACTCGCCGGTGTTCTGGCGGCGTTTTTTGGTTTGCTGGCGGCAGTTCCCGCCTCTGCTCATCACTCGTTCGCGGCCGAGTTCGACGCGAATAAATGCTTGGATCTCACGGGCACGTTTACGAGTTTTGAATGGCAAAACCCACACGGGTATTTTCACTTGGACGTGAAGGATCCCAACGGCAACGTGACCACATGGACTTTTGAAACTGTTTCTCTCTCCACTCTGAAAAGGAGCGGAACTGAACGAAAAGATTTCACGGACACCGTTGGCAAGACTGTGACCGTGAGGGCATGTCTCGCTAAGAATGGCGCAAAGAATCGAGCCGCTGCCGAAACCATTAAGCTGTCGGATGGCCGTGTGCACAAAATTGGACAGGATGTCGAAGCGAAATTTAGTGAAAATGCGAAGGACGGATACTGAACGCTTACAGGCAGGGAGATTCGCCGGTGGGGACTCGAATCTCAAATCCATTCTATTGAACTGACGCGAGCCTTGACCGGCCAGGAACATGCACCGCGAGCGTTCTAATTGCCTTGCGGAGGACTTCAAAATGGGAGGAGCTTGGATGAAACGCCGCCTCGCCAGTTACGGGGTAAGCGCCGGAGCTGTTCTGTATTTGTTGCTCATGCCAGCTCTGCCCGCGGTGGCCCAAGAGGGGAAGGTTTCAGAATCCGGCCCCTCGAAATCAAAAACCCAGCCAGTCCCTAAAGGCGGACCTGCGCCTCGCACCGCAGATGGCCATCCGGATCTCTCTGGAGTGTGGTTCCCGGGAACCGCAGGTGGCTTTACGTTCAACGCAGCTTTGAGAAGACAATTCGACGCACAAGCAACGCCGGAGGAGCCGCCTCCCTTCCAGCCGTGGGCTGCCGCAAAGATCAAAGCCATGACGGCAACGGATTAT
This sequence comes from Acidobacteriota bacterium, assembly GCA_003165465.1. Taxonomy (GTDB): domain Bacteria; phylum Acidobacteriota; class Terriglobia; order Acidiferrales; family UBA7541; genus Palsa-360. The sequence continues at coordinate 40,421 of PLUM01000022.1, forward strand.
GAGTTGGGACGAGCGTCCGTGAATTGTCTGCCGCGGGGCGTCCCAGGAATGTTCATGATTGATCCGTATCCAATCCAGCTGGTTCAAACGCCCGGACTATTCGTACAGTTGGACGAGCTAAACAACAATTGGCGTGTTGTGCATACCGATGGACGCCCGCATGATCCTGAGCCGGATCCATCCTTCAACGGCGACGAGGTTGGTCATTGGGACGGAGATACTTTGGTCATTGATGTAGTGGGGATCGATGAACGGACTTGGAACAACTTTACGGGTTGGTTCCACAGCGACCAGGAACATGTGGTGGAGCGAATCAGCCGTCCGTCCATGAACTATCTCGTCTACCAGGTGACGATCGAAGACCCAAAGGTATTGTCGAAGCCATGGACGTCCGCGCCTCGCGTCTGGACGCTGGGGCACGAAGATCTGCTGGAATACTTCTGCACGAACAACCAGGATGTGGACCAATACAAGGCGCTGAAATCCAAGGAATCCAGTGGCGATGCGAATGGCAATAAGTAAGTGAGAGTAGATCGAAGAGACAAAATCTTCGTTTGGTTATTGCGCCGCGGGTAAACGAGCGCCACTCGTCGGCGGAGCGGACGAGTTCTTTCTTCGCGTGGCTTCTCAATTCGGGCGAATACCCGCAACCTTCAGTCTGATTCTCCACAAGGTCTTGGGGC